>DAIOUV010000058.1:0-20794 GCA_036759345.1 Acidobacteriota bacterium | reverse complement strand
GATGGACGCGGAGACGCAGAAGCGCATCTTCGAGCCCTTCTTCACGACCAAAGAGACTGGGAAGGGCACCGGCCTCGGCCTCTCCACCGTTCACGGCATCGTGCACCAGAGCGGCGGCTCAATCGACGTGTACAGCGAGCCGGGGCGGGGCACGACGTTCAAGGTCTACCTCCCGCGCTTCGCCGGCGATGCGGCCGTCCCGCGCTCTCTCTCGGGGATCCACCCGGCGCTGCCGGCGGGGTCCGGGTCCGAGACCGTCCTCGTTGTCGAGGACGAAGCCGTGATCCGGCAACTGACGAACCTCATCCTGAAAAAGGCCGGCTACACCGTGCTTCTCGCGGAGAGTCCGGTCGCGGCCGAACGGATCGCCGGCAGCCACCCGGGACCGATCCACCTCCTGCTGACAGACGTCGTGATGCCGGGCATGAGGGGTCCGGAGCTCGCGGAACGGCTGCTCCGCCTCAGACCCGACCTCCGTGTGTTGTACATGTCGGGCTACACCGACGATGCGATCGCGCACCACGGGTTCCTCGACGCCGGGACGGAGTTTCTTCAGAAGCCGTTCACGCCCCTCCGGCTGATGCAGAAGATCCGCGAAGTGCTCGGCCGCTCCGAGCCGTAGTCTTCCGCTACTCTGAGCGGGGAGGCCGACGACACCATGGGACTCGCTCGAAGCCCAGGCCTTCCGTGACGAAGGCCCAAAGCTCCCGAAGGACGTCGTCGTCCTCGGCGTGTCGAAGAACACCGTCGAGGCGCAGGCGAAGTTCGCGAAGAAGAACGCCCTGACGTTCGGGCTCCTCGCGGACGAGGACGGCGAGGTGATCAAGCGCTACGGCGTGGACCTCGCGTTCGGCATCGCGAAGAGGAAGTCGTTCCTGATCGACTCGAAGGGAAAGATCGCGAAGGTCTACGAATCCGTCTCGCCCGCGAAGCACGCGAGAGAGGTCGCGGCCGATTTCGCATCGGTCCCCTGACGGCGTGGCGGTCGCCTACGCGCCCCGAGGAGCGGATCTCAGCGCGGCGTCGGAACGGGGGCGGGCGCGGGGGCGGGGGCAGGGGCAGGCGCGATGGGCGGCTTCACGCGGGCTTGCCAGCCTTCCGGCAGGAGGAGAACGACCTCTCCGGGCTTCACGAGGTTCAGCGTCTCGCGGGCGATCTTCTCGACGGCCTCCGGATCGGTCTTCAGCGCGACGACCTCTTCCTCGAGGCGGTGATTCTCCGCGTATAGCTTCTCGACGTCGGCCTGCATCGCGGCGAGCTGGATGCGCTGCTTTCTCACCTTGAGAAGGCCGCTGGGGCTGAGGAGGAAGAAGCCGAACACGAAGAGAGAGAAGACGAGCGAAATGGCGACATACGAGGCGGGTCTCACGTGCCTGCCGTCAGGGCGGGCGCCGGAGGCCGGCGCCGGCGGGTCGGGCATCAGCTCGGGCAGGGGGCGTGACTCCTCGTGGCGGCCCGGCGCGGGCAGCTTCTTCACCCCGACGCTGCGGGGCGGACCCTTGCCGCCGACGATCCGTTCGAACCGCACGGACCATCTTCGCGCAGAACCAGGCGCGGTGTCAGGCTTTCTTCGCGGCGAGACCCGGATAGACCCCCGTCTCCGCCAGGTCCTCTTCGATCCGGAGGAGCCGGTTGTACTTCGAGACGCGCTCGGAGCGGCAGAGGGATCCCGTCTTGATGAAGCCTGCGTTCACGGCGACGGCGAGATCCGCGATCGTCGTGTCCTCGGTCTCGCCCGAGCGGTGGGAGATGACCGTGACGTATCGCGCCGTCTGCGCGATCCGCACGGCCTCGAGCGTCTCGGTGATCGTGCCGATCTGGTTCAGCTTCACGAGAAGGCCGTTCGCGATGCCGTCGGCGATGCCCTGCTTCAGGATCTTCGGATTCGTCACGAAGTTGTCGTCGCCGATGAGGTGGATCTTCGACCCGAGCTTTTGAGTCAGGAGCTTCCAGCCCACCTTGTCGCTCTCGGCGCAGCCGTCCTCGATCGAAAGGATCGGATAGTCGGCGACGAGGCCCTCGTAGAAGGCAACGATGTCGGCTGGCGAGATCTTCTTCCCCTCGAGAGCGTAGGAGCCCTTCTCGAAGAACTCGGAGGCCGCGCTGTCGAGCGCGAGGAACACATCCTTGCCGGCGTGATACCCGGCCTTCGAGATCGCATCCACGAGCATGTCGAGCGTCGCGCGCGTGGACTCGATGTTCGGGGCGAATCCACCCTCGTCGCCCACGCCCGTCGCGAGCCCCTTGCCCTTCAGGATTCCTTTCAGCGCGTGGAAGACCTCCGCCCCGGCGCGCAGCGCCTCGCGAAACGTCCTGAAGCCGGCGGGCACGAGCATGAACTCCTGGATGTCGAGAGGGTTGTCCGCATGCGCGCCGCCATTCACGACGTTCATCATCGGGACGGGCAGCGTGACGGCGCCGGTGCCGCCCAGGTAGCGAAAGAGGGGGAGCGCGCAGGCCTCGGCCGCCGCGCGGCAGACGGCCATCGAGACGCCCAGGATCGCGTTCGCGCCGAGCTTCGTCTTCATGTCGGTGCCGTCGAGGTCGATCATCAGGCGGTCGACTTCGGCCTGCTGGCGCGCGTCCATCCCGAGGACTTCGGGCGCGATCGTCTCGTTGACGTTCTTGACGGCCGAAAGAACGCCCTTGCCGCCGTATCGCTTCTTGTCGCCGTCGCGCAGCTCGAGGGCTTCGCGCGAACCGGTGGACGCGCCCGAGGGCACGCCGGCGCGCCCCGACGCCCCGCCCTCGAGAAGGCACTCGACTTCGACCGTGGGGTTGCCGCGGGAATCGAGGATCTCGCGGGCGTGAATGCTTTCGATCGCGTACATGCTGGCTCCTCGCTACCCTCTCAGAACATATTCCTTGGCCGCTTTTAAAAGACGATCCGTCTCGCCCTTGTCGGAAGACTCCGCGTAAATGCGCACGACCGGCTCGGTGCCCGAGGCGCGAAAGAGGATCCAGCGGCCATCGCCGAGCTCGAGCTTCTGCCCGTCAGTGCGGTCGATCGACTGCACCTTCAGCCCCGCTAGCGTGGCGGGGTTCTCGGCGAGGCGCTTCTTGATCGACGCGGCGAGCGCCGGATCGAGGCGCGCGTCCGCGCGCTTCGGGTAGAAAGAGCCGACGCGATTGAAGAGCGCCGCGAGGAGGTCCGAGAGCGTCTCGCCGGTCGCGGCCACGCGCTCGGCGAGGAGGAGACCCGCGAGGAGGCCGTCCTTCTCGGGCACGTGGCCGGCCATCGTGAAGCCGGCGGACTCCTCGCCTCCGAGCGTGATCTTGTCCGCGAGAAGCAGCTCGCCGATGTACTTGAAGCCGACCGGCGTCGTGAAGACGGAGGCTCCATACGCCTTCGCCACCGCGTCGAGCCCATGCGTGGTGGCGACAGAACGCGCGATCCCGCGGGCGTCGCCCTTGCGGCGGCGGCCGAGGAGGAGGTCGGCGAGAAGCATGAGGCAGTGGTTCGGGTCGACGTACGTTCCGTCGGCGTCGAGGATGCCGAAGCGGTCCGCGTCGCCGTCCGTCGCGAGGCCGATGCGGCGCTTCTCGGACACGACGAGCTTCGACAATGCGGCGAGGTTCTTCTCGTCGCACTGGGGCGAAAGGCCCCCGAAGTACGGGTCGCGGTGCCCGTTGATGACCGCGACGTCCACGCCCGCGTCCCTCAGGAAGACGTCGAGGTAGCCGCGCGACGTGCCGAAGCGCGGGTCGACGGCCACGCGGAGCTTCGACTTCCGAAGAACGGCGGTGTCGACGAAGGTGGCGAGCTTCTCGAGGTAGGGGCCGCGCGGGTCGATCGCGTCGTGTTTCGCCTCCGGGGCGGACGCCGCATCCGCATCCGTCGTCTTAGCGATCTCGGCCTCGATGCGGGCCGTGACGTCGGGAAGCGCGGGCGCGCCGTCGGCCGTGGAGAACTTGATGCCGTTGTATTCGGGGGGATTGTGCGAGGCCGTGAAGTTGATGCCACCCGCGGCGCCGAGGCGCGGGATCGTGAAGGCGACGACGGGCGTCGGCACGTCGCGGTCCGCGCGGAGGGGGCACACGCCTTCGCGGACGAGGACGCGGGCCGCCTCGTCGACGAACCGCTCGTTCAGGAAACGTGTGTCGGACGCGAGGACGACTGCGGCCGGCGCATCCCCCGAAACCCGCATCGCGCGCGCGATGGCGGTGACGACGCGTCGCGCATTCGGGAACGTGAACTCTTCCCCCAGAACCGCGCGCCAGCCGGAAGTACCGAAACGGATCATCAGGCCGTAGGATTCTACGGTGCCGAGGCCCGCAATGGCGCATGGAAGTTTCGGGGTCCGGGGAAACGGGGACCGTTTTCCCCAGCTAGACTCCAATCCGAATGAGTGAGTTCACCGGTGAGGAGATACGGGCGCTCGCGCCCTATTTCACGAACGTCGATGCGCACGTCTTCGGCCTCAGGCTGCCGCAGGAGGTGGCGGGCGCGCTCTTCTCCCGCTACAGCCGGTCGGCCAAGAGCCTGCGCCGCGTGTTCCTCGACGAGTTCCAGGGCGTGGCGGGCGTCCTCCCGGGCGCCGACGCGGTGAACGACGGCGACGCGCTGAAGAAGGCGCGCGCGTTCTACGACCGTGTTCTCGTAGGGTACGGCGACGACTCCGTCGCGCAGCTCGGCGGCGCGCATCTCGCGATCGAGCACGTCTCGAACGTCACGGCGCAGGTCCTGGAAGACGCGCGGATCGGCATCGCCTTCCTCGAGAAGTCCACCCGCTATGTCCGCTTCGACCAGCGCGACGCCCGCGGCGATTTCCCGTGGTTCCGGGAGCCGTCGCTCATGGCGTCGCGCCACCGGGACGCATACGTGGCGCTCATGGATCGCCTCTTCGGGACGTATGCGGCCCAGATCGACGGGATGATCGCCCACATCGAGAAGGTACTCCCGGTCGAGTCCGTGGCGGTCCGCCACCCGAAGACCGGCGAGCCGCTCGATTTCGCGGACGTGAAGCGCGACGAGGAGCTGCTCAAGGCGGCGAAGCGCGCATACGCGGCGACCGTGCGGGCGCACGCCTGCGACGTCATGCGCAGCTACCTTCCCGCGTCGACGCTAACGAACCTGGGGATCTTCGCGACGGGACAGGCGTATGAGCACCTCCTGAACCGTCTCCTGACGCACCCGTCGCACGAGTGCCGCGCGCTCGCCGTGAGCATGCGCCGCGAGCTGGACCGGCTCATTCCGTCCTTCGTGAAAAGGTCCGCGCCGAGCTTCTGGAAGCAGGATCTCCTCGCCCGCGCCGCCGCGGCTGCGGCCCGGATCGGACCGGCCGGTCCACCTTCCGTCTCGCCCGTCACGCTCGTGGACTTCGACCGCGACGCCGAAGAGAAGGTGCTCGCGGCGCTTCTCTACCCGCACGGAGACCGGCCGCTCGCCGAGGTGCGCTCCCGCGTGCGCGCCCTGGAGCCGGCCGAGCGCGCGGCCGTTCTCTTTTCCCTCGCCTCCGGGCGGAAGAGCCGGCGCGACAAGCCGCCGCGCGCCCTCGAGGAGGCGTCCTACTCGTTCGACCTCGTGGGCAACCTCGGGATCTACCGCGACCTTCACCGCCACCGGCTGCTCTCCCAGGAGCGCCAGCCGTTCTCGACGGCGCACGGATACGACACGCCGCCGGAAATCGTAGAGGCCGGGCACGGCCCGGTCTTCGAGGAATGCATGGCGCGCGCGCACGACCTCCACGAAGCCGTGAAGAAGGATCACCCCGCCGAGGCTCCCTACGTCGTGCCGTTCGCGTTTCGCGTGCGCTGGTACGTCACGATGAACCTGCGCGAAGCCGTGCACCTCTGTGAGCTGCGGTCGATGCCGCAGGGCCATCCCGACTACCGGATCGTCGTGCAGGAAATCTGGCGCCGCATCGAGGAAGTTCATCCCGGCCTCGCGGTCTGGGGCGGCTTCGTGAATCGGGACGCCTACCGCCTCGGTCGCCTCCAGTCGGAGATGCGGACGGAGTGGAAGCGGGCGGGCGGCGCCTGAGGAGTCAGTCTTCCGCGAGCAGGGCGCCGAGGCCCACGAGGACCGAGGCCGCGTCTTCGTCGGCGCGCGCGAGGTAGACGGGCAGCGCCCCGGGGATCTCGTGGTAGATCTCCATGAGGACTTCCGGAGCGTCCGTGACGACCGCGTCGATGCGGGCCGACCGGCCGAGCCGCTCGAGGATCGCCTCGAGTCCGCGCTCGCCGAGGAACGTCGTGGTGGCCGGCGCGATCGCGCGGAGGTCGTCGAGGAGATCGTGCCGTTCGACGGTCGCGACGAGAACGTGGAGCATTGGGATCCCGATCTTCGCTCATCCCGGGTTGCAAACCGAGGGCCCCGGGCCGAGGATGGCCGCGGCCGGCACGTGACACCGAAACGTCCCATCTACCTCGACTATCACGCCACGACGCCGGTCGACCCGCGCGTCTTCGAGGCGATGCGGCCGTATTTCACGGAGCATTTCGGAAACGCGGCGTCCGCGAGCCACGCCTTCGGGTGGCGCGCCGAGGCCGCCGTGACCGCGGCGCGCGAAGCGATCGCGCGCCTCGTCGGCGCGAACCCGCGCGAGATCGTCTTCACGTCGGGCGCGACCGAGGCGGACAATCTCGCCGTTCTCGGCGCCGCGCGGGCGCGGCAGACGCCGGGGGCGCATGTCGTCACGTCGGCGATCGAGCACCCCGCCGTGCTCGACCCCTGCCGCCGCCTGGAGACCGAGGGTTTCTCCGTCACGTACCTCCCGCCCGACGCGCACGGACTCACGAGCGCGGCGGCCGTTGCGGAAGCCCTCACCCAAGAGACGGTCCTCGTGTCCGTCATGGCGGCGAACAACGAGATCGGCACTCTGAACCCCGTCGGCGAAATTGCGCGCGTCTGCAAGGAACGCGGGATCGTCTTCCACACGGACGCCGTTCAGGCGCTCGGCAAGGTCCCGCTGGACGTGCACGGCCTCGGCCTCGACCTCGCGTCGTTCTCGGCCCACAAGCTGTGCGGCCCAAAGGGCGTGGGCGCTCTCTTCGTGCGCGCGGTGAATCCGCGGGTGCGGCTCGTGCCCCTCCTCTTCGGCGGCGGCCACGAGCGCGGCCTCCGGCCCGGGACGCTCGACGTCCCGGGCATCGTGGGCTTCGGCGCCGCGGCCGACCTCGCGCGTACAGAGGGAGAGGTCGAATCTCGAAGGGTCGCCGGCCTCAGGGACCGGCTCTGGGAGCGGCTGCGGGGACGCGCGGACGGCCTCTCGCGAAACGGCCACCCGTCCCTCTGCCTCCCGGGAAATCTGAACGTCACTATCGCGGGCGCGCCGGCGGATGCGGTCATGTCGAACGCGCGGGACCTCGCCGTGTCGTCGGGGTCCGCCTGCACCTCGGCGTCGGCCGAACCCAGTCACGTCCTCCTCGCGCTGGGGCGCACGCGCGCGGAGGCCGAGGCGTCGATCCGCTTCGGCCTGGGACGCTTCACCACGGAAGAAGAAGTCGACCGGGCCGCGGACGAGATCGTCCGCGCGGTCGCGAAGGTGCGCGCGGAGCGCAAGTGAGAGCGAAGGCCTTGAAACGGCTGAAGGAGAAGGCGGCCCTCGAGCAGATGCTCGCCGAGCTGCGCAGCTCCGCCGCCGACTCCACGCGGGCGCACACGCTCGCGGCGTCGCCGGCGCCCGTCCCGCTCGACGCCGCGGCACGCGCGTTCGCGGGTCCGCGCAAGGGCACGGTCTTCGCCGGGCGTTACGAGATCCTCGGCACGCTCGGCAAGGGCGGCATGGGCACGGTGTACCGCGCTCTCGACCGCGATCTCGGCGGCGAAGTCGCCGTAAAAGTCCTCCTGCCCGCAGCCTTCGACGAGGGCACGACCGTCAGCGTGACGCTCAAGCAGGAGATCCAGCTCGCCCGCAAGATCACGCACCGAAACGTCGTGCGCATGCACGACCTCGGCGAGGCCGACGGGCTCCGCTTTCTCACGATGGAGTACGTGCCGGGCATCACGCTCCGCGACATTCTCGACAAGAAGGGCGCCTTGGCGCTCGCGCCGGGCCTGCAGATCGCGAAGCAGCTCTGCCGCGGCCTCACGGCGGTGCACGAGGCGGGCATCATCCACCGCGACATCAAGCCGCCGAACATCATGGTCCTTCCGAACGGCGTCGTGAAGCTCATGGACTTTGGTATCGCGCGCGCGGCCGAAGGCGCCGATCCGGCGACGCAGGGCGGGCAGGCGGTGGGCACGCCCTACTACATGAGCCCCGAACAGGCGGTCGGCCGCGAGCTCGATGCGCGGAGCGACATCTACTCGGTCGGCGTCGTCCTCTATGAGCTGTTCTCGGGGACGCGCCCCATCGGAGGGAGCGATCCGGGCGAGATCATGCGCCGCCATGTGTCTTTCGAGCCGAAGCACGTTACGATGCTCCGACCGGACCTGCCCGATCTCCTGGCGCGCGTCCTCATGGCGTGCCTCGCGAAGAGCCCGGCGCAGCGCCCGCCCACGGCGAACGACCTCTACGGCGCGCTTCAGCGCGTCGCGGCCTAAGGACGGAACATGGCAAAAGGCATTCTCAAAGACAGGCTCCTCTCGGGTGAGGTCGTGCACGGCCTCCTGTCGCCGAACATCGAGCCGGATCTCGTCGAGACGCTCGGGCGCCTCGGATTCGACCTCTACATCCTCGACACGGAGCACGGCACGGCGGGCCCAATCGAAGCCACGGCCGTCGTGCGCGCCTGCGAAGGGGCGGGTCTCGCTCCACTCGTGAGGCCTCGCGGCCTCGACGCGAAGCTGATCCTGCAGTTCCTCGACGCCGGGATGACGGGCGTCATGTTGCCCGGCGTCAGGAGCGCCGACGACGTGCGGCGCCTCGTCGAGGCGGTGAAATATCCGCCGGTCGGCCTCCGCGGCATCGCGCCGGTGCGCGCGAACGGCTTCCTTCTCGGGGCCGAGAAGCAGCAGGACTGGATCGCGCGCGCGAACCGCGAGACGCTCGTCCTGCCGCAAATCGAGACGCGCGAGGCGCTCGAGCGCGTCGAGGAGCTGGCGGCCGTGCCCGGCATCGACGGCTTCATCGTGGGCCCGCGCGATCTCGCGCTCGCGCTCGGCTTCCCCGACGGGCCGGGTCACCCCGAGGTGGAGGCCGCGATCGATCGCATCGCGGCCGTCGCGAAAAAGCGTGGGCTCGTCGTGGGCACGGTCGCGCCGACGGGCGCGCGCGCGAAAGACCTCGCCGCGCGCGGCCTCTCGATCATTCTCCACTCCGTGACCGCGCTCCTGAAGACCGGAGCCGAGGCTTACTTCCGCGCGGCGCGCGGCTGACCCTGGCTCCTCAGCTCTTCGCGATGAAGCCCCACGGCGCGGCCTGGCGCGCATGGGGGTCGAAGACGCCGCGGGGAACGGCGTGCTGAGGAAGCGCGAGCGCGCTGCCGGGCCGCACGACGGCCATCAGGGTTTCGCGGTGCGTCTTCACGAGGCGGCGCACGGGTTCGCCAGCCGCGGCCTCGAGGAGGATCGGGGCCGCCTCGGGCCCCATCTTCGCGAGATAAGCCTCCCAGATCGCCTCGACGACGGGCATGCCGCGGAACATCACGTTCGGCATCTTGCGGAACGCCTGATCGAGACGTTTCATCTTCTCTTCGAGCGCGGCCGGATCATCGAGCGGCTCGTTCTCGAAGGGCGTGTGCGGCTTCGGAATGAACGCGTTCACCGTCGGCACGAGCGTGCCCACGCGCCCGCGCTTCCGGCCCTCTTCGAGGAACACGCGCCGCAAGGCGTCGACGAGGCCGACGACGTCATCGACGTCGCCGTCGGTCTCGCCCGGCAGCCCGACCTGCAGGTAGAGCTTGAGCTGCGTGATTCCCGAGCGCGCGATCAGGCGCACCTTGTCGAAGAGCATCTCGTCGGAGACCTTCTTGTTGATCGCGCGGCGGAGGCGCTCGTTGCCGGCCTCGGGCGCGATCGCGAGAGCGTGCTCGCCCTGCGCCGTCAGGATCGCGAGGATCTCCTCGGAGATCGCGTCGATCTTCACGGACGAAAGCGCGACGTGGTAGTCGAGGGCCGCAAGGCCGCGCAGGATCGGGAGGATCTCGGGATGGTCCGCGACGGCTGTCGCGATGAGGCCCGCGCGTGACGTGAGAGGGCGGTTCTTGCGGGCGATTTCGAGCACCGCCTCGGCCGTCACCCGCACCTGCGGGGCCATCGCGTAGGCGGCCCAGCAGAAGCGGCACATCTCCGAACAGCCCCGCGCGATCTCGATGAGGAGCTTGTCCGAGAGCTCGGTGTGCGGCGTCAGGAGCGTCGTGTGCGGCGGCTCGCGGAGCGCGCCCTCGGCCGCCTTGAACTGCTGGACGACGATCTTTCCGTCCTCGGCGCCCTCGGCGCGCGCACCGTGGACCGCCGGGACGTAGAGGCCCTTGAGGTCCGCGAGGGCGGCGAGGGTGGCCTCGCGCGAGAGGTCGCGCCGGAGCACGTCCGCGAGTCCCGGGACGATCTTCTCCGCGTCGCCCATGGCGAAGACGTCGACCCACGCCGCGAGCGGCGCGGGGTTGATACGCGCGCAGTCCCCGCCCACGAGGACGATCGGGTCGCCCTTGCCGCGCGCCGTGCGCGCGAGCGGGATGCGCGCGGCGGGGAGCAGGCGGAGGAAGTTGACGTAGTCCATCTCCCACGAGATGGAGAACGCGACGAGGGGGAAATCGCCGAGGGGAGTGTCCGTCTCCAGCGTGCGCGGCCCGCGCCGGTCGGCGTCTTCGTCCGCGAAGAACCGGTCGCAGGCGATGTCCTCCTCGCGGTTCAGGAGGCGGTACACCCACTGGAAGCCGAGGTTCGACATCCCGATCTCGTAGGAGTTCGGAAAGCCGAGCGCCACGCGCGTGCGGCCGTGCCGCGAAAGTGACTCCGTCGCGCGTTCCGCCGACAGCAGCATCCGGCGGCGCGACACGGACGGAGGAAAGTGGGGGGCGGGCATGGGACTTGCGGCTTAGGGCCGTCGGGACGCGTATTGTATCGGGAGGAGCACGCTCATGAGATCGATCCTGACGAAGATGGCCGTGGGACTTCTCTTTCTGGCGGCCTCGGGTGGCGCCTTCGCGGCCGCGATAACGTCCGATCCCTGGCCGCGCGAGTTCACGACGCCAAAAGGCAACACGGCGGTCATGTATCAGCCGCAAATCGAGACCTTCAAAGGGGACACGATGAGCGGGCGCGCCGCCATCTCGGTGACGAAGAAGGGCGAGACGGCGCCGAAGTTCGGCGTCATCTTCTTCACGGCGTCGGTCTCCGTCGACCGGGACGACCGCTCGGTCGAGATCCGGCGCATCAAGGTGAACCGCGTCCGCTTCCCGAACATCACACCAGACAAAGAGAAGACGTTCGCCGGAATCGTCGAGGCGGAGGTCCCGAAATGGAACCTCGTCATCTCGTATGACCGAGTGATCGAGGCCGTGAAGGTCGCGGGCCGCGAGAAGAAGAGCGCGCAGGGCCTGAAGAACGACCCGCCGAAGGTTCTCTTCGCCCAGGAGCCGACCGTGCTCGTGACGCTCGACGGAGAGCCGCAGCTGCGCGAGGTGGAGGGCACGCCCCTCAAGGTCGTCGTGAACACGCCTCTCTTCATGGTGCTCGACACGCGCAACAACCGCTACTACCTCTCGGGCGGCAAGAAGTGGTGGTACGAGGCTCCCGACGCGAAGGGCCCGTGGCGTTCCATCGGAGGCCCTCCTTCCGACATCGCAGACCTCGCTGCCCAGGCGACCGACGCGCAGAAGAAGGGCGACAAGGACACGCCGGACGAGGACGGCACCGAGGCGGCGAACCCGCCGAAAATCGCAGTGGCCACCGAGCCGACCGAGCTCATCGTGTCCGAGGGCAAGCCATCCTTCAAGCCGGTCGCCGGCGCCGGTGCCGACCTCCTCTCGATGGAGAACACCGAGAGCGACGTCCTCCTCGACGTGCCCACGCAGAACTACTACGCGCTCCTCTCGGGCCGCTGGTTCAAGAGCAGATCGCTCGGCGGCGGAACGTTCGCGTACGTGCCGCCCGACCAGCTCCCGGTGAGCTTCGCGAAGATCCCGCCGGACTCGGACATCGGCGAGATACGCGCGAGCGTGCCCGGCACGGACGAGGCCGAGGACGCGCTTCTCGACGCGCAGATCCCGCAGACCACCGCCGTCAAGCGGGCCGACGCGAAGCTCGCCGTGCAGTACGACGGCGAGCCGAACTTCGTGCCGATCGAGGGCACGAAGACCGAGTACGCGATCAACACGCCGACCTCGGTCCTGAGGATCGCGGGCCGCTACTATGCCTGCGACAACGCGGTGTGGTACGTCGCGGACGAGCCGACGGGCCCGTGGATCCTCGCGGACTCGATTCCGACCGACGACGTGGACCAGATTCCGCCGAGCGTGCCCGTCTACAACGTGAAATACGTGCGCGTCTACGACTCGACGCCGGACGAAGTCTATTTCGGCTACACGCCCGGCTACGAGGGCTGCTACCCATGGGGCGGCACCGTCGTCTGGGGCACGGGCTGGCACTACCGGCCATGGATCGGGTCGACGTACTGGTGGCCGCGGCCGCACACGTGGGGCTTCCACGCGCACTACACGCCGTGGTCCGGCTGGGGCTTCGGCTCGTCGTGGAGCTATCCCTTCTTCAACACGAGCTTCGGCTGGGGCGGCTGGTTCCGCCCGGTAGGCTGGGGCCGTCCCGCTCGCTTCGGAGGCGTCGGGGGAGGCGGATACCGGCGCGGCTGGTTCGGACCCGGCGGGTACCGCCCGCCGACGGTCATCGCGAACAACTACTGGGGGAATCGCCCCGGCGGGATTCGCCCACCCGGTTGGAATCGCCCCGGTGCGGGAGTCGGAGCGGGCCTGCACCGTCCGGGAATGGTTCGGCCGGGCCGTCCGGTCATCGGGTTCCACCCACCGGCAAGAAACATCCGCCCCGTGAAGGTTCAGAACAACATCTATAACCGCCTTCCCGAGCGTGTGCGTGACGTCCCGAGACCGCCCTCCCGCAACACGTCGCGCCCGGCCGACCGAGGCAACAACGTCTACGCGGGGAAGAACGGAGAGGTCTACCGGAAGACGAAAGACGGCTGGCAGCAGCGCGACAAGGACACGTGGAGAAACTCGGGTGGTACCGCGAAGCCCGTGGACAAGAGTCCTGCGGCGCAACGCGTGATGCCGAATGCGCGCCCGATGACCCGGCAAGCTCCGGCGCGGCAGGCCCCGCCACGGCAGGAGCTGAACCGCGAGTTCCAGGCGCGACAGCGCGGCGAAGCGCGCTCGCAGAGTTGGTCGCGGCCGGCTCCGCAGCAGTCCCGACCCGCCCCGCAGCAGGCGCGGCCGGCTCCGCAGCAGGCGCGGCCGGCTCCGCAGCAGGCGCGGCCGGCTCCGCAGCAGGCGCGACCTGCGCCCCAGCGGCGTCCCCCCGAAGCGCGGTCGCGCTAGCGGGTTAGGATGCATGAGGCCCCGGAAGGAGAACCTTTCGGGGCCGGAATGCGTTCCTGATCAGCGAGGAGAGGGCGATGTATTACGTCATCGGAGCCAACGGCAGTCAGTACGGACCGGTCGATGAGGCGACGATCCGGGCATGGGTCGCGGAGGGTCGTGTCGCGGCGCCGAGCCTCTCGTTCAAGACGGGCGAGTCCGGCTGGGTTCCTCTTCAATCCCGTGAGGAGTTTCGCGACCTGCTCGCGGCGGCGGCGGCCGCTCCGGTCGTGGCGGCGCCCGTCGCGCCTCCGCCCTATCCCGGCCAGCAGGCCCCGCTCGCGCCGGGCGAGCGCGACTGGCTCACAACTCTGCTGCTCTCGATCTTCTTGGGTTGTCTCGGGGTAGACCGCTTTTATCTGGGACAGACGGGCCTCGGGATTCTGAAGCTCGTCACTTTCGGCGGCTGCTGGATCTGGTGGCTCGTGGACATCATCCTCATTGCGACGAACTCGCTGAAGGATGTCAACGGCCGCTTGCCCGTGAGACGCTGAGCCTCAGGGCTTCGCCGATGCGGGGGCGGGGCCGGGCGGCACGCGCGCGCCGCTCACCGTAACCTCGGCGGTCCACCCGAAGGCCGCGGCCGCGTCCGTGAAGAGGTCCCGGGCGTGCGCCGTCGACTTCTCGTAAAGGCCGGCGTCCTTCGCGGCGCGCGAGAGCGCGGCACGCGCCCACTGGGTCCACCGCGTGCGGTCGGCGGGCGTGATCGGGTTGAGCCATCCCGAGCGCTCGTCGAACCACTCGAGACGATCGTCCACGGAGAGGATCTGCGGCGCGGGGAGGCTCACGACGATGCGGTGCCGGGCCGCGTCGGCCTCGACGTCGAACTCGTGCCCGAGGTCGAATCCCCCCGTCACCTTCCCGCGCAGCCTCAGGGTCGCATTCTTCGGAATGTCGAAGACGAGGACCGTCTTCACCTCCTCGTAGCGCACGACGTCGGCGATCTCCATTTCCACCGTCGCGAGCCGCGCGATGCGGCGCACGGCTTGGACGACGGGGGCCGAGGACACCCCCTCGCGGCGCGTCCGCCAGCGCCCCAGGAGGTACCCGGCAGCGAAAAAAGCCAAGACGGCCAGGACGGCCGCTGAGGCCGCGAGGAGGCCGAAGAGAAGGCGCCTTCGCACGGTCCCAGCCTAAACGAACCGCCCATTTCGTGCGGGAGGGGCCCCGAATGATGCATTCAGATCCGTGCCGGAGCCCCCGAACCGGGCGGTAGAATCGGCATCCTTCCTGCACGGAAGCGATCGGCAACGGCTTTGGAGGCTTCAATGCACGCTCCCCGTACCTCACGCGCTCTCATCGGCACGCTTCTCGCGCTTTTCCTTCTTCCCGCGGGCCTTTTCGGCGCCCAACAGGGGCGCATCACGGGCAAGGTCACGGACGGCAAGGGGGTTGCCCTCGCCGACGTGAAGATCGTCGTGACGACGAAGGCCCTCACGAACTTCAAACAGGAGCTCAAGACCGACAAGGACGGCAAGTGGGCGACGATTCTCAACGACTCGACGCTCGTCTACTTCTACCACTTCGAGAAATCGGGCTACATGTCCGTCGAACAGGACAAGAAGGTCCCGATCGGCGGCTCGGAGGTCCTCGACGTCCAGCTCCTCACGCAGACGCAGGCGATCGAGAAAGGCGTCGTGAAGCAGGTCGAAGACCCCTTCTCCACGAACTACAACGCCGCCGTCGAGGCGTATCAGGCCGGCGATCTGGACGCCGCGTTCGCGAAGGCCCAGGACGCCATCAAGCTGGGCCCCGACAAGGCGAACGCGTACAACCTGGGGGCCACGATCGCGCACAAGAGGAAGGATTGGAACAGCACGATCGCGCTCGGCGAGAAGTCTTTCGCCCTCGAGCCCGACAACTCGCCGCTCATCGGCATGCTCATGGAGGCCTATCGCGCCAAGGGCGACAAGGTGAAGGCGGCCGAGTACGAGAAGAAGTTCATCGCGGCGAACCCGGATCGACCGGAATTCCTCTATAACCAGGCCGTCGACCTCTACAACAAGAACGACTTCAAGGCCGCCGAGCCGATCCTCAAGAAGGTCATCGAGGGCAAGCCCGACTTCGCGAAGGCGCACTACCTCCTCGGCATGTCATACGTGAACCTCAACAAGATTCCCGACATGAAAAAACACCTTTCCGAGTACCTGAGGCTCGAGCCGAAGGGCTCGGAGGCCGGCACCGCGAAAGAGATGCTCGAAGCCTTCAAGTGACGCCGTTCCTCATCGGGCTCGCGGGCGGGACGGGCTCGGGCAAGACGACGGTCGCGAATGCGATCGTCAAACGCGTGGGAGAAGAGCGCATCGCGATCCTCTCCCACGACTCGTACTACCGGGACTTCGTGGATCTGCCGAAGGACATCCTCGATCGGCAGAATTTCGACCATCCCGACTCCCTCGAGACCGAGCTGCTCGTGCGCCATCTCAAGGCGCTCAAGCAGGGAATGGTCGTCGAGACGCCGATCTACGACTTCAAGGTCCACTGTCGCGCGGCCGAGTCCCGCCGCGTCGAGCCGCGAAAAGTCATCCTCGTGGACGGCATCCTCATCTTCGCCGAGCCGGAGCTCCGGAAACTCTTCGACGTGAAGATCTACGTCGACACGGATGCCGACATCCGGCTCATCCGGCGGCTGAAGCGCGACATCGCCGAGCGCGGCCGGTCCGTGGAGAGCGTCGTCACGCAGTACGAGTCCACCGTGCGCCCCATGCACATGGAATTCGTGGAGCCCTCGAAGCGCTACGCCGACCTCATCATCCCCGAGGGCGGTGAGAACACCGTGGCCCTAGACTTCCTCTTCGCGCGCCTGCGCGAGCTGCTGGGCGACTGAGCGCGCGGGGACGGCCGGGCTTCTCGCCGCCCGTCCCCTACAATCGCCGCCGTGAGCGCTCCCCCGTTTCCGCCCGTCTCCGAACAGCTCGAACTCCTCCTGAAGGGAGTCGAGGCCTGCGAGAAGCGCGACGAGCTGGAGAAGAAGCTCGCGAGGTCCCTGAAGACGGGGAAGCCGCTCGTCGTGAAAGTGGGATTCGACCCGTCCGCGCCCGACCTTCACCTCGGACACACCGTCGTCTTTCGCAAGATGCGCCACTTCCAGCGTCTCGGGCACTCGATCGTCTTCCTGATCGGCGATTTCACGGGGATGATCGGCGATCCCACCGGCAAGAAGGTGACGCGCCCGCAACTCACGAAGCACGAAATCCTCGCGAACGCGGAAACATACAAGGCGCAGGTCTTCAAGATCCTCGACCCCGAAAAGACGCGGGTCGCCTTCAATTCCGAGTGGCTCTCGGCCCTCGGCGCCGAAGGCCTCGTGCGCCTCTCGGCGAAATACACGGTCGCGCGCCTCCTCGAGCGAGACGACTTCGCGAAGCGCTTCCGCGAGGGCAACCCCATCGCCGTCCACGAGCTGCTGTACCCGCTGTGCCAGGGGTACGACTCCGTTGCGCTCCAAGCCGACGTCGAGCTCGGAGGCACGGACCAGCTCTTCAACCTCCTCGTCGGCCGCGATCTCATGCGCGAGTCGGGGCAGGAGCCGCAGGTCGTCATGACGCTCCCGCTCCTCGTCGGCACGGACGGCGTCGAGAAGATGTCGAAGTCGCTTGGAAACGCGATCGGCATCGCCGAGAGCCCGAACGAGATCTTCGGCAAGGTCATGTCGATCTCGGACACTGCGATGTGGACCTACTACACGCTCCTGACCGACCTGACGCCCACCGAGATCGAGACGATGAGGGCGGAGGTCGCCGTGGGCACGGTCCACCCCAAAGCCCGGAAGATGGACCTCGCGGGGCGGATGGTCGAGGACTTCCACGGCAGGGACGCCGCATTCGCGGCGCGCGCCGAGTTCGACAAGCGTTTCTCGAGGACGGGTGGAGCGGTGCAGGCGGAGACGTTTCGTCTCTCACGGCGTGACGCGGAGCCAGGCGCGGCCGTCGAAGATTTCCTTGAAAGGAATATGGCGGACGTCCTCGTGGAAACGGGTCTTGCGGCGAGCAAGAACATTGCGCGCCAGAAGATTCGCGAAGGCGCCGTGTCGACCTCTCTGGACGGCCAGACGTGGTCGAAGGTCGAGTCTCCCGCTCAGGTGCTGCACCTCGGCGAATCCGACGCCGTGTTTCTTCGAATGGGGAAGAGATTCGTCCGCGTGACGCCGTGAAGCGCACCCTCCTCCTCGTCGGCGGCGCGGGACGCATGGGACGGCTCCTCGCGCCGCTCTTCCGCGCGAAGGGCTACCGCGTCCTCGTCGCCGATCCCGCGGGGTCCGTTCGCGGGTACGCGCGCGCGAGCCTCGACGCCGCCGCGTCCGCGGACGTCGTCTGCATCGCGGCGTCGCTCGACGCGACGCCGACGGCCCTCGAAGCCGTCCTCGCGCAATCGCCTCGCGGCCTCGTCTTCGACATCGCGAGCCTCAAGACGCCGCTCCTTCCGCTCTTTGCGCGGGCCCGCAAGGCGGGTGTCGCCATCGCCTCGGCGCACCCGATGTTCGGACCCAATGCGCGCTTCGCCGGCAACGACTTCCTCGTCCTCGACGCCGGCGACCCGGCCGCCGCCGCGCGTCTCACACGCCTCTTCTCCGGACAGGGCCTCCGGATCCGCCGGATGCCCGTCGCCGAGCACGACCCGTGGGCCGCGCGCACGATGGGCCTCGCGCACGTCGCGGCGCTCGCGGCCGCGGGCGCGCTCCAGCGTCTGAAGGTGGACGCCTTCGACGTGGACGGCCGCGCGACGACGTCCTTCCGCCACCTCCTTGCCCTCGTCGCGCCGCTCCTCGACCAGGACCCCGCGCTCACGCGCGCGATCCAGGTGCAGAACCCGGACGCGGCGTGGGTCGCCGAGGTGCTCGCCGAGGAAGTCGAGGCGATTCGCGCGGCGCTCTTCGCGCCCGACCCGCGTCCCCTCGCGGCGAGGATCGAGGCGCTGCGCCGCGCGCTCGGCCGGCGATGACGCCCGGCGTCCGGCGCACAGCGGGGGCGCTCCTCGCCGCCGTCGCGCTCCTCCTCCTCGGGTGGCGCGCGTGGGAGTCCGTCATGCCCCTCCCGGTGTCGCTCTCGGTCATGCGGAAATTCTGGCGAGCCGACTCGCCGACGCGCCTTGTCAACTCGCGTCTTTTCCGGCGCGACCCGGAGCTCGGCGCGGCGCTCGTCTCGCGCGACCGCTTCCTGCCGCTCGACGCGGACGTCGTCCTCACGGTGCCGCCGGGTCTGCCGGACGGCCCGGCCGAGGAGATGCGGCGCAAGGCGGCGTTCGTTCTCGCGCCGCGGCGCGTGACACTCGCGCGCGGCGAGGCGGGCGAGGGCGGCTTCGCGCTCGCCGCCGCTCCGGCCGCGCCGCGGTGACGCCGTGAGCCGCACCGCGTCTCGCTTCGTCCTCGCCGCCGCGGCGCTCCTTCTCGCGTTCGGCGTGTACACGGCGGCCGTCGTCGCGATGCGCGAGCCCTTCGCGTTGAACGACTACACGGCGATCTGGGGCCTGAAGGCGCGGGCGCTCTACCGGTCAGGGTCTCTCGCAGCGCTCTTCCGCGTGGACCCGGACGGCGCGTTCTCGCATCCGGAATACCCACCGCTGTGGCCGCTCCTTCTCACGGCGGCGTCGGGCGCCGCGCGCCGGTACGACGACCTCCTCGTGACGCCGCTCTGGCCGACGCTCGCTCTGGCGGCATCGCTCCTGGCCGTGCGGGCGGCGCGGTCGTTGCGGGTCGCGTGGCCCTTCGCGCTCCTCGCGGGCGCCGCCGTCTCGCTCCTCCCGTACTGGCGGCGCTACCCGGGCTACGCGGAGGGCCTGCTCCTCGTCCTCGTCCTCGCAGCCGCCGGCGAGGCCGAGCGCGCGGGCGAGAACGCGGGCGCGACCCTTCGCCTCTCGATCTTCCTGACGCTCGCGGCATGGACGAAGCCCGAGGGGCTCGTCGCGGCTCTCGCGGCCGCCGTCGTCCTCGCGGGGGCCCGGCGCGCGCGAGCGGCGCTCCTCGTCGGCCTGTCCGCGCTGCTCCTCGCCGTGCTGCCGTGGGCAATTGCCGTGAGGCGGCTCGCGCCGAGACCGCTGCCAACCGCGTTCGCGTTCTCGGCGTTCTCCGTCGAAAAGGTTCTCACGGCCCTCGGGACCCTCGCGGGCGAGGTGGCTCCGGCGGCAGGCCTCGTCCTCGCGGGGGCCGGGCTCCTCGTCCTCGCGCCCGAGACGTTCCGGCGCCGCCGCGCGCTGCTCGCGTGGGTGGCCGTCACCTCCGGCGCGCTTCTCGGGTCCTTCGCGTTCAGCCGGCTCGATCCCGCGTGGCACGTGCGCTGGTCGTGGGACCGCATCCTCGTCGTGCCGCTCGCGGTCCTCATCCCGGCGCTCGCCGAGGCTCTCGCGGAATGCGTGACGGGTCGAAGCGGCGCCGCGCCGTCTCGAGCATCTCCCGCGGCGGCCCCTCCACGGGATCCTGTCCCAGCGCCTTGAGCGCGAAGGCGAGGCTCGCCCGGAGCCGCGCCTCGTCGAGAGTCTCGAGGGGCAGCGCCCCGTCCCGTTTTCCGAGCTTCTTCCCGTCCGGCCCGAAAACGAGCGGAAGGTGCGCGTACGACGGCGTTGGGAGATCGAGAGCGCGCTGGAGGGCGATCTGCCGCGCCGTCGAGTCGAGGAGGTCTGCTCCGCGCACGACTTCGGTCACGCCCTGCGCCGCGTCGTCCACGACGACGGCGAGCTGATACGCGAAGGGGCCGTCGGCGCGTTTCACGACGAAGTCGCCGACGCTCGTTTCGACGTCTTCGGAGAGAGACCCGAAGACAAGATCTTTGAAAGGGATGTGGCCGCCGGCCGTCCGGAAGCGAAGTGCCCGCGCAGGCCGGCCCGGCGGAAGCCCGCCGCGGCACGTCCCTGGATAGACGCCCGGCGGAAGCGGGTCGGCGCGATCGGGCGCCGAGGCCGCCCGCGAGAGGTCTGCTCGCGAGCACGCGCAGGCGTATGCCATCTTCCTTTCCAGAAGAATCTCCAGCGCCGTGTCGTAGTGCGCGAGGCGTTTCGACTGGCGGACGACCTCTCCGTCCCACGTCAGGCCGAAGCGCTCGAGCGTCCGCAGGATGTCGTCCGCGGCGCCGTGGACGACGCGCGGCGTATCGAGGTCCTCCATGCGCACGAGCCATCGCCCGCCGGCGGCGCGGGCGAAGAGCCACGATCCCACGGCGGCGACCAGGCTGCCGAGATGGAGGCGTCCGGTGGGGGAGGGCGCGAAGCGCCCCGTCGAGACGCTCACGGGACGAGGTTAACCCGCGAAAAGCGATGCGCTGTCAACGCTCGTTAGAAATGTCCCTTTTTCGTCGTAATCGTCGCGCGGTGGGAATCTGCATTGCTCAGCGGTTACTGACCCTGAGCTGCCTTTCCCGAGTAGCCTGGGCGC
>DAIOUV010000057.1:0-21647 GCA_036759345.1 Acidobacteriota bacterium | reverse complement strand
CGCCGTGCGTGCCGATGAACGCGACTTTCATCCGGACCGGAGGATATCAGCGGCGCGCGGCAGGCGCGGCCCGGACCTCACGCTCAAGACCGCGAGCCGACGGGAGTCAGCACGAGCCCGGCCGTCATGTCGAGCATGCGGTCGATCGAACGCTTCGCCCGGAGGCGCACGGCCTCGGGAACCTCGAGAACCGGCGCGAGGTCGCGGAGGCAGAGATAAAGCTTCTCGAGCGTGTTGCGCTTCATGTGCGGGCAGGTGTTACACGCGCAATCGGCCACCGGAGGCGCGGGAATGAGCGTCTTGCCCGGCGCGGCGCGGTGCATCTGATGGAGGATGCCCTCCTCGGTCGCCACGATGAACAACGTCCGGGGCGACGTCACGACGTGCCTCAGAAGGCCCGACGTGGACGCCACGACGGTCGCGTGCCGCAGGATGGCCTCCTCGCATTCCGGGTGCGCGATCACCTCCGCCTCGGGATGGCGCGTCATGAGGTCGATGAGCTTCTTCTCCGAGAACGTCTCGTGCACGACGCACGTGCCCGGCCACACCACGAACTTCCGGTTCAGCTTCTTCTCGAGCCACGCGGCGAGGTTCCGGTCCGGTGCGAAGACCACCGGATCGGGAATCTGCCGGAGGATGACTTCCGCCGAGGACGACGTCACGATGACGTCCGAGAGCGCCTTCACCCCCGCCGAGCAGTTGATGTAGCTGACGACCGTGTGACCCGGATACTTCTTCAGCCACTCTTCGAAGAGCGGCGCCGGGCAGCCGTCGGCGAGCGAACAGCCCGCCTCGAGATCCGGCACGACGACGGTCTTCTGGGGCGTGAGGATCTTCGACGTCTCCGCCATGAAGTGAACACCCGCGAAGGCGATGACCTGCTCCGTCGCCAGCGTTCCGCGGCGGGCGAGCTCGAGCGAGTCGCCCACGAAGTCGGCGAGATCCTGGATCTCGGACTCCTGGTAGTAGTGGGCCAGAACGACCGCGTTCCGCTCCTTCTTGAGGCGGCGGATCTCCACCTCGAGGTCGAGCCTCTCTTCCACGGGTGCGGGTCGTGCGAGAGACCGTGCGCTCACGCCCGCAATCTTACCGCCCGGCCCGAGACGGCCGGACTCCCTTTGCTACACTCGCGCCGCTCGGCCGAAGCTTCTCGGCCCAAAATTTTCATGAGCGCCGAAGCACGGGTCCTGACGCCTTCCCAGCCTTCGCAGTGGATCGCGAATCCACGCTGGGATTTGATCTGCCTGACCCTCTCGGCGGCGCTCGTCGCCATTCCGCCGCTCGTCCATTCGCTGGGAAAGACCACCGTCGGCGGCATGGATCTCCTCATCACGCTTCTCATCGGTGGCCCCCACATGTACGCCACGTTCCTGAAGACGGTGTTCGAGCCGCGCTTCCGGCAGCTCCATCCGGCGCTCACCTGGGCGCCCGTCGTCGTCGTCCCCATCGGCGTCATCCTCGGCGTCATCTACGCCTTCCCCTGGCTCCTCACGTTCTTCTTCACGTGGGCCTCGATCCACGTGTGCGACCAGGCCTCGTACATCGGCTATCTCTACAGGGAAAAAGGCGGCGCCGCGCGCCCGTGGCAACGCCTCCTGGATTTCGGCGTCGTCATGACGTCGCTCTACAGCTACGCGATGTACCGCCACGTCGCGGGCACCTTCCGCATCGGCGACACGACCCTCTGGTTCCCCGCGTTCCTCAAGTACGCCTGGTTCGCCGACACCTTCGCGGTGATGACGGCGGCCCTCATTGCCGCGTGGGTGGTCCTCACCGTGAACCAGCTCCGCCGCCGAGAGGTCGCTGCGCCCTACGCCTTCTTCATGGCGCTGACGATCGCCGTCGCGCTCCTCGTTCCGCGCCTCCCCGAGCTCTCGGTCTCCTTCCAGGGCTTCAATGCATGGCATTCGTTCCAGTACCTCGGCCTCACGTACCTCATCCTCCGGCAGGACAACAACGCCGCGGGGTACGCGTTCGTGAGGAAGATGGCGCAGCCCGGGAAGTTCTTCCGCTACTACGGCTGGAACCTGCTTCTCACGACGGGCGCGACGCTCGTCATCCTCCTCCTCACCGTGGTGCTGCGCCTGCCCGCGGAGCCCAGCTATTACGCGGTCGTGCTTTCGTTCCTCCTCACGCACTACGCGCACGACCACTTCCTCTTCGCGCTCGGCAGCGGCTTCAAGCCGAAGTGACGGTCCTTCGGCCCGCCCGCCGGCACGCGATGACGATCGCCATGGTCGCTACGTGGACGGCATTCACCCTTGTCTTCGGTCTCGTCGGCGGCACTGCCGAGGGCGCGAAGAAGAAGAAAGGAAAGACGCCCGAGCCCACGCCCGTTCCGCGGCCCGCGGACCCGTACCGCGTCACGATCCCGACGGCCGACGGCGTCGCCCTCGCCGCCTCGTGGAGGCCCGTCGACCGCAACCCGAAAGCGCCCGGCGTCCTCCTCATTCACGACTTCTCGCGAGAGCGGCGCGAGTGGGAGCCTTTCGCCGAGGAGCTCCACGGCCTCGGCTTCGCGACGCTTTCCTTCGACCTCCGCGCCCACGGCGAGTCGACGAAGAAGGCCGGCGCGACGATCGCGATCTCTCCGCGCCTCCTCCGCGATCCGGCCGGCTTTCCGAGCGACGTGGCGGCGGCGGCGGCGTGGCTCCGCACGAAGTCGCCGAAGACGGCGGCCGTCGGGCTCTCGGTCGGCGGCTACCTCGCGCTCCTCGCGTCGTCACGGGGCCAAGTGGACGCCGTGGTGGCCCTCTCGGTCAACGAGCCGCGCGTCGCGCCGCTCGCGGGGGGAGCCCCCGTGACGCCGCGCGGCGCCCTCCTGCTCGCGTGCATCCAGGACCCCGGCCGCGCGGACTCGGCGAAGAAGCTCCTCGCGGCGTCCGCCGAGCCGAAGCGCATGCTCCTCTTTCCCGGCGGCGCCCACAACTTCGCCGTGCTCCGCGAGCACCCCGAAGCGAAGACCGCGACGCTCGTGTGGCTCGCCGAACGCCTCGGGGCTCCGTCGCCTCCGGCGCCGGCGGCGTCGACGCCGCCGGCAACCGTCCCGAAGTAAGCTCCGCGCGCAATGAAGACGGTCGTCTTCGACATCGAAACGGTGTCGTTTCCGTGGCTCGAGCTAGACCCTCTCCAGCGCGAGAAGCTCACGCGTTACGCGGAAGACCATGAAGATTTTCTTAGAAGGAAGGCGGGGGGATCGCTCTCGCCGTATATGGGAAAAATCGTCGTGGTCGCGATGCTGAACCCCGAGACGGGCAAGGGCGCGGTCTGGTACGAGGCAGCGGAGCGGCACGAGGCGAAATCGGCCGACGGGCTCTTCGACTTCGTCGGGTGCTCCGAGAAGGAAATGCTCTCGGACTTTTGGGCGGCCCTCTCGAAGTTCGACCGCTTCGTGACCTTCAACGGGCGCACGTTCGACGGGCCGTTCTTGTCCGTGCGCAGCGCGATCCACGGTCTCTTGCCTTCCAAGAATCTCCTCGGCTACCGGTACTCGATGGAGACGCACGTCGACCTGCTGGAGGTCCTGACGTTCCAGGGCGCGGTCTCCCGCGACCAGACGCCGACCCTCCACTCCGCCTGCGTCGCGTTCGGCATCCCCTCGCCCAAGAGCGCCGAGATGCACGGCTACGCAGTCGGCGATGCGTACCGCGAAGGCCGCCTCGGCGAGATCGCCGACTACTGCCGGAGAGATGTCGAGGCGACGGCCGCGCTGTACCGTCGCCTCGAGTCGACTCTGCTACCGCTGTTCAGGAAGTAGCGCGCCCCGTTACTGCCAGCCCCCTTCGATGAAGAAGCCGTCGAAGTCGTAGTGGGCGGGAACCCACACGGCGCCGGGGAACGGCGGGAAGGCCCAGCCGAGGTCGCTCACGTAGAAATAGCCGGGACCTGGGCGGTACGAGTAGAAGCGGCTACCGGCGAAAACGCGGAAGGGGCTGACGTAGCCGCGGCCGTAGAACGCTGCCGACGGACGGGAGAACGATCGCCCGCCCCACGCGCGGGCGCCCGACTCCCGGCCGCGGTAGCCGTCCACGCGGAACCCCTCTCGGCGGCCCGAGTTGCCTCGGAACGCCTCGCCGCGATATCCCTCTCGGCGACCGGCTTGGCCGCGAAACGCGTCACCTCGCGAGCCGCGCTCTGCCCCGCGGGACGGGCGCGCTTCCCGCCCCTGGCCGCGACTCCAATTTTGGGCGTCCGCATTCGGGGCGATGGACACCAGGGCCGCGAGGGCCGCGGCGGACAGTGTCAGGTTGCGCATCAGGTTCTTCATGATCGGCCTCTCTTTCTGCCCCGGGATCGGGACACCCTGTCTATTGCAAGCGAGAGGCCCGGAAAAACGGCCCAAACGCCGTGATTCCTGTCACCGGTGCACTTTTTGGTGCCTCCGGAAAGGGACGCCTGACCGAAAAGCAGCGAACGCGGCGGCCAGCGGTAGCGCGATCAGAAGAGGCTTGTTGAGGGTCCAGGCAGCCGCAAGGTTCCCGTGGAGGAGCTGGTGGGCGGCTCTGAAGCTCCCGCAGCCCGGGCACTGGGCGCCGAAGACTGTCCGAAAGAGGCACGGCGGATAGAAGCCCGCGGTGGCGGGATCGAACAAGAAAAGGACGGCGATGCCCGCGCACGCGAGGAAGGTCGCGACTCGGCGCGTCTATGCCTCCAGGTTCTTCCGCGCGTTCCTCACGAGCAGGAAGCAGAGGCCCGCGAAGACGAGCGCACACAGGACGTCGCCCGCAATCCCGTTCTTGAGGATGGGATAGAACGTCTCGCCGAGGTCGAGCTTCTCGAGAAGCGTCGGTTTCTCCATGTGGAAAATCGAATCGCCCGTGAAGGCGACGAGCGCAATGAGCACCCCGCCCAGCGAGCCTCCCGCCACGAGACCGGTGGCGTATAGCATGCCCGACGACAGCTCGCTCTCCTGTTTCTTGTGCGAGACCTTCTCGACGAGCCCCTTCATCATGCCGCCGATCCAGATCGGGAACGTGGTCGAAAGCGGCAGGTACGCGCCGACGGCCCACGACAGCGCGTGCGCACCGGCCATCTGCGCCATGAACGCGAGGAAGACGCCGACGAGGACCGGCGCCCACGGCAGGTTCTGCGCGAGGAGGCCCTTGATGATCGTGGCCATGAGCGTCGCCTGCGGCGCCGCGAGCTTCGGGCCGCCGATGCCGTGCGCCTCGCCGCCCGCGTACGTCTTGTCGAGGAGGAACAGCGTACCGCCGATGACGAGCGTCGAAACGAGGACGCCGATGATGAAGCCGATCTGCTGGCGGCGCGGGGTCGCGCCCACGAGGAAGCCGGTCTTCAGGTCCTGGGACGTCGCGCCCGCGTTCGCGGCTGCGATGCACACGAGGGCGCCCACGCAGAGGGCGACCGGCTGGTACGCCTCGCCCGTGCGGCCCATGAGGACGAACACGAGGCAGGTGCCCATGAGCGTGGCGATCGTCATGCCGGAGATCGGGTTCGAGGACGTGCCGATGATGCCGACGATGCGGCTCGCCACGGTCACGAAGAAGAAGCCGAAGACGACGACGAGAAGCGACATGATGAGAGAGCCCGGGAACGGCCCGTGCGGGAAGCCCGGCAGGATCGCGATGAGAAGGGCCAGGACGATCGAGCCCACGACGACGATGCCCATCCCGAGGTCGTCGTCCGTGCGGACCTTCTTCGCGGCCCCGGCGCCGGCGCCGAGGCTCTTCACCGACTCCTTGAAGGCGCCGACGATGGTCGGCAGCGTCTTGACGAGCGTCATCACGCCCGCGCACGCGACGGCGCCCGCGCCGATGTAGCGCACGTATGCGCGATAGATCCACTCGGCGTGCGAGTGGCTGTTCCGCCAGCCATCCGAGAAGCCGAGCTTCGTGAGGTCCTCGACAAGGCGCGTCTCGGGCACGAAGATGGAGATGAGCGGGATGAGCGCGAGCCACGAGAGCACGCCGCCCGAGGCGAGCTCGCCGGCGATCTTCGGCCCGATGATGTACCCGAGGCCGAGGTACTCCGGCGTCACGTCGCAGGAGAGCGTAGCGTCGGGAATCTTCCCGTCCTTCCCCGTCTGGAACCACGTCGCCGTCTCGCGCCAGAGGCCGAGAATGCCGTACAGGAACTTGTAGAGCATCGAAATGCCCACGCCCGCGAAGACCATCTTCGCGAGGTTGCCGCCCTTCTCGCCCGCGATGAGGACGTCGGCGCAGGCCGTGCCCTCGGGGTACGGCAGGGTGCCGTGCTCGTTGACGATGAGCGGCCGGCGGAGCGGGATCATGAAGAGGACGCCGAGGGTGCCCCCGATCGCCGCGAGCAGGAAGATGACGAAGTACTTGAAGTAGTCCGCCCCGTTCGAGAGGAAAAGGAGCGCGGGCACCGTGAAGACGACGCCCGCCGCCACCGACTCGCCGGCCGAGCCGATCGTCTGGACCATGTTGTTCTCGAGGATCGTGGACTTCCCGAGCTTCTTGAAGACCGCGATCGAGAGCACGGCGATGGGCACGGACGCGGAAACCGTCAGGCCGGCGCGAAGCGCGAGATAGACCGTAGCCGCGCCGAAGATGATGCCGAAGAACGATCCGAGGAGGATCGCCTTCAGCGTGAACTCCGGGACCTCCGCGTCCGCCGCGATGTACGGCTTGAAGTCCTGCCCGCTGCCGGGTGCGCTCATCCGTCTGTCCTCCTCACGTCATCTGAAAACTGCCGGGGAGTCTGCCATTCCCCGAGGCGCCTTGTCGAACGCGGCCGGGCGCGCGAGGGGGCCTATACTCTTACCTGCTCGTGCCATCGCGATCCATTCCGGAATCACGGGTTCGAGTTGTCTCCCCAGGAGGGCCCCCATGAACCCCACCGTCCTCGTCCTCGTGGACGATCTGTTCTGGAGAACCAAGATCGAACACACGCTGAAGTCGGCGCAGGCGACCGGCGTGTTCATCGACAAGTCGGACCAGCTCGCGGCCAAGGCCGACCCCCGCTCCGTGGGCCTCGTCATCGTCGACCTCGCGCTTCGCGACGACCCGTTCTCGGCGATCGCGGCCCTCAAGAAGAACGCGAAGACGAAAGGCATAGCGGTCGTGGGCTATTACGAGCACGTCCGCAAAGACCTGTTTGAGAAGGGCGGGAAGGCCGGTTGCGACCAGGTCCTCCCCCGCGCAGCCTTTTCTCAGCACCTGGGCGACATCGTCATGAAGTACGCGCTCCCGGGCGGCTTCCGCGCGGAAGAAGAAGAGACCGACCTGCCCGAGGAGTAGAGGCGCCGGTCAGAGGGAGGGCGTCACGATCTCCACGCCTTCAACCAGGCCGCGAAAGTGGCGTTCATTGAAGGTGAGAACGACTTCCGCTCCGGCACGCACGGCGCAGCGCGCGATCACGGCGTCGTAGGTGCGGCCCCCGGCGATCGACTGCGCGGGGGCGTTTGACACGAGCGCCCGATACGAAGCCGCGTCGAGCGCGACGAGGGAGTGCCCGAAGAGGTTCGCGTCGAGAAGCGCGAGCGCATCACCCGGAGAGAGGCGGTGCGGCGCCGGCAACCTCGTGAGCACCGCATAGGTTTCGACGAGAGCCGGAGCGGCAACGATGAGGCGCTCACCGGCAGCGAGGCGCGAAGAGATCTCCCGAGCGGCCGCCTCGTGATGCTCGTGCCAGTCGACGAGAGCCGCGATGATGCAGCTCGTGTCCGGCAGGAATCCCGCTCGGACGGTCCGCGCCATCTCAGCCTCGGCGTCTCAGAGCCGTCCGGGTGCGCTCGACGCTCTCCCCGGTCAGTCGCGGCCCGCCCTTTCCGCCCGTGGCGCGGGCAACGGTGAGCCGGCCCTCGCGCACGAGACGCACGGGCCGGGCTGAGGGCTCGAGGATCACCTGACCCTCGGTGACACGGACCTCCACGGTGGTGCCGGCGACCAGTCCCGCCTCGCGGCGGGCCTCCCGTGGAATGACGAGCCTCCCGGCGGCATCGATGGTAGTTTTCATGGCATGAATCCTACCATGCGAATGTCGGCTATCGTCTCCGGCATGACTTCCAGCAGACGCCGCTTCCTCACGGCCGCCGCCGCGGCCTCCGTCGCCAGCCTTCTCCCCTCTTCCCCCTTCGAGGAAACACTGCAGGCGCAGAGCCCCGGCACCCCCGGCCCGGCGCCGGCCGCGGACGGCTACGTCCTCGTGACGTCCGCAAACGGCGTCGAGGCGGCGAAGGCCGCGCGGCAGGCGCTGATCCAGGGCTACGATCCGCTCGATGCCGCGATCGCCGGCGTGAACATCAACGAGCTGGACCCGAACGACATGAGCGTCGGGTACGGCGGCGTGCCGAACGAGGAGGGCGTCGTACAGCTCGATGCGTGCGTCATGGATGGGCGCACGCTGCGGGCCGGCGCCATCGGAGCGATGGAAGGCTGCAAGACGCCGTCGAAGGTCGCGAAGCTCGTCATGGAACGCACCGACCGTGTCTTCCTCGTGGGCGAGGGCGCGCGGAAGTTCGCGACGTCGCACGGCTTTCCCGTCGAGGACCTGCTCACGCCGAAGACGCGGAAGATCTGGCTCTACTGGAAAGAGCGCCTCTCGGACACGGACGACTGGATCGAGGCCGGCAAGGAAGCCGATGACCCCGACATCAAGGAGTTCATCCGGAAGTACGGCAACGAGTACTTCCGGCCGCAGGGCACGATCCACATGTCCGTCAGGACCGCGAAGGGCGATTTCGCGGGCGTCACGACGACGTCCGGCCTCTTCTTCAAGATTCCGGGCCGCCTCGGTGACTCGCCGGTCGTCGGCGCGGGGATCTACACCGAGAACGGCGTCGGCTCCTGCGGGTCCACGGGGCGCGGCGAGGCGAACCTCGTGACCTGCGGCTCGCACACCGTCGTCGAGTTCATGCGGCAAGGGAAGAGCCCGGAAGAAGCCTGCCTCCTCGCCCTCAAGCGCATTGACGAGAAGACGCACAAGGTCCCCCGCCATCGCGACGAGAAGGGCCGCCCGAAGTTCAACGTCAGCTTTTACGCCGTGGACACGAAGGGCAGAACCGCCGGCGCCGCCATCTGGAGCGGCAGCAAGTACGTCGTCGGCGACAACGAGGGTGTCCGGACGTTGGAGTCGGCGTACCTGTACAAGAAGGAGAAGTAGGGCCCAAATGGCCGCTGGCGAGGACTGGAGTCTCGACGAGGTAGAGGCCGCGGTAGCCGACTACTTTGAGATGCTCACGGACGAGCTCGCCGGTTCAACGCCAAACAAGGCGGAAAGAAACCGCCTGCTTCGCAAGCGCCTGAGGGATCGCTCGCACGGATCAGTCGAGTTCAAGCACCAGAACATAAGCGCCGTTTTTCGTAACGAGGGCCTCCCGTATATCGACGGCTACAAGCCGCGGGGGAACTTCCAAGGACTCCTGTGGGAGACGATCCTCCGATTTCTTGAAAGGCACCCAGAGGTTCAGAGCGACATCGCGCGTTCTGACTTTGCGGTTGCACCTGCGCCTGAAACAGCGACTCGCAAACTCACCGACATTCTTGACGATCCTCCCTCCCGCGCGCCCGCCGAACTAATTCATGAACGAGAGCGCATTTACGTCTCGCGCAAGCGCGACCTAGCGCTGCTCGATGCTCGCCGGCGCTCACTCGGCCTAAAGGGCGAGGAATTTGTCGTGTGGTTCGAGAAGCGGAGGCTTGAGGAAGCGGGACAGCCCACGCTCGCCAAGGACGTTGAGCACATCTCCGAGACTCGCGGCGACGGCGCCGGGTACGATGTACGGTCGTTCGAAGACGATGGCCGCGACCGCCTCATTGAAGTGAAGACGACGACCTACGGCAAACACCAGCCATTCATCGTCTCCGTCAACGAGGTCGAGTTCTCCAACGACTTCTCAGATGCCTTCCACTTGTACCGGCTTTTCCATTTCGGAACGGGCGAGCGGATCTTTACCCTAAAAGGATCGCTCCGAGATACCTGCAACCTCGAGCCCGTGCAGTTTCGCGCAACGCTATGAGATGGTCCGATCATTCGCTAGATCCCCGGTGAAAGCGAACCCGGCCCAGGTTAGGCTCGCTCATTGAGCAAGTCATTCCGGAGCCCGGAGGATTCAATGGAATTCAATCCCCGTGACGTCGCATGGGAGTGGGCGCTGGCGAAGGGATGGGCGCTCGAAATCGTCGGCTCAACAATCACGGTCAGAGATGGCAGCAACTACGTCATGGCAGAGATGGAGTTCTGCTGTACCCGACGGGCGCCGGTTCGCACCACTTCGGCTCTAGCGGACCTCGAGAAAAGCACACTCCACGTCGCGGTTGCGCTCTCCGGGCTGACTTCGACCGCGATGCACTGGTGGCTCAAGAGGCAGGCTCAAGAGCGGATGCAATAGCCGCCGCGCCCTCGTCCTTAAGCATCTGCTTCAGCTCGTCCAGCGTGGCGCCTTCGCTCGCTCCCGGCTGAGGAGGTTTGCGCGAACGAACTTCAGCGCTCGTCGCGCTGCCGGCGAAGCGCTTCGCTCGCGGAAAGCGGGCTGCGTGAGTGGCGAGGGGGCGTCGCCGCGAGCCGCGCCTCCGCGAGGACGCGGCGGATGACGAGGCCCGGCACGCGCTCGAAGTGCCGGACGTTTCCGGTCACGAGCTCGAGGCCGTGGCGGATTGCGGTCGCGGCGATCTGGAGGTCCGCATCCGCGAGGGGCTGGCCGCCCTTCTTCAGCCTCGCCTCGATCTCGCCATAGACGCGCGCGACGGCCACGTCGAACGGGAGGACCGTGACGTTCGGCAGGACACGTTTCTCGATGTTCTCGAGATGAAACCTGGCGCGCTCGGACCGGAACGCACCCTTGTAGAGCTCGGCCGCGACGACCGCGCTCGTGAACTGGTCCTCCCGCGGCACCTTGCGAAGCCACTCGAGGTAGAGGGGCGCCGGACGCTTTCGCAGGACCTCCGAGATCGCGTCCGTGTCGAAGATGAAAGCCACTCAGCTTCCGAGGCGAGCCCGCCGGCGCGGGGTTGATCTGCGGATCGCGTCGAGGCGGGCGACGAGATCTTCCGAGCCCCTCCACCCCCCGGCCGCGGCCGCCAGCCCCTTCTCCGGCCCCGCCGCCCGAAGCCGGCTCACCCGCTCGGCGTCCTTCGCGGGCACGACGGCCGCCACGTCCCGGCCATGTCGGCGGATCATGACGATGGCGCCGGCCTCCGCCTCGCGCACGACCTCGGAGAACCGGGCCTTCGCCTCGACGACGGAAACGGGACGGATCGTTCGGGCACTCATATGACCTCTCTGGTCATTATGATCCGTCACGCCGCGATCGGCAATGCGCGCGCTGCGGCGGGGCGGCGCCTCACCCGTATGCGAAGCACCTCGCCGAGATCGAGGAGTCGCAGAAGTGGCTCGAGACGATCCCGTGCCCCGCAGGCGAGAAGCTCGTTGAATCTCGCCGACCGATCATGTACCGTATTCATGTACAGGTGACCCATGGCCATCGAAGCGACCTACACTCACGCCCGCGCCCACTTCGCCTCGCTTTGCGACTCGGTCATCCACGATCGCGACTCCGTGATCATTCGGCGGCGCGGAGCCGAGGACGTCGCGCTCGTGTCGGCCGCCGAGCTGCGCAGCCTCGAGGAGACGGCGCACCTCCTTCGCTCACCGAGGAACGCCGCCCGGCTCCTCGCGGCCCTCGACCGGGCGACGACCCGCAAGCTCAGGCCTTCCTCGCCCGGCGCGCTGAGGAAAAAGCTCGGGCTCGGGCCGGCGCGTCCGAAGCGTCCTCGTTGAGCGGCCGGCAGCGGGTTGCCGTCTTTCACCGGGAGTTTCTGGAGGATCTCCGTTTCTGGGTCGACACGAACCGGAAGATCGCCCTACGGGCGCTCGATCTCGTCGACGCCGTACTCCGCGACCCCTTCGACGGGATCGGAAAGCCCGAGCCGCTCCGTCACCTCTACAAGGGCGCCTGGTCGCGCCGCCTGACCGAGGAGCATCGTCTCGTGTATCTCGTCCGGGACGACCGCGTCGACTTTCTGCAGGCGCGCTACCACTACTGAGCGCGCAGGACCGAATGGGTCGGATCGGGGCTACTTCTTCCGCAGCTCCATCAGAACCTGCTTCGCGATGGCCTTGAGCGTGTCGAACACGCCCAACCCGTTCGGAGCGCTGGCCTCGAACGTGGGCTCGCCCTTGAAGTTGAGCTGCCGGTAGAGGTCGTCCGCGGGCACCGCCGTCGGCAGGTCGCGCTTGTTGAGCTGAAGGACGTAGGGAATCGCCTGCAGGTCGAAGCCGTGGTCGATCAGGTTCTTCTCGAGGTTCCGGAGCGACTCCACGTTCGCGTCCACGCGCGCCTCCTGCGAGTCGGCCACGAACACGACGCCGTCGACGCCCTTCAGGATCAGCTTGCGGCTCGCGTCGTAAAAGACCTGCCCGGGCACCGTGTAGAGGTGGAAGCGCGTCTTGAAGCCGCGCACGGTGCCGAGGTCGAGCGGGAGGAAGTCGAAGAAGAGCGTCCGGTCGGTCTCCGTGGCCAGCGAGATGAGCTTGCCCTTGGCCGCTGGATTCGTGCGGTCGTAGATGTACTGGAGATTCGTGGTCTTCCCGCAGAGACCCGGACCGTAGTACACGATCTTGCAGTTGATCTCACGAGCGGCGTAGTTGATGAACGTCATGGCGGCTACTCGCGGAACAGGCTGTCGATGTCTTCGTCGGTGATCTCGGCGAAGGGCGAGTCGTAGCCCTCCTGGCGCCGCGTCTTCTCGCTCTCGACTTTCTTCTGGATCGTTTCGAAGATGCGCTCGAGCTCGCTGTTCGCCTTGCGCACCCTGAGGCGCACGAGGCCGAGGGACGAGCGCTCGTCGAAGATAACGACGAGGATGACGCGCTGCCCGACGATCGAGATGTAGACGTTGTCGCGCTCGCCCTCGTGGAAGAGCACCGGAAATTCCTTCTCGCCGATGAGCCGCGCAAGACCGTCCGTCGCGGCCACGTTGCCGGCCGTGAGAGACGCGAGCGACGTCGTGTCCAGGGATTCCATTTCGCCCTGGACGGCGATCTGCTGCCCGTTTTTGTCGACGATGAAGACGACTTTCGCCTGGGCGTCCGCCTTCAGACGCCCGATGACGTCCTTGATCTGATGAAACTCCTCGTCAAAGAGAATGAAATCGGACATGGGCCTTTAAACGCCAAGTCTACCCGATCAGATCTCCCGGCGGCCCGAAAGGGACCTCGAGAGGGTGACTTCGTCCGCGAACTCGAGCGCGGCGCCCACCGGCAGACCCAGCGCGAGGCGCGTCACCCGCACGCCGAGGGGCTTGAGCCGGCGGGCGAGGTAGAGAGCCGTGGATTCCCCTTCCACGTTCGGATTCGTCGCGAGGAGGACCTCCTCGACGGCTTCCCCTTCGGCAGGATGCTCGACGCGCGCGACGAGATCGGCGACTTGGAGGTCGTCCGGCCCGATGCCGCGGAGCGGCGCGAGCACCCCGCCGAGCACGTGATAGCGGCCGTGGAACTCGTGGGTCCGCTCGAGCACGTAAACGTCCGCGGCGTCCTCCACGACGGCGAGAAGCCGCCGGTCGCGCGTCGGATCCGAGCAGATGTTGCAGGGATCGGTCTCGGTGAGGGCGTGGCAGATCGAACACGAATGCGTGCGCTCGCGTGCCTCGGCGATGGCCGCCGTGAGGGCTCCGGCCTCGTGCTCGGGTGCGGCGAGGAGGTAGTAAGCGAGCCGGCGCGCGCTCTTCGGCCCGACGCCCGGCAACCTCTCGAGAGCCGCGATGAGGCGGTCGAACGCAGGGAGACCGGCCACCTTCTATCGACCCTTCGCCCGGTCAGGGCCGCCGTCGCGCTTCACGTCGGCGATCTCGCCGCCGAAGAGATCCATCATCCTTTTGACGCGCTCGTCGGTCGCGACTTTCATCTTCAGGTGCTCCTTTTCGAGGGTCTGAGGATCCGCGTTCGCCGCGGCCGCCGTGAGATCGCCGGCGGGCGGGGACACGCTTTCGACGGCCACCCGCGCGCCGCGCCCGAAAACGGCGACGGCGGCTTCTTCGAGCACCTTCGCCATCGCCGGCTCGGCGAGGCGTCTCTCGGTCACGACGCTCGGCGGATCGAGCGAGATCCGTACGGTTTTCCCGTCGAGCCGGATCGACGCGTCCTCCAGGACGGCCCCGAGCTGCGAATGCTTCTTCTCGACGGCGGCGCGGAACGCGCCCGCTGGGTCGGGCGTCTCCACCGGGTCGGCAATGATCTCCAGCGGCGTCAGGCCGACGAAGCGGGGAACGTCGGAAGAGGAATCCTTTGCTTCGGAACGCGCGCCGTGGCCGCGGTGCGATTCGAGCGATGTTTCGACAGGGGAAGCGGCGGAAGATTTCTTAGAAGGGGAGGAGGGGGCCGGGGCTGGCGCCGGGGACGCACCGGGCGGCACGGGAGTCCGACCAGAAAGAAATTCTTCGATCGGCACGAGCCGGGGCAGCTCCGCGAGCCTCAGGAGCAGCACCTCGAAGGCAAGGGCGGGCACGTCCGAGCGGCGGAGCGTGCCGTCGGACTCGGACAGGAGAGTGAGCAGCCGGAGCAGCGTGGCATACGGCGTCGTCCGCGCGAAGTCCCGGATGCGGCCGGCGCCCTCTTCCGAGAGCCCGGTGGGCGGCGGCGCTTTCGGGTCGGCCGCGAGGCGCACGGCGCCGCGCACGAGCGCGGTGAGATCGTGAAGCGTGGCGCGGGGCTCGGCGCCCGCGGCCTCCAGCTCGGCGCAGCCCTTGAAGACGGCGACGCGGTCCGAGGCCAGCACCGCGCCGAGAAGCGTCACGAGCGCGGTGCGATCCGGCGCGCCGAGGAGCGCCGCGACGTCCGCCGACGTGACGCCGCTTCCGGAGCGCGCGGCGGCCTGGTCGAAGAGCGAGAGGCCGTCGCGAAGACTGCCCGTGGCAGCCGCGGCCAGGGCGGTGAGGGCGGCGCGCTCGACGACGGGCTTTTTTCCCTTCGCCTCGCGTCCCTCGTCCACGATGTCGAACCCCTCGCGCCCGGCGATGTCGGCGAGGCGGCCCGCGACCTCGTCGTCCGTGAGGCGGCGGAAGTCGAAGCGCTGGCAGCGCGACAGGATCGTCGCGGGAATCTTGTGCCTCTCGGTCGTCGCGAGAATGAAGACGGCGTGAGACGGCGGCTCCTCGAGGGTCTTCAGGAGCGCCTGAAACGCGGCCGACGAGATCGCGTGGACCTCGTCGATGATGAAGACCTTCCGGCGGTCGCGCGACGGAGCGTACGACACGATCTCGATGAGGTCGCGCGCCTGGTCGACCTTGCCGTGCGTGGCGCCGTCGATCTCGAGCGTGTCGAGCGACCGGCCTTCGAGAACTTCCAGGCACGACGCGCATGTGCCGCACGGCGTCGCGGTGGGGTGGTCCGAGGTGTTGCAGTTGATGGCCGCGGCGAGGAGGCGCGCCGTCGTGGTCTTGCCGACGCCGCGCGGTCCCGAGAAGAGGTACGCGTGCGCCAGCCGGTCGGCCGTGACGGCGTTCGTCAGGGCGCGAACGATTTCTTCCTGTCCGACGACGTCCGCGAACGTGCGGGGCCGCCACTTGCGGGCGAGTGGGACGTAGGCGGGAGAGTCGCTCACGACACGGACTGTACTAGAGAACGCGGCCGCTGAAAGTGGCTGAAACACCGCTCCTGTATAACCTCCGGCCCATGACGATTCGAGCCGCGCTGATCGCGGGCCTGCTGGCCGCCGGAAGGCTGGCCGCGGACGACGATCCCGGTCCGCCGCGCGACTTTTCCGTCCACGGCCAGCTCACGTATCAGCTCCAGGGTCACGGCGCGTTCGACGCGCCGTACGAAGGCGCGAACAGCTTTCAGAGCCGGAAGGAGATCCGCGGCTCTTTCACGTCGACGCTTTTCGTGGGCCGGCGTCTCTGGGCCGGCGCCGAGGCCTATGTCAACGTCGAGGCGCTCGCGGGCCAGGGCCTGAGCAGCGTTCTCGGTCTCGCGGCGCCCCCCAACGGCGAGACGTACCGCGTCGACAGCACGCAGCTGAAAGTCAACCTCGCGCGCCTCTTCGTGCGTCAGACTTTCGCGCTGGGCGGCGCGAGCGAGGAACAGGAGGACGACGAGAACCAGATTCGGGGGCCCCGCGGCACGCGGCGGCTCGTCGTGACGGCCGGGAAGATCTCGGGCACGGACGTCTTCGACGGAAACGCCTATGCCCACGAGCCGCGCACGCAGTTCAACAACTGGTCGCTGTGGGCGAATGGCGCCTGGGACTATCCGGCCGACACGCGCGGCTACACGTGGGGCGTCGCCCTGGAGCTTTATCGCGACGCCTGGGCCGTGCGGCTCGGATCGTTCATGGAGCCGCGCGAGGCCAACGGGCTGGAGTTCGACCACGACGTGTCGCGAGCCCACGGCGACGTCCTGGAAGTGGAACACCGCCACACCCTCTCCGCGCGGCCGGGAGTCGTCCGCGTCCTCGCGTTCTGGAATCACGCGAACATGGGTGTCTACCGCGAGGCCCTGGAACGCGCGGCCGCAGCGCCCGACGTCACCGCGACACGGGCCCCCGGCCGCTCGAAGTACGGCTTCGGCCTCAATCTGGAACAGGAATTGGCGCCCGGCCTCGGGGTCTTCCTCCGCGCCGGCTGGAACGACGGGAAGACGGAGTCGTGGGCCTTCACGGAGATCGAGCGCACGTTGAGCCTCGGCGCGACCCTGAACGGGAGCTCCTGGAAGCGGCCGCGCGACCTCTTCGGCGTGGCCCTCGCGCTGAACGGGATCAACGGGGACCACCGCGACTATCTCGCGGCCGGAGGGCTCGGCTTCATGCTGGGGGACGGGGCGCTGAACGCGACGGCCGAGTGCGTCTTCGACGCGTTCTACCGCGCCTCACTCGCTTCCTTCGCGGCCGTCACCCTCGAAGTCGAGCATTACCGCAACCCGGCATTCAACGGCGATCGGGGCCCCGTGACCGTGTACGGCCTGCGTTTTCACGCGGGGTTCTGAAGGCCCCGAGCCCCCCGATGAGTCCGGGCGATCCGCGGCGCTCGGGCCTTACTCCTGAGTGCTGCTTCCTTCCGGATCTGACACGGTTCGGAGGGGACCGTCGCGCGGGACCCGAACTCATCCGAGGGCCCGGGGGGACGCCATTCTAGCAGCCGGGCTCGACTTGTGTCCGGTCGCCCTCGACGGTAAAACGGGAGGACGTGACCGCACCGCCGCTCCGCGTCGTCTTCATCTGGCATTTCCATCAGCCGTGGTACCCGACGTTCGACGGCGCGCCTCCCGCGCTCCCGTGGGTGCGCCTCCACGCGCTGAAGGACTACTACGACCTCCCCGCGCTGCTGACCGAGGAGCCCCGCGTCCACCACACGGCGAACCTCGTGCCTGCTCTGCTCGACCAGATCGACCTTCTCGCGCGAGGCGGCTCCGACGCCTTCCTCGAGATCGCCCGCACGCCCGCGACGGAATGGGACGCGGCCGCCGTCCGGTTCGCGCGCGCGAACTTCTTCTCGGTCCATCCGCGCATCCTCGAGCGCCATCCGCGGCTGGCCGACCTCAAGGGCCGGGTGGAGGCCCGTGAAGACCTCGGAGCGTCCGACCTCACGGATCTCGTCGTGCTCTTCCATCTCGCCTGGTCCGGGCCGACTCTCCTGAAAGACCCGCTCCTCGTCCATCTCCGGAAGCGCGGAAAAGGCTTCACGGAATCCGAGAAGAACGCCCTTCTCGACCATCAGGCCGCCTTCCTCGGCAAGGTGATTCCCGCGTGGAAGCGCGCCTTCGAGTCGGGGGTTGTCGAGGCCGCGACGAGCCCCTACCACCACCCGATCCTGCCGCTGCTTCTGGACTCGAGCGCGGGCCGCGACGCGCGTCCCGACCTGCCGGTTCCGGTGCCGCGTTTCTCCCATCCCGACGACGCCCGGTCGCAGCTCTTCCTCGGGCTCGCGACGTTCGAGAAGCACTTCGGCTTCCGTCCGCGCGGCATGTGGCCGCCCGAGGGCGCGCTCTCGGAAGGCACGCTCGCGCTTCTCGGAGAGTCGGGGGTCTCGTGGACCGCGTCGGACGAAGCCGTCCTCCTTCAGTCCCTGCCGGCCGGCAAGCGCGACTTCGGCGAAGGCGATCGCGCGCGCACCGTGTTCCGGCCGTGGCGTCTCTCGGGTGTCCCGTCGCCCGACATCTTCTTCCGCGACCGCGTTCTTTCGGACCGGATCGGCTTTTCGTACGCGACGTGGAATCCGGCCGACGCCGCCACCGACTTCGTGGCGCGCCTGCTTTCGATCCGCGCCGCCGCGCCCGAGGCCGAGCTCGTCGTGCCCGTGATCCTCGACGGCGAGAACGCCTGGGAGGCCTACCCCGACAACGGCGCCCCGTTCCTGCGCGCGCTCGCCTCGGCGCTCGTTGCGCAAAACGAGTTCGAAGTCGTCACGCCGACCGAAGCGCTCTCACGCCTCTCCGTACCGCCCGGGCACCTCGAGCGCGTCGTCGCGGGCTCGTGGGTGGAGGGGACGCTAGCGACATGGGTCGGCGCGACACCAAAGAACAAGGCGTGGAGCCTGCTCCACGACGCGCGCGAGGCGCTCGGCGGAGAGATCGCGGCGGCGCCCCTCGTCTCGCCGGCGGACGTGCTCGCGGGCGACGCGTCGCCCGCGACCGCAAAGGCCGCGCTGTTCGCGGCGGAAGCTTCCGACTGGTTCTGGTGGCTCGGCGACGACCACTCGTCCGATCATGACGCCGTCTTCGACGCCCTGTTCCGCCGTCATCTCGCGGACGCTTACCGCGCGTTGTCCCGCCCGGTGCCGCCCGCGCTCCTCGAGCCCGTCGACCCGCTGAATGCGCCCGTCGTCGAGCTTCCCCGCTCGGCGCTCTGGCCGGAGGTGGATGGGCTCGCGGGCGAAGCCGACTGGGCGGGCGCCGGCTGCATGAGGGGCGGGAGCCGCGGAACGATGCATCGCGGCGCGAGGCTCGTCAAACAGCTCCTCTTCGGCGCGTCCGCGGCGGGCGACATGCTCTTCCTCCGGCTCGACCCCGAGGGAGACGTGTCCGCTTTTCACGGCCAGACGCTGCGCGTCGAGATCCTGCCGTCGGGCGACGGCAACGCTCCCGTCGTGACGGACCTGCACCTTTCGCCCGGAGTGACGGGCGACGGCACGTTCCGGGTGGGCCTGAACCGTGTGCTCGAGGCGCGGCTTCCCTGCTCCCTCGGCGCGCGCGCCGTACTCGCATTTCGGATCGCGGTCCTCGACGTCGCAGGCCGCATGCTCGAGGCGATCCCGGAGGACGGGTGGGTGCGGTTCCGCCCGCCCGGACCCGCGTCTTCCCCGGGAAGCGCGCGAAGAGCCGAGCAGACACCGGCGTAGAATCGCCCCCCTTCATGAGGCGCCCTCCGTCGACGCTCGTCCTCGTGCTGCACGGCCACATTCCGGACGTGCTCGGGCATGGGACGTGGCCGCACGGCGCGAACTGGCTCTACGAGGCCGCCGCCGAGACGTACCTGCCTTTCCTCGTCACGGTCGAACGGCTGCTCATGGCCGGGATTCCCGTCAAGGCCACGGTCGGGATGACACCCGTTCTGTGCGAGCAGCTCCAGGACCCGCGCTTCGCCCCGGGATTCGACGCGTATCTCGCGCAGCGCGCGCGGGCGGCCCGCGAGGACGAGGAGCGGCTCCTCGCGGAGGGCGATGCGCACGCCGCCTCCCTGGCCGCCTCCTGGTCCGCGTTCTACGCCGGACACCGCGCGGATTTCGCGCGCCGCCCGAACGGCCTCATTCCGGCCTTTCGCCGCCTCGCCAAACGCGGTGCCCTCGAGATGATCGCGTCCGCCGCGACGCACGGCTTCCTGCCGCTCCTCCCGAACGATCGAGCGATCGACCGCCAGCTCGACGCCGGGCTCCAGGCGCATCGGCGGCACTTCGGTCGCGACGCGCGCGGCATCTGGCTGCCGGAATGCGCGTACCGGCCGGCCGGCCCGTGGACCTCGCCCGCGGACGGACACGTCGAGATCCGGTGCGGACTCGAGGACTTCCTCGCGGCCCGCGGACTCAAGTACTTCTTCGTGGAAACGCATCTCGTCACGGGCGGCCGCCACGTGCCGGCCTACGGCGGCGAGGTCGATCTGCCCGAGCGCGGCCGCACGCCGTACCGCATCCACTCCGTGCGCGCGTCCGACGGGACGCGCGTGGGCGTCTTCGCGCGCGATCCGCTCTCGTCGCAGCAGGTCTGGTCCGGCAAGGTTGGCTATCCCGGCGACGGGCGCTACCTGGAATTTCACAAGAAGCGCGCCCCGAGCGGCCACCGCTACTGGCGCGTCACGGACTCGAAGCTCGATCTCGGCCACAAGCTCCCCTACGATCGCGCGGCCGTCGCCGCCGCCCTCGCGTCGCACGCGGAGCATTTCGTGAGACTCCTCGAGAGCGCGCCGTCCCCGCCGGGCGGCGACGCCCCCGTCGTCGTCGCCATGTTCGACTTCGAGCTCTTCGGCCACTGGTGGTTCGAGGGCGTGGACTTCCTCGAAGCCGTCTTCACGCGGCTCCTCAGAAGCGACAAGGTCGTGCTTCGCACGGCGTCCGAGGCGCTCGCAGCCTCGCCCGCCCCCGACGTCCTCGGCCTCTCGAGCGGCACCTGGGGCCGGGGCGGCGACTTCCAGGTCTGGTGGAACGACCACACGATCGCCTACTGGAAGGAAGTGGACGCCGTCGAGCGCGCGCTCGAGATGTTCGAGAAGCGCCGCGCGGCGATCCCGCCCCCGCTCTTCGCGGCGCTCGAGCAGCAGGCGCTGCTCCTCCAGTCGTCCGACTGGCCGTTCCTCATCGACAACGAGGTCTCGAAGGACTATGCCGAGACCCGGATACGCGAGCACGTCGGCGACTTCTGGCACCTTGCGCGCATGGCCGATTCAGGGCTCGTGGACGATGCCGCCTTCGCGGCGATCGCCAAGCGCGACCGCCTCTTCGAGCCCGAGCTCGCGTCGCGCTAGGCCGGAATGGCGGTGAGGGTGGGATTCGAACCCACGTTACCCTTTCGGGTAAAACGGTTTTCGAGACCGTCCTGATCAACCACTCCAGCACCTCACCGCAATCGACGAATTATACGGGCAACTACTTCAGAAAGCTCGCGGTGACTTTCATCTTCACCGCATTCGGCCAGTCCACGGTGCGGAGCTTCATCGGGAAACTCAGCGTGTCGCTCGTCTGACCCTTGTCCATTGTGCCCGTCCGCCCGGCGTCCGCAACGATGTTCCCCGAGGCGTCGAGCAGCACGGCTCGCAGGCGCACCCGGTGGTCGATCCAGTCCGAGTTCTTGTAGCGGAAACGCACGAGAAGAAACGTGTGGTCCTTCTGGTCGTGCTCCTCCGCCGCCTGGACCGCCTTGTCGCCGGGGTCGTTCTGCGTCTCGACGTCTACGAGAACGCACTTTCCCCACGTCAGATCGAGCGGGATGCGCGTCGCGCGCGGGACCTCGATCTCCTTTTCGAGCAGCGGGCCTCCGGCGGCGAGCGCCATCGGCGCGGCGAGACAGGCGGAAACGGCCAGGACGAAAGAACGAAGCAGATTCTTCATCAGTAGAGACCCCTTTCGGCGCCGCGAACCGACACCACACCGGGGAGTGCGAAATGCGTGCCGGATCTTTTCTGCCGAGGCGGAGATGGCGGACAGGGTGGGATTCGAACCCACGGTAACCTTTCAGCTACACACGGCTTCCAACCGTGCTCCTTAAACCACTCGGACACCTGTCCGCGAGCGGCAGAACGC
>DAIOUV010000056.1:0-21818 GCA_036759345.1 Acidobacteriota bacterium | reverse complement strand
CGAAGCGCGAGGGCATGACGAACGCGTCCGCGCCGGCCTCGATCCGGTGCGCGGTGGGCTCGTCATAGCCGACGAAGGCGCGGAAACGGCCGGGCGCATGCGCCTCGAGGAGGCGCATCGCGCCTTCGAGCGCGGGTTCGCCGGAGCCCAGCATCGCGATGCGGACGCCGCGACGGATGAGCTCGGGCGCGGCCTCGAAGAGGAGATCGAAGCCCTTCTGGTCGGTGAGGCGGCCGATCGCGCCGAGGATCATTCCGGGGTCGCCTGGCTCGAAGCCCGCGAGGCGGCAGAGCTCCGCACGGCACTCCGCCTTTCCGCGGAGGTCCTCCGCGCCATAGTGCGCGGGGAGGTGCGGGTCGTGCGTCGGATTCCAGACCGTCGTGTCGACTCCGTTCAGGACGCCCACGACCCTTTCCCCGCGCGCCCGCAGATCGTCATCGAGGCCCACGCCACCTTCGGGTGTACGGATCTCGTTCGCGTACGTCGGCGAGACGGCGGTGATCATGTCCGCGGCGACGATTGCACCCTTGAGGAGGTTCACGTTGCCGTCGTGCTCGATCGCGCCGCCCGTCCACACCTCGTCGGGGAGGCCGAGACTCGGGAATTCCTCGCGGCCGTAGACGCCCTGATAGCCGAGATTGTGGATCGTGAGCACGGACGCGATGTCGTCGAACCAGGGGTCGCGCCAGTTGTTCCAGGCGCCGAGCATCGGCGCGAGCGCGGGATGCCAGTCGTGCGCGTGAAGGACGCGGGGCCGCCGGTCGAGGCGTTTCAGCGCGTGAATCGCCGCGCGCACGAAGAGAGCGAAGCGCCAGAGGCCGTCGTCCTGGCCGTTTTCGTTCGGCGCGTAGATCTGATTCCGGTGGAACAGCGGGTCGTGCGCTACGAAGTAGATCGGCACGATGCTCCCGGGCAGGAGATCCCAGAGCAGGCCCACCGTATGCGAGCGACCGAGGATCGAGACCTCGAAGGGCGGCATTGCAGTCTCGGGCCACAGGTTGCGCCGCCGGTACCAGCGTGCCGCCTCGAGGTGGAAGGGCATGAACACGTCCACGTCGTGCCCTCGGGCGGCGAGCGCCTTGGGGAGGGCGCCGACGACGTCTCCGAGTCCTCCCGTCTTGGCGAACGGGACGCACTCCGCGGCGAGATGCGTGATGCGCAGGCGCGCCTCAGTTCACGAGAACGTCGGCGCCGAGCGTCTTCGTGGACGTCGCGACGGAAATTCGCGCGGTGCCGCGCGCGACGCCGGTGACGGCGCCGTTCGTGACCGTGGCCGTCTTCGGGTCGGAAGTCGTCCAGGCGAGCGCCGCGTCCTCGATGACGAGACCGGTGAGGTCCTTGATCGTCGCCGTCATTTTCTGGGTCTCGCCCACTTTCAGAATCAGGGTGACGGGAGTCAGCTCGAAGGCGTCGATCTCGCGGTGCAGAACCTTTACGTCGCACGCCGAACTGACGTCGTTGTCGAGGCTCGCGATGATGGTGGTGCGGCCTTCCGCGCCCGCGGTCACGACGCCGTCCGCGTCGACCGTGGCCACCTTCGGATCCCCCGAGATCCATTTCAGCTTCAGGGGAGAGAGATTCCCCCGGGCGTCCCGGACCTCGGCGACGAGCGCCATCTTCGTACCCGGCGCTCCGACGAGCGTCATCCGGTTCGGCGAGACCGTGAGCGACGCGACGTCGATGACCTCCACGGACGCGCTGGAGGAGAAGTTCTGAAAATTCGCGGTCACGATCGTGCGGCCGGGCGCGAGGGAACGAACGAGCCCGTTCGCGTCGACGGACGCGACCTTCGGCTTGTCGGACATCCACGTCGCCGTCAGGCCCGGCATCGGATTGGCCCTCTTGTCGAAGACGTCGTACTTGAGAGACTGCGTGCGTCCCGGACCGTAGAGCGTCACCTTCGCGGGTGTGACGCGGATTTCGGCGGGCTTCGGGCGGCAGGCCCCGAGGGCGAGCGATGCCAGGGCGAGGGCGATGGCTTCTCGGACGAGAGCTGGGGGACGCATTTTCATCGCCGCGATTCTAGCGCGCAGGCGCCATGAGCCCTCCGGGCAGCGGTTGGCCTTCGAGACGCCGCTCGATGAACGCCGCGCGGCGTTCCCACGCGGCCGGATGCACGCGATACCACGCGGGACCGGGAATCAGGGCCGCGAGGCGCGCCGCCTGCGCCGTGGAAAGGCGGCTCGCGCTGATGCCGAAGAGCGCGTGCGACGCGGCCTCGCACCCGTAGGTCGTCTCGCCGAACTCGATCGCTGAAAGATAGACCTCGAGGATCCGCTTCTTCGGGACGACTCGATCGAGGACGACGGCGATCGCGGCCTCGCGTCCCTTCCGCCACCACGTGCGTTCGCCGGAGAGCCACAGGTTCTTCGCGAGCTGCTGCGTGAGCGTCGAGGCGCCCCGGAGGCGTCTCCTGCGGTTCCCGGCGTGGGCCCGGTTCCATTCGCGGGCGGTCCCGACCGCGTCCCAGTCGATGCCACGGTGCTCGAAGAAGCGCGCGTCCTCGGCGGAGAGGACGGCGCGGACGAGGGCGGGCGCCACCTGGGGGAGAGGCACCGGGCGGCGGTCGATCGCGTCGCTCCTGCTCTGCCCGCGGAGGCGCTCCTGTCGCGCGCGGATGAACGCGGTCGTCGCGGGATCGCGCCAGCGCAGGAGAAGGATCGAGGGGAGGGGGATGAAGACGAGAAAGGAAAAGAGAAAGAGAAGAAGAAGGAGATTTCCTAGAAGGAAAAGAGGGCGAACGCCACGGCCTTCGCTCAGCCGAGGACTTCCGTCAACGCGGCGCGCAGCCGCTGGACTCCGAGGGCCGCCTCGTCCCGCGTGAGGGTCAGGGGAGGACGCAGCCGGATCGCGCGCTCGCCCGAGGCCAGTGACATCACGTTGTGCTTCTTCAGCCAGCAGGATATGACCTGCCCCCTCGTCGCCGTGTCCGGGAGGTCGAACGCGATGAAGAGGCCCCGGCCCCGCACGTTCGTCACCTTGCCGGGGAACTCGGAGGCCACCTCAATCAATTTTCCGAGGAGGAACTCGCCCGTCGTCTTCGCGTTCTCGACGAGCCTCTCCTCCGCCATGACCTCGAGGATCCTGCGGCAGCGCACCATGTCGACGAGGTTCCCGCCCCATGTCGAATTGATGCGCGAGGAGACCGTGAAGACGTTCTCCTTCTCCCCGAGAATCCGGTCGTTCGAGGCGAAGCCGCAGACCTGCGTCTTCTTTCCGAAGGTGAAGAGATCGGGCGTGATGCCGAGGCCCTGGAAGGCCCACATCGTGCCGGTGAGACCCATGCCGGTCTGCACCTCGTCGAGGATGAGCAGCATCTCGTGCTCGTCGCAGAGTATGCGCAGCTGCGCGAGGAATTCGGCGCGGAAATGGTTGTCGCCGCCCTCTCCCTGGATCGGCTCGAGGATGAGCGCGGCGATGTCGTCGGGATTCTCAGCGAGGGCCCGCTCGATCTGCGCGATCGCGAGGTGTTCCACGGCGATCGTCGCCCCGAGGCTCTCTTCGGTGAGCGGAAACGTGAGCTTCGGGTTCACGACGCGCGGCCAGTCGAACTTTGGGAAGTACATCGTCTTGCGGGGGTCGCTCGTGTTCGTGAGGGAGAGCGTGTAGCCGCTGCGGCCGTGGAACGCCTGCTCGAAGTGCAGGATCTTCGAGCCGACCTCGCGGCGGTAGCCCTTCTTGAAGTTCCGGCGCACCTTCCAGTCGAAGGCGGCCTTCAGCGCGTTCTCGTTCGCGAGAGCCCCGCCCTCGACGAAGAACATGTGCGCGGAGTGGGTCGACGGCACGCCGAGGCGCGCGAACGTCTCGACGAAGGAAGCCATCTGCTCGGTGTAGATGTCGCTGTTCGCCGGTTTCGTGACGGCGGTCCACGCGAGCTCGTCGAGAAACTCCGGGGTCGTCAGCTTCGGGTGCGCATAGCCGATCGGACAGGTGGCGAAGTGCGAAAAGAAGTCCAGGATCTCGACTCCCTGGAGCGAGTCGTGGATGAAATTCCCGCGCGACGCACGGAGGTCCATGACCATGTGGTAGCCATCGACGAGGATGTGCTTCGAGAGCGATTCGAGGACGTTCTTGGCCTTGTCGAGGGACACCACGGAGGGATAGGAAGAAACCATCCAGGCATTTTAACCCGTCCGGGCGGAAGGGCGTAAGACATTGACCGCAAACGCCTTGAAGCCGTCTTCAGGTCTTCAGGATGACCGAGTTGCCCCCGGCGGAAGTGGAGGACGCCTCGGCGACGACGACGCAGTTCTTCCCCTTGGTCTTCGCGGCGTAGAGGGCGGAATCCGCCTTCTTGAGGATCTGGTTCTTCTGTTCGGCGGCGGGCAGGGACGTATTCACGTGCGCGCGGTACGTGGCGACGCCCACGGACATCGTCACGACGTTCTTGAGGTTCAGCGCGGGTTCGCCGGGGCCGATCGACATCGGCAGGAACGTCCAGTCGTCGATCGCCTTCCGGATCTTCTCGGCGATCGCGGTGGCCGCGGCGAGGTCGGCGCCGAGGAGAATCACCGTGAATTCGTCGCCGCCATAGCGGCAGGCGAGAGAGACGGTCTCCGCGAGGGTGCGCTGGAGGATGAAGGAGACTTCGCGGAGCACCTGGCTGCCCGCGAGATGTCCGTGAACGTCGTTGACCCTCTTGAGGTGGTCGCAGTCGAGGAAGAGCAGAGCGAGCTCGCCGTCTTTCGTCTCGCCGAGCCGGTCGATTTCACGCTGGAGCTTCCGGTGGAAGTAGCGGTCGTTATAGAGAGACGTGAGCGAGTCGCGCCGGGCGACCTCGCGGGCGCGCCGTTCGTCGAGGAGGTTCTGGAGAGCGAGGGAAAGCGTGTCTCCGAATAGCTCCATGAGGCGCTCGTCGCGCGGCGTGAAGGCGAGCTCGCCCTGGCGATTCAGGAGGATGAGAGAGCCACAGACGTGATTCTCGATCACGACGGGCACCGCGAGGACGTTCGTGATCGGCATCTCGAGGAGGGCGTCGATTTCGCGGGAAAATGCGTGCGCGCCACCGACCTCGTTCACGCAGGTGCGTTCGCCGCGGGCGTAGACGAATCCCGCGATGCCGTCGACGGGCCGCACCTTGCGCCCGACGGCGCTGTCCTTCACGTCTCCCGCCGCGACGATGATCGTGAGCTCGTTGCGCGAGCGGTCGTCCTCCTTCGCGACGGGGTCGTCGAGGAGCAACGCACCCGCCTGCGCCGGCACGAACTCCAGGGCGCGATTCACGAGCGTGATGAGGAAGCGGTCGGGCGGCGTCCCGCTTGTTTCGTCGAGGAGGCGATGACGCTCCATGTAACGCGCCAGTTGCTTGGGCGAGACGACCCGGGCCGCTCTTGTGCTCACGATGGTGGCGTCATTTTACGCTTCGGGGTCCCCGGTCCTCGAAGGAGACACTCAGCCGAGACGTTGCAGGACATCCCGGGCGCGCGCGCGCATCCCGTCGATTCTCGCTTCATAGTCGCCGAGTTGCGGCGCGTAACGGAGGAAATCCACGTCCGAAAGGAGCACCCGGACGTCGTCGAGTTGCGCAGCCGGAAGGCCGCGCTCGGCGAGAGCGGAGAGGACCTCTTGCGCGGACGCCCCGTCTGGGACGAGATAGCGGCGAAGGAGCGCCTCGCGGAGGGCGCGGTCGACCCGCGCCGCCGCGCGTTCCTTCGTTTCGCCCGGCTCGGCCCGCAGGACCTCCTGCGAGGCGCCGCTTTTCCTTCGCCGCCGCGCGAGAAAGGTCGCGCCGAGCGCCAGGAGGGCCGCTCCGGGGATCGCGGCGACGGCCCAGAGCGGGACCGGCACGGTGCGGTGCGAGAAGTCCGCGACGGCCGGCGCCCCCGCGGGCGCCGTCGTCTTCAGTGCGCCGGACGAGGCCGTGGCCGGCAGGGAGGGCAGTGTGGTCTCGGCGGTCGTGAGCGAGGCCCCGCCCCCGAGGGGGGCGCCTTCCGTCACGAAGGTGAGCGGCGCGGTCGTCTTCGTCACGATCCGCTTCTCGGCGGGGTCGAAGACGGCGAGCGAGATCGGCGGAATCGTCACCGTGCCGTTTTCCTTCGGCACGAGGACGTAGCTCCACTCGGTGGACACCTGGGTGCGGCCGGCCCGCGTGGCATCGGACTTCACGCTCGGCGGATAGAGAGTCACGCCCGCAACATCGACCTTTGGTAAATCGGTCGCCGTGCGCAGGTTGCCGGCACCCGAGAGCCGGAGACGCAGCGTGACGGCCTCGCCGGGAGCGACGCGCGTGCGATCCAGCTTCGCGCTCAGGTCGAAATGGCCGACCGGTCCGTGGAACGCGGTATCGCCGGGGATCGGAAGGATCCTGAGCGTGAGGGGCTTGGCGACGAGGTCCATGACCTCTGGTCGCGGGAAGAAGCCGAACGGGTCGTTCAAGGGGTCCGGCGACACGCGGACGCTCGTGCGGATCTTCGCCTCGGGAATGTTGACGGTTCCGGGGTTGAGGCCCGAAACGAGCTTCTTGAGGAGCGTGAACCGCATCACCGTGCGCCCGTCCACGACGTCGCGGTGGCCCACCGGCTTCTCCGGCTTCTCCAGGTCCTCGGCCCAGCAGCCGGGGAAGCGCGGGGGGTCGAGGTACTCGAGGCCCTGCACGTCGGCCTGCGTGAGGAGCTCGTAATGAAGCGTGATCTCTTCGCCGACGTACGCGGTCGTCTTGTCAGGTGTCACGCGGAACTCGATCAGCGGCCGGGCCCGCGGGGCGCCGGGCGCGGCCGCGCGGGAAGCCGCGCCGTCGCGCCGCCTGAGAAGGGACAGGAGCGGGTCGTCGTTCTCCGGCTCGGCGGGCTGAGCGGCGTGCCCCCGGGCGGGCCCGACTTCGAGGAGATAGCTCGCGGCCTTCACCGTCTTGTCGTCGAATCCGAACGAGACCTCGCCGACCTCGGCCGGGCCGGTGCCTTGCGGCCGCAGGAAGTAAGTCAGGGAGAGCGAACGGCTGAAGACCCCGTTCACATAAGACATCTGGTCCGACTTCGACGGACCGCCCGCGAGGGCCAGGTTCTTCAGGGGGAGGGAGCCGGGAAGGCGCAGCGTGCCACCGAGGCCGGAACCGGAAAATGTGTAAGTGAGCCTGACGACGTCGTCCGCCGCGGGCCTCACCGTGTCGACCTGAACCTGCACGGCGATTTCATCGGCGGCGCGCGCGGGAGGCGCCGCCACTGTGGCGACCGTGACCGCGGCGGAGACGAGGGCGGCAAAGAGGGGGGCGCGTTTCACCAGTCCCTCGCGACGCGCCGCTTGCTGTGCTGCTCGGCGACTTTCTTCTTCTGCTCGTCCAGATCCGACCGCTCGATGGCCGCCAGGAGCTGTTCGGCCTTGTCCCGCGTCATGTTTGCCTTCTGCTCGAACTCCTTCTCCTGCTGCTGCTTCTTCTTCTGTTCGTCGTTTCCGGCTTGCTGCTTGTCGTTCGGGTTCTCGGGCTGTTTATCCTTCCCGTCCTTCCCGCTTTTTTTGTCGTCCTTCTGGTCCTTCTGCTGCTGGTCTTTCTGCTTCTGCTTCTCTTCCTCGGCGCGGCGCACGCACAGCTCGTAATTCCAGGCCGCGTCCGCGTCCCCAGGGCGGCGCTTCAGCGCCTCGCGGAAGGCCGCGGCGGCGGGCTCGTACTGCTTTTCGCGGTAGAACGTCTGGCCGGCGTTGAACGCCGCGTCGGCCGCGAGGCCGCCACGACCTTCCTTCCGCGCCTTCTCGAGTGACGCGAGCGCCTCGGGCGCGCGGTCCGCCTTCGACTGAGCCGTGCCGAGGTTGTACGCGCCCGTCGGGTCCTTCGGGGCCAGTTCGATTTCACGCTGAAAGTGAGAAAGCGCCTCGGCAGGTTTCTTTTCGTCGAGAGCCTTTTGGCCTTTCTTTGCTTCGGACCGGGGAGAAGAGAAGATTTTGCTTGGAAAGGGCTGGGCATCGAGGTCGCGCGACGTCAGCAGGCACAGCAAAGCCGTTGCGGTTGCCGTGGCTCCAGCTCGACTCGAAGCGCTTCTCCCTCTTCCGATTCCGAGCAAAAGAAGTCCCAACGCCGCGACCGCGACACCGAGCGGAATCTGGAAGCGCTCTTCGAGAGACGTGACGAGGACTTCAGACATCGGCCTGCGCGCGCCGAGGTCGATCTGCCGGGCGACGCCCTCGAGGTCCGTGCGGCCCGGGGAGACAACGGTGAAGGATCCCCCGGTCTCCGCGGCGAGCCGGCGCAGCAGATCGGGATCGGCTTTCGAGAGCACGGGCTGACCCTTCTCGTCGCTCTTGAAACCGCTCGTGCGCCCGGCCGCGTCGAGGTCTGGAACCGGAGCGCCGCTTCCGTTCACGGCGCCCACGAAGACGGTGTGTACCGTGATGCCTTCGGCCTTCGCGCGCGCGATCGCGGCGTTCACGCCGCCCTCGAGGTCCTCACCGTCCGAGAAGACGACGACGTTCTTGCCGCCCGCCGAGCCGGCCGGGAACAAATCGGCCGCGGCCGCGAGTCCCGAGGCGATCGACGTCCCGGGCTTCGGCCCCATGCCGGGCTCCATCGCGTCGAGGAACAGGCCGACCGCCGCGGCGTCGAGCGTGAGGGGAACGAGGGCCTGAGCCTCTCCCTCGCAGGCGATGAGAGCCGCGCGATCGCTTCCGAGCCGCGAGAGGAGGGATTGAGCGGCCTGGCGGGCGAGGGCGAAGCGCGAGGGCGAGACGTCGGCGGCCCGCATCGAGGCGGACGTGTCGACGACGAGCACGACGTCCGTGCCGCGCCGCTCGGCCGTCTCGGTCGTCCTGCCCCAGCGCGGACGCGCGAGCGCCGCCCCGAGGCCGAGAATCGAGAGGAGGACGAGCAACCCGGTGGCGGCGGGGAAGCGGCCCGCGCGCACGAGGCCCGCCTTGGCCGCGAGGGCGGGGGAAATGAGCGTGCCGCTCCGGGCCGCGCGCCGCCGGACGGCGAGGACGAGAGCGAAGGTCGCCAGAACCGCGAGAAGGAGGCCCGGGACGAGCAGCCCCGGCTCGGCGAAGAGCGTGCGGAGCGCGGTCATCGGGGCGTCACCGGAAAGACGAAAAGCGCCGCGAGTCCGGCGAGCGCGAGGCACGCGGCCGCGGGCCGGACGGCGAGCGGGAAGACCTCGCGAAAGCGCGTGTACTTCGTCGTCTTGATCTCGCTCTTCTCGAGCTTGTCGATCGTCGCGAAGGTGTCGGCGAGACCCTGAGCGTCCGTCGCGCGGAAGAAGCGGCCGCCCGTCACGTTCGCGATGCGCTGGAGCAGCGCCTCGTCCACGTCCACGTTCGCCCGGACCCGCCGCTCGGTGACTCGGCCCGTCTCGGGGTCGCGGAAGGGGATCGGGATCTCGACGGGCCCGTTGTTGGTTCCGACGCCCACGGTATACACGCGCACGCCCAGCGCCTTTGCCACTCCGGCCGCGGTGTCCGGGTCAATCTCTCCGGCGTTGTTGCCGCCGTCGGTCACGAGGACCACGACGCGCGACTTCGCCCTGGACGGCTTCAGGCGCGCGAGCGCGTTCCCGAGAGCGAGGCCGATGGCCGTGCCGTCGCCCTGGTCTCCCAGCTTCAGGCCCGCGATGCGGTCGAGGACCATTCCGCGGTCGGTCGTGAGCGGGCTGACGGTGCGCGAGCGTCCGGCGAAGACGAGGAGGCCGACCCGGTCGCTCGAACGCCCTTCGATGAACTGGCGCGCGCAGGCCTTCGCGACGAAAAAGCGGTTCTTCGGCCGGAAGTCCTCGGCGGCCATCGACCCGGAGGCGTCGAGGGCGATGAAGATGTCCACGCCCTCCGTCCACGACTCGGTCCGCTCGAGGCCGAGCCGCGGGCGCGCGAGCGAGACGACGAGGCCCGCGTAGCCAAGCAGCGCGAGCGCGAAGGGCAGATGCCGGGTCCGCACGCGCCACGTGGAGGGCACCCGGGCGACGTGGGCGAGCGTCGGGACGACCAGCGCGCCGTCGCCGCGCTTCTCGCTCAGGATGCGGATGGCGATCGCGAGCGGAATCAGGAGCAGAAGGAGCAGGAGGAGCGGGTCGCGGAACGACAGTCCCGGCGGGATGAGGGACGTGACGAGGGCGCGGAATCCCGTCATGAAGCCGCCCGCTGCCGCGCCTCGACGTCGTCGAGGACGAGGCGCGCCCGCGCGAGGGCCTGCCGGGCGTCCTCGCGCGTCGCGTCGCCCTTTCCGAACTTGACGCGGTCCGCGGAGGCCAGGAGATCGGGGAAGGCCGCTTCGCGCGGAAAGTCGAAGCCCTTCTCGCGCAGGCGCCTCACGGTTTCGAACGTCGTCCATTCGAGAACGGGCTCGCCCGTCGCGCGCTCGAGGAAGCGTTTCACCGCATGGGTGAGCTCCGAGTAGAAGTCGCGCGCGTCGTCGCCGAGGCCCTCGCCGGCCGCGGCGAGCCGCGCGAGTGCGAGGCGGAGCTCCTCGCCCGGCGGGATCGCGGGCGCGTCCGGCTCCGCCCCCGCGGCCTTGCGGCGGCGGCGCGACACGAGCCAGGCGACGAGGGAGGCGACGAGCGCGACGCCTGCGACGAGCGCGACCCAGTACTTCGCTGGCCAGGCGGGAATGCGCACCGGCTTGTCCGTCTTCGGCGCGATCTCTTCGGGCTTCTGGTTGGGAGGGAGACGCGAAGCGACGGTCAGCTCCAGATCGGGCGGACGCACCTCGAGCTTGCGGCCGGAAGAAGATTCTTCGAATGTGTAATGCGGCCCCGGCACCCGCACCGTCCCGGCGCTGAACGGGAACAGCGCGATCGTCTGAGACCATTCGAAGAAATCCCCGGCCTTCGATTTCGTCTGGGTGGGTGCGGCCGGGCTCTCGAACTCCAGGACCGCGCCCCCGGGCGGCCGCGCGCCGTCCTCAGGCGCGGGTGTCACGAGCGCGTCGAGCGCCAGCGTCGCCCCCGCGGGAATGCGCGCGGCGAACGTCACGACGACGCGGTCGCCGATGGAGACCGCCGTGGCCCCGTCCACCTTCGAAGAAAATACGGGCGGTGACTGCGCGATCAGTCCGCTCGACGCGGCGAGCAGCATGACGAGCACGGGAGCAAGAAGAATCCTCTTCATCTTCCCGCCGCCTTGCGCTTCTCGCGCTGCTTGAAGAATTTTACGAGGGGCAGTTCGTAGGACGCGTCCGTCCGGAGCGGGATCGAGTCGATGCCGGAGGAGCGGAAGATCGCCGCCAGATCGGGCAGGCCCGCCCCGCGGCGCCCCCACGCCTCGCGAAACGCCGGGTCGGTGGTGTCGAAGACGCCGGTGGCGCCCGTCTCGGCGTCGCGCAAGCGCACGAGGCCCGCGGGAGGCAGGAGCTGCTCCCGAGGATCGCTGATCGGGATCGCGACGACATCGTGGCGCTTGTTCAGGGTCTTGAGCGCCTTCTCGTACCCGGCGGCGAGGAAGTCCGACACGACGAAGACGACCGCGCGTTGCTTGAGGAGCGACGCGGCGCTCCGGAGCGCGAGCGTGAGGTCGGTTCCGCGGCCCTCGGGCGCGAGCGAAAGCGCATCCCGCGTGATCGCGAGCGCGTGGTCGACGCCCTTGCGCGGCGGGTGATAGCGCTCGAGCCGGTCCGTGAAAAGAAGCGCGCCGACGCGGTCGTGATTCTTGACGGCGGCGAACGAGAGGAGCGCCGCGAGCTCGGCCATGAGCTCGCGCTTCGTGAGGTACTGCGAGCCGAACCCCTGCGACGCCGAAAGGTCGAGAAGCAGGAGCACCGTGAGGTCCCGCTCCTCGGTGTATTTCTTCACGTGAGGGACGCCCGTCCGCGCCGTCACGTTCCAGTCGATCGTCCTGACGTCGTCTCCGGGCACGTACTCGCGCACCTCGGAGAACTCCATTCCGCGGCCCCGGAAGACCGAATGGTATTCACCGCCCACGCCCGCATCCACGAGCCGGTTCGTCCGGATCCGGATACGATGGAGCTTGCGGACGATGTCGCGGGGTAGCACGGCCGTCAGGGCACTTCGACCCGCTCGAGCAGCCTCTTGACGATCTGGTCGCTCGTCACGTTCTCGGCCTCGGCCTCGTAGGAGAGGAGGACGCGGTGACGCAGCACGTCCGGCGCGACGTCCTTGACGTCTTCCGGCACGACGTAGCCGCGGCCCGCGAGGAAGGCGCGCGCGCGGGCCGTCGCGAGAAGAGCGAGCGTGGCGCGCGGCGAGGCGCCGTACGATACGAAGTCCGCGAGATCCGAGAGGCCGTAGGCCTTCGGGTCGCGCGTGGCGGCCACGAGCTCCACGAGGTAGCCCTTGATGCGATCGTCGGCATAGATGCCGCGCACGAGGACGCGGAGGTCGCGGATCATTTCCGGCGTGAGCACGGGCCGCACGGAGGCGGACGCCGCGGCCTCGGTCGTGTCGCCCATCCGGTCGAGGATCAGGCGCTCCTCGGCCTTCGTGGGGTAACCGACCGTCAGCTTCATGAGGAAGCGGTCGACCTGGGCTTCGGGCAACGGGTACGTGCCCTCATGCTCGATGGGGTTCTGCGTCGCGAGGACGAGGAACGGGTCCGGCAGGGGCGTCGTCGTGTCACCGACCGTGACCTGCCTCTCCTGCATGGCCTCGAGGAGCGCGGACTGCACCTTGGCCGGAGCGCGGTTGATCTCGTCCGCGAGGACGAGGTTCGCGAACACGGGGCCGCGCCGCGCGACGAACTCCTGCGTCTTCGGGTTGAAGACGAGCGTGCCGATGAGGTCGGCCGGCAGGAGGTCCGGCGTGAACTGGATACGGGAGAACGAGGCGTCGAGGCCGCGTGCGAGGGTCCTGACGGCCAGCGTCTTGGCGAGGCCGGGGACGCCTTCCAGAAGCAGGTGGCCGTTCGCGAGGAGGCCGATAGTCAGACGGTCGATGAGGCCGCCCTGGCCGACGATCACCTTGCGAATTTCCGTCAGGAGGGCCCCGACGAGCAGAGATTTTTCGCGGATTCTCTCCGTGAGGGCGGCCGGGTCGAGGCCCGGGGTGGCGGTGGCGGGCGTCGTGGTCGTCATCCTGTCCCTTCGAAGGCCTCATTTCGACGCCGAATCGGCATCGGAGAACGGCCGCAAGTCGGTCAGAGCAAGGGGGATGCCGACGCCTTATGCTGGGCCACGGATGGCTCTCCTTCCCTCCCCCCGCATAGTCTGCCTCGCTCTGGCCGGCTTCCTGCTCGCAGTGCCCGCTTCGGGCGCCACGAAGAAGAAGCACCGGGCTCCGACGGCGACGCCGGCACCGACCGCGACGCCGACTCCGGTGCCGTTTCTGCGGGCGGCGGGTTCGTGCCTGAGATACGAGCCGGGCGCCTACGTCGTCCTTTCGGAGGTCGGCCAGCCCGGTCGCGCCTTTCGCATCGACGGGAAGACGGAGATCACGGCGGCCCCCAGGCGCGGGGTCCGCCTGAGGATCCTCTACGAGGACGGTCCGGATGGCCCCGTCGCCCGGAAGATCATGCCGGGGCCGGAGGAAAGAAAAAACTAGTTCAGGTGGGGCTCGAACTTCTTCTCGAGTGAGGCCTGCGGCGAAACGCCGACGACGCGCTCGACGATCTGGCCGCCCTTGAAGAGCATGAGCGTCGGGATGGACATGATCCCGTAGCGCTCGGCCACGGACGGCACGTCGTCGACGTTCAACTTCGCGACCGTGACCTTGTCGCCCCATTTCGAGGCGAGCGACTCGACGATCGGGGCCACCTGCCGGCAGGGGCCGCACCAGACGGCCCAGAAGTCCACGAGGACGGGCTTCGCGCTCTTGAGGACGGTGGATTCGAACGAACCTTCGTTCAACTCGAGGACGTTTGCGGACATGTGAGGGGTTCCTTTCTGGGCGGCCTTGCGATCGCGGCGGGGCGATCCGCGCGCGATCTTCGATGGTAGGGTGAGGTCCGTGAGAGCGTCAAGCGCGAGATCCTCACGGGCTCGCTGGGGTCAGCACTTCCTCGTAAACACGGCCACCGTCGAAAAAATTCTCGATGCTCTCGGAGCGCGGGAGGGGGAAACCGTCGTCGAGGTGGGTCCGGGGCGCGGCGCGCTCACCCGGCCGCTCCTCGACCGGGGCGCCCGCATCCTGGCTTTCGAGGTCGATCCGGTGCTCGCGGCCCGCCTGTCGCTGGAGCTCGCGGAGCGGGCGCTTTTCGTCGAGACGAAAGACGCGCTCCACGCCGACGTCGCGGAGGCGCTCGCGCGGATAGGGGCCGAACCGCCCGTGCCGTTCCTCGGCAACCTCCCGTACGAGAGCGCCACCCCGATGCTGCGCGCGTTCGTCCGGCGGCCGGATCTCTTCTCGCGTCTCGTCGTCATGATCCAGAAAGAGGTCGCGGACCGCATCGTCGCGCCGCCCGGCGGCGACGCGTTCGGGTTTCTGACCCTCGACGTCGGCGCGCACGCGGCCGCGCGGCGTCTCTTCGACGTCTCGCGCGGTGACTTCTCGCCGCCGCCCAAGGTGAAGTCGTCGGTTCTCGAGCTCGTGCCGCATGCCCCCCCGGACGGTTCGGAAGAGGCGCTTCGCGTGGTTTCGGCCGGCTTCACGTCGCGGCGGAAGACGCTCGTGAACGCGCTGACGCCTCGGTGGGGGCGCGAGCGCGCCGCCCGCGCCGTGGCGGAGGCGGGCCTGCCGCCGACGGCGCGGGCCGAGACGCTCTCTCTGGACGTGTTCCGGGCGCTCGCGCCGCGGCTCGGTCCGCCCGGCAAATAGCCCGGAATTCGTCATCTCGCCTGTTACAATTCGTCGATGTCGGTGACCCTCGGTCAGGCCGTTCTGCTCGGGATCGTGCAGGGCCTGACGGAGTTCCTGCCCGTCTCCTCGACGGCGCATCTGGCGCTCGCGCAGCGCTTTCTTCCCGGGTTCGCGCAGCCCGGAATCCTCTTCGACGTCCTGCTGCACGTCGGGACGCTCTTCGCCGTCGTCATCTACTTTCGATCGCGGATCGGCGCGACGTTCGCGGGGATCGTCTCGGCCGACCCGGCCGTGCGGCGGCAGGCGTGGAAGCTCGTCGGACTTCTCGTGATCGCCGTGGCGCTCACGGGCGCTGTGACGCTCCCCCTGAAGCGGTTCGCGATCGAGGGCATGACGGAATTTCGCCGGATGGGGTTTGCGCTCATCGGGACGTCCGTGCTCCTCTTCGTCGCGCAGCGCGTGGGGAATGTGCGTGGAGAGGGCGGACGCACGCTCGAAAAGATGCGCCCGCGCGATGCGGCGCTCGTCGGCGCGTGCCAGTCGGTCTCGGCGGTGCTGCACGGCTTTTCGCGCTCGGGAAACACGATCTCCGTCGGCCTCTTCACGGGTCTTTCGCGCCGGGCGGCGGCCGAGTTCTCGTTCCTGCTGTCGATCCCGACGATTCTGGCGGCCGCGGCCGTCGAGAACCTTCACGCGTATCGGCATCGGACCGGTCCGGTCTTCGAAGGGGGCGCGCTGCCGGCGTACGTCGCCGGGATGGTCGTCGCGGCGGTCGTCGGGTACTTTGCCGTCGGATTTCTTCTGAAAGTGGTCGTGTCCATGCGCCTGACCGCGTTCGTCGTGTATTGCGGGGTGCTGGGCCTGCTGCTCATCATCTTCGGGGATCCGCTTTCGAGCGGCTTCGCCGGCAACTTGAAGGTCGTTCCATAGTGGCGGCCGCAGCCGCGCCGGCCCTCAGGCCCACGCTGCCTCCATCCGCGCTCGCGCGGCGGCGCGACGAATTTCTCGGCATCGTTCTCGTCGCCCTGGGACTCCTGCTGCTCGCCGCGCTCGTGTCGTACCACCCGAACGATCCTTCGCTCTTCTCCGCCGTCAACGACCAGGGCGTCCGGCCGCGCAACTGGGCGGGCCGCCTCGGCGCCTCCTTCGCGGATGGGAGCCTCCAGTTCTTCGGTCTCGCCGCGTTCGTCGCGCCGTTCGTGCTCCTCGTCGTCGGATGGCGGCGCTTCCTGTCGCGGCCGGCGGGCGCGTGGGTAACGAAGGGCCTCGGCGTCCTCCTCGTGGTCCTCACGCTCGCCCCCCTTTCGCATCTCGCGTTCGGGCGCCCCCGCGCGTTCGGCGGCGGTCTCGACGCCGGCGGTTTCGTGGGGGACCTCCTCGGCTCGTTCGCGGTCTCGGCTCTCAACCCGCCCGGCGCGGCGATCCTCCTGTCCGCCGGCCTCCTGATCGGCCTCCTGCTCTCGACCTCCCTCTCGCTCGGGAACGGCCTTTCGGGCGCGACCCTGCGTTTTTCGGGCTGGTGGCGGGGCTTCGTCCTGGAGCGCCGCCGAAGGCGCGAGCAGGCGGCCAAGGAAAGGCAGCGGCGGGACGTCGTGAAGAAGCACCTCGAGCGCGCCCGGGATGACGCGGCGCGCCCCGTGCCCGAAAAGGCCTCCGAGCCCGAGGGGGACGTCGTCTACATCCCGTCGGTCGCCACGCTCCGCGTCAAGGAGAGGGCCGGCGCGGGCCGGTTCTCGATCACGAAGGCGGGCGGCGCCGAGGTCGAGACGCCGCGGCCCATCGCGCGGCCCGCGCGGCTCGAGAAGAAGGCCGAAGCGCCACAGCGGATCCTGCCTTTCCCTGCCCAGCGCGATGCGTCGGGCTGGGTGTTCCCGCCCGCCAAGCTGCTGCGCGCCGCCCCGAAGAGGGACCGCGAGAGCGATCGCGAGGAGTTCCGGCAGACGATGGAGCTCATCGCGGCCAAATGCCTCGAATTCGGCGTCGAGGGCACGGTGGACGCCTACACGCCGGGGCCGGTCGTCACGACGTACGAATTCAAGCCGTCGCAGGGCGTGAAGGTCTCGCAGGTCACGTCCCTCGAGAACGACCTCGCGCTCGCGCTCGCGGCCGAGAAGGTACGCATCGAGCGCATGGCGGGCCGGGCCGCGGTCGGAATCGAGGTCCCGAACCGCAACCGCGACCTCATCGCGCTGCGCGAGGTGATCGAGAGCGAAAAGTTCCGGCGCTCGCCCTCGCTTCTCACGATCGCGCTCGGGATCGACGTGCAGGGCGAGCCCGTCGTCGCGGACCTCGCGCGGATGCCGCACCTCCTCGTCGCGGGCCAGACGGGCGCGGGCAAGAGCGTGGGCGTGACGGGCATGATCACGTCCATCCTCTTCAAGGCCCGCCCGGACGAGGTCAAGTTCATCTTCGTGGACCCGAAGATGAACGACATGAAGGACTACGAGGGTCTCCCACACCTCCTCGTGCCCGTCATCACGGACCCGAAGAAGGCCGCGAACGCGCTCAAGTGGGCCGTGGACGAGATGGAGGGCCGCTACAAGCTTCTCTCGGAGTGGCCCGGCGTCCGGAACATCGAGCAGTACAACGCGGCGATTCGCGACCCGCGCTCGCTCGCCGAGGTGAGGGAGAAGATCGGCGATCGTCTGAAGGCGGACGAGAACGGCGTCATCGCGCCCATGCCGTACATCGTCATCGTGATCGACGAGCTGGCGGACCTCATGATGACGGCCCCCCGCGAGATCGAGGAGTCCGTCGCGCGGCTCGCGCAGAAGGCCCGCGCCGTCGGGGTGCACCTCATTCTCGCCACGCAGCGGCCGTCCGTGGACGTCATCACGGGCACGATCAAGGCGAACCTCCCATGTCGGGTCGCCTACACGACGCGGACGAAAATCGACTCGCGGACCATTCTCGATTCCATGGGAGCCGAGTCGCTCCTGGGACAGGGCGACATGCTCTATCTCGCGGCGGGGACGTCCTACCTTCTGCGCGTGCACGGCGGCTTCATCAGCGGCGAAGAGACGAAAGAGATCTGCCGCTTCCTGAAGAAGCAGGCCAAGCCGATCTACGACGAAAGCGTAACCGTCGACCGCGAGGCCCAGGCCGCGGCCAGCGGGATGCGGTCCGCCTCCGACGACACGGACCCGATATACGACCAGGCGGCGCGGCTCGTCGTGCGCGAGCGCATGGCGTCCATTTCGTTCCTGCAGCGCCGGCTCGAAATCGGGTTCTCCCGCGCCGGCAAGCTCATCGACATGATGCAGCGCGACGGGATCGTGGGACCGCCCGCGGGCGGGAGCAAAAGCCGCGAGATCCTCGTCCCGACGGACTACTTCGAGGAGATCGACCGGAACAGAAGGTCTTAGAAGACCGGGATGCCCGCGGCCTCTGGGCCGCGGGCAAACCCCTCCGCGCTACTTTTTCGCGCCGAGGATCGCGTCTTTGGCGGCCTTCGCGACGCGGAACTTCACGACGCGCTTCGCCGGGATCTTGATCGCTTCGCCGGTCGCGGGGTTGCGGCCCATGCGCGCCTTGCGGTTCACGAGCACGAGCTTGCCGAGACCGGGCATCGTGAAGGAGTTCTTCGCCTGCTTGTAAGCAAGAGCGGCGAGCTCCTCGAGAAACTCCGCCGAGGCCTTCTTGGTGAGCCCCGACTTCTCCGCGAGGTGCTCCGCGATCTGCGATTTCGTCATTCCAGCCATTTGATTCCGTCCTTTCTTCAATTCGCTCCCGTCTCGGGATACGCGCATTCTAGAGGGAAAACAGGGTTCCGTGTCGATACACTGTCGCCGTGCAAGTTGTTTTTTTCGGATCGCCGTCTTTCGCGCTGCCGAGCCTGGAGTCACTCCGTGACGCGGGCCACACCCTCGGCCTCGTCGTCTCGCAGCCGGGAAAGCCGGTCGGGCGGAGGGGAGAGGTCACGGATCCGCCCGTCGCCGCGCGGGCGAAGTCGCTGGGAATTCAAGTCTTCCAGCCGCCCCAGCTGAAGGACGACGCGGCGGTCGCGCGTCTTTCGGCCGCCGGCGCGGACGTGTTCGTCGTCGTCGCCTATGGAAAGATCCTCGCGCAGAGAGTGCTGGATCTTCCGCGTCTGGGATGTGTGAACGTCCACGGTTCGCTCCTCCCGCGCTGGCGCGGGGCCTCGCCCGTTCAGGCGTCCGTCCTCGCGGGGGACCCCGTGACGGGCGTTTCGATCATGAAGATGGACGCCGGGATGGACACCGGGCCGGTCTACACGATGCGCGAGACGCAGATCGGGGAGGAGGAATCTGCTGAAGAGCTGGGCGCGAGGCTGGCGCAAATAGGTGCGGAATTACTGGTGGACACGCTGTATTTCTTAGAAGGTGAAGAGGGTGGGCTCCCGGTTCCCCAGGACGACGCGCTCGCAACGACCTGCCCGAAGATCACCCGCGAGGACGCGCGCGTCGACTGGACGCGCCCCGCGGTCGAGCTCGCGCGCCGCAGCCGCGCCTTCACCCCGTGGCCGGGCCTCTTCACCATTCGAAGAAATGCCCGCTTGAAGTTGTTTCACGTATCGCTCGTAGCGGAAGCCGGGCAGGCGCGAGAGGGAGCAGAAGGATCTTCCCCGGGGACGATCCTCGAGGCCGACCCGCGCCTCGTCGTTGCCTGCGGCGAAGGGGCGGTTTCCATAGGGACGCTGCAGGCGGAGGGGCGCCGTGCGCTGCCCGTGGCCGAATTCATCCGCGGCGAGCGTGTCCTGCCCGGCGAGCGCTGGGGCTGATGGCCGGGCCGCGACCCGTGCGGGAGCTGGCGCTCGGGGTGCTCGTGCGCGTGGCCCGGGACGGAGCTCATGCGGCTCCCCTCATCGACGCGCGCGGCCGCGATCTTCTTCCGCGCGATCGCGACTTCCTGCGGGCGCTCGTGAAGAAGACGTTGCGGGGCGCGCTCCGCCTCGATCACGTCCTCGCCCGCCATCTTCGGCAGACGCCGGAGTCGCTCGATCCGCCGGTGCTTGCCGCCCTTCGGCTGGGCGCCGCCCAGCTCCTTCTGATGGACCGGATCCCCGCGCACGCGGCGGTCGGGGAGACCGTGGCGGCGGCGCAAGCCTTCGCGCCGAAGGCCGCGGGACTCGTGAACGCGGTCCTCCGCCGGGTGGCCGAAAAGGAGGCTCGCCCGGGCGCCGTCGTGCTTCCCGCCGGCGCGGACCCGATCCGCCGCCTGGCGCTCGAGATGTCGCATCCGGAATGGCTCGTGGCGCGGTGGGTGGCGGCGTTCGGCGCCGTGGCCGCGGGCGCGGCCCTCGCCTCCGACGAGCAGGACGCGCCGATGGACCTCCTCGCGGATCCTCACGCCGGGACACCCGAGGAGATCGTCGCGCGGCTCGCCGCGGACGGCATCGAGGCGGTGCGATCCCCGTGGGCCCCGCTCGCGCTCACGGTGACGGGCGGCGTCGGCGCCCTGCATCCCCTCGTCGCGTCCGGCGCGCTCGCCGTCATCGACGTCGCCGCGCAGGCCATGGTGGAGCTGGTTCCCGCGGCGGACGTCGTGGCCGACCTGGCGGCCGCGCCGGGCGGCAAGACGCGCACGCTTCTCGCGACGGGACGCGCGCGGCGCGTCGTCGCCCTCGAGCGCACGGCATCGCGCGCGCGCCGGCTCGCCGCGAACCTCACCGCGGCGGGCCGCCGGGAAGAAGCGCTCGTCGTCCGGGCGGACGCCGGGAGAGCGCCCCTGCCGCGAAGTAGCTTCGCCTCGATCCTCCTGGATGCTCCCTGCTCGGGAACGGGCACGCTTCGCAAGAATCCCGAGATTCGTCTTCGCCTGAGGCCGGAGGATCTCGCCGGCTTCGCCGAGACGCAGCGACGCCTCCTGGCGGCCGCGCTCGACCTCGTCGCGCCGGGAGGCACGCTCGTCTACGTGACGTGTTCGCTCGAGCGGGAGGAAAACGAGGACGTCGTGGAGGCGCTGCTCGGCAAGCGGCCGGACTTCGCCCGCGTCGTCCCGGAAGCGGCCGGCCTGCCCGTGCCGCTCGCGGCGGCCGTTGCGCCCGACGGCACCGTGCGCGTCCTTCCGGGAGCGACGCACGACGGCTTTTCGGCGGCCGTGCTGCGCAGGGAGACTCTGCGTTGACAAGGTCCGGGGGCGAGCCTACATTCCCGGCGTTTCCCGGACAGCGCAGTTGGGTGAAGAGGCTGCAGGAGGTTCCCTCATGGCCGGCAAAGCCGACATCGTGGATTCGATCGCGAACGACACGGGACTGACGCGGAAGGACGCGGCGGCGGCGCTCGACTCGGTCGTCAATGCGATCGCAGGAATCCTCAAGAAGGGTGAGCGTGTCGCGCTTCCCGGTCTCGGGATCTTTCACGTGGCCGACCGCAAGGCGCGCACCGGCGTGAACCCCCGCACGAAGGCCGCGATCCGGATCGCGGCCGCGAAGGTCGCGCGATTCCGGGCGGGGAAGGACCTGAAGGAACTTCTGAACAAACGCCGAAAGTAACGACCCCGCGCGCCCTTATCATGCGCGCGTGATTCCGCTCCGCGACACGATCTCGACCCGGACCGTGCCGTTCGTGACGCGGCTCCTGGTCATCGTGAACGTCGCCGTCTTTCTCCTCGAGCTTCTCCAGGGAGAGGATCTCGACGCCTTCGTGCAGACGTTCGCGTTCGTGTCGGACCGTTTTTTCCGACCGGAGCTGTACGGTTGGACGTTCGGCGCGGCGGCCTTCACGATTCTCACCTCGATGTTCCTCCACGGCGGCCTCCTGCATCTCCTCGGGAACATGCTGTTCCTCTGGATCTTCGGCGACAACGTCGAGGACGCGCTCGGACACGGTAGGTACCTCGTCTTCTATGTGACGGCCGGCGCGGGCGCGATGCTTCTCCAGGCGTTTCTCTCATCCTCGTCGACGGTTCCGAACCTCGGCGCTTCGGGCGCGATCGCGGGAATTCTCGGGGCGTACTTCGTGTACTACCCGCGCGCTCGTGTCGTGACCGTCATCCCGCTCTTCATCCTGTTTCCCCTGATCGAGGTGCCGGCCGGCCTCTATCTTCTCGGCTGGTTCGCGCTGCAGTTCTGGATGGGCTCCGCGCAGCTCACGCGCGCGGGCCGCGCCGTCGCATCCGCCGGAGGCGTCGCGTTCTGGGCGCACGTGGGAGGGTTCGTCGTGGGCGTCGCCTGGGCGCTCCTCTTCCGCCCGGCGCGCGAGCCCGCGGCCCGGTACCGGATCTGATGAAGGCGCGCGGCGGGACGGTTCTTGCGTGGAGCCT
>DAIOUV010000055.1:0-21835 GCA_036759345.1 Acidobacteriota bacterium | reverse complement strand
AGCGCCGGAAACTTCGCGCGCGCGTCGGCGACCTCTTGCGGATCGACGTCGACGATGAGGACGGTCTCGATCTCGGCGGCGCTCGCGAGCGTCTCGCCCCAGGGCGAGATCACGGCCGAGTCGCCTGCGTGATGGAAGCCGTTGCCATCGTCGCCGACGCGGTTGACGCCGGCGACGTAGCAGAGATTCTCGACCGCGCGCGCCTTGAGGAGGAGCTGCCAGTGCGCGCGCCTCCGCTCGGGCCAGTTCGCGACGACCGCGAAAAGGTCGGTCCCGTCCGCCGCGAGGCGGAAGGGCTCCGGGAAACGCAGGTCGTAGCAGATCTGCGGCGTCACGCGCACGCCTTCAATCGTCCACGTCACGACGTTCTCGCCAGCCGCGAATTTTTCGTGCTCGCCCGCAAAGGAGAAAGGGTGGAGCTTCGTGTAGCGCGCGATGTCGCCGTCGGGCGAAACCCAGAGCGCGTTGTTTCGCGGCAGCGCCGACGGTGCCCCTGCGGCGTTGCACGTCTCGGCGAGGCCCGCGATGAGGTGGAGAGAGAGCTCGCGCGCCATGGCCTGGAGCCAGCGCTCCGTGGGGCCGCCCGGGGGCTGCGCGATCTTCGCGCCGTCCATCGAGAAACCGGTCGCGAACATCTCGGGCAGCAGCGCCAGGTCCGCGCCGCCGTCGGCCGCCCGCTCGAGGAGGTTCGCGGCGCGCGCATGGTTCGCCTGCCAGTCTTCCCACGCGAGATCCATCTGCAGCAAGGCCGTTCGCACGGCGGGATTATGGACGTCTCCGGCCGCTATGATCCGGCCGAACAACAGGAGACGTCATGGCTGCAAAGAAGGGCTCCGTCGCGGACACGTTCAGCGAGGCGAAGGCGCGCGTCGAGAAACTCTCGAAACGCCCCTCCAACGACCAGCTTCTCGACCTCTACGCGTTCTACAAGCAGGCCACGGAAGGGGACGTCGCCGGCTCGCGGCCGGGGATGCTCGACCTGAAGGGCCGCGCGAAGTACGACGCGTGGGCGAAGCGCAAGGGATTGTCGAAGGACGACGCGATGAAGAAGTACGTCGCGCTCGTCGACAAGCTCGAAGCCGGGATCGGGTGAATCCCGCGTCGGGCCGGTTCCTGCCGGTCCCCGTTGCGTAACGGTCCCGGGATTGCTAACGTTTTCGGTATGAAAACGTTTCAAAGGCTCGCTGTCTCCGCCGCCGCGCTCCTCGCCGCGAACGCCGCCTTCGCGAAGGTCGTCACGAAGTCCGTCGTGTACGAGCACGCGGGCACGAAGCTGGAAGGCTTTCTCGCATACGACGACGCGAAGACCGCGAAGGGGAAGCTTCCCGGCGTCCTCGTGATTCCCGAATGGTGGGGGCTCAACGCATTCGCGAAAGGGCGCGCGGAGCAACTCGCCGCGATGGGCCACGTCGCCTTCGCCGTGGACATGTACGGACAGGGGGTCGTCACCGAGGATCCGAAGAAGGCGGGAGAGCTCGCGGGCCAGTTCTACGGAAAGCCGCTCATGGCCGAGCGGGCGAACGCCGGGCTCGAGCAGCTTCTGAAGACGGGTCTCGTCGATTCGAAAAAAGTGGCCGCGATCGGTTTCTGCTTCGGCGGGTCGACCGCGCAGGCGCTGGCTTACAGCGGCGCTCCGCTTGTCGGCATCGTCAGCTTCCACGGCGGGCCCGTGAACGCGCCCGCGTCGGCGGCGGGGACCGTGAAGGCGAAGTTCCTGCTGCTCAACGGCGCGGCCGATCCGACGGTGAAGCCCGAGGCGCGCGCGGCGTTCGAGAAGTCGCTCGAGGACGCGAAGATCGACTACCAGTCCGTGGACTACGCGGGCGCCGTTCACGCGTTCACGAACCCGGACGCGGACCGTCTGGCGGCCGCCGGGGGGATGAAGGGGATGATCGGCTACAACGAGCCGGCCGCGCGGCGCTCCTGGAAGGCGATGCAGGTCTTCTTCGAAGAGATCTTCGCCGGGCACTGAGGCGGCGGCCCGTCAGGCGTCAGCCCGAGACGCCGTCGAAGCCGAGGTAGGCCTCGAGGACCTGCACCTCGTGCTCGAGGTCCGAGATCCGCTCCTGCATGACCTGGCGGAGGGAGACCATTCCGACGACCTTCTTCTTCTCGTCGAGGATCGGGAGGTGGCGGATGTGGCTCGCGGCCATCGTCGAGGCCGCTTCCGCATCTTCGGCGCTGCCGAAGACATACTGGACGGGCGACGTCATGACTGTCGAGACGGGCGTCTTGGCCGGATCGCGCCTCGCGAGGATGATCTTGTCGAGGATGTCGCGCTCCGAAAAGATCCCCGTCATCTCCTTTCCCTTGAGCACGATCACGGCGCCGATCCGCTCCTTCACCATGGTCTTGACGGCGGCTTCGACGGTTGCGGTCTCCTGGACGGTGATGGCGGGACGGGAAGCGTTCCGAAGAAGTTTCGTCATGACGGATTCCTCTCGCAGGCTCACGCCTGGGATCAATCTGGGAGCCGCCGGGGGAACCGGCCCTGATGCAAACAGATTACGGGGGGCAAGCCCCCGGCCCAAAATTCACTTCGCCCGGGTTGATCCTGACTTCCCGAGGTTGAAGGCGGGGCTAGGCTCCTTGGACCAAGGCGTGCTTCGCCTTAATCCAGTCTGTGGCGTTATTCGCGGCGACACCGATGGCAATTGCACCAAGAACTGCCCACACCTTGATCCGGTGCGAACGAACGAATTGAAAAGCCCGTTCTTCGCGAACCGCTCGTAATCGGTTCCCGATCAATAGGAAACACTCGGTCCATGTCAGAGCCGAGAACCCTGCGCAGAGCAGGCCTGATTCCAGTGGCGTCAGCCGAAAAGCGTACGCGTATGCGCCGAGTAGATACGTGAACAGGACGACGATCGGGACTAAAAGGAGTAGAGACCCCAGCAGGAATCGGCGGGCTGTGTGCCCTGCCGCCTCCCGGTCGCGCTCCGCGACATTTCTACGAACAGTATCTTCGAGTGCAGATATCCTGTCGTCGGCGTCTCTGGATTTTCGAACCTGATTTCGAAGCGCGGCTTTCGCAGTCTCTGCCTCCTCGCCGTGAGCCCGAGCAGTGCTCTCGAGTTCAGCGACACGCGCCGAGCTCTTCAGTAACTCGTCAGTTACGCGAGCTCTTTCGACCTTCTCAGCATCAAGCGCCGCCTGCTTCTTGCGGTTTTCCTCGATCAGCGCTTCTCTTACGAGCTCAACCTCTCTTGTCACGGTGGTCTCGCTTGTAAGCCGCTGCCTCAGAGACTCGTTTACGAGGATCGCCCTGACCGTTTCGGGGGGTAGGTAGTCGATATTTTCAAAGCGCGATAGGGCCCTGAGGATCCTTACCGTCACGCTCTCCGTTTCCGGGTCGAAATCGTGGAATAGAGCGGGAAGACCTAGGCTACCGAATAGTGCTGCGTCGAAGGCGGGCGAACGCGGAACCCAGAACTGCAGCATCTGAACGAGAGTCGTCGGATAGATGCAAACCGGAACCTTCGACTTTTCTCGATGGCAACGGTATTCGTCAAATCCTAGGAGGCCTAGGTCAATCGTCGCGACCCAGCTCACGGCATCGAGGGGTGACTCAGTGACGGCTGGCCGTCTATCTTTGACGAAATGCCACAAGATCATGTCGTGCGCGATCTGCTCGTAGCCTTTCCGCCTTTCCGCAGGCTTCGATGTTTCACGTTCGAGTGCGTCGTTTATGTCGTCAACAACGTCAGACCGAACGGAATAGCCCTGAAGAGGTGTGTTAAAAAGGTTGATGTCCTTGGTCTTCAACACGGGCAGAAGGTTATTCAGGTACGGGCCAAAAAAGTCGTCGGGAGAGAGCGCAACCCCAGCCTTCTTGCACTCGTCTGCGAATCTTCGATCGATTCCATGAAGAACATCGGTAGCTGCGACAGAGAGGTTGGGGCCCAGTCTGAGGTTTCGAAGTGGGCCAAGGCGCGCTGTAATCGCGCGCTTTGTCTCGTCGATCGTCGTTGCAAGCACATACAACTTCACGTTGACGCGACCACGTAGCTCTCTGATTACATCAAGAAGTGACTCCGCGGCCTCATTGGCAGGGTTGTCGTGGAGCCCTAGGAGGGAGAAGAGTAGGTTGGTGTCGATGAAGAGACCGAAACTCGGACGAGCCGATCCGGTCGGCGTGAGGGCGCTGAGAGTCGCGTCGTCGAGTCGGCTAGCCTCTAGCACAAAGTGTGAGTTAAGCGTTTGTAGAACGATCTTTCGTAGGTCCGGGTCGTCCGAAGATAGCCAGCCTTCGACAGCGGCGCGCACCGCTTCTTGCGCGCCCGTCGGGTAACGAGACAGAAAGGTCTCGATCTGGGTCGCAACGCTAGCCGCTCGCACTGGTCCATTGGGGCCGGCCAAGAGCCTGTAGGCATAGGCACCGGCAGACCTAATCCAAGGCGCTAGGACGTGGTCATATAGGTAATCCCAGGTGCCCTCGCGGAGCGCGTTCGACACGTCGCTTGGAATGAGAGAGGCAGCGTGTACACGCAAACGGGCGGCGAGTTCCTTGGCCTCAATGACCTGGATCTCGAGCGACTTGCGCGCTGCTTCAGCGAGCTTGAAAGTGCCGTCGGCCTGAGAGATTACCTCGCGGCGTGACTGCAACGCGTGGAGCCGATTTTTGAGGGTGAGCGGGATTAGTTGCAGCGAATACGAGTCGCGCAGGCTGGCAAGAAGTTCTGCTTCCGTGAGAGTCCTGTTGGCTTGCCAAAGTACGACCAAGATGAGCTTCTCTGTCGCGAGGTCCCACCAGCCACTCTTGTTCAGCTCGAGGTGATGGATGAGCGAGACAATCTCCGGGGAAAGTGGTGAAGTTGTCATTTTGTGAATCGGAGTTTAGCGCCGACGCGTATTAGGAGGCCGCTTGGCGCCTAGCGGTGGTACTCGGCGCGCCGGTCCTTGAGCTCAGGGAACGGGATTTGATCTCCGCAGCGCTGACAAGAGTCTCGCCCCGCGGTGAGGTCGCGGGGGAATCGCCCAGCTGCCGGTTGACCTTGCCGTCCAGCCGTGCGCGATTCACGGCCGCGACGTAGCAGGAATTCTTGACCGCCCCCGCCTTATGGGGCGGCTGCAAGTACGCACGGCGCTGCTCGGGCCAGTTCGCGACGGCGCGTTCCCGGCTGCTAGCTTGAGGATCTTCGGCGCGCCGGCGTGGTTCGACTTCCAGTCCTTCCCAGGCCAGGTTTAACTGGAGGAGGGCGACGCGCATCGGTGAGATCATGGCCGCGTCGCCCTTTCGACGAGGTGCACGAAGGAGCGATAGCGCGCGCCCGTCGCGCGCGAGAGGCCGGCCTCGCACGTGCGGCTCGACGACCAGTGCCCGGCGGCGCCCGCCGCGCGCGCCTCTTCGGCCTCGAGGCGCATCGCGGACGCCGTGAGCTCGGGGAAGAGGAAGCCGCGGTCGCCCGCGAACCCGCAACAGCCTGCGTCGGGCGGGACTGTCGCGGTCTCCGCGCAGGCGCGGGCCACGGCCTCGAGCTTCGGGACGAGGCCCATCTTCACGAGGGAGCAGACGGGATGGAGGACGGCCGACGGCTCCCGGCGCGTCACGGTGAGCTTCGGCAGGAGCACATCGTGGACGAAGGCGACGCCGTCGAGGATCGTGAGCGCGTCGAAGCGCCGCCGGTTCTCTTCCGTGAGGGCCTCGCGGGAGTGGAGGAGGCCGTACGTGCACGGGCTCGTGTCGACGAAGACGGGCAGGCGCCCGCCGTCCGACCACCGCCAGAAGCGCTCGATCGCGCGGTTCGCGGCGATCGCGTGCGCCTCCGCGTAGCCCTTCGACGAGAACGGGACGCCGCAGCACGTCCCGGCCGCGTCGGGAGGCACGTGAACGGGCACGCCGGCGCGCTCCGCGAGCGCGACCAGCGTGTCGACGAGCGGCGGCGCCTCCGCGTCGCCAGCCTCGGGCCCCATCGTCCGCGAGAGGCAGGACGGGAAGTAGATCGCCTGCGCCCCGGAGGCGGACGTCTTCAGGCGCGGGGCGCGCGCGGCCCGCGGCATCTCCGCGCTCCAGAGCGGGAACGGCCCGCCCGAGAGGGCACGCAGCACCTTTGTGAGGCCCACCATCGCGCCCGCCCCGAAAAACGACTGGACGGCGTGCCCCGCGCGCAGTCCCATGCGGAGCGCCGGCTCGACGAGACTTAAATTGCGCGCGAGGTGCGCCGCGGTCCGGTTCGCCGCGGCCGAGTGGCGCAGGGCGCGGAAGCGCTTCGTGAGCTGGCCCGTGTCGATCTTGACCGGGCAGGCGGTCGCGCAGAGGCCGTCCACCGCGCACGTGTCGAGCGCCTCGTACGGGAAGTCGGCCTCGAGAGCGGCGCGGAGCGCGGGGTTGCTCCGCGTCTCATCGAGGCGGGCGAGCTCGCGGCGCACGACGATGCGCTGGCGGGGCGTGAGCGTGAGGTCGCGGCTCGGGCAGAGCGGCTCGCAGAACCCGCACTCGATGCAGCGGTCCACTTCGTCTTCGACCGTCGGGATCGGCTTAAGGTCCTTGAGGTGCGCGCGCCGGTCGCCGTTCAAGAGGACGCCGGGATTCAGGAGGCCTCCCGGATCGGCCAGCTCCTTGAGGCGCTTCATCACGGCGTACGCCTCGGGCCCCCACTCCGTCTCGACGAACGGCGCCATGTTCCGGCCCGTGCCGTGCTCGGCCTTCAGCGCGCCGTCGTACCGCTCGACGACGAGGCGGACGACGTCGTCCATGAAGCGCGCGTACTGCTCGACGGCGCGCGCGTCCCGGAACGACTGCGAAAGGACGAAGTGCAGGTTCCCGTCCCGGGCGTGGCCGAAGATGATCGCGTCCTCGTAGCCGTGCGTGCCGAAGAGCGCGTTGAGGTCGACGGCGGCGTCCGCGAGGCGGTCGACCGGGAACGCGACGTCCTCGATGATGACGGTCGTGCCGCTCTTCCTGACGGCGCCGACGGACGGGAACATGCCCTGCCGCACCCGCCAGAGACGCGCCTGTTCCGCGGCGTCGTGCGTGAACCGCGCCGGCTCGACGAGCGTCAGCGCGGAAACGGCGGACGCCGCGATGCGCTCGAGCCCCATGCGCTCGTCCTCGCGCGCCGCCTGAAATTCCGCGAGGAGGCCCGCGGCGCCCGGCGGCAGGGCGCGGAGCGCGGGAGGCACGCCCGGCTCGGCCTCGACCGACCGCAGGGCCGCGCGGTCCATGACCTCGAGCGCCTTCGCGCCGGCTTCGTTCAGCGGGACAATCGCGGCACAGGCCGCGTAGAGGTCCGGGAAGAGGAGGAGCCCCGTGACCTTCACGGGCAGGTCCGGCACCGTCCGGAGGACGGCCTCCGAGACGAAGGCAAGCGTCCCCTCCGACCCCACGAGAAGGTGGCGGAAGATGTCCACCGGGCGTTTGTGGTCGAGGAACGCGTTGAGCGAGTAGCCGGTCGTGTTCTTCGTCCGGTACTTCGCGCGGATGCGCGCCGAGAGCGCCGTGTTCGAGACGACGCGCGCGCGCAGCTCCGCGAGGCCCTGCCAGAGCGCCGGCTCCTTCGCGCGGAAGACCTCGTCGGCGTCGGGGCGCGCCGTGTCGATCGACGTGCCCGAGGGCAGCAGGAACGTGAGGGACTCGAGCGTGTGGTACGCGTTCTGCGCGACGCCGCAGCACATGCCGCTCGCGTTGTTCGCGACGATGCCGCCCAGCGTGCACGTCGCGATCGAGGCGGGGTCGGGCCCGATCTTCCGGCCGAAGTCGCGGAGGGCGCGGTTCGCGTGCGCGCCGATCACGCCGGGCTGGACGCGAATCTTCGATCCGTTCTCCTCGACCGAGAGGCCGCGGAAGCCGCGCGCCGTCTCGACGAGGATGCCGTCCGTGATGGACTGGCCCGAGAGGCTCGTCCCGGCGGCGCGGAAGACGAGCGGAACTCCATGGACACGCGAGACGGCGAAGAGGCCGCGGACCTCGTCGGCGCTCTTCGCGTGGACGACGGCCTTGGGAACGAGCCGGTAGAAGCTCGCGTCCGAAGCCCACGCGATGCGGTCGATCGCGCGCGTCAAGACGCGCTCTTCCCCGACGACCGCGGCGAGGTCGGCGGCGAGGGGCGAAGCGGTCACGTCCATTCCGGGAGACATCGTAATCCGTCCTTTGTTAGGCTCGATCCGATGGGCCGCACGCTGTTCTCGAAGGTCTGGGATCTCCACACGGTCCGACCGCTTGCGACCGGGCAGACGCAGCTCTTCGTGGGCCTGCACCTCGTCCACGAGGTCACGAGCCCTCAGGCCTTCGAGATGCTGCGCGCGCGCGGGTGGAAGGTGCCGTTCCCGTCGCGCACCGTCGCGACCGTGGACCACATCGTGCCGACGACGAGCCTCGCGCGCCCCTTCGCGGATGCCGAGGCCGAGGAGATGCTCACGTCGCTGCAGCAGAACTGCCGCGACCACGGCGTGCCGCTGCACGACCTCGGCTCCCTCGAGCAGGGCATTGTGCACGTGATCGGCCCCGAGCTGGGCCTCACGCAGCCGGGGATGACGATCGCCTGCGGCGACAGCCACACGTCCACGCACGGCGCGTTCGGCGCGCTCGCGTTCGGCATCGGCACGTCGCAGGTGCGCGACGTCCTCGCGTCGCAGTGCCTCGCGCTGGATCCCCTGAAGGTCCGTCGCATCGACGTGACGGGGACCCTCGCGCCGGGGGTATACGCGAAGGACGTCATTCTCGGGATCATCCGAAAGCTGGGCGTGAAGGGCGGGGTCGGCTACGCCTACGAGTACGGCGGCGAGGCCGTCCAGCGCATGTCGATGGAAGAGCGGATGACGCTCTGCAACATGTCGGTCGAGGGCGGGGCGCGCGCGGGCTACGTGAACCCGGACGCCACGACGTTTTCCTACTTGAAGGGCCGTCCCTCTGCCCCGTCCGGCGCCGCGTGGGACCGCGCGGTGACGTGGTGGGGCTCGATGGCGTCCGACGCGGACGCGCAATACGACGATCGCGTGACGCTGAATGGAGGCGCGCTCGAGCCGCAGGTGACATGGGGGATCAACCTCTCGCAGAGCGTGGGCGTGTCCGGACGCGTCCCAAAGGCGGCCGACGCCGCGCCGGAGGCGCGCGCGCAGATCGCCGAGGCGCTCGAGTACATGGGCTTCGGTGGCGGCGAGACGATCTCGGGGACGAAGATCGACGTCGCGTTCATCGGGTCGTGCACGAACGGCCGCCTGTCGGACCTCCGGGAAGCCGCGCGCGTCGCGAAGGGCCGGAGGGTCGCGAAGGGGGTCAAGGCGCTCGTCGTGCCCGGCTCGCAGTCCGTGCGCGCGGCCGCCGAGAAGGAGGGCCTCGACGCGATCTTCCGCGACGCCGGCTTCGAATGGCGCGGCGCGGGCTGCTCGATGTGTCTCGCGATGAATCCCGACCGGCTCGAGGGCCGGCAGGTGTGCGCGTCGTCCTCGAACCGCAACTTCAAAGGCCGGCAGGGGAGCCCGACGGGCCGCACGCTCCTGATGAGCCCCGCGATGGTCGCGGCCGCGGCGCTCGCGGGCGAAGTCACGGACGTGCGGCCGCTCGTCCAGCCGCTCGAGGGCGCGCGATGACGCTTTCTGCGATACGCCGCGTCTCCGGCACCGCGCTTCCGCTGCGCGGCGACGACGTCGACACCGATCGGATCATCCCGGCGCGCTTCCTGGTCTCGATCACGTTCGAGGGGCTCGGCGCACATGCGTTCGAGGACGACCGGCACTCCCTGAAGGCAAAGGGGGAGACACATCCGTTCGACGACGCCCGGTTCTGGGGCGCGCGGATCCTCCTCGTGAACCGCAACTTCGGCTGCGGCTCGTCGCGCGAGCACGCGCCGCAGGCGCTCCAGCGCGGCGGCATCAAGGCCGTCGTCGGCGAGTCGTTCTCGGAGATCTTCTTCGGGAACTCCGTCGCGATTGGCCTGCCGTGCGTCACGCTGCCACGCGAAACCGTCCAGGAGCTGCAGACGCTCGTGGAAGGCGCTCCGAAGGCCGCGCTCTCGGTCGACCTCGACACGAAGACGCTCGTCGTCGAGGGAAAGACGCTCTCCATTTCCATTCCCTCGAACGCGCGCGAGGCGTTCCTGTCGGGGAACTGGGACGGAACGTCGATGCTCCTCGAGCGCTTCGACGAGGTGGAGGCGCTGGCGAGACGCCTCCCCTACGTCGCAGGGTTCTGAGCGCGCAGCGTCTTCACCATCTCGAGGAACGCGTGGGCGGACTTGCCGAAGTTTCCGGCGGCCCGGTAGACGAGCCTGAGGTCGCGCGGGCGGCGCAGCTCGGGGAGCAGCGTCGCCGCGAGGCGGCCGGCCTCGATCTCCGAGAGCGCGGTTCGCCGGGGAAGCAGGGCGACGCCCATGCCGCGTTCGACAGCGCGTTTGACTCCGTCGAGACTGGGCAGGGACACCTTGATGTTCAGGGGGACGCCGCGCTCGGCGAACTTGCCGAGCACGCGCTCGCGGGCGGGCGATGGGTCGCTGTGCGCGATGACGGTCGCCCGGCCGAACTCCTCGAGCGTCACGCGACTCTTCTTCGCGAACGGATGCTTCGGGTGCGAAAGGACGACGAGCTCGTCCGAGGCGAGGACGACCGTCTTCAGACCCTTCTCGGAGGGGACGAACGTCACGACGCCGAAGTCGAGCGCGGCCCCGAGAACCTCGACCCCGAGCAGGCGCGAGGGCGAGCGCTTCACGTCGAACTCGACGCCGGGGTGCGCGTCGCGAAAGCGCGCGATGAGCGGAATGAGGACCTCGACGCCGGACTCGTTCGCGCCGATCACGACCCGGCCGCGCTTCATGTCTTTCAGGTCCTTGACGGCCCGCTCGGCCTCCTCGGCCACGTTCAGGACGCGCTCGGCGTAGTCCTTCAGCGTGCGCCCCGCTTCCGTGAGACGGGCCTCGCGCGTCGTGCGGTCGAAAAGGGCTTCGCCCAGGACCGTCTCGAGACGGCGTACGGCCTGGCTCACGGCGGACTGCGTGCGGAACAGCCGGACGGCCGCGCGGGAGAAGCTGCGCTCCTCGGCCACGGTGAGAAAGACGCGCAGGGAAGGGATATCCATAAGCAACGCTAATGTTATCAGCAAAAAAATTAGTTTGACTGCAATGCCTCGGCGCGGTGCAATGCACCCGTGAGTTTTCGCGTCCTCGTTCCGGTCCTGATTGATCTCCTCGTCCTTACGGCGAGCGGGGTGCAGGCCGGCTGACGCGAAGAAACATCGAACAGCCGCCCCGCACCCCGAAAGGGGGCGGGGCTTTTTTTATCCCGGGTAGCCGGAAAGGGAGATCGACAGGGACATGAGGAGCGACGCGATGAAGAAGGGCCCGGCGCGGGCGCCCGCACGCGCGATGCTGCGCGCCACGGGGCTGACGCCCGAGGAGATCGCCCGCCCGCTTGTGGCGGTCGTCCATTCGTGGACGGATCTGGGCCCCTGCAACGCCTCGCTCCGGGCTCTCGCCGAGGACGTGAAGGCCGGCATCCGAGAGGCGGGCGGAACGCCGTTCGAGTTCGGCACGATCGCGATCTCGGACGGCATCTCGATGGGGACAGATGGGATGAGGGCGTCGCTCGTCTCGCGCGAGGTCATCGCCGATTCCATCGAGCTCGTCGTCATGGGCCACGCCCTCGACGCCGTCGTCGCCCTTTCGGGCTGCGACAAGACGATTCCCGGGACGGTGATGGCCCTCGCGCGCCTCGATCTCCCTTCCGTCGCGCTCTACGGGGGGTCGATCGAGCCCGGGCACGTGGGTGGGAAAGACGTCACGATCCAGGACGTCTTCGAGGCGGTGGGCGCGCACTCCGCGGGGAAACTCTCCGAGGCCGGACTCTGCGACATCGAGGCCGGAGCCTGCCCCGGCGCTGGCGCGTGCGGCGGCCAGTTCACCGCGAACACCATGGCGACCGCGCTCACGTTCCTCGGCATCTCGCCGATGGGCGCGAACGACGTGCCGGCGACCGACCCCGCGAAAGCCGGGGTCGCGCGCGCCGCCGGCCGGCTTGTCATGGAGCGCCTCGCGGACGGCCTCACGCCTTCGAAGATCCTCACGCGCGCCGCCTTCGAGAACGCGATCACGTCCGTCGCCGCCACGGGCGGCTCGACGAACGCCGTCCTGCATCTCCTGGCGATCGCCCGCGAAGCCGGGGTTCCGCTCGTCCTCGACGACTTCGACGCGATTTCGGCGCGGACGCCGCTCTTCGTCGACCTGAAGCCCGGCGGACGTTTCACGGCGCCCGATCTCTCCCGCGCCGGCGGCTCGCGACTTATCGCCAAGCGGCTGGGCGACGCGGGCCTCCTGAAACCCGCGACCACCGTCACGGGACGCTCGCTTCTCGAAGAAGCCGCCGAGGCGCGGGAGACGCCCGGGCAGCAGGTCGTGCGCGAGATCGGGAAGCCGCTCAAGAAGACGGGCGGGCTCGCGATACTGCGCGGAACGCTCGCGCCCGAGGGCTCCGTCGTGAAGCTCGCGGGGCACGAGCGCCTGAAGCACACCGGCCCGGCCCGCGTGTTCGACGGCGAGATCGCCGCTTTTGCGGCCGTCGAGCGCCGGCAGATCCGCGCGGGCGATGTCGTCGTGATCCGCCACGAGGGCCCGAAGGGCGCGCCGGGCATGCCCGAGATGCTGGCCGTCACCGCCGCGCTCGTGGGGCAGGGCCTCGGCGAGACGGTTGCTCTCGTCACGGACGGCCGCTTCTCTGGCGCGACGCACGGGTTCATGGTCGGCCACGTCTCGCCCGAGGCGGCGGTGGGCGGCCCGATCGCGCTCGTTTGCGACGGCGATCGCGTGACGCTCGACGTCACCGCCCGGCGGCTCGACCTCGAAGTCGGCGAAGAGCAGCTCGCCGCGCGAAAGCGCTCCTGGCGCGCCCCCGCGCCGCGGGCCACGACGGGCGTCCTCGCGAAGTACGCGCTCCTCGTCTCCTCGGCTTCCGAGGGGGCGGTGACGAGCCCGATGGCTTTGGCGTCTCCCGCGACTTCCGTTTCCGCGGCGCATGAGCCCGTTCGGGCGGGGGTGAGCGCGTGAGCGCCCGGTTCCAGCCCCGCGAGAAAACGCGTGTCCGGGCCGCGAACGCGATGGCTGCCGAGCTCGTTGCGCAGGGCGTCACGCACATCTTCGGCCACCCCGGCGGCGCGGCGCTGCCGCTGTACGACGCGCTTCTCTCGGCGCCGATCACGCACCTCCTCATGCGGCACGAGCAGTGCGCGGCGCACGCCGCGCAGGGCTACGCGCGGGCCACGGGCCGGCCGGGCATCTGCCTCGCGACGTCGGGCCCCGGCGCGACGAACCTCATCACGGGCCTGGCCGACGCGTGGCTCGATTCGACGGCGGTCGTGGCGATCACCGCCCAGGTCGCGATGCCGCTCCTCGGCCGCGACGGCTTCCAGGAGGCCGACATCCTCGGCATGACGGCGCCCGTCACGAAACACAACTGGCTCGTCCTCGATCCGCAGGAGCTTCCCGGCACCGTGCGCGAGGCCTTCCGTCTCGCGGCTTCCGGCCGGCCCGGCCCCGTTCTCGTGGACGTGCCGCGCGACGTGCTGCAGGCCGAGATCGAGTGGGAGGAAGGCGCGCAGGCGGCGTCGCTTCCGCTTCGCGCCGACCCCGTGGGCCTCCGCCGCGCGGCCTTCGCGATCTCGAACGCGAAGCGCCCGATCCTCTACGTCGGTGGCGGCGTGATCTCGTCGGGCGCGTCCGGGGAAGTCCGCCGGCTCGCGAGAAAAACGCGCATTCCCGTCACGACGACACTCATGGGGAAGGGCGCCTATCCCGAGACGGACGCCCTGTCGGTCGGCATGCTCGGCATGCACGGCACGGCCTACGCGAATTGGGCGATGAACGGCAGCGATCTCATCATCGCGGTGGGCGCGCGCTTCGACGACCGCATCACGGGCAAGCTCGCCACGTTCGCGCCGCACGCGAAGGTCGTCCACATCGACATCGACGAGGTCGAGATCGGCAAGATCCGGAAGGCCGATTTCCCGCTCCACGGCGACGCGCGGGCCGTGCTGCAGCAGCTTCTTCCCCTCGTGGGCGCCCCCGACACGGCGGACTGGTGGAGAGAGATCGAGGCGTGGAAGGCCGAAGCGCCGCTCCGGTACCGGCAGGAAGGCGACGTCATCCTTCCGCAGTTCGCGATCGACAGCCTGTGGCGGCTGACGCGCGACCTCCGCCCCATCGTCACGACGGACGTCGGCCAGCATCAGATGTGGGCCGCGCAGTTCTGGAAGAGCGACGAGCCCGGCACGTTCATCACGTCGGGCGGCCTCGGCACGATGGGCTTCGGCCTGCCGGCCGCGCTCGGCGCGCAGTGCGGGCGGCCCGACCGGCTCGTCATCAACCTGAACGGCGATGGCAGCTTTCAGCAGACCATGCAGACGCTCGCCACGGCGGTCGAGGCCCGTCTGCCGCTCAAGATCATCGTCCTCGACAACCAGGGTCTCGGCATGGTGCGGCAGTGGCAGGACCTCTTCTACGACCGCCGCTTCTTCTCCGTGGCGCTCCGGAACCCCGACTTCGCGAAGCTGGCCGAGGCGTTCGGTGCCGCGGGCTTCACGGCGCGGCGGCCGGACGAGCTGGATGGGGTCTACCGGCAAGCGCTCGCCGTGACCGACCGGCCCGCGCTCGTCCACGTGCACACCGAGCCGACCGAGAACTGCTTCCCCATGTGGCCCGCCGGCCAGTCGATCGACACGATGATCGCCGAGGACCCGAAGTACACAGCGAAGAGCACGAAGAAGAAGAGCTGAGAGAGAAAGAGCGAAGAGGAAGAGCGCAATGGAACAGATTTTCGACATCACCGTGAATGACGTCCCTGGTCTCCTGGCGCGGGTGGAATCGATTTTCCGCAGGCAGCGCGCGCCCATTCGCAGTTTTTTCTTCGAGGCGGGAGAGGGGCGCGCGGCGCACCTCACGATCACTGCCTACGCGGAGGGCGACGCCGCGAATCTCCTCAGAAAGCAATTGATGCGACTCGTCGACGTGCACGCGGTCGCGGATTCCGGCGATGCGCGCGCCTTCGCTCAGCCCGAGTCCCTCTTCACCTTCATAGAAAAAAGAGCCTGACGTCCGGCGAGAAGCAAACAGGAGCAGAACGATGGCCACGATCTGGTACGACAAGGACGCCGACATTTCCCGCCTCAAGGGGCGGACAGTCGCGATCATCGGGTACGGCAGCCAGGGGCACGCGCACGCGCTGAACCTGCGCGACAGCGGCGTTTCCGTGGTGGTGGGATTGCACGCGACGTCGAAATCGGCCGCGAAGGCGAGAGGGGAGGGGCTGACCGTGCTGAGCGTGGACGAGGCCGCGAAGCGCGCCGACGTCGTCATGATTCTCACGCCCGACACGGGCCAGAAGAAGCTCTACGACGAGTCGATCGCGCCATACCTGAATGCTGGAAAGACGCTCATGTTCGCGCACGGCTTCAACATCCGCTTCGGACAGATCGTCCCGCCCGCCGACGTGGACGTGTCGATGATCGCGCCGAAGGCGCCCGGCCACCGCGTGCGCGAGCTGTTCCAGGACGGCGAGGGCACGCCCGCGCTCCTCGCGATCGAGCAGAACGCGAGCGGCCACGCCCGCGAGGACGCGCTCGCATACGCGCGCGCCCTCGGTTCGACGCGCGCCGGGGTCCTCGAGACGACGTTCGCCGAGGAGACGGAGACGGACCTCTTCGGCGAGCAGGCCGTCCTCTGCGGCGGCACGGCCGCGCTCGTGAAGGCGGGCTTCCAGACGCTCGTCGACGCGGGCTACCAGCCCGAGGTCGCGTACTTCGAGTGCCTGCACGAGCTGAAGCTCATCGTCGACCTCATGTACCGCGGCGGCCTCAACTACATGCGCTATTCCATCAGCGACACGGCCGAGCACGGCGACTACACCGCCGGCCCCCGCATCGTCACCGAGGCGACGCGCGGCGAGATGAAGAAGATCCTCCAGGAGATCCAGGACGGGGCCTACGCCCAGAAGTGGATCGAAGAAAACCGCAACGGGCGTCCGACGTTCGAGGCGACCCGCGAAAGGGAGAAGGACCTTCTCATCGAGAAGGTCGGCGCCGAGCTGCGCGCGAAGATGCCGTTCCTGAACCCGGTCGTCGTGGACAAGGTGGCCTGACATGGAGGGAAGGGAGAGCCACATTCGCGGTGCTGCTCTGGAGCGCATCACGATTTTCGACACGACGCTCCGCGACGGCGAGCAGGCCCCCGGCTTTTCGATGTGCGAGGCCGAGAAGGTGCGCCTCGCGCGGAAGCTCGATGCCCTCGGCGTGGACGTGATGGAAGCGGGCTTCCCGATCGCCTCCGAGGACGATTTCAACTCCGTGCGCGCCATCGCGCGCGAGGTGCGCCGGCCCATCGTCGCGGCGCTCGCCCGCTCCGTGGACGCGGACATCGACCGCGCCGCGGCGGCGCTGGAGGGCGCCGCGCGCCCGCGCATCCACACGTTCATCGCGACGTCCGACCTCCACCTCGAGCACAAGCTCCGGATGTCGCGCGCCGAGTGCCTCGACCACGCCGCGGCCGCCGTGCGTCGGGCGCGCCGCCACGTGAACGACGTGGAGTTTTCGGCCGAGGACGCGACGCGCAGCGACCTGAATTTCCTCGTGGCCGTCGTCGAGGCGGTCGTCGAGGCCGGCGCCACGACCGTGAACCTCCCGGACACGGTCGGATACGCGACGCCCGACGAGATCGTCCGGTTCTTCCAGACCGTGCGGGCGCGCGTTCGGGGATCGGACCGCATCGTCTTCTCGGCGCACTGTCACGACGACCTCGGGCTCGCCGTGGCGAACAGCCTCGCGGCGCTCGAAGGCGGCTGCCGCCAGCTCGAGTGCACGGTGAACGGCATCGGCGAGCGCGCGGGGAATGCTTCGCTCGAGGAGATCGTCATGACGCTGCGCGTGCGGCCCGACAAGCTGCCGTTCACGACCGGCATCGTGACGCCGGAGCTCTTCTCGTCGAGCCAGCTCCTCGCGGAGATCACGGGCGAAAGCGTCCAGTCGAACAAGGCCATCGTGGGGCGGAACGCGTTCGCGCACGAGGCCGGCATCCACCAGGACGGCATCCTCAAGGACCGAAGGACCTACGAGATCATGCGGCCGGAGGACGTGGGCGTGCCGGAGACGACGCTCGTCCTCGGGAAGCACTCGGGGCGCCACGCGCTGATGAATCGCTGCTCGGCCATTCGGATCGAGCCGACGCGCCTCGAGCTCGACGAGCTCTACAAGCGCATGATCGCGCTCGCGGACCGGAAGAAGATCGTGCGGGACCACGACCTTCTCGAGCTCTGGGGCGCGATGAAGCGCGCCGCGTCGCGCGCGAAGGCGCCCGCGGCCTTCACGCTCCGCGACGAAGCGCCTCCCGCCGACGAAGCGGGCTATGGGCACGGGGTCTGACGTGGGGCGACGCGCACGTCTCGCGGTCCTCCCCGGCGACGGCATCGGGTCCGAGGTCACGGCCGCGGCGGTGACGGTCCTGAAAGCCGTGGCGGCGCGTTTCGGGCACGACTTCGTCCTGACGGAGTGGCCGATCGGCGCGATCGCGATGCGCACGAAGGGCTCCCCGCTCCCGGAGGACACGCTCGCCGCCTGCAAGGACGCCGACGCCATCCTGATGGGCGCGGTCGGCGACCCCGCGTACGACGCCGCGCCGCGCGACCAGCGGCCGGAGGCGGGCCTCCTGGGCCTCCGGAAGGCCCTCGGCGCCTACGCGAACATCCGCCCGGCCCGGATCTACAAGGGCCTCGAGGATGCGGGGCCGCTGAAGCCCGAGATCGCCCGCGGCCTCGACCTCGTCGTCGTGCGCGAGCTGACGGGAGGGCTCTACTTCGGAACGCCGCGCTCCCTCGACCTCGAGGCCGGCACCGCCGTGAACACGCTGCCGTATTCACGTCCCGAGGTCACGCGCATCGTCGAGGTGGCGTTCCAGCTCGCGAGGGGCCGGCGCCGGAAGGTGACGTCGGTCGACAAGTCCAACGTGCTCGAGACGTCGCAACTCTGGCGCGCGGTCGCGACGGAGGTCGGCACGCGCTACCCGGACGTCGCGCTCGACCACCAGCTCGTCGACTCGTGCGCGATGAACCTCGTGCTGTTCCCGGCGTCGTTCGACGTCGTCGTCATGGAGAACCTCTTCGGAGACATCCTCTCGGACGAGGTGGGCGCGCTCGTCGGCTCGCTCGGGCTCCTGCCTTCGGCGAGCCTCGGTGACGGTCCCGGCCTCTTCGAGCCCGTGCACGGTTCGGCGCCCGCGCTCGCGGGACGGAACGTCGCGAACCCGATCGGCGCGATCGCGACAGCGGCGATGCTCCTCGAGAACGGCCTCGGGCTCCAGGAAGAAGCTGCCGCGGTTCGCAGGGCGATCGAGACGGTGCTCGAAAAGGGCGCGCGCACGGCGGATCTCGCGCCGCGCGGCGCCCCGGCGCTCGGCACGCAGGAGATGGCGCGAGCGATCTCGGGCGCGATTCCGGTGCGCGTGACGGTCTGAACGGAGGAGGCGATGGGAATGGAATCGAAGACGGCAGTGGAACCGAAGACGGGAATGGAATCGAAGACGATCTGGCTGAACGGGGAGTTCGTCGACTACGAGAAGGCGACGCTCCATTTCATGACGCCCGGCCTTCATTACGGGATCGGCGTGTTCGAGGGCATCCGCTGCTACCAAACGGCTCGGGGACCGGCGATCTTCCGCCTCGACGAGCACATCGCGCGCTTCTTCCACTCGGCCCTTTGTCTCGGCTTTCGGGAGCTTCCATTCGGTGAGGAACAGATCGCCGATGCCTGCACGGAGCTCGTTGCCCGCAACTCGTTTGACGACTGCTATATCCGGCCGCTCCTGTATCTCGCGAGCGGCGGCTCCGGCGGCGGCTGGAACTTGAACCTCGACGGCGGCTCGCCGGCCATCGGCATCGCCGCGTGGAAATGGGGCGCGTACCTGGGCGCCGAGGCGCTCGAGAAGGGGGTGCGCGCGAACGTCTCATCCTTCACACGCCACCACCCGAACGTCACGATGACGAAGGCCAAGATCAGCGGCAGCTATGCGAACAGCTTCCTCGCGAAGACCGAGTCGGTGCGGCTGGGCTTCGATGAAGCCATCATGCTCGACCCGCAGGGGTACGTCGCCGAGTGCACGGGCGAGAACCTGTTCCTCGTGAAGGACGGACAGGTCGTCACGGCGCCGACCGCCGCGATCCTCGAGGGCATCACGCGCGACGCGCTCATCACGTTCGCTCAGGATCACGGCTTTTCGGTCGTCGAGCGCCCGATCTCCCGCGACCAGCTCTACACGGCGGACGAGGTTTTCGTGTCCGGCACGGCTGCCGAGTGCATCGCGCTCCGGGAGATCGACTTCCGCAAGATCGGCCGGGGCACGACGGGACCCGTCACGCGCGCGCTCCAGAAGGATTTCCACGCCGCCGTCCGCGGCGCGCACCCACGCTCGAAGGGCTGGTGCACGTTCGTGAAGGACGCCGAGGAGGAGCGCAAGACGGCCTAGTCAGTCGTCACCGCATCCGTTTCACCTTCGGATCCACGCGGGGCGCCCGTGTTCTGAGGTTCACCCGCTTGCCGGGTGCGGGGCGGTCGATGCCGCGGCCGAGCAGCTCGAGAAGATCGGAGACCGTGACGATGCCGACGAGCCGTTTGCGTTCACCTTCCTCGACGACCGGCAGGCAGCCGATGGAGCGGCCGCGCATCAGATTCGCGGCCTGTTTCACCGACGCCTCCGGGCCGACCGTCACGACGTGCGTGTTCATCAGGTCGGACACGACGTGTTTCTCCCGGAAGTCGCCTTGCTCGGCCACGCCGAGGTCTCGCTGGGAGAGCACCCCCACGAGCTCGGACCCTTTCTTCACGACGAGGTGCCGGAGGCCCTTCACTTTCATGGAATCGTACGCAAGCTCCGCGCTTGCCTGATCGTCGATCGTCTCCACACGGCGGGTCATCACATCCTGAACGCGCATGGAACCTCCTCGAGGAGGCCGCTTGCAGCCCCCGCTCAAAGGTGCGGCCCCGAATGCCGCGTCGGCAAGGGGAATCTGAATCAGGGCGTTTCCGGAGGGGGACGTAGAATCGGGCCGGAGACTGCCGATGCCTCTCCTGGAATATCGCTGTTCGGATTGCGGGAAGACGACCGAGGATCTCGTGCTCGCGGGTGACGCGGCGCGACGGCCGGTTTGCGCCTCGTGCGGCTCGAAGAAGGTCGAACGCCTTCTGTCGACCTTCGCCGCCCAGACGTCACTGCCTTCGAGCGGCGGTTTCGACGCCGCGACGGCGTGCGGCGGCGGCCCCTGCGGCAACTCGGACGTCTGCGGCGCGCGGCGTGGGTACGGACCGAACTGAATGGAACCTCTCGTCGACGAGCGCGCACCCGTTTTCGGCCACGACCTGCTCCTGCTTCTCCAGAAGATGGGAGGGAAGGCAGGAACCGAGGCTCTCCGCAACGCGGCCGCGGGCGCGTTTGGCGCGGACGCCGTGTATGCGAACTGCCACGGCGACCGCTTCTCGTTCGACGAAGTTCTCGCGTTCTTCGCCTCGAAGGGCAAGCTCGAGCGTCGCGGGGATGAGGTCTCCCTCGGATCCGCTCCCGCCTGCTCCGGCCACTGAGGTCGAAGGAAGGTAGGGCCCCCGACGGGCGTCAGACGACGCTGCGGGCGGCGTGCGTCAGGCCGAGAGCGCCGAGAGCGCCCGGGCCACGACCGCGAAGTGGCAACCGGCACCCGCGATCACGAGGGCGTGAAAGATCTCGTGGTAGCCGAAGACCCTCGGGAAGGGGTCCGGACGGCGGAGGGCGTAGACGGCGGCACCGAGGCTGTAGACGACCCCGCCCGCAGCGAGAAGAACGACGGCGCCGGTTCCGAGCGAGGCCTTCAGCGCCGGCAGGAGCGGGAGGGCGGCCCAGCCGAGAAGGACGCAGACGGCCGCCACGAGCGCCTTCGGCGCCCGCACCCACGTGACGGACATCGCGATCCCGAGAAGCGCCCCCGCCCAGACGATGCCGAGAAAGATCCAGCCGATGCGGCTGCCGAGGAGGAAGCTGAAGGGCGTGTACGTGCCGGCAATGAGCAGGAAGATCGCGGAGTGGTCCAGCCGCCGCCAGACCGCGCGGACCTTCTCCGACCAGTCGGGCCGGTGGTAGATCGCGCTGACGGCGAAGAGGCTGACGAGGGAGATCCCATAGACCAGCGCGCCGGCGCGGGCGCGCGCCCCGGAGGCGCGGAACACGAGAATCGCCCCCGCGACGGCCGCGACGAACGCGGCCACCTCGTGGAGGACGCCCCGGAGGAGGGGCTTGGAGGGAGATTGGTTCTCAGGTTTACCCATTCCGGATGCAATGATGCCCCTTTCGGGCTGGTCTGTCGTCCCGATCGCAAGTCATTGGAACGACCCCGTATCATTGCGATGAACGAATGTTCGAATCCGAGAAGGAGACTCGCTGGAAGCGTGTCGATCCGCTGCTCAAAGCGGCCGGGTGGACGCTCGTCAACTTCAAGGAAGGCCTCGATTTCACAAAGCTGACACACCACGCGATTCGCGAGTTCCCGACATCGAATGGTCCGGCCGACTACGTCCTTGTCGTGGATGGTCAGATCCTCGGGATCGTCGAAGCGAAGAAGGTCACGCTTGGGCCGCAGAACGTTCTCACCCAGGCGGAGCGCTACTCGAAGGGGGCCTGAAGCGAAATAGAATCGTTCCAATGCCGGCCGTCAGGTCCGTTTCGATCTCCCAGGACCTCAGAAATGGTTCAATGACCGCTCGTGCGTCATTTTCACTGGCGAAGTGATCCAACGGTTCGACGACCAGCAAGCCGTCGGTGGCCTTAAATTCGCCGAGGGCGTTCGAGAAGCACAATGGCTGTCAAGCGCCACCAATTTCTGACCCTGTTACGCCACTAAAACTGACCCCCCC
>DAIOUV010000054.1:0-23119 GCA_036759345.1 Acidobacteriota bacterium | reverse complement strand
AGTACGCCAGCGTCTTCCGCGCCGCCGCGAGGACCTTCTCGGCGTTCGGCAGGATCGCGCGCTCGAGGGCGCGGTTGAAGCCGACGGGCGTGAACGTCGAGCCGACGCGGTCGACGGGCGCGTCGAGGTGCTCGAAGAGCTCGGACGCGATGCGCGCCGCGATCTCGCCGCCGAAGCCGCCGTGCACTTTGTCCTCGTGGACGACGAGGACGCGCGACGTCTTCTTCACGGAGGCCGCGACGGCGTCCCAGTCGAGCGGCACGAGGGAGCGGAGGTCGAGAACCTCTAAGCTCTTTCCCTCTTTTGCGAGCGTCTCGGCGGCGGCCAGCGCGAAGTGCACCGGCGTGCCATACGCGAGGATCGTCAGATCGCCGCCTTCCCGGCGACGGCGCGCCTTGCCGAAAGGCACGGCGAAGTCCACCGGCACCCGCGCCTTGGCCTGCGCGGAGTTGTAGAGGAACTTCGGCTCGAGGTACACCGTGATGCCGCGCGAGCGCATCGCCGTCCGGAGAAGTCCCGCCGCGTCGTCCGCGAACGCGGGGACGACGACGCGGATCCCGGGGAGCGTCGTGAGCCAGCCTTCGATGTTCTGCGAGTGGTAGAGGCCGCCTCCGATGTAGCCGCCCGAGGCGATGCGCACGGTGACGTTCGGGACGAACTGCCCGTTCGTGCGCCAGAACTCGTGCGACATCTCGACCATCTGCTCGGCCGCGGGCCAGAAGTAGTCGGCGAACTCGGCGCCTTCGACGACGACGCGGATCTTCTCGTTCAGGCGCGAGAAACCGTCGGCCGTGCCGAGGATGAAGTCCTCGGCGATGGGGCCGTTGAAAACGCGTTTCGGCCCGAACTCCTGCTGCATGCCCTTCGTGACGTTGAAGATGCCGCCCTTCTCCTTGTATGCGACGTCCTGTCCCCAGATATAAGTGTCGGGGTTCTCGCGGAACATTTCCTTGAGCGTCGTGTTCAGCGCCTGGATGAGGGACATCTCGGCCGCCGGCTTGCCGTCGACGGTCTCGGGCGTGACATACGTGTCCGCGAGACCGTCGCCCGCGGGGGCCCAGGGCTCGGGCGAAACGTGCTCGAAAATGGAGGCCGGGTCGGGGTCGGGCGCGCGACGCGCGCGGTCGGCGGATTCCTCGTAGGTCTTCCGGTTCGCGTCTTCGATCGCGACGATTTCCGCCTCGGAGAACGCGCCGCCCTCGACGAGGGAACGGCGGAGGCGTGCCAGCGGGTCGAGCGCCTTCGCGGCCGCGAGCTCTTCGGGCGAGCGGTACAGCTCCTGCCGGTCGGAGTTGGAGTGCGAGTGGATGCGCACGCACTCGGCGTGCACCATCGCGCAGCCCGCGCCCGATCTCACGAACGCCACGGCCTCTCGCAGGGCGCGGAGCGAGTCGAAGAGATCCTTGCCGTCGCAGTGGACGATCTTGATGTTCAGGAACCCGGAGAAATTGTCCGAGGCGAAACGATTTGCGGTCTGATCGCTCTTCGGAACGGCGATGCCATAGCCGTTGTCCTGCACGACGAAGACGACGGGGAGCTTCTCGCGCGACGCGCCGTTGACGGCCTCGTAGAAGTAGCCCTCGGACGTGGACGACTCGCCCACGGAGCAGAAGACGATCGCATCCGAGCCGTACGTCTTCACGGCGCGGCCGAGGCCCGCGGCATGCTGGGCATGGTTCGAGACGCAGGACGAGACGTTCTGGATGTGGATTTCGGGCTTCGCGAAGTGGTTCGACATGTGCCGCCCGCCGGAGGCGACGTCGTCCTTCTTCGACATCCCGTTCAGCAGGATCTCCTCGGCCGACAATCCGCCGGCGAGGCACGTCGTGAGGTCGCGGTAATACGGGAAGAGATAGTCGTGCCGGGGGCGGAACGTGACGCCGAGGGCGACCTGGATGCCGTCGTGCCCCGCGCACGGCGCGTGGTACGACCAGCCGAGGCCCTGTTTGAGGTAGTTCGGAGCCTTGTCGTCGAGCAGCCGCCCGAGATGCATCAGGGCATACCACCGCCTGAGCTCGTCCCGGCTCGGGGCGAGTCGCGCGATGGTCGCGGCGGCTGAAGGCGGCGAAACGCCCGCGGCTGTCAGGACACCCGGTTCGGCCATTCCACTCCTCCAAGGGGGATTCTCCGGGGCTGTCGGGGCTGCCGGCCGGAGAAGGAGTCTCATCTTACCGCTTCGGGTAGAATCCGCGATCCCGCAGCCCCCCTATTTCCCCGGGGGAATTTCGATTGGCGGGCCAGGAGAACTCTCGTGTCCCAGACGCTCATCTCTCCGCCCGCCGAAACCGCCGAAACCGCCGACCGCAAGACCTTCGAGGCCGCCCTCGCGGCCGACGCGGCTTCCCCGAAGAAGAAGCTCATGGAGGGGCAAGTCGTAAACGGCGTCATCGTCGGCATCACCCCCGACGTCGTCCTCGTCTCGTTCGGCGGCAAGTCCGAAGCGCTCATGGATCTGAAGGAGCTCGAGGGCGAGAAGGTCGGCGACCGCATCGAGGCCGTCGTCGTGAAAGCGGGGCCGGACGTGCGCCTCTCGCGCAAGCTCGCGGTGGGACATCGCACGAAGGCCGAGCTGCGGGCCGCCTCCGAGGCGAAGATCCCCGTCGCCGGAAAGGTCATAGCCCGGAACAAGGGCGGCTTCGAAGTGATGATCGGAGGCGCTCACGGCCTCCGCGCCTTCTGCCCGGTCTCGCAGATCGACCTCGGCCGCCACGAGGAGGCTTCGCTCGCGGCATATGTGGGGCAGACCTTCGATTTCCGCGTTCTCGAGTACACCGAGGACGGGCGACGCGTGGTGGTTTCACGCGTGGCGCTCCTCAAGGTCGAGCAGGACGAGAAAGCCGCGGTGACCCGCGAGAAGATCATCGTGGGCGCCGTGATGCCCGGCCGTGTCCGCTCCCTCACCGACTTCGGCGCGTTCGTGGATCTCGGCGGCGTGGACGGGCTCGTGCACGTCACGGAGATCTCGCGGCGAAGGATCGCGCACCCGAAGGATGTCCTCACGGTCGGCCAGGAGGTCACGGTCAAGGTCACGAAGCTCGCGGATGAAGGCAAGCGCATCTCTCTTTCCATGAAGGAGCTCGAGGCCGATCCCTGGCAGACGCTTCCGGAGCGCTTCGCGCCCGGAGCCTCGTTCACGGGAACGGTCGCGCGGCACGCGGACTTCGGCCTCTTCGTCGAGGTCGAGCCGGGCGTGGACGGGCTCGTGCACGTCTCGGCGCTCCCCCCGGGCGTTTCCATCAAGGACCCGGCGGTCGCCGTCGGACAGACGGTGCAGGGCTGGGTGAAGGAAGTCGATCCGAAGCAGCGCCGGTTGTCGCTCTCGCTGCGCGAAGTCTCCACCTCGAATCCGTGGGACGGGATCAACGAGCGCCATCCCGAGGGCTCGGTCATGACGGGCGAAGTCGAGACCGTCGCTCAGTTCGGCGTCTTCGTGCGCCTCGAGCCCGGTCTCACGGGCCTCATTCCGAACTCCGAGTCGGGCGTGCCTCCCGGCACGGTCAACCGCCACTTCGCTCCCGGCCAGAAGGTCGAGGTGAAGGTCATCGGCGTCGACCCGGCCAAGCGGCGCATCTCGCTCTCGGCGGCCGGCGCGAAGGCGGAAGCCGACCGGGGCGATCTCCGGAGCTATCGCGAGGAAACCGCGAAGCGCGAAAAGGCGGCGACGCCTTCCGTCTCCGTCTTCGGCTCCTCTCTCCTGCAGGCGCTCACGAACCCGAAGAGCAAGCAGAAGAAGGGCTGACTCCCGGCGATACGGTCCCAATGTGACGTTCGTGCGTCGCCTCGTCCGATGGGCCGCGGCCCACTTGCAGGCGGTCGGGCTGTCGTTTCTCCTCGTCGTTTTCGCGGCGGCCGTCTTCTGGTTTTTCGCGTCCTTCGTTCCGGATCGGCGGGACGCGGCGACCGAGGGCTGGCGCCGGGAGCTCTCGCTGCGCGCGGACCTCAGGCGCGACCTCCTCGACCGGCGCATCCTCGACGTGAAGGAAGACCTGACGTTTTTCGCTGCGTTCCCGTCCGTTCGCGGGCTTCTGACCCCGGGCCTATCCGAGGAAACCGCGGGCGCCCAGGCCGCGCACCTGCAAGGAATCCTGTCCGATTTCCGGCAACACGTTCACCAGAGGTCCGTTTCGATCCTCGACCCGTCCGGGCGCGTCCTCGCGTCCGGCGGTGGTCCCGCCCCCGGTGCGGCGGCGCTGGCGCTCGCGGCGGATGTGATTCGTTCGGGCGTCCCCGGAGTCGCTCTCGCGCGCGAGCCGGACGGCGTGACGGGCCTCGCGAGCGCGGTACCGGTCACGGGCGACGCAGTCGGCGCCAGGCGGCTCCCGATCCTAGGAGCCGTCCTCTCCACGGGCGACGCCTCGACGTCTCTCTTCGATCTTCTCGGCCAACCGGTGGCGGCCTCGTCCAGCGAGTCCCTGCTCGTCGGGGAAGACGGGACGGACGTTCTCTTTCTCTCCCCCCTGCGCTTCCGCCCGGATCCGCCGCTCTCGTTCCGGCTTCCGCTCGCGAGCGCCGGTTTGGCCGCCCGCGCGTCGCTCTCGGAAAAGGACGACTTCCGAGTCTTCTCAGACTATCGCGGCGCGAGGGTGTTCGCCGCCGTGCGACGACTGGAGAGCACACCTTGGGGCCTCGTCGTCAAGGTCGACGAGGACGAGGCGCTCGCGGCCTTCCGGAAGGACATGCTCCAAAAGGGAGTCACCTGGGGCGTGCTCTTCCTCGCGCTGTCCGCCGCGGCCTTCGGCTTCTGGCGCTCGCTCGTGATTTCGAACGAGGTGACGCTCGCCCGCGGCGAGGCGCGCTTCGGCGCTCTCGTCGAGCAAGCGACCGACGCGATCTTCCTCATCGGGAGCGACGGCCGCGTTCTCCAGGCGAACCGCGCGGCGGAAGTCATGTACGGTTGGACGCGGGACGAGCTTCTCTCGATGCACGCGGCCGATGTGCGCGCGGGCGGGACGCGCGACGCGCTCCACCACGACATGGAGACCGCCGCCGCCCGGGGGAGCCTCCTTGTCGAGACGCGTCACCGGCGCGCGGACGGAAGCGAGTTCCCGGTCGAGGTCAACATGGGTCTCGTGAAGGCGGGAGACGAGACGGTCTTCCTGGCCATCGTGCGCGACATCACCGAGCGAAAGGCCGCGGAGAACCGTATCCGCGCCCTCAACCGCCTCCTCCGGACGATCTCGGAGGTGAACAAGTGCCTCGCCCGTGCGACGGACGAGGAGTCGCTCCTGAAGGACGTCTGCCGGATCCTCGTTTCGCACGGCGGCTACGCGCTCGCCTGGGTCGGCCGCGCCGACAGGGAGACGATGCGGGTCGTGCCGGTCGCGAGCGCCGGAGACGAGGCCGGGTATCTCCAGCGGATCGAGGTGCGCTGGGACGACACGCCCGAGGGCCGGGGCCCGCTGGGAATCGCGATCCGGGAGGGGCGCCCCGCAATCGTCTCGGACGTCCAGATCGACCCGATGGTTGCTCCCTGGCGCAAGCTTCATGCTTCCCCTGGTTTCGGGTCGATCGCGGCCATCCCCATCCGGCGCGGCGGCGAGGTGACCGGGGGTCTCGTCGTCTACGCCGCGGAGAAGGCCTTCGTCGACAAGGAGGAGCTCGCGCTCCTCGAGGAACTCACGGGGGACATCTCCTATGCCCTCGACGTGCTCGACGCACGCCAGAGCGCTCGGAAGGGCGAAGCGCAGCTCGAGCAGACGCAGAAGCAGCTCCTGCAGGCGCAGAAGATGGAGGCTGTCGGGCGCCTCGCGGGCGGCGTCGCGCACGACTTCAACAACCTCCTCACGGTCATTCAGGGTTACGGTGAACTGCTGCAGGCGTCCCTCGCGGATGATCCGGAGCGGCGCGAGAGCCTGGGCGAGATCGTCAAGGCGGCCGAACGGGCTTCGGCCCTGACGCGGCAGCTCCTCGCTTTCAGCCGCAAGCAGGTGCTCGAGCCGAAGATCGTGCACCTTGGCGAGATCGTGCGTGAGACGGGCCGCATGCTCGAACGCCTCATCGGTGAGGACATCGCGCTCTCGCTCGCCCTACCCGAGGATCTCGCGACCGTGAAGGCCGACCCGGGCCAGATCGAGCAGGTCGTTCTCAACCTCGCCGTGAACGCGCGGGACGCGATGCCCGACGGAGGCCAGCTGACGGTTTCCGTGGGCAGCTTGACGATGGCGACCCCGCTCGACGGATTCCCCGATCAGCTTCCGGCCGGCCGTTGGGTCCTCATGACCGTGGAAGACACGGGCTCGGGAATGGACGCGGAGACGCTCTCGCACGCGTTCGAGCCGTTCTTCACGACCAAGGAGCGCGGCAAGGGAACGGGACTCGGGCTGGCCACCGTCTACGGAATCGTGAGGCAGAGCGGGGGTCGCGTTCAAATCACGAGCGTTCCCGGGAGGGGGACGAGCTTCCAAATCTATTTTCCGCGCTCCAACGAGAAGACGACCTCGGGCGTTCGCCCGAACGTGCACGCCCGACACGGGACGGAGACAGTCCTCGTCGTCGAAGACGAGCCCGCCGTCCGTGCCCTCGCGAAGGTGGTCCTCGAACGGCAGGGCTACATGGTGCTCGTCGCCGAAAACGGGGCGGCCGCGCTCGACGTCGTCACCCGTGACCCGCGGCCCATTCACGTTCTCCTGACCGATCTCGTCATGCCGGAGATGAACGGACGCGAGCTGGCGTCCCGCGTGGCGGTGCTCCGTCCGGCCATCAAGGTGGTGTTCATGTCGGGCTACACCGCCGATGTCCTGACGGGCTTCGACCTCAAGGCAGGACAGGCATTCATCTCGAAGCCGTTCAGCGAGAAGGCCCTCGCCGCGAAGCTGCGCGAAGCTCTCGACGCGCAGCCGGCCTGAGATCCTCTCGCGCGCCGCGCGCGCGGCGTGGTAGGGTTCCTTCCGGCGTTCTTTCAAATCGTCCTCGAGTCCCCTCGACCTCCGGGGGCGAAGAGGGAAGCGGGTGAGATTCCCGCGCGGCCCCCGCCACTGTGACCGGGGACGCGCACGGCGAGATCCCACTGGTGGCGAAAGATCGGCTTCGGGCCGGTGGCGCCTCCGGGAAGGGGCCGGGCGCGGACGATCCGGGAGCCAGGAGACCTGCCCGAGGAACATCGTTTCAGCGTCGCCTTCTCCGGGGCTCGGGAAGTCGCGGCTGCCCCGCCTCCGCGCGCGGGCGCGCCGCTCCTTTCCGATGGGAGGGCGAGGCCTACGGAACGGAGGTGTTCCATGGTTTCTCGTGTCGTCCGGGCCCGATCGTCGTGTGTCCTTCTCTTCCTCTTCACTGGCCTCGCGCCCTGCCTCTTCGCGCAACCGTCACCGCCGCCGGCGGCCTCGAAGCTCGCCGCCGACGTCGTCGTCTCGGCCGCGGCCGAGCCCGAATCCGCCGCGTCCCTCGGCGTCGCTGCGACGGTGATCGATGCCGCTGAGATCACGGCGTCGAGAGCGACGACGGTTCTCGATCTCCTGCGCACCGTGCCGGGCCTCGACATCGTGCAGTCGGGCGGGCCAGGCACGGTGGCGTCCCTCTTCCTGCGCGGAACGAGCTCCACGCAGACCCTGGTTCTCGTGGACGGCGTCGTGCTGAACAGTCCCTATTTCGGGGGCACCGACCTTTCCGCGCTGTCGCTCGCGAACGTGGAGCGCGTCGAAGTCGTGCGGGGGCCATTCTCGGCGCTCTACGGTTCGGAAGCGATCGGAGGCGTCGTGCGCATCTTCACGCGCCGTGCTTCGGGAGACGAGGACATTTCGGGCCGCGCCACCGTCGGGGCCGGAAATCGCTCCACGAAGGAGGCGTTCGCCGAAGTCGCGCTCGGCTCGGGGCCGGTGACCGCTTCCGCGGGATTCCGCCGCACGCTCACGGATGGCGACCTGCCCAACGAGTTCTTCGCCGCAACGAACGTCTCGGGGACCGTGAGCGCCGCCCTTTCGGACGCGCTTCGCGTGGGCCTCGTCATGCGGCGCGACGAAGGGCGCACGGGCATTCCGTCCTCCGGGGGGATCCCAACCCCGCTTCGCGCGACGACCAGCGAGACGACGACGTTCGAGGCGCCGGTCTCGCTCGCGCTCTCCGCGAAGTCATCCGTCGAGGCGTCGTTCCGCTGGGTGAAGGACAGTCCCACGTATTCCGACCCCGATGCCGGCTTCAGCTCGTCCTCGACGGACGCGCGGCGCGCTGGCGCGCGCGTCGCGTTCACGACGGCGGTCGGCGCGCACCGCCTCACCGCCGGCGCCGATTGGGAGCGGACGCTCGTCTCGAACGAGAGCAATTTCGGGGTCGCGCTCGACGACGCCTCGACCCGGACGTTCGCGTTCTTCGCCGAGGACCGCATCGCGCTCGCCGGCGAGCGGCTCGTCGTGACGGTCGGCGTCCGCTGGGACGACCACAGCGCGTTCGGCAGCGCCGTGAGTCCCCGCCTGACGGCGGCCTGGCGCGTGACCCCGAGTCTCAAACTGCGCGCGGCGGCGGGCACGGCCTTCCGCGCGCCGTCGACCGGTGAGCTTTACTACCCGTACTCAGGCAACCCGGCGCTCCGCCCCGAGAAATCGAACGGCTACGAGGTCGGCGTCGAAAAGACGCTCGCGAAAGGCGTCGTCCTGGAGGTGTCGGGATTCTGGAACGACATCCGCGACCTCATCGACTACGACGCGACCGCCACGTTCATGAATCAGAACATCGGGAGCGCCCGGACGCGGGGCGTCGAGGTGGCTCTCCGGACGCCCGTCGGTGCTCGGTCGATCGTGCGGGCGTCCTACACGTATCTCGATGCGAAGGACCTCGATGCGAGCGAGTTCCTCGTGCGGCGTCCCCGCCACCGCGCCTCGGCGACATACGCGACGACCTTCGTCTCCGGCGGCGCCTTCAGCCTGACGGGAATGTGGGTGGGCGCCCGCCCGGACCGCGACGCCGCGGACTTCACGAAACTCGTCGAGGACGCGTCGTACCTGAGAGTCGATGCGGCCGTCACGCTGCCTCCGCTCGCCTTTTCGCTCGCACCCTTCGTCCGCATGACGAATCTGCTCGGGCGCGACTATGTGGAGGCGAGCGGATTCCCAGCCCCGGGCCGCCGCTTCCTCGCGGGGCTTGCCGCGGCGTTCTGACCGGTTTTTCGCGGCCTCAGGACTTCGGAGGGAAGCCGTCGAACAGTTTGTTCACGGCTTCCTGGACCTTCTCGTCGCGGTCCTTCGGTGTCTCGTCGGCGTCGACAATTCGCGACGCGCTGCCGCGCCAGACGAGCTCCTTGGCCTTCGTGTCGATCAGGTCGACCATGAGCGTACCGACGGGGATCTGCTCGACGCGGGCGGTGTTCCAGTACGGGCCGCGCCAGCGCCAGCCCCAGCCCCAGCCGGAGCTGTAGGTCGTGACCTGGGTCTGGCGGCGTGTGCGCGTGTGGAGGACGACCCAGAGGTCCGGCGTGCCGTCGGCCTTCGCGAGCCCGCGCGACGCGAGCGTCTTGTCGATGGCGGACTGGACCCGCCTCATCGAGATGGGGTTGTCCGGCGTGCGCACGTCCTTGAAAGCGAACGTCCTGTAGGAGGAGAAGCTCGCGGCGCGGTCGTAGTCGACCTTCGTCTCGATGCTGGAGCAACCTACGGAGCCAGCGACGAGCAGGGCGATCAGGAGAAGGGGAGTCCTTTTCAAGGGAGCACCTCCATGGAAAAGACGTGCAAGAGCCTTGCCGGGTTTACGCGCTCCCCTCGGGAGACGGTGTCAGCGCGCCCGCGCGAAGGTGTCGCAAGCCCCGATCTGGCCGGTCTGGAAGCCCCTCGTGAACCAGGCCTGGCGCTCCTTCGAGGAGCCGTGCGTCCACGTCTCGGGCGTCACGCGGCCCGTGGCGGCCTTCTGCAGCCGATCGTCTCCCACCGCGGCCGCGGCCGCGAGACCCGACTCGACATCGCCTTTCTCGAGAATGTTCCGCTCGCCGCTCGCGTGTCCCCAGACGCCGGCGAGGCAGTCCGCCTGCAGCTCCAGCCGCACGGATAGCTCCTTCTTCAGGGAGGGACGCTCGGCCTGGGCGCGCCGCATCTTCTCGTCGATCCCGAGCAGCGTCTGAACGTGATGCCCGAACTCGTGGGCGATGACGTAGGCCTCGGCGAACTCGCCCGGGACGCCGAATCGTGAGCGCAGCTCGTCGAAGAACCCGAGGTCCAGATAGACCTTGCGGTCGGCGGGGCAGTAAAACGGACCCATCGCGGACTCGGCGAACCCGCAGCCCGACCGGATCGCGTCGCGGTAGAGGTCGAGTTTCGCGTGCTGGTAGGTTCCGCCGAGCTTGGGAAATTCCGCGTCCCACGTTTTCTGGACGTCGTTGACGATGAAGGAGACGAACTTGATGCGCTCCTTCTCTTCGGACGACTGCGCGACGGGAGGACCCGAGTGCGTGACGTCCACGGCCGAAGGACGCCCCGCGCCCGGGGACGGGTTCGAATCGAGCAGCGCGAAGAAGTTCCGCTTGAAGACGAGGCTCAGGATTCCGATCACGATGATGGCGCCGAGGCCGAGGCGCATCCCGCCGCCCCCGAACCCGAAGCCTCCGCCACCTCCGCCCTCTCCCCGACGATCCTCGATGTCGGGGCTGACTTCTTCGTCGCGGTTCCAGCGCATGGGTTTCTCCTGAGGGACGGATCCTAATCCTTCAGCTCCCGCCGTTTGACCTCGAGTGCGGCCCGGTGCTACCTTTCGCGTTCTCTCCGGACCCGGGTGGGGCTGTAGCTCAGTTGGGAGAGCGCTTGAATGGCATTCAAGAGGTCGACGGTTCGATCCCGTTCAGCTCCACCACTTCAGGTCTCCTCCTCGACGCGACGTACAGCGATACGGCATGCAGGGAGGACGCCGATAAAACGCCCGAAATCGAAGCCTGGCGAGCGTGTTTCGCGCGTCGCAAGAGACACGGCGATCGAGTCGAGGACGCGCCTCTCGCGCGACCCGTAGCGGCGACGCGGTCACCCGACGGGGGAGAGCACGACGGGGGAGACAGCGCCGCCGGCGGCTCCGGCGAGAGGGGCTGGTGGCGGCCGGCCGCGGGGCAGCGCGCGTGCCGGGTCCCTCTTCCCCGGCCCTTCTCCCGGCACGCGCGCTGCAAAGGCCGCTTGCCGATAAACGCGTTTATCGGTCAGGGCGATTTGACGTGAGATCAGGACGGCCGAGCCGGACGCGAGGAAGCCGCCGTTGTCGTTTCTCCCGGCTCCTAGCGGAACGATGGCGTTCTGGCAGTCAAGCACGTACTCGGGCGGCACTGTTCCAGCTTCCAACGGCAATCCAGTTTATGAGCGCCGCGCACACGGGTTGTAGCGCCGTCGCACGCCGCATGATAGCATGATGGCAGGAGCGGGAGCTGTATGCCTCAGGTAAGCGGTGCGGAGATCAAGGTCGTCGGGAAGAGCGGGCAGATTTCGCTGGGGAAGAGCTACGCGGGGAAGGCCCTGCGGGTCGAGCACCGCCGTGATGGGGCCATCGTCCTCACTGCCGTGGCGGTGGTGCCTGAGAGCCAGCTCTGGACGCTGCAGGAACCTGACCGGTCGCGGATCACACGTGGTCTCGCCTGGGCCTCCACGACGGCGCCGGAGATAACCGATCCCAATAGCCTTCTGGAGCGAGCCTCAAAGGGAGTGGACCGTCCGCGTGGTCGTCAGCGCTAGACGGGTCTCGCTCGATCTCAATAGTCCCGAGTTTCAGGATGTCTTTTTCCGCCTCGAGACACTGGAGCTGAAGCAGGTCGTAGCGTCTCTGCGTCGTCTGCGCGAGATGGACTGGAGCGGGATCTATCGGCACACGGGCTTCCGCTGGGAGGAGATCCAGCATCTGAAGGCTCCTAACGGCGCGGGCGTCTACTCGCTCCGCCTGAGCCAGAAGGTCCGAGCGCTCGCTTTCCGGGAAGGTGACTTCCTTCGTTTCATTTCACTGCATCCGGATCACGATTCAGCCTACCGGCGGTGATCCGGGGCGGCTCGCGCCCGTACACTGATCCGGCATGCACGTCCGCCTTGGGAGTGAGCCGCTGACTCTCTGGCGTGCCTATGGCTCTAGGCGGTCGGCCGAGACGTCTTGAATGGCATTCAAGAGGTCGACGGTTCGATCCCGTTCAGCTCCATCATTCTCCAGTTCCGGCCCCTCTGGCCGGCACGTCGAACGGCGATCTCAAAACGACTGAAACACTTCCGTCGGTGATCGTGTAGTTCGACACCATAGTTTTCAGGAGCCGGCCCACTCGGTGGGTTCCTGCGTAACGCACATCCAGCCGTGGAGCACGCCGGCGGCGCTCGTGGGGCTCGGGATGCGGCGTGGGCTCGTACCCGCGTGCGGTCGCCCCGCGCCCCATGTTGCTCGTGAGCGTCGCCACTGTTAATATTAGTGGCACTAACATGAAATCTAAGCGGCGACCCTACCGGATGTGTGCGCGCGCCGACGCCGCGGCCGAGACGGCTCGGCGGATCGTAAACGCGATGCAGGAACTCTTCACCGAGCGGCCGTACGACCGGATCACGGTCGATGCGGCCGCGACGCGCGCGGGAGTCACTGTCCAGACAGTGCTCCGCCGGTTCGGCTCGAAGGAAGGACTCTTCGTCGCCGCCGTACAAGAGGGACGGGCGCAGATCTTGGCACAACGCGGCGCGGCACCGGTCGGGAATTCCGCCTCCGCGGTGAAGAACCTGTTCGACCACTACGAGCGCTGGGGACGGACCGTGATGCGCCTGCTCGAGCAGGAGGAGCGAATCCCGCAGATCGGCGCGATCGCGCAGGAGGGACGACGGACGCATGCCGAGTGGGTCGATCGGGTCTTCGAGGCCGAGCTGGTTCGTCTGCGAGGACGCGCGCGCTCCCGGCGGCGAACGCAGCTGATCGCGCTCACGGATGTATACGTCTGGAAGCTCCTGCGCCTGGACTTGGGCGTGCCTCGCGCCGATGCCGAAGAGATCGTGCTCGGGATGATCGACGCGGTTTGCATATCTGGAGGTGAGTGATGGCGAAGCTGCTCTGCTACACGTCGCCAGGACGAGGTCATCTGTTTCCGACCGTGCCGGTGCTTCTCGAAATGGCGCGCCGGGGTCACGACGTCTCGTTGATGACGCTGTCGGGCGAGGTGGCGCGGATGACCGCGGCCGGGTTGCGGACGCGTCCCATCGACGCAGCGATCGAGGCGGTGATGCACGACGACTGGGGCGCGTCATCGCCGACGGCCGCCCTCGATCGTGCCGTGCGCGTGTTCGTCGCGCGCGCCGAGCACGAGATCCCGGATCTCCGGCGCGCGATCGCGACGGAGCAGCCAGACCTCGTCCTCGTCGATTTCAACTGCTGGGGCGCCGCCGCGGTGGCGGAGCAGTCGGGCCTGCCCTGGGCGCTCTTCCTGCCGTATTTTCTCCCGTGGAAGTTGCCGGGGCTGCCGCCGTTCGGTCCCGGTCTGGCGCCGCGCCGCGATCTGCTCGGTCGGCTGCGCGATACGGTGATGGCGAGGCTGGTCCACGGCGTCGTCAACCGGAACCTCCCCGCGCTGAATTCGGTCCGTGCGCGGGTAGGGCTACCGCCGCTCGGACACATGACGGACCTGGGCCGCACCGCGCCTCGGATCCTGTACTACACGGCCGAGCCTTTCGAGTACGCGTGCCCCGCGCGCCCGCCCAGTGTCGTGCCCGTTGGGCCGTGCTTCTGGGAACCGCCCGCCGATCCGCCAACATGGCTCGCGCGCGTGACGAAGCCACTCGTGCTCGTGACCTGCTCGACCGAGTTCCAGGACGACGGCCGTATGGTCGACGTAGCGCTGGAGGCCCTCGCCCAGGAGGACGTTTTCGTCGTCGCGACGACCGCCGCCGTGGATCCCGCTCGTTTCCGGCCGCCCGTTGACGCGCACATCGAGCGGTTCGTGCCACACGGCCCGATCCTCCAACGGGCTGCTGCGGTCGTGTGCCATGGCGGAATGGGCGTCACGCAGAAAGCGCTGGCCGCGGGGGTTCCGGTCTGCGTGGTTCCGTTCGGCCGCGACCAGCTCGAGGTCGCCCGTCACGTGGAGGTCGCGGGCGCGGGAACGCGCCTGCTGCCGAAGAAGCTCACGCCGGCGCGGCTCCGCGCCGCGGTGGCGGGCGCTCGCGAATGCCGACCGGGCGCGGAGCGGATCGCCGACGCGTTTCGTGCGGCAGGTGGTCCGGCGGCTGCGGCGGACGCGCTCGAGTCGTTGTTGCCGGGGCGCACCCGTCCCTCCAACGCGGCAAGATGATCACAGCACAGTTTCAGCAGGGTCAGGTCGGCGGGGGCTGCGACGGGCACGAAAGCGTTGCCGATCGTACGACCTTCTTGTCGAATTCGACGAAGGCCACCCTAGATCCCAACGCGTTGCGGGCCCGCGCCCCCGCGGGCGTACGCCCCAAGAATCGCAGTTCGATAATCGCTACGAATGCTCCACCACTTCATCGAAGTTTCGACGGATCCCCCTGATCGCGGCGTGCGCCCCTCACTTCACCTTCGGGTAATTGCCTCCGGCCTTGGCCTTTGCCGGATGCTCGCCCCGGGCGAGCAGCGGGTCCTGCCGGGAGGGAGGAATCTGGGAGCGCCGGCGCCGTTGGGGTCGAAGCAGTGATCCCGGCCAGGCCGTCGGCTGTGGTGGGGTCTTGATCGGCAGATGGCTCGCCTGAAGGAGCGAAGGCGCGAGAAAGAAAGCAACTAAAGGGGCCAGGAGCTCCTTCACTGCCGATTCAGTCTAGTCGACTCCGGCGCCGTCAGGCCCCGCTGCTCTGAAGGGCCGACTTCGGGATGACGGAGATCGCGCCGTTGTTCTCGAGGATCGCCGAGAGAACGTCTTCCGCGCAGGAAACGCCGGCCTGCCGCAGGGCCGCGTTGAGTTCGTGATGGGTGAGCTGGGCGCGGGACATGGCCTTCTCGTATAGCCGCCCGTGGTGGATGAGGACGAGCGGGCGCCCTTCGACACGAGGTCGAAGGGGGCGAGCTGGCCGACCTGACGCTTGCCCGTCACCGCTCGATCACGTAGATGTTCCCCGACTTCTTGTGGATGCTGAAGAAGACCCTCTTGCCGTCGCGGCTCCAGGAGGGATAGTCGAGGTAGTACGTGCCGTCCATCCGGAAGGGCAGGTCGCGGATGCGGCCCGTCGAGACCGAGATCACGCAGAGCAGCCGGTGGTCGCGCAGGAAGAGGATTTCGTCCGGGTTCACGGGGGACCAGCGGGGATGCGAGTCCTCGGACTCGCCGTTCGTGAGCCTCTTCGGCGGGCTCCCGTCCGCCGGGAAGATCCACAGCTCCCGCGTCGTCTCCTGCTGGACGTGCGCCACGAGCGCGCTTGCGTCCGGGGACCACGTTGGGTCATCGACGCGACTCGCGCGCGGCACCGCGCCGAGGCGACGGACCGCGCGCGAGGAGATCGTGTACAAGGAGGCGGCAGCGTCACCCGGAGCGACGAACGCCAGCCTCGTCCCATCGGGAGAGAAGGGGGTCTGGCTGGTCGTGCGAAGACCGGTGTCGACTCCTGAAACGTTTCCGAGCTGGTGAATGCGGATCGTCCCTCCGAGTTTGTAGGAGACCTGCCGGCCGTCCGGCGACCAGTACGCTCCCCCTGATGAGTCAAGCGGCGACACCTGCTCGCGGAACCTGCCGGAGAGGTCGAGCGTCCAGACAGCGGGCTGGCCTTTGCGATCCGACCAGGCGAGGAGCGTCTTCCCGTCGGGCGAGAGTTCCGGGTATTGCTCAACTGTCGTCTCGGATGTGACCTGGCGCAGCGCCCCTGACGGAAGCGACATCTCCCAGATGTCGCCGTTGGTCCGGGTCGTCGCGAAAGCGATGTGCTTGCCGTCGCGGCTCGCCGCGGCATCCACGTCCTGGCCTCCGCCGAGTGTGATGCGCCGAGGCGGGCCAGCGGCACGGCCGTTCGAAACCGGCAGCTCCCAGAGGTTCGTGACGTTGTCGAAGGCGGAGTAGACGATCGATGAGCCGTCGCGAGACCACGAAGGGTGGAGGACGAAGGTCGTCACATGCGTCAAGTCCGCCGGCGCACCGCCCGCCGCGGGAACAACGCGCAGGTTGTAGACGCCCTCGATCCCGGCGGCGTACGCGATCCATTTCCCGTCGGGAGACCAGCTCGGCTGGTAGTTGAACTCGGTGTCGTTCGTGAGCCGCGCGGGCTGCCCGCCTTCCGGAGAGATCGTCCAGAGATCCCATTTCCCGCCACGATTCGACTGGTAGACGATGCGCTTCCCGTCCGGCGACCAGGCGGGGAAGTAGCCGTCCTCCACGAGCTTGACGGCCGTCCCGCCGAGCGCGGGCGCGATGAAGAGGTCCCCGCCCCGTCCGTCCACCAGCTCCGTGAGATTGACCTGGCCGAGCGCGAAGTTGAGCCGCCCCCCGTGGTCGCGGGCCGAGCAGAAGGCGATCTTCGTCCCGTCGGGAGACCAGGCGGGCTGCGCTTCGTCGGCGTCGGTCGCGGCCACCGGGATTTGCGCCCCGCCACCGCGCGGCTGAACGACGATGTCGAGGTTCCCGCGCTCGTCCGTGACGTACGCGAGGAGCTTGCCGTCGGGCGAGAAGGCCGGTTGCTCCTGCAGCCCGGGTGAGAACGTCGCGCGCGTGAGTCGTGGCGGGGCCTCGGTGCGCCCCATGCCGCGGACCCGAACCGCCACGCCGGCCGCGAGAAGCCCGAGGGCGACGCCGAGGAGCACGAGACCCGTGCGCGAGAGGGCCCGTTTCCGCGGCGCCGCCTCCTCCGCCGCCGGGCCCGGCGCGGACATCGAGGAGAGGCGCGTCGCCATCTGCGCGAGATCGCGGGCCAGGTCTCTCGTCGAGGCGTAGCGCTCGTCGGGATCCTTCGCGAGGCAACGCTCCACGATCCACCGCAGCGGCGCCGGCGTCGCGAGGGCCACCGAGGACAGCGGCTCGGGTTCTTCTCGGAGGATCGCGGTCAGCGTTTCCGGCCGCGTCGGGCGCTCGAACGGGCGGCGCCCCGCGGCCATCTCGTAGAGCACCGCTCCGAGCGAGAACTGGTCCGAGCGGAAGTCGAGCGGCTTGCCGACCGCCTGCTCCGGCGACATGTACGCCACCGTACCCATCACCATTCCGGGCTCCGTGCCGCCCGACACCGTCGGTGCGACCGACGCTTCGCCGGACGTCTCGGGCGGACCCGTGAGCTTGGCGAGGCCGAAGTCCAGGATCTTCACGAAACCGTCGGGTGTCACCATGAGGTTCTCGGGCTTCAGATCCCGGTGCACGATCCCGGCCGCGTGGGCCTTTGCCAGCCCCTCCGCCACCTGTGCCGCCACCGAGAGAATCTTCTTCGTAGGCAGCGGCCCGCCGGCGAGCAGCTCCCGCAGGGTCGAGCCCTCCACACGTTCCATGGCGATGTACGAGACGTCGCCAACGCTCCCGATCTCGTGAATCGTCACGATGTTCGGGTGGTTCAGCGCCGAGGTGGAGCGCGCTTCCTTCTCGAACCGCTTGAGCCGATCCGGGTCGCCGCCCAGCCCTTCCGGCAGCACCTTGACCGCCACTTCCCGCCCGAGCCGCGTGTCCCGGGCCAGGTAGACCTCCCCCATCCCGCCCGCGCCGAGAGGCGAGACGATCTCGTAGGGGCCGAGACGAGTGCCGGGGGTCAGCAAAGTGCTGCGGGCGAGTCTACCCCGAGGACTGGAACACTTCCGTCGACCCCTTGTCTTCTAGTATCGCGGGAACAGGAGAACGTGACGTGGCCGACACACCGATTCACGAGCCCCACAAGATCAAGACCGTCCGGCTGATCGCCTTCCCGACACTCGAGGAGAGGAAGCGGAACCTGCTCCGGGCGCACTTCAACGTCTTCAACCTGACGCCGTCGCAGATCACCTTCGACATGATGTCGTTCGGGACGAGCGCCATGAGCCAGGAGCAGATCGCCGGCCAACTGGTGGGCGACGAAGCCTATGCCGGCGCGCGGAATTTCGAGACGCTCGTCGCCGTCGTGACGAAGGTCCTCGGGCACACGTACGTCTGCCCGACGCACAACAGCCTCGGGGCGGTGAAGCTCCTCGTGGCCACGCTGACGCCGAAGGGCTCCCTGATCCCGAGCAACGCGCGCGGCCGGGTGGATGTCCACGCGCCGCGGGGAATCGAGATCGCCGACGTCCGCGATCGAAGAGATCCCGTTTTCACCGGGAACTTCGACCTCGCTCGCCTCGAGGCGCTCCTCTCCGGGCGGAAGGCGGGGATGATCGGGGGGCAGGCCTTTGCCGACGGGCAGCACCCGTTCAGCCTCGCGAACCTGCGGGGCGTCCGCGCGCTCGCGGACCGGCACGGCCTGAACCTCGTCCTCGACGTCTCGCGCGTCATCGAGAACGCCTGGTACATCCAGCGGCACGAGGGCGGGCAGGGCGCCCGGTCGATCGCCGAGCTGGTGAAGCAGATCGCGAAGACGGCGCACGTCATTCTGCTGGACGGCGCTCAGGACGCGAAGAGCAACACCGGCGGACTCCTGGCCACCGACAACCCCGCCCTTCACGAGCGCTTCATGAACGAGGTGGTGGTGTACGAGGGGCTCCACACGTATGGCGGGATGGCCGGCCGGACGATGGAGGTCCTGGCGCGCGGCCTTGCCGAGATGTGCGACGAGGCCGAGGTGCAATGGGTGATGCACCAGACCGAGCGGTTCACCGAGCGGCTGCGCGCGGGCGGCATCCCGCTCGAGCGGGGCTGCGACGGCGCCTATCTGAAGGCCGATCTGTTCCTGCCGCACGTCCCGGTCCACCCGGAGCACGCGCTCTCGAGCGCCCTCTACCAGATGTCCGGCGTCCGCGCGGTCGGCCCCGGGCTCGCCGCGCGCGACCACCTCCTGCCCGTCCAGATCCCGCGCCTCGCGATGACGAGCCGGCAGCTCGACCAGGTGGCCGATGCCGTGATCCGGCTGCTCCAGCAGCGTGACCGCGTGCCGCCTCTCGACGTCGAGCTGACCGGAACCTGGAACGACCAACTGAAATTCCGGTCGGTCTTCGCGGACCTTGCCACCTACGAGTTCGACTGCTACCCGTTCGTCATCCACACCACCGAACCGATCGCGCGGACGACCCGCGAGCAGCGCGAGAAGGCCATCCGCGAGGCGGGCTGGAACACGTTCCTTCTTCGCTCGGCCGAGGTGACGATCGACCTCCTGACCGACTCCGGCACCACGGCCATGAGCACCGACCAGTGGGCGGCCTACGACGGCGCCCGGGCGACCCCGGCCACGAGCGACGCGTACCTCGCGTTCGTGGCGGCGATGAAGGACATCTATGGTTACGAGTACATCCTGCCTACGCATCAGGGCCGCGCCGCCGAACAGATCCAGAGCGAGGTGCTGATCAAGCCCGGCCAGTTCGTCCCGGGCAACATGTACTTCACCACCACGAAGATCCACCAGGAGCTCGCGGGCGGAACGTTCGTCGACGTGATCGTGGACGAGGCGCACGACGCGGTGAGCGCGCATCCGTGGAAGGGCAACGTCGACCTCGGAAAGCTGGACGCCCTCGTGAGTCGGGAGGGCGCCGAGAAGATCGCCTACCTGTCGTTCGAACTCTCGGTGAACATGGCGGGTGGTCAGCCGGTGAGCATGGACAACCTGCGCGACGTATACGCCTACTGCCGGCCGAAGGGAATCCCGGTTCTCTTCGACGCAACGCGCGCCGTCGAGAACGCGTACATGATCCAGAAGCGCGACGCGCGCTACCACGGCACGCACATCCGCGACATCCTGCGCGAGATCATGGCGCACGGCGACGGCTGCACCGTCTCGGGCAAGAAGGACTTCCTCATCAACATCGGCGGGCTCCTGGCGTTCAAGGACAACGCGGAGTGGGCGCGCGCCTCCGAGGAGAAGCTGCGGATCTACGAAGGGGGCGTGCGTGACGGCGGGCTCCCTGCGGCCGACCTCGCCGCGATGGCCCGAGGCGTCGAGGAAATGCTCGACGACCGTTACATCCGCACACGCGTCGAGCAGGCTGCGTGGCTCGCCGACCGTCTCATCGAGGCCGGTGTTCCGGTGGTGATGCCGACGGGCAGCCACGCCGTCTTTATCGACGTGAAAAGGTTCCTGCCGCACGTCGACCAAGACGAGTACCCGGCCCAGCGGCTGGCGGCCGAGATCTTTCTCGAGACGGGCGTCCGCGTGATGGAGCGCGGCAACGTGTCGAAGGGGCGCGATCCGAACGGCAAGAACTACCGGCCGGCGCTCGAGCTGGTGCGGCTCACGATCCCGCGGCGCGTCTACTCGAACGAGCAGATGAGGGCGGTGGCCGACGGAATCGCGAGACTCCACGAGCGGCGCGAGGGGATCAAGGGGCTTCGGTTCGTCTACGAGCCGCCGGCCCTTCGCTTCTTCCAGGGGCGCTTCGAGCCGCTCGTCTGAGCCCTTCTTCGCGGCGCGACGGCTACAATCGCCCGCGACTCATGTCCATCTCCGCGGGGTCCCGTCTCGGGCCTTACGAGATCCTCGGCCCGCTCGGGGCCGGCGGAATGGGCGAGGTCTATCGCGCGCGCGACGAGAGGCTGAAGCGCGACGTCGCGATCAAGGTCCTGCCCGCTTCGTACTCGCAGGACGCGGACCGTCTGCGGCGCTTCGAACAGGAGGCGCAGGCAGCCGGGGCGTTGAACCATCCGAACATCACGGCGGTCTACGACCTCGGCGCCCACGACGGCGCGCCGTACATCGTGACCGAGCTGCTCGAGGGCGAGACGCTGCGCGCGCGGCTCGCGGGCGGCGCCCTCGCCGTCCGCAAGGCGATCGAATACGCCGTGCAGATCGCCAGGGGCCTGGCCGCGGCGCACGAAAAGGGAATCATCCACCGGGACCTGAAGCCCGAGAACCTGTTCGTTACGAAGGACGGGCGGGTCAAGATCCTCGATTTCGGCCTGGCGAAGCTCACCGAGATCGAAGGGGCGGGCGGGCAGCAGACGAACCTGCCGACCGCGGCGGCCGGCACGGAAGCTGGCGTCGTGATGGGAACGCTCGGCTACATGTCGCCGGAGCAGGTGAAGGGACACACCGCCGACCAGCGGTCGGATCTCTTCTCCTTCGGCGCGATCCTCTACGAGATGCTGTCGGGGAGCCGCGCATTTCATCGCGATTCGGCGGCCGAAACGATCTCGGCGATCCTGCGGGAGGAGCCGCCGGATCTTTCCGCGACGAACAGGAACGTCCAGCCCGGGCTCGAACGGATCGTGCGGCACTGCCTGGAGAAGAACCCGGAGGAACGGTTCTACTCGGCGCGCGACCTGGCCTTCGATCTCGAGGCGCTTTCGGGGCTTTCGGGGACGAGCGAGGCGGCGGCGAGGCTCCCGGGCGCCAGGAGCCGGTCGTCGCGGCGCCTCTTCGCCCGCGCCGTCCTCGCCGCGGCCCTCGCCGGCATCGCGCTCGCGTACCTCGCCGGCCGGCGGGCAGGAGACCGGACACCTCCGTCCTTTCGCGAGCTGACCTTCCGACGCGGCAGCATCTGGAACGCGCGCTTCGGGTCCGACGGCAAGTCGGTTCTCTACTCCGCGGCCTGGGACGGCGGCTCCACCGAAATCCATCTCGGGCGCACCGACGGTCCGGATTCGCGCCCCTTCGGATTGAAGGGCGCGGACCTCCTCGCGGTCGCGCCGTCGGGCGACATCGCCGTCGCGCTCGGCTTACGGTTTTCCGGAGCGTTCACGCGGATCGGGACGCTCGCGCGCATGGCCGCGACGGGCGGCGGCGCCCCGCGCGAGATCCTGGAGAACGTCGAGTTCGCGGACTGGCCGCCGGACGGCCGCGACGTCGCCATCGTCCGCGCGGTCTCCGGACACCGCCGCCTCGAGTATCCGGTCGGCAAGGGGCTCTACGAGACGACGGGCTGGATCGGCAACCCGCGCTTCTCGCCGCGCGGGGACCGCATCGCCTTCCTGGATCACCCCGTCGACCGCGACGACGGCGGCGCCGTGGCGCTCGTCGACCTGGCGGGCAAGAAGACGACTCTCACGCCCGTCTTCGCGGGCGCCTCCGGGCTCGCGTGGTCGCCTGACGGCTCGGAGATCTGGTTCACGGCGGCCGACGTGGGCGGCAACCGCGCGCTCCGCGCCGTCTCGCCCTCCGGACGACCGCGGGTTCTCGTCAGGGGGATGGGAGCGATGACGCTCCATGACGTGTCGCGAGACGCGCGCGTCCTGATGACACACGATCTGGCTCGTATCGGCTTCGTCACGCGCGGGCCGGAAGGCCCGGGCGAACGGGACCTGTCGTGGTTCGACTGGAGCCTCCTCGCCGACCTGTCGGAGGACGGCCGGACGGCGCTCTTCAGCGAGGCGGGCGAGGGGGGTGGACCAGGTTATTCGGTCTTCATCCGGCGCACGGACGGGTCGCCGGCGGTCCGCCTCGGCGAGGGTCAGGCCCTTTCGCTCTCGCCCGACGGCAAGCGTGTTCTCGCGATCCTGCATCCGACGTCCGGCCAGCAGCTCGTGATCTATCCGACCGGCCCAGGGGAGCCGAAATTTCTTTCGTACCCGAACCTCCGGGTTCAGTCGGCAGTGTGGCTACCCGACGGCCGCCGCTTCCTGATGACGGCCGCGGAGCCGGGGCGCGACAGCCGCGCATACCTCGGCGATTCCGAGGGCGGCGCTCCGAGGCCCCTGACTCCCGAGGGCTACCGGGCGCCCCGGGGCCTGGGCGTGATGATCGACGCCCGGCGTTTTCTCGTGCGGAGCCCTGACCAGAAAGTCTACGTCCACTCGATCGAGGGCGGCGAGCCCGTGCCCGTTCCCGGGATCGGACCCACCGACGATTTCGTCGGTCCGAGCGCCAACGAAGGGACGATCTTGCTGCGGCGCGGACACGACCTCCCGGCACGCATCGTTCGCCTCGATCTCGCGAGCGGGCGGGAAGAGCCGTACCGGGAATTCGTGCCGGCCGACCCGACGGGAATCGTCGACCTCTTCGGCATCCGCGTCACTCGCGACGGCCGGTACTACGCGTACTCCTACGGCCGTGTCCTCTCGGACCTCTATCTGGTCGAGGGGCTGAAGTGATTCCGCGCAAGGCCGGGGTTTCCAGCCCCAAGCTGCTATGGGCTGCCACGAGCGCCCTGCTTCGAGAGCCTTAGGCAGTCAGGGCGCCACGCCGCTACGCGTTTTTGACGGGCTTGATCTCCCCGGTCGACATGTCGTAGACCCAGCCGTGGACGTTCA
>DAIOUV010000053.1:20988-23337 GCA_036759345.1 Acidobacteriota bacterium | reverse complement strand
TCGTCGACGTCGATCCGCAAGAGGTCGCCGACGCGCGCGCGAAGTTTCCGGCGCTCGAGGACCGAAGACCCGACCGCTACCGGCGCTGACCGGTCGACGTGCCCCTAAATGACCTCGACTGGAATCGAAAGGTCGAGTACCGCTTCGGGCCGGCACGCCCCTTCGCCGCACGCGCGGTAGCGCGTGCGGACGATCACGTCTCTCTTCCCTTTCGAGGCCTTCCGAGAGACGGAGAAAGGAATATTTGCTTCGAAGGTCCCGTGCCAGCCGGAGACGACCTCGCCACCCGCGTCTTCCATGCGCACCGGCGCGGGCAGGAAGATTTCTTCGAAAGTGAATTCGGAGCCACCCGTCGGCTCGATGCGTAACCCGTCCGGCCCTTGCAGGTGCCAGCCTTCCGAGATCGTCAGCCTGAGGTGAATCACGCCCTTCCCGCCGCGTACGACGCGGGGCTCGACCGCCACCCCCTCGACGAGCAGCGGCGGCTCCGCGAGAGGGAGCAAACCGTATCTGTCTTCGAATTCCAGCAGCGTCTCGTACGCGAAATACCACGACTCCGTACCGTGGGGAGACCGCGCCATCAGCCAGGACACCTCGTCGACGGCCTCTCGGGCCTCGCTCGCGAGATCGGGGTCGCCCGTCTTCAGCGCGAGGCGCGCGAGCGCCCACGCGGCGGCGCCGGAAGACGACGGCGTCGCCTTGTCGAAGAGGTCCCGCGCGTTCACAAGAAGCTCTTCGTTCCCCTCGCCCGAGAACGTGAAGCCAGGGCCGTCCTTGCGCTTGAAGCGCGCGCGCATCGAGGCCGCCGCCGCGACCGCCTCGTCCTGCCACACCCCCGGGCCGCTCTCGTCATCCGCTTCCGCGAGGTCGAGAAGAGCATGGACGAAGAAGGCCTCGTCCTCGAGGAAGGCGGGAATCTTCGCGACACCGTCCTTGAAGGTGCGCTGGAGCTGCCCCGCGCCGTCGCGGCAGTCCTCCAGCAGGAAACGCGCGCCGGCGCGCGCGGCGTCGAGGAAGCGCCCCTCGTTCAGGATCCGGCCCGCGATCGCGAGGCCCGACACCGCGAGCGCGATCCAGCCCGCGATGCGTTTGTCGTCGAGCGCGGGCGGCACGCGGCGCGACCGCGCCGCGAGAAGCGCGGCGCGCGCCGGCGCGAGTCGTTCTTCGGATGCCGGAATGATCTTCTTAGAAAGGAAAAGAATCGAGCGGCCGGTGAAGCGGCCAGTCGCCTCGTCGCGGAAGTTACCCTCCGGCCTGACTCCGTACCATTCGCAGAAATATTCGCCTTCGTCTTCGCCGAGAACGTCTCGAATCTCGCTTGGGTCCCAAGCAAAGTATTTCCCCTCTTCCCCCTCCGAATCCGCGTCCGTCGAAGCGTAGAAGCCGCCTTCGGGGCCCGTCATCTCGCGGAGGAGGTATTCCCCCGTCTCACGGGCGACGCGCGCGAAGAGGTCGTTTCCGGTAAGCGCGTACGCGCGCGCATAGACGCCGAGGAGCTGCGCGTTGTCTGTGAGCATCTTCTCGAAATGCGGGAGAAGCCAGTTCGCATCGGTGGAATAGCGATGAAAGCCGCCGCCGAGATGGTCGCGGATGCCGCCGAGCGCCATGGCCTCGAGCGTGGCCTCCGCCATCGTGAGCGCCGCCCCGTCCCCGGCCGCTCCGCGGCGGAGGAGCCACGCGAGCGCGAGATGCGGCGGAAACTTCGGTGCGTCGCCGAAGCCGCCATTGTGCGGATCGAAGAGGCGCGACAGCGCGCACCCGAGGAGGCCGAGGCTCGCGGGTGTCAAAGGCTCGGACGCGTCCCGCGCCGTGAGGCCGGACGCCGCTGCCACCTCCGCCGCGATCCTGGCCGCGCCGCTCTCGAGGTCGGCTCGCTTCTCGCGCCACGCGGCTTCGAGCCTCTTGAGGAGCGTGAGGAATCCCGGGCGCCCGTGCCGGTCGTCGGGCGGAAGATACGTGCCGGCGAAAAACGGCTTGCGGTCGGGCAGGAGGAACGCCGACAGCGGCCAGCCCCCGCGACCCGAGGTGAGCTGGACGGCCGTCATGTAGACGTCGTCCACGTCCGGCCGCTCCTCGCGGTCCACCTTGATGCTCACGAAGTGCGCGTTCAGGAACCGCGCGATCTCCTCGCTCTCGAACGACTCCTTCTCCATCACGTGGCACCAGTGGCAGGACGAATACCCGATCGAGAGGAAGACGGGGCGATTCTCCCGACGCGCCGTCTCGAAGGCCTCGTCTCCCCACGGATACCAGTCCACCGGGTTGTGGGCGTGCTGGCGGAGGTAGGGGGAGGATTCGAGAACGAGCCTGTTCGGCATCGTCGTAGCATCTCATCACGCGCAAGGTGGA
>DAIOUV010000053.1:3037-20888 GCA_036759345.1 Acidobacteriota bacterium | reverse complement strand
TTCGAGAACGAGCCTGTTCGGCATCGTCGTAGCATCTCATCACGCGCAAGGTGGACTACGGCATCGACGCCCCCGGCGTCATTCGGAATCTTTTCGATACCTACGCGCCGATGCGAGCGGGCCCGCGTGCTGCCACGACGGCCAGGCGAGGCCCGCCTTGACGAGCTCGGCGCTGAGGTTTCTGCCGCCCGGAAGCGTCACGTACCCGACCCGCCTTCCGTCTCCGAAGCGGGATTCCTCGACGAAAACGTCGCGGCCGAGGGCGAGCCGGTTCGCGAAGGCCCGCGCCGCCCGTGCATGCTGCTGCCCCTTTTCGGGGAACTCGACCTCGGCCAGGCGGAGGCTCTCGGGGCGGCCGTTCCTGAGAACGACGACCTGAGCCGTCTCCGAAATCGACACGACCCGGCCCGTATAGCGATTGGAAGCCGGGAAAACGAACGTGAGGAGGCCCACGATCCCAAGCCACCCGGCCGCGATCACCGTCGCAAAACGGCTACGAAGCTGTTTCTCGCTGGCGCTCACGTCCCCGGTGAAGCAATAAGCGGACCGAAAAGCTCACTCTGGGGTTCTTTCCGCGAGCAGGCGCCGCGCCCAGGGCCGGATGAAAAGACCGAGGACCGACGGGGCCGGCCTCTTCCTTGCGACGCGGCGGAGCCGCAGGACCTGCTCGACGCAGAGGCCGCCCGCAAGCAGCAGCACGAGGAGATCCGAGACCTCAGGGACGAGGAGAAACCCGAGGAGCGCGGTCGCCGCGAATGGGCCGAGCGCGACGAGCAGGAAAATCGCCGAGATCCGCGCCCACCTCAGGCCGTCGAATCCGAATCGCTTCGCGAGCACGTCCTGGTCTCTCGCTTCCAGGAACGACAGGACCGGCTCGAGAAGATGAAAGCGGTCGACGTCCTCCTCCCAAGGCTCCGGGGGTTCCACCTGGAAGAGGGACTTCTCGGGAGGCACCGCGCGCCCCGCCGAACGATCGAGCCCGCGCCTCGAGATCCGCCACACCTCGTAGAGGAACGTTCCGGCCACGGTGCCGATGCCCCGGCGCTGGAGCAGGGCGACCGCTAGGCGCGCGGTCGACTCGGCGAGGAGATAGACGCCGAACGCGAGGACCGGCGTCGGAAAAGAACTCGCGCCCCCGACAGACGACGCCAGGAGAAGGATGAGGGAGATCCACCCGAGGATCCACAGCGGCAGCGCCGAGGCGAGCGACAAGGTCGAAGCGCGGACGTTGTAGTTATGCTCGAACCGTTCCTGCACCGAGGCGGGAAGGCTTCCCACGAAAGGCGCGGCGAGAAGCAGAGCCGTGCGCCCTTCGACCCGCCGCGTAACGGCGCGCGTCTCCTTGATCCGCTCGGCCTCGGTCTCGGCGTCGTACGTCGTGATGACGCGGATCGCGTGTCGCTCGTCCCAGCGGGCGAGCGTGTAGGTGAGACTCCCGTCCGCGTGGGTCTCGAGGTCCTCGACCTCGAAGAGCTGCTCCTCCCAGCGCACGCACGTCCCCGGGTGCTCGGCCGACGTGGCCGTCTTTGGCACGCGCGCGCGCCACCCCTTCGGCTCCGCGCAGGAAAGGAGGAGCTTCCCCTCCCGCACCCCCGCGATCCGGTCGCGGCCCAACGGGCGTGGCATGAGAGGAGAAGCTTACGGCGGGCGGAGGTCCGCGGCGATAGACTCTCCGGCCATGCGACTGGTCACATTCCTTCCCTCGGAAGGTGATGCTTCGTCCTCCGGCATTTTCGCGGCCCAGCGGCCGCGCCTCGGGGCGGTCGTCGGAGAAGATCGGATTCTCGAGTTCGCTCGTGCTGACGCCCGGTTCGCGAAGGTGGGGATGCTCGACCTGCTCGCGCGCGCCGACGAGCTCATGCCGGAAGCAGGCGCCCTCCTCGGTATGGCCTCCGAGGTGCCGCGTGAGGCCTTTCACTCCGAGCAGGCCGTCACTCTCCTCGCGCCGCTGCCGCGCCCGGTCTCGATCCGCGACGCCTACGCGTTCCGCCAGCACGTCGAAACGGCGCGCGGGAACCGCGGCCTCGGGATGATCCCCGAGTTCGACGCCTTCCCCGTCTTCTATTTCACGAACGCGCTCGCGGTCATCGGTCCCGGCGAGCTGCGCGTCGGGCGGAGCCGGCTCGAGAAGCTGGACTTCGAGCTGGAAGCGTTCTGCGTGATCGGAAAGAGGATCACGAACCCCACGCTCGCCGAAGCCGACGAAGCGATTTTCGGGTACGGCGTCCTGAACGACTTTTCGGCCCGCGCACTCCAGGCGGAGGAGATGAAGCTGAACCTCGGCCCGGCGAAAGGCAAGGACTTCGCGACGGGGCTGGGCCCATGGCTCGTCACGAAAGACGAGCTGAAGGATCGCCTCTCGCCCTCGCCGAAAGGAAATGTCCTCATCGCACGCATGACCGCAACGGTCAACCACGTGCCGGTCTCCGACGGAAACGTCTCGCAGATGAACTGGACGTTCGCCGAGATCATCCGGCGCGCCGCCGACGGCGTCACCCTCGAGCCCGGAGAAGTCATCGGCTCGGGCACGGTGGGTACCGGCTGCTTCCTCGAGCTGAACGGCTCGAAGATCACGCACAACCAGTGGCTGAAGCCAGGCGACGTCGTGAGCCTCACGATCGAGGGGCTCGGCACGCTCACGAACACCATCGTCGAAGACCCCGCGAAGTGATTTCTCCCGCGGACGACCTCATCTCCCTTTACGCCTACAACTCCTGGGCTAACGCGCGCGTCCTCGAGACGCTGCGAGCCATGTCCGAGGCCGATTACGTGAAGGAGCAGGGCGGCGGCTGGCCGTCCTTGCGCGCCACGTTCGTCCACCTCGCGGGCGCCACGGACGCCTGGGCCGAGCGCTTCTCCGGCCGCGACGCGACGCGACGCGCGACGATCGAAGAACTGCCGGGCCTCGAGGACGCGGCGCGGATCCTTCTCGCCGCCGAGGAGAAGCACGCGCGCCTCCTGCCGACCTTCACGCCCGAGCGCCTCGCGGGACCCTTCATCTGGAAGAACCTGAAGGGCGAAAGGAAGACGGCCCCGTTCTGGGTCGTCGTCAAGCACGTCGTGAACCACCAGACGTACCACCGCGGCCAGATCTCGGCGATGGTGCGCCGCCTCGGCCATACGCCGAAGTCGACCGACATGGTCGTCTGGGGAATCGAAATCTCCGCGCGCGGCTGACCGCGTCCTCGTCTTAGAATCCGCCCAGATTGTCCAACCTCGCCTCAACGTTCGCGGACCGCTGGCTTCGTCGCGGAATCATCACGAGCCTCGGGCTCGGCTTCACGATTCCCTATTTCCGCCTCTTGAACCGGGTTCACGTGACGGGCGACCGGATCATCGACACGCTCCCGCGCAAGAACGTCGTCTTCCTCTCGAACCACCAGACGTACTTCATGGAGGCAATGGCGATTTTCGACGTCGTGTACGTGCGGCATCGCCTGCCGCTCGAGGACCCGTTCATGCGCTTCTCGGCCGCGACAGAGACGATGAAGCAGAACCTCCTGACCCAGCTCTTCACGAAAGGCGGCGGCGTGACATTCCGACGCAGCTTCCGCGAAGGCGGGAAAGACGTGAAGCGCGGGGCGGACTTCCAGGGCATCGCGAAGGTGGAGGAGGCGATCGCGACCGGGTGGCTGCTGCACTTCCCCGCCGGCACGACCCAGAAGGGCGCGCCGCTGCGCCCCGGCGTCGCGCAGCTTCTCCATCGCACGAAGGCCGTCGCCGTTCCCGTGCGCGTGGACGGCTTCCGCAATCTCCTCCTCTACAGGCAGTTTCCGGGAAAGGTGCTGAAAAAGTGCCGAGTCGCCCTCCACCCCCCTCTCGATCTCGCGAAGTTCTACGCGGCGCCGTACCACAAGGACGCGGGCGCGGAGGTCGTCGAAGGGCTTTCCTCGATCCTCGCGGACCCGGATTGAACTCCGGCCGGTGAACGTCCTCGGATTCACCGCGCTCCTCTTCTCCGGCGCGGCCGCTGCGGGCCTCGTCGGCGCGCTCACGGGCCTCGGCGGCGGCGTCGTCCTCGTCCCGCTCCTGACGCTCGGCCTCGGCGTCGACATCAAGTACGCGATCGGGACCGCCCTCGTGGCCGTGATCGCGACGTCGAGCGGCGCCGCGGCGGCTTACGTCCGCGAGGGCTTCTCGAACGTGCGAATCGGCCTCTTCTTCGAGATCGCGACGACCCTCGGCGCCCTCGTCGGCGCGTTCCTCGCGGCGCGGACGCCGACGTCCGCGATCGCCGTGATCTTCGGCGCCGTCCTCCTGGGCTCGACGGCGTTCTCATGGAAGGGGCACGCCGCGGCGGCGGGGATCCAATCCCCCGACCCGCTCGCGACGCGCCTCGGCCTGAACGGGTCCTTTCCCTCCCTCGCCGGCGGAGAACAGGCGTACTTTCCACGGCGCGTCCCGCTCGCATGGCTGCTGATGGTCGTCGCGGGCGCCGCCTCGGGCCTCCTCGGAATCGGCTCGGGCGCGCTCAAGGTCCTTTCAATGGACAACGTTCTCGGGCTCCCCTACAAGGTTTCGACGACGACGAGCAACTTCATGATCGGCGTGACGGCCGCCGCGAGTGCGGGCGTCTACCTGAGCCGCGGGTACATCGACCCGGCGCTCGCCGCGCCCGCCGTCCTCGGCGTTCTCGCGGGATCGGCGCTCGGCGCCAGGATCCTGACGGCCACCCGCTCGAACGTCCTCCGCCTCGTCTTCACGGCCGTTGTCCTCGTCATGGGGATCCAGATGATCGTCCAGGGTCTCCGGGGGGGCGTGTGATCGCGGGCCGCAAGGAGCGGCGCCTCGCGCGCGAGGTGGGCGGGATCCTGCGCCTCGGCGTGATCGTCTCGAGCGCCGTGATCGTCCTCGGCCTCGTGCCGTTCCTCGCACGGGAGGGTGCGCGGCACGCCGATTACCACGTGTTTCGCGGCGAGCCGGCGGCCTTCCGGACGCTCTCCGGGGCCATCAGGGACGCCGCCCAGGCCGACCCGCGCGGGATCATGCAGCTCGGCGTTTTGCTCCTGGTCGCGACGCCGTTCGCCCGCGTCGCCCTGTGCATCGTCGAGTTCGCGCGCGAGCGCGACCGCCTCTACGTCGGGGTCGCGCTCCTCGTCCTCCTCGCGCTCTTCTGGGGCCTCCTCGGCTCGGGCTGACGGCCCCTCAGGAGACCGTCAGCTCGAACGCGGGCGGCTCGACCATTTGTTTCTTGACGGCGCACTGGTCGACCGCGCGACGGATCGCGTCCGTGTACTTCTCCGGGAAGCCGGGCGGCAGCGTGAGCGCGACCTTGATCGTCGAGAGGCGCTTCTTCGCGTCGTCGCGGACGATCTCGAGCGAGAGCCCGAGCCCCTCGGTCGCGATCCCGCGCTCCTGACAGAAGCGCAGGGCGTAGAAGCCCATGCACGTCGCGATCGACGCGAGGAAGAGGTCGAAGGGCGACGCCGCCGAGTCGGCGCCAAGCGGCGCCGGCTGGTCCGTCCGAACTGTGTGGCCCTTCACGCCCGCCTCGACGGCGACGCCGCCCGGAAACGAGACGGCGATTTTCACGCGGTTCCCTCGGCGCAGCAGGACCCCTTGGGCTCGGGCAGGGCGTCTTTCACTCCCGCCTTCTTCAGGATCGCGATCATCGGGCACCACTTCGAAAGGCCGCTCTGGAGAAGGTTCGCCCCAACGAAGGCCGTGAAGAGGAAGAAGCCGGGGTGGACGAAGTATCCGAGGGCGACGGAGGCGAGGACGAAGAACCCGGCGATGGAGCGAAGGGCGTCGTTGACGGTCATTGGTCTCTCCTGTGGGGGACGGGGTTGCCGGCCCTTGACTTTCATAACCATATAGCTATACATTAGTCCCCGTGAACGGAAAACGCAACCCCCTCATTCTCCTCGGACTGGCGGCGGCGCTGGCATCTCCTGCCCGGGCCGACGGGCCCCAGTCCTCTCCATCTCCCCTGACCCTCGCCGAGGCCATGCAGAAGGCCCGGGAGAGCGCCCGGGAAGTCACGGCCGCTCAGGCCCGTTACGGGGCCGCCGAGGCCCGGGCCTCCCAGGCGAAGGCCATGCGCCTCCCGTCGCTCAACCTGACGGCGCTCTTCATGCGCACGAACAACCCGGCCGAGGCCTTCGCCATGAAGCTGAATCAGGGCACGTTTTCGTTCCCCGACTTCGTCGCGAGCGACCCGAACGACGCCGCGCCGATCAACACCGGCATCACGCGCGCCGAGATCGCCCTCCCCCTCTTCACGGGCGGCGAGCTCTCGGGGCGGATCGACCAGGCGAAACTCGCGGTTGCTTCGGCATCGGAGACGTCCACGTGGACGGCTGACAACGCCGCCCTCGCGGCCGCCGAGGCGTATGTGATGGTCGCGCAGGCCGAGGAGTACGCGGCTCTCCTCCATAAGTCGCGCGACACGGTCGCGGCGCACGTCAAGTTCGCCGGAGACTACGTCACGCAGGGCATGCTCGTCCGCTCGGAGTTCCTGAGGGCCGAGGTCGAGCTCGCCCGGATGGACGACCTCGCGACCGAGGCCGACGGCCGCGTGAGGATCGCGAACGCGAACCTCGCGTTCCGGCTTGGCGCTGCGGGCGGCTCCTCGTGGGCCCTCGCCCCGCTGCCCGACCCGCGCCCCGTCGCGGCACCCCTGGACGGCTGGCTCGCGACCGCCGCCGAACGCTCCGACCTCGGCTCGGCCCGAAAGCTCCTCGCGGCGGGCGAGCTCGAGGAGAAGGTTAAACAGGCGCCCTTCTGGCCGAAGCTCGCGCTCGTCGCCAAGGGCGAGCTCTACGGCGACAAGCCGTTCGGCTCGACCGGCAGGTCGGGCTCCCTCACGGCCGTCGCGACCTGGAACGTCTTCCAGGGCGGCGCCGACCGCGCCGCGGTCATCGCGGCGCGCGAAGACGCTCGCGCGGGCCGCGAGGACGTCGCCCGGTTCGCGGAGGGCGTCCGCCTCGAGGTCCGGAAGGCCTTCGAGGAAGCGAAAACGGCCGAGGCCCGGCACGAGACCGCGAAGAAGGCCCTCGAAGTCGCGCGCGAGGGCGAACGCATCACGAACGATCGGTTCCGGGCGGGCGTCGTGAAGACGCTCGATCTCCTGGACGTCACGACGGCCCGCCGCGAGGCGGAAACGCGCGAGCTCGTCGCTCGCGCCGACGCGCACATGGCGGCCCTGAGGCTCGCCGTCAAGGCGGGGCGGCGCCCCGAGAGCGTTTTGAACGGAGGAACGGAGTGAAGAAGATCGGATTTTCCTCGAAAGTGTTTGTCGGCCTCGTCGTTGCCGGCTCGGCTTCGCTTGGCGCCTGCAAATCTCCGCATTCTCCTTCTAAGAAAGAAATCCCTCCGGTAGCCGCCGCGACGGCATCGGTCGAGAGGGCATCGTTGCCGGATCGTCTGACTCTCTACGGCACCGTCACAGCCGACCGGACGGCCGCCGTCTCTTCGCGCGTCACGGCGAACGTCGTCGCGGTGCCCGCGCGCGTCGGGCAGACCGTCGCCGCCGGCGACGTCCTCGTCGAGATCGACCCGCAGACGGCGAAGGGCCAGGAGGCCCAGGCCAAAGGCGCGCTCGCGCAGGCGCGCGCGGCGCTCTCCCTCGCCGAGCGCAATTACGAACGCTACAAGGCCCTCGCGGCCGCCGGCTCGGCGTCGCCGCTCGAGCTCGACATGAACCGGATGCAATACGAGCAGGCGAAAGGCGCCGTCCAGCAGGGCGAAGGCGCGGTGGATGCAGCCTCCTCCGTCGCACGCGAGTCCCGCGTGACGGCACCCTTCGCCGGCCGTGTGGCCGCGCGTCTCGTCGAGGCCGGCGACCTCGCGGCCCCAGGCCGCCCGCTCGTCACGATCGAGTCCGCGACGGGCCGCCGCCTCGTCGTCCAGGTCCCGGCCGGCACGGTCGCCGCGTCGGGCCTCGCGGCGGGGAAAAAGCTCGCCGTGAAGATCGACGGAGCGGGCGCCGACCTGACGGGCGCCGTCGTCGAGATGTCGCCCGGCGCCGACCCCGCAAGCCACACGTACACCGTGACCCTCGAGCTGTCCGGCGCGCCCGTCGCGACCGGCCTCACGGGTCGCGCGACCCTCGACGCCGCGGCGCGGCCGTCCGTCCTCGTTCCCGAAAGTGCCGTTCTGGCGAGCGGCGGCGTCAGCTTCGTCGCCTTGAAGGACGACGCCGGCAAGGCGCGCACCCGCGTCGTGACGACCGGCGCCTCTTCGGGCGGCAAGGTCGAGATCCTCTCCGGCCTCTCCGGCGGCGAGACCGTCCTCGTCGGCCTCACGGCGCCTCCCGCCGACGGCGCACCCGTCTCCGAACCGAAAGACGCCGAGGCGAAGGGAAGCGCAAGGTGAGCGAGAACAGCTCCCACGGAAAGGACGTGCGCGAGGCGCTCCGCCGCAAAATGACGCGCCGGCCCCTCGGAGCCTCGGGCCGGATCGCGAAGGCGTTCCTCGAATCCAAGCTCACGCCCCTCCTCGTCGTCGCTTCGCTCCTTCTCGGCGCGTTCGCGCTCCTCATCACGCCGCGCGAGGAGGAGCCCCAGATCAAGGTCCCGATGATCGACGTCTTCGTCGCGCTCCCCGGCGCGGCGGCCGGGGAAGTCGAGCGTCGCGTCATCTCTCCCGTCGAGAAGGCCCTCTACCAGATCCCGAACGTCGAGTACGTCTACTCGACGTCGCAGCCCTCGGGCGGGATCGTGATCGTGCGCTTTCTCGTCGGGACGGACCCCGACCAGGCCGTCGTCCGCGTCCACGCGAAAATCGCCGAGCTCCAGCCGAATCTCCCGCCGGGCGCCCTGCCGCCCGTCGTCGTGCCCCGCGGAATCGACGACGTGCCGGTCGCCGCGTACACGCTCTGGTCGAAGGACGCGTCCCCGATGCAGCTCCGGCAGATCGCCGACGAGGTCAAGGCCGAATTCACGCGACACCCACGTGTCGCGCAGGTCACCGTCCTCGGCGGGCAGCGCCGGGTCGTCAACGTGATCTTCGACCGCGACCGCCTCGCCTCCTATGGCGTCTCGCTCGTCCAGGCGCATCAGGCCCTGTCGGGACTCAACTGGCGCCTCCCTGCCGGCAGCTTCTCGACTGGCAACGCGGAGGTGCCCGTCGAGGTCGGCTCGCTCTTCCGCCGCGCCGAGGACGTCGGCGCCGCGGTGATCGGCGTCGTGAACGGCAAGCCCGTCTGGCTGCGGGACGTCGCGACCGTCTCCGACGGACCCGAGGAGCCCACTCAGTACGCCTGGATGCTCACGAAGGCCGGGGAAGACGCCCCCGCCGTGACGCTCGCCGTCGCGAAAAAGCCCGGCACGAACGCCGTCGAGCTCGTGAAGGAGCTGGACGCGCGCCTCGAGGGTCTCAAGGGCCCCGTCGTCCCCTCCAACGTCACGGTCACGAAGACGCGCGACTACGGCAAGACGGCCGACGAGAAGTCGTCGGAGCTGATCTTCCACGTCGGGCTCGCGACGCTCTCCGTCGTGATCCTCATGGCGCTCTTCCTCGGACGCCGCGAGGCGGTCGTCGTCCTCGTCGCGGTCCCCGCGACGCTCGCCCTCACCCTCTTCTCGTCGTACCTCTTCGGCTACACGCTGAACCGCGTCACGCTCTTCGCGCTCATCTTCGCGATCGGCATCCTCGTGGACGACGCGATCGTCGTCGTCGAGAACGTCCACCGCCATTACGAGCTCGGCTGGGGCGAGCCGCGCCTCGCAACCGTGTACGCGGTCGACGAGGTCGGCAACCCGACGATCCTCGCAACCTTCGCGGTCGTCGCGGCGCTCCTTCCGCTCGCGTTCGTGTCGGGCCTCATGGGCCCGTACATGCGCCCGATCCCCGTGAACGCCTCGGCGGCAATGGTCTTCTCCCTCCTCATCGCGTTCATCGTCTCGCCATGGCTCACGTTCCGGCTTTTCCGGAAGTTTGCCGAGGCGCACCTGAAGGGCGAGGACAACTTCGCACCGGGCGCCCTTGGCGCGGAAGCTCCCGCTGAGGACCGCCTCGTCCGCTTCTACCGGAAGCTCTTCACGCCGCTCCTGAGGCACGCGGCCCGCCGCTGGGCGCTCCTCGGCGGCGTCGTCGCCCTGCTCCTCTTGTCCTGCGGGCTCTTCGTCGTGAGGGCCGTAAAGGTCAAGATGCTCCCGTACGACAACAAGAGCGAGCTGCAGGTCGTCCTCGACATGCCCGAGGGGACGACGCTCGAAGCGACGGCCGCCGCCGCGCGCGAGCTCGCGGTCCTCGTGAAGACGCGGCCCGAGGTTGCGGACGTCGAGGTCTACGCCGGAACGTCGGCCCCGTTCAACTTCAACGGCCTCGTCCGCCACTACTTCCTGAGGTCGGGCCCGCTCGTCGCGGACATGCAGGTCAACCTCGCGTCCAAGCACGACCGCTCGCGCGATAGCCACACGATCGCCAAGGAGATCCGGAACCTGATCGCGCCGGCCGCGAAGCGCCTCGGCGCGAACGTCAAGGTCACCGAGGTGCCCCCGGGCCCGCCGGTCCTCTCGACGATGGTCGCCGAGATCTACGGCCCGGACCCGGTCCGCCGCATCGCGCTCGCGAAACAGGTCAAGGACGTCTTCGAAGCGACCCCCGGCGTCGTCGACACGGACTGGCTCGTCGAGGATCCAGGGCCAAAGATCGAACTCGTCGTGGACCGTGAAAAGGCGATGTTGAGCGGCGTGACGCCCGAAGTCGTCGTCAAGACGCTTCGGATCGCGCTCAGCGGGATGGACGCGGGCCTCCTCCATGTGGACGCGGCCCGCGAGAGTGTGCCCCTCGTCCTGAGGCTCGACCGCGCCCAGCGCTCGGGCCTCGAGGGACTCCTCGCGACGACCGTCCCGTCCATGACGGGCAAGCTCGTCCCCATCCGCGAGCTCGTGACCGTCGTCAACGGCGTCCGCGAGCCCTTCGTCTACCACAAGAATCTGCAGCCCGTGACGTACGTCCTCGCCGAGATGGCCGGGGTGGCCGAAGCTCCCGTGTACGGGATCCTCGACATGAAGAGCCGCATTGCCGCGCTCAAGGCGCCCGACGGGCGGCCCCTCGAGGTCCTCTCGACGACGCTCCCGACGGACTCGAACCGCTACGCGATGAAGTGGGACGGCGAGTGGCACATCACGTACGAGGTCTTCCGGGACATGGGGATCGCCTTCGCGGCCGTCATCGTCCTCATCTACGTCCTCGTCGTCGGGTGGTTCCGCTCGTTCGTGACGCCGCTCATCATCATGGCGCCGATCCCGCTCACGCTGATCGGCATCCTGCCCGCGCACGCGCTCTTCGGCGTTTTCTTCACGGCGACCTCGATGATCGGCTTCATCGCGCTCGCGGGGATCATCGTCAGGAACTCGATCCTCCTCGTGGACTTCGTGAACCTCGAGCTCGCGGCCGGCGAGCCCCTCGAGGAAGCCGTCGTGAAGGCGGGCGCGGTCCGCTTCCGGCCGATCGTCCTGACGGCCCTCGCGCTCGTCGCGGGCGGCGCCGTCATCCTCCTCGACCCGATCTTTCAGGGCCTCGCCGTCGCGCTCATCTCGGGCGTCGTCGTCGCGACCGCCCTGACCCTCGTCGTGATCCCTCTCCTCTATTTCATGTACCTCAAGACCGCGGGCGTCCCTGCGGGCGACCTCCCGTGAGCGTGACCACGGGACCCGGCGGGCCCTGCACCGGCATCATTGACCACGCCTGCTGCGGGCACGATGATCACCATATGGCGATACACGCGCATCTTCCGCTGACGGACGCCGGCTGCGAAGAGGTCGCGGTGCGCTTCCGCGCGCTCTCCGAGCCCATGCGCCTCAAGATCCTGAGGCGGCTGTTCCGGAGCGAGGCTTCCGTCGGCGAGATCCTCGACGAGGTTGGCGGCACGCAGGCGAACGTGAGCAAGCACCTCGCGGTCCTGCACGGCTCGGCGCTCGTGGACCGCCGCAAGGACGGCACGCGGACCGTCTACTCGATCGCCGATCCCACCCTTCTGAAGATCTGTTCGATCGTCTGCGAGGGCGTCGAGCGCGGGGCCCGCGACAAGGCCGACGCGATTCTCGGGCGTCCCCGGCGAGGCGGCCGCCGCTGAGCTCCGCCGCGCACGCGCCGTCCCGCCTCGTGGACGCGGCGTCCGCCGCGCCCCGCAGCCCCGTCGTCACATTCTCGCCCGCCGAGGAAGCCGCGTTCCTCGCGCATCTGAGGGAGCGCGTCGTCGGCGCCGGCGCCGTGATTCCCGGCCCCTTCGGCGAGAAGCCGCTCCGCTACTTCGACTTCATCGCCTCCGGCCGCTTCCACCGGGACGTCGAGGAGGAGCTGAACGAGCGCGTCCTCCCCTTCATGGCGAACACGCACACGGAGAGCAACTTCACGGGCCGCTTCATGACGGAGCGCTACGAGGGGGCTCTCCGGAAGATAGGTGCCTACGTCGGCGCCACGCGGGACGACGTCGTGATTCCCGTCGGCTCCGGCTCGACCGGCGCGATCAACCGCCTCATCCACGTCCTCGGCCTCAGGCTTCCCGACCAGCTCGACGAGCGGTTCGACCTCGTGGGTCGGATCCCGGCCGACGACCGGCCCGTCGTCTTCCGGTCGCTCATGGAGCACCACTCGAACGACATCGCGTGGCGCGAGACGATCGGCGACTCCGTCTACGTGGAGTTCGACCCCGACGGGCGCATCAGCCTCGAGGACCTCGACCGCAAACTCGCGGCCCACGCGCACCGGCCGTGGAAGATCGGGACGTTCAGTGCGGCCTCGAACGTGACGGGGATCCTGAACGACGTCCACGGCCTCGCGCGCGTTCTCCACCGCCACGGCGCGCTCGCGTTCTTCGACTTCGCGGCGGCCGGCCCGTACGTCGACGTCGACATGCATCCGGCGGGCGATCCCACGGCCGCCCTCGACGCCACTTTCTTCTCCGTCCATAAGTTTCTCGGCGGCCCGCGGACGCCCGGCCTCCTCGTCGCGCACCGCCGCCTCTTCACGAACCGCGTCCCGGCCGAGCCCGGCGGCGGGACGGTCCTCTACACGTCCCGGTGGGACCACCGCTACCTCGGCGCGATCGAATCGCGCGAGACGGGCGGAACGCCGCCGATCGTCCAGACGATCCAGGCGGGCCTCGCGTTCGACCTCAAGGCGGCCGTCGGAGCCGCGCGCACGGAGCGCGTCGAGCAGGACTATCTCTCTCGCGCGATCCGCGCGTGGCGCGGGCGCGATGACCTCTACATCCTCGGCAACCTCGAGACGCGGCGCCTCGGCGTCCTCTCGGTGATTTTCCGCCACGTCCACCACAACCTCGCGGCCCGCCTCCTGAACGACCTCTTCGGAATCCTGGTGCGCGCGGGCTGCATGTGCGCGGGCCCGTACGGCCACCTCCTCCTCCACATCGACGAGGCGCACTCGATGGCGATCCGCCACCGGCTCGACGAAGGGCACCTCGGCGAGAAGCCCGGCTGGGTCCGCGTCAGCCTCTCGCCGACCGTGAGCGAGGACGAATTCCAGGCGCTCCTCGAGGGGGTCGACCACGTCGCGCGCCGCGGACGGGAACTCGCGGAGGGCTACGCGCTCAACGACGAGACCGGCGAGTGGGTGCGGCGGACGCCGGCGCCCGCGCTCGCGAACGGAAAGGAATCGCCATGACCGACATCCGAAGGATGCACCCTGCCACCCGGATCATCCACGCGGGGCAGCACCCCGATCCCGCCACGGGCGCCGTCTCGACGCCGATCTACCAGACGTCGACGTTCGCGTTCCGCAATGCGGACGAGGGCGCCGCGCGCTTCCAGGGGAGGGACCCCGGCTACAAGTACACGCGCCTCGGGAACCCGACCGTCGCGGCGCTCGAGGAGTGCCTCGCGACGCTCGAGGGCGGCTGCGGCGCGCTCGGCGCCGCGACCGGCATGGCCGCGATCAACACGGTCTACGTCGCGCTTCTCGAGCAGGGCGCGCACGTCGTCGGGACCGACTCGGTCTACGGGCCGTCCCGCCTCGTCCTCGAGAACGAGTACCGGCGCTTCGGCGTCGCCTCGACGTGGGTCGACTCGTCGAATCCGGGGAACGTCGCGGCCGCGATGCGGCCCTCGACGAAGATGGTCTACATCGAGTCGCCCGCGAACCCGACGATGAAGCTCACGGACATCGCGGCCTGCGCGGACATCGCGCACGGGCGCGGCGCGCTCCTCGTCGTGGACAACACGTTCGCCTCACCCGTGCTCCAGCAGCCGCTCGCGCTCGGAGCCGACGTCGTCGTCCACAGCCTCACGAAGTACATCAACGGCCACACGGACGTCCTCGGCGGCGCGATCATCGCGGGCGCGCCCGCCCTCCTCGACCGGCTTCGCAAGGTGCACATCGTCTTCGGCGGGACGATGGACCCGCACCAGGCGTGGCTCGTCCTCCGGGGCGTCAAGACGCTCGGACTCCGGATGGAGCGCGCGCAGACGAACGCCCTCGAGATCGCGCGCTTCCTCGAGGCGCACCCCGGCGTCGCGTGGGTCCTCCACCCGGGCCTCCCGAGCCACCCGCAGCACGCGCTCATGCTCCGGCAGATGGCGGGGCCGGGGGCCGTCTTCTCCTTCGGCGTGAAGGGCGGCCTCGAGGCAGGCAAGGCGCTCATCGACTCCGTGAAGCTCGCGACGCTCGCCGTGAGCCTCGGCGGCATCGAGACGCTCATCGAGCACCCGGCGTCGATGACGCATACGGGCATGCCGAAGAAAGAGCGCGAGGCCGCCGGAATTTCCGACGACCTCGTCCGTCTCTCCGTGGGCTGCGAGGACGTGCGCGACCTGATCGCCGACCTCGTCCAGGCGCTCGACGCGGCCGCAAAGGCCGTGCCGGCCGAGGCGGAAACAGCGGCTGCGGTCCAGGACGGGGGGCGAGGATGAGCAACGACGCCGCATGGCTGTGGGGCCTCCTACTCGTCTGGATCCTCCTCCAGAAGTTCGTCTTCCCACGCCTCGGCGTCCCAACGTGAGGGGCGCGCGGTCCCGCCGGCGGCGGGACGAGCTGCTCCTCCCGGACGAGGACGGACTCGCCTGAAACGAGGAAGGGGACGGACGCGTGACGCTGACCGAGGACGAGCTCGCACGACGGAAGGAAACCTCCGAGGCGCGCGCCGCCGCACCGCCGGCGTTCGAGGCGCTCGACCGCGCCGGTCTCCTCAAGGCCCTCGACGTCTTCGCGAAGAACTGGCTCGCGCACGATGGCAGCTGGTTCCTCGCCGCCGAAGAGCGCTACGGGATGGATGCCGCGATCGAGCTGGATGCCGCATCTTGGCGCCGGTTCGCGGCGGCCGAGGCGCGCCGGATCATGGAGGCGTATGCGATTCCGAGGGACGGCGGCCTCGACGCGCTCGCGCGGGCGCTCTCCTTCCGCGCCTACAGCTTTCTGAACCCGAGCCGGATCGAGCGGGACGGGCCCGTCCTGCGCTTCTTCATGACGTCCTGCCGCGTCCAGGAGACCCGCCGGCGCAAGGGCCTCCCGGACTTCCCGTGCCGATCCGTCGGGGAGGTCGAGTTCGAGACGTTCGCGCGCACGGTCGACCCGCGCATCGAGACCCGCTGCCTGCATTGCCCGCCCGACCCGGACGCGCGGGGTCACTGCGGATGGGAGTTCCGACTCGCCGACCGGCAATCTTCTTCGGCCCTTCTTGGCTCTCATGGCTGAAGGTCCGCCGGGCACCGCACGGCCGAAAGGAGTCACCATGGAAAAGTTCTTCAAGATCAACGAGGGAACCGTGGACAGGAGCCTGCGGGTCATCGCCGGCATCGGCCTGCTGTCGCTCACGGTCCTGGGCCCGAAGACGAGCTGGGGGCTGGTGGGCGTCGTGCCTCTCGTGACCGGACTCGCCGGAACGTGCCCCCTCTACACGCTCCTCGGACTGAGCACGTGTCCGATGAAGCCCTCGGGACCGACCTCGCGCTGATCCGCGCGCTTCCCGCGGAGCGCGTGTCGCTTTCGTCGGGCTCAATAAGTGGCTTTCCAGGTCTCCGGGAGGCCTTCTCCCGAGCAGCGTTCGCTCTCGGGCTCGAGGGTCACGTGGTGAATGTCCCATCGCTCCGCGAGAAGCCTTCGGATCGCCGCGAGCTGCCTCTCGGCCTCTTCCAGGCTTCCGCCTTCCAGCTTCACGTGAGCGGTGAGGGCCACCTGCCCGGGGCCGACAGTCCATGCGTGGACGTGGTGGAAGCGGGCGGGGGCGAAGGCCGCATCGAGGCCGGCCGCCAGCTCCTCGACGTCCAGACCGGAGGGCGCCGCCTCGACGAGGATCCGGACGCTCTCCCAGATCAACCGTCCCGCGCTCACCACGACCGCGACGCCGATCAGGAGCGAGGCGGCCGGGTCTAGCCACGGGCCGGGCCGCGTTCCCGCGAGGAGAGCCGCCACGACGACGACGAGGGAGGCGAGGGCGTCCTGCAAGAGGTGGAGAAAGGCGCTGCGGACGTTCAGGTCGTGCTTCTCGTGCCGCCCCAGCAGGAGGACGGCCGCCACGTTCGCCACGAACGCCACGAGTGCGACGACCAGCATGGTGTGCCCGTCCACGGCCGAGGGATGTCGAAGCCGGCCGATGGCCACCCGCCCAACGAGCACCGCTAAGCCAACGAGGACCGCCGCATTGACGAGCGCCGCGACGACCTCGAGACGCCGAAACCCGTATGAGAAGCGCCTCGTCGGCGCCTTGCGGCCGAGGGCCCGAGCCCCGATCGCGAGCAGAAGCGCTGCGACGTCGCTTGCGTTGTGGAGTGCATCGGACAAGAGCGCGAGGCTCCCGCTCGCGAGCCCGCCAACCACTTCCACGGCCGTGATGAGGATGTTGAGCCCGACTCCTAGCCAGAGCCTCTGGTCGAGAGAGACCGACGGAGCCGCGTGGCCGTGTCCATGGGCGCGCGTCATCAAGGTGCTGTCCTGATCCGGAGAGTATCCGACGACCCGCCGTCCGTCGGCCCTTCAGGACTCCTGGGTTCCCGCGAAAAGCACGATATCGTGGCGCCACTTCGGGTCATGTGCACGAATGTCGCCTGAAACACTCGTCTTTCTCGCGGCCGCCATTCTCGTGGTGGCGTTCCTCTACTCGTCGGTCGGGCATGCGGGCGCCTCCGGCTACATCGCCGTCATGTCCCTTTTCAACCTCGCCCCCGCGGCGATCAAGCCCACGGCGCTCATCCTCAACATCCTTGTCGCGTGCCTCGCCACATGGCAGTTCTGGCGGGCGGGCCATTTTTCGTGGCGGCTTTTCTGGCCTTTCGCCGCGCTTTCCGTTCCCATGGCCTTTGTGGGCGGCTGGATCGACCTGCCCACGCACGTGTTCAAGGTTCTTGTCGGGATCGTCCTGCTGTTTTCGGCTTTCCGCTTCCTTTACGGAGCCGCCCCCGACGTGGTCGAGGAGGAGCCACCCCGGATCGCCGCCATCTCCCTTGGCGCCGCGCTCGGGCTCCTCTCGGGTCTCACGGGCACGGGTGGCGGCATCTTCCTCACTCCCCTCTTGCTCTTCAAACGGTGGGCACGAGTCAGGACTGCCGCGGCCGTCTCCGCGCTCTTCATCCTCGTGAACTCCGTCGCGGGGCTGCTCGGCAACTTCGGCAGCACGCGGAATCTCCCTTCCTATGCCCTCGTTCTCGCCGCCGCCGCCGTCATCGGCGGGGCGGTGGGCTCGCATCTCGGCAGCCGCCACTTCCGGCCTGTCGCGATCAAGCGCAGTCTGGCGCTCGTCCTTCTGATCGCCGGTGCGAAGCTCATCCTCGCCCGTTGAAGCGCCGTATGTCTTCGCAGGTCACTTGCCGGGCCCCTCGCCCCGCGCAGCGGCGGGTCTGCGCTCTCAGAGGAGCGCGTTGAAGAGGTACCCGACGACGAGGATTCCCGTTCCCACGACGCCATGAAGTTCTCGGGCACCCAGCCGTGGATTCCGGCGCCGACGGCGATC
>DAIOUV010000053.1:0-2937 GCA_036759345.1 Acidobacteriota bacterium | reverse complement strand
CGACGCCATGAAGTTCTCGGGCACCCAGCCGTGGATTCCGGCGCCGACGGCGATCCCGGCGATGACATACAGCCAGACCTTCCCGACGATCTCGCGGACTTCCTCGCGTCCGATCGCAAGACGCCGCTCCCAGCCGGGCCTCTCGCCCGCCATGCCCACGATGGGACCACGGGCCTGATAGACCCACGGCTCCACCCACGATTCGAGCTTCAGACGTCCAATGATCCAGCCCGATGCGAAGGCGATCAGGAGACCAGTGCCGAGGTAGAGCCCCGCGACCTTCCAGCCGAAGAGGCCGAAAAGAAGCGCGAGCGCCACCTCGTTGACCATGGGCGCGGCCACGAGGAACGAGAACGTCACGCCGAGCGGCACGCCGGCCGTCACGAAGCCGATGAACATCGGGACCGCCGAGCACGAGCAGAACGGCGTGACGACGCCGAGAAGCGACGCGAGCGCGTTCCCGGCAGTCTCTCGCCGGCCGGCCAGAAGCCTCCGCGTCTTCTCCGGGGTGAAGAAGCTCCTCACGATGCCGACGACGAAGACGATGAGCGTGAGGAGGAGAAGGACCTCCGGGAGCTCGAAGACGAAAAACTCAACCGCCGCGCCGAGATGCGTCCCGGACGTGAGGCCGAGAAGATGGATGGCGACGAACCGCGCAACGTCTCCGTTGACGGCATAGGCGCCGACCCAGGCGGCGAGCGCCGCGAGATGGAGAAAGAGCGTCCGGAGCCGCAGGCCGGCCGCAGGAGCCTGCGCGGGCTTGTAAGAGGGAAGGGAGAGTGTCTCGCTCATTTCAGCTCCGCCTCGACGAGAGGAACGAGCCGGGCGCGGATCTCGTCGCGGACGCGCCGAAAAACAGGCAGGGCGTCCTCGCCGTCGCCGGCAAGGGCCGGATCTTCGAAGGCCTGATGGAGGGTCTTTCGCGCGTCCGGAAGGATCGGACAGGCTTCCCGCGCGGAGTCGCAGACCGTGACGACGACGTCGAACGCGAGGCCCTTCAGCGCCTCGACGGACTTGCTGCGGTGAGAAGAGATGTCGACGCCCGCCTCGGCCATGACGCGGATCGCGAGCGGATGCACGAAGGAAGGCCGCGTCCCGGCGGAATGCACCTCGATTCGGTCGGCGAGGTCGTGGCGCAGCCACCCTTCGCCGATCTGAGATCGGCAGGAGTTCCCCGTGCAGAGGATGAGGACGCGAGGGCTGGTCATGCGGTGGCGGATCCCCTCTTCTCGGCCGCGGGCACGAAGTACCGCCGCTGGAACCAGAACGCCACGTTGACGAGGCCGATCATCACCGGCACCTCGACGAGCGGCCCGATGACCGCCGCGAAGGCGGCCCCGGAGTTGATCCCGAAGACCGCGACGGCGACGGCGATCGCCAGCTCGAAGTTGTTGCTGGCCGCGGTGAAGGCCAGGGTCGTCGTCTTGCTGTAGTCGGCTCCGGCCCGCTTCCCCATGAAGAATGAAACCAGGAACATCACGATGAAGTAGAAGAGCAGCGGAATCGCGATTCGGACGACGTCCATCGGGATCGAGACGATGAGCTTCCCCTTCAGGCTGAACATCACCACGATCGTGAAGAGAAGGGCCACCAGGGTCACTGGGCTGATCCTGGGGACGACCTCCCGGTGGTACCACTCCCTCCCCTTCAGCTTCACGCCGACGAACCGGGTGAGGGCGCCCGTGAGGAAGGGGATGCCCAGGTAGATGAAGACGCTCTTCGCGATCTCCCCCATGCCGACCTTCACGAGGCTTCCCTCGAGGCCGAAAACGGGAGGGAGCACCGTGATGAAGAACCACGCGTAGACGCTGTAGAAGAGTACCTGGAAGACGCTGTTGAATGCCACGAGCCCGGCGGCGTACTCGGTGTCTCCCTTCGCGAGCTCGTTCCAGACGATGACCATAGCGATGCAGCGGGCGAGGCCGATCAAGATGAGGCCGACCATGTAGTCGGGGTGGTCACGGAGAAACACGATGGCGAGGAAGAACATCAGGATCGGGCCGATCACCCAGTTCTGGAGAAGGGAGAGCCCGACGATCTTCCGGTCCCGGAAGACGTCGCCCATCTCCTCGTACCTCACCTTGGCGAAGGCGGGATACATCATCAGGATGAGCCCCAGGGCGATCGGGATGTTGGTCGTGCCGGCCTGGAACGAATTGACGAACCCCTCAACCCCCGGAACGAACATGCCGATGGCCACCCCGGCCGCCATGGCGGCGAAGATCCATACCGTAAGCCAGCGGTCGAGGAAGGAGAGCTTCCTCGCGATGCCGTCGGACATCAGACCTATGCCGGCTTCGTCGCCCGGACGAACGCGCTCATGAACTTGCCGTCCACGAGGGGCGCCATCGCGTCGGCATCGACTCCCGCAGCCGCGAGGAAGTCGCGCGCGTCATCAACGTTGTAGACGCGCGTCGGGACGATCTCGACGTCCGTGAAACCCGCCTTCTTCAGCTTCGCCTCGAAGTCCTTCTCCTCGAGAGCGCCCGCGAGGCAGCCGATCCAGAGCTCGACGTTCTTCCGCACGTCGGCCGGGACCTCGCCGCGCACGACGACGTCCGATACCGCGAACCGCCCGCCCGGCTTCAGGACGCGGAACGCCTCGGCCAGCGCGCTGTCCTTGTCGACCGAGAGGTTCACGACGCAGTTCGAGATGATCACGTCGATGCTCGCGCCCGGGAGCGGGATGTTCTCGAGCTCGCCCTTGAGGAACTCCACGTTCGTGACGCCCGCCTTCCGCTGGTTCTCGCGGGCGAGGGCGAGCATGTCGTCCGTCATGTCGAGGCCGTAGACCTTCCCGGAGGGGCCGACGCGGCGGGCCGAGAGGAAGACGTCGATGCCGCCGCCCGAACCGAGATCGAGGACCGTATCGCCCTCGTTCAGCTTCGCGAGGGCCGTTGGGTTGCCACAACCGAGCGAGGCCGAAACCGCCGCGGC
>DAIOUV010000052.1:0-24201 GCA_036759345.1 Acidobacteriota bacterium | reverse complement strand
AGCTGCGGATGAGCATGAGCGTCGTCGTGCCGATCTCGAATTCCGTGCGGTTTTCGAGCTCGGCCCGGTTTACGCGCTGGTCGTTCACGTAGGTGCCGTTCGTGGAGTTCAGGTCCACGACGAAGGTGTGCTCGTCCATGACCTCGATCGCCGCATGCTGGCGTGAGCACTGGATGTCCGCGACGACGATGTCGGCGTTCGCGCGCCCGATGACGACCCGCGGTTTGTCAATCTCGAAGATCCGTCCCGAGTCCGGACCGGAGATGCACGCGAGCGAGAGGCGTTGGTCGGCTGGCAGCCGGAGCTGCCGCGCCGGGTTTCTGAGGGCGCCTGTAATCGGCATCCGGTCGGTCGTGCCGGCGGCTTCGGGCATTCCGATCGGCCCCGTACCTTCGGGCGCGAGCGACGTCACCGGCACGGCCACGCGCGCGGGCGCTCCCGGAACGCCGGCCAGCGGGTTATTGTGCTTGCGGGCCTTGGAGAACGCCGTTTCGTCCAGGGAAAACTCGTCCGGGGACGGGCCGGCCGCGGAGCGCGCCGGTGAAGCGGCAGGAACGGGTGACACCGCCGGATTGCGGATTTCGAAGACCGTCGTGCACTTCGTGCACTTGATCTTCTTCACGGACGAGCCGCCGAAACGCGACTCGTCGTAATGGTAGCGGGCCTGACACGACGTGCACTGGATGATCACGCGAGGAAACTCCCGGTCGAAAGCACAGACGGCGCCATTAGAGCGTGTCCCGCATCGCCGATCAAGCCCGTACGGTCTCTCGGGCTCGCTTCACGACGCGGGGAACCGCCTCGAGGAGCCGGTCGACGTCCTCTTCGCGCGAGACGCGCCCGAACGAGAATCGAAGCGTTGCCTTGGCTTCCGCGGGCGAGAGGCCGAGGGCGAGTAGGACGCGGCTGGGAGAGGTCGTGCCGGCATGGCAGGCCGAGCCCGCCGAGACCGCGATCCCGTCGAGATCGAGCGCCGCGACGAGCGTTTCGGCTTCCGTGCCGGGAAAGACCGCCGACGTGGCGGTCGGGAGGCGGCAGCCGTTCGCGGCGTGTATCCGGGCGCCTGGCACGCGAGCGAGCAGGCCGGCCTCGAACCGGTCGCGCAGGCCGGCGAGGCGCGCCGCTTCGGATGAAAGTCGCGCCGAGGCGAGCCGGATCGCCGCGCCGAGACCCACGATCCCCGCGACGTTCTCGGTGCCGCCGCGCCGGCCGCGCTCCTGCCCGCCGCCGGCGGCGAGAGGCTGAAGCCGGACCCCCTTGCGCACGAAGAGGGCGCCGGCGCCCTTCGGGCCGCCGAACTTGTGGGCGGTGAGCGCGAGGAGATCCACCCCGAGCGCCCGCGCGTTCACGGGAATCTTCCCGACAGCCTGAACGGCGTCCGTGTGGACGACGGCCCCACGAGCGCGGGCCGGCGCCACGAACGCGGCGAGCGTGTCGAAGACGGCACCCGTCTCGTTGTTCGCGAGGATGATGGACAAGAGCGCCGCGGTTGCGGTCTCGCAGGCCGCGTCCAGGGCCGCTGCCGCCGGCACGCCGCGGGCGTCCACCGGAAGCTCCACGGGCTCGAAGCCGTCCGCGCGAAGCGAGAGCGCCGCTTCCCGGACCGCCGCGTGCTCGGCGGCCGTGAAGAGAACGCGCGTGCGCGCGGGATCGGTCTCGCGGGCCGCGCGGGCGCCCCCGCGCACGGCGAGGTTGTCGGCCTCGGTGCCGCCGGAGGTGAACACGATCTCGGAAGGCTCCGCGCCGAGCGCGGCCGCGACTTCGGCGCGGGCCGTCTCGACCGCTTCGCGCGCGGCCCGGCCGGGACCGTGGGTGGACGAGGGATTCGCCGAAAGGCCCTCCAGCCACGGGCGCATCGCCGCGAAGACCTCGGGGTCGAGGGGCGTCGTGGCGTGGTGGTCGGCGTAGACGAGGCGAGCGTCGGCGATCAAGAAACCGAACCTCCGGACGGCCGATTGTAGGGTCCGGGGACGCCCGGAAACCGATTGCCGGGGGGCCTGGACGTAATAAAAGGACGTCGAGACGTGGAATCTGTCTTGCGAGCGTTTGCCGGGCAGAGGCTCGCCGACGGAGAATCGGAGCTTCCACCGGAGGTCAGGATGCGGTCGGGCCGGTCGTTCCTGGGAGTCGTCGCCCTCCTGGCCGCTGCCCGGCTGGGGGCCGACGGCCCTGCCGCCACGCCCACACCGTCACCCGCACCCACGAACGTGACGGTGCCCCCGCTCGTGGCCGTGAATCCGCAGGCCCCCGCGCCCCAGTCGGCCCGCGGCCCGGAAGCGATCAAGCTCTTCGGGCGCCTGGACGACGACCGGTCGGCGGTATTCATCGCCTCCGGAACGCCGGACGCCCGCGTGACGGTGCGTTGCCCCGACACGTTCGGCACGCTCGAGATCTGGACGTACCTCGAGCACCCGACGCTTGGGAAGAACGCCCGCATCGTGTTCTATCCGGAGTCCCCGACCGGAACCTACCGCTACTGGACCGTGCTCGAGGGTGAAGGCGTTCTCCTCGCGCCGGCGGCGAAGGGAGGGCTCGCGGCGGTCGAGGCGGCGCCCGGCGCCTGCGCGGACGCGCTCCTCGTCGTCTCGACCGTGAAGGACGTCACGCGGCGTCAGGGCGACAACAACGGCGGCCTCGCCGAGCGCGGCGCCCTTGCCGTGCCGCACTTGCTTTCGCCGCCCGGCGCGAAGGTGGAGGCGCCCCCGCCGCTCCTCGTCTCGAACAAGCCGCTCACCGGGAAAGAGCGCAAGAAGCTCATGGCCGAGATGCCTGAGAAGTACCGGCAGTTCCTCACGGACGTGGAACCGATCATCACGGACGTCGAACGCGACACGCTGCTCAAGCTCGGCGAGGACTATCAGCGCGAGCACTTCCTCGACGACTTCTGGAAGCGCCGCTCGCTCGCGCCGGACGGGATGCGCATCGCCTTCAGGGACATCTACGAAATGCGCCTCCAGCAGGCCAAAGAGCGCTTCCGGAACACGAATACGGACCAGGGCCGCATCTATCTCGTGAACGGGCCGCCGGACGGCATCAAGAAGATCGACTGCCAGGACATCTACTGGCCGATTCAGATCTGGTACTACGAGCGGCTCGAGTCGCTTCGCCTCTCGAAGGTCCTCCTGCTCTTCTACCAGCCGTTCGGCGCCGGCGATTACAGGATGTGGACGCCGCTCGACGGGCCTCAGGCGATCGTCGCGGGGGGCGTCCCGGGCGCGCTCGGGGCCGGCGCCGCCCGCCGCGTGGACTTCTCGCGCTGCACGGAATCGAGGGACGTGCAGGCGGCGATGAGCGCCGCGTCGGCCATGTTCGGACAGGCGGGCGCCCTGAAGCTGGCCGACGACATCCGCCAGGGCCCGAAACCGGACGTCGAGGGCGCGGACCGTATCCTCCAGATGACGACCGACATACAGGCGGGCGCCGTGACGCTGCCGCTCCAGCGCGTGTTCCGCTTCCCGGAGGCGATCGGGAGCCGGATGCGGATGGAGCTCGCGGTCCTCCTCGAGCGGGACTCGCTCACGAAAAAGCAGATCGGGGAGGAGACCTTTTTCGACGTTGACGTCGTCGGAGAGGTCGTGCGCGACGGCCGCCTCATCGACAACTTCCGCTACCGTTTCGATTTTCCGGCCAGTACGGTCAGCGGTCCGTTCGTCCCGCTCACGGTCGAGCGCGACCTCTACCCTGGGGAATACCGCCTCAAGGTGAAGGTGTCCGACGCGAACCGCAACGCCGCCGCCCTCATCAGCGAAAAGCTCAAGGTTCCCGACGTGCCGGACGCCACGATCTCCGCCGAGGAGAAAGCGGCGCGCGAAGCGGCCCGGAAGGCCGTCACGGAGCTCGTCGAGAACAGCGGCTCGAAGGGCTCTCTCTCGCTGATTCCCCTCGCACGCGAGATCGCCACGGGCCTCATCCGCTTCGAGACGCGCGCCTCGTCGAACGACATCGCCTTCACCGAGTTCTACCTGAACAACACGCGGATCGTGACGAAGCGCCGGCCGCCGTTTGCGGCGGACCTCGACCTCGGCGAGCTGCCGCGCAAGCACGTCGTGAAGGTGATCGGCTACGCGAAGGACGGGAGGCCCATCGCCCAGGACGAGGTCACGCTCAACGAAGGCCGCGAGGCCTTCCGCCTGCGCATCATGCAGCCGGCGAAGGGCGTGAAGCTCGAGGGCGCGACGCGCATCGTGGCCGACGTCGCCGTGCCCGAGACGAAGCGGCTCTTACAGGTGGAGTTCTTCGTCAATGACAAGCGCACGGCGGTCCTCTACCAGGAGCCTTTCCAGCAGGTCGTGGACGTGCCGAAGAGCCTGGATCTCGGGTTCCTGCGCGTCGTGGCGACGCTCGACGACGGCACGACGACGGAGGATCTGAGGTACTACAACGCGCCGAAGTACCTCTCCGAGGAGAACGTCAGGGCCGTGGAGCTCTACACGAGCGTCTTCGCGAAGGGCCGGCCCGTCACGGGCCTCGCGAAGGAGAACTTCACGATCCTCGAGGACACCGTGCCGCAAACGCTCGACGGTTTCGAGGTCGTGACCAATCTGCCGCTGTCGCTCGGCATCGGCGTGGACACGTCCGGCTCGATGGAGGAGTCGATCGTCGAGGCGCAGAAGGCGGCGGTGGAGTTCCTCAAGGACGTCATGGCGAAACGCGACCGCTGTTTCCTCGTGACCTTCGACAACGAGCCCCAGCTCGTCTCGCGCTTCACGACGGACCGGGACCGGCTCGCGCAGGCGCTCGCGGGCATTCGCGCCCAGGGCTCCACGGCGCTGTGGGACGCTCTCGTCTACGGTCTGTACCAGTACCAGGGAACGCGGGGCCGGAAGGCGTACGTCATCCTCACCGACGGCGAGGACCGAAGCTCGCACTTCACGTTCCAAGCCGCGCTCGACTACGCGAAAAAGACCGGCGTCGCCGTCTACTTCGTCGGCCTGCGCATCGGCTCGACGCAGCTCGACGTCCGCCACAAGCTCGGAAAGATCTCGCGGGAGACGGGAGGCACGGTCTACTACGTCGATTCCGCGCGCGGCCTCGCGAAGATCTACGCCGAGATCAACGAGGAGCTGCGCAGCCAGTACCTCCTCTCGTACCTCCCACAGAACAGGTCCGTGACGAGCCAATGGCGGAAGGTCGAGGTGAAGATGACGCCCTCGAACCTTTCGGCCCGGACGATCAGCGGGTACTACCCATAGGGGGGTTATCCTCCCGATCCGTGCCACCTCTCATCGTCTTGGCATCGGGCTCCCCTCGTAGAAAAGAAATTCTTGCGTCTCTCGGGCTCCGCTTCGAGGCTCGTGCGACGGACGTGGACGAGTCGCTCCTTCCCGTCGAAGATCCCTTCGACGCGGCCGAGCGTCTCGCGCGCGCGAAGGCCGTGGCCGTCCGCGAGGTGGCTCCCGACGCGCTCGTCGTGGCGGCCGACACGCTCGTGGTGCTCGAGGGCGCCGCGCTCGGAAAGCCCCGGGACCGCGCGGACGCGCGCCGGATGCTCTCGGCTCTCGCGGGGCGGACCCACGACGTCGTGACGGGCGTCGCCTGCGCGCGAGGAGGCCGCGTCGTCTCGGGCCGCGAGACGACGCGCGTCGTCTTCGCGCCGATGTCGCGGGCCGAGATCGCGGCGTACGCCGCGACGGGGGAGCCCGACGACAAGGCGGGCGCCTATGCCGTGCAGGGCATCGGGAGCCTCTTCGTGGAGCGCGTGGAGGGCAGCCCGTCGAACGTCGTGGGGCTTCCCGTGCGGCTCCTCTACCGGCTCGCGTCAGAGCTCGGCGTGGATCTCGCCCGCGCCGTCAAGCCCTGATCACGGTCAGACCCTGATCGCGGGAACCTCGCCGGACACGTCGCGCGCCGCGGCGCGGGCGAGCTGGAGAACGCCGGCGAAGACGCGGTTCCCCGTGAGAATGGCGGCGCCCGCGCGCACCTTGAGGGGGCGGGCGACGGGCCCCTTTCCTTCCCGCCACGGCTGAAACGTCTCGCCGAGCCGCGCCACCTTCAGCTTGCAGGCCTCGAGGTCGGCCTCGACGAGAAGGGCGAGGAATTCGTCGTCCTCCCACCGGAAGAGAAAGTCCGTCAGGCGAAGGTTCGCATGGAGCGTGTTCGCGACAGTCCGCACGATGCCGTCGACGGTGGCGGCCTCTTCCTCGCGCACGAAGGAATCCCAGTTCGTGAGGACGACCGACATCACGGAGAGGATCACCTTGTGCCGCCGCGCGCGCTCGAGCTCGCGCTCGATGATCTCGTCGAAAAAGGCGCGGCTGTAAGCGCCGGACTGGGGATCCCGGATGAGAAGCGGGGGGACCATGGGCGAATCCTATCCCGGCCGCCCGCTCTGTCGTAGTCTGGCCTGTCATGACGCCTTCGACGTCCAAGTCCGTTCCGCTCGCCGCCTTCGTCGCGGCCGCCCGCGGAGAAGCGCCCGCCGATCTCGTCCTTCGGAATGCCCGGATCGTGAATGTGCTCACGGGCGAGATCCACGATGGGACCGTGGGAGTGAAAGGCGACCGGATTCTTGGCTTCGGCGACTACCGCGCGGCCCGGAAGGACGACGAGATCGACCTCGAGGGCGGCTATGTCGCCCCCGCGCTCTGGGACGCGCACATCCACATCGAGTCCACGATGACGACCCCGTCCACCTTCGCGCGTCTCGCGGCCGCGCACGGCACCGCGGCCGCGATCACGGACCCGCATGAGATCGCGAACGTGCGCGGCGTGCCCGGGATCCGGGCGTTCCTCGACGCGTCGGCGGGCCTTCCCGTCGACGTCTTCGTCATGCTGCCGTCGTGCGTGCCGTCCACGCATCTCGAAACGGCGGGAGCCGTGCTCTCGGCGTCCGACCTCGCGCCGCTCTACGACCTGCCGAATGTCCTCGGCCTGGCCGAGATGATGAACGTGCCGGGGTTCCTCCTTGGGGATCCGGGCGTAGCCTCGAAGGTCGAGGACGCACGCCGCCGCGGCGTGCCGGTCGACGGTCATTCGCCGCTCCTCTCCGGGCTCGACCTGAACGCGTACATCGGCGCCGGCATCCGGTCCGACCATGAATGCCTCTCGCGCGCCGAGGCGCACGAGAAGGTGCGGCGCGGAATGTCGATCTGGATCCGCGAGGGGACGGCCGCGAAGAACCTCGACGACCTCCTGCCGCTCGTCACGCCCGCGAACTCCGAACGTTTCGCGTTCGCGACGGACGACCGGCACCCGTGGGACCTCCTCGCGCACGGTCATCTCGACCACCACGTCAGGCGGGCCATCGCGCTCGGCCTCGACCCCGTGATCGCGATCCGCCTCGCGTCCTTTTCGTGCGCGCGCCATTACGGCTTCCGGGACCGCGGGGCCGTCGCGCCCGGGTACCGGGCCGACCTCCTGACGTTCGAGCGGCTCGACGACTTCCGGCCCGATCTCGTGGTCCTCGGCGGCCGGCGCGTCGCGAAGGGCGGACGGCTGCTCGAGGAGGTCCCGGGAGCCCCGATGGAACCTGGGCCGGGTTTCCACGTCGACGGCTTCGACGGCTCGCGCCTCCGTGTTCCGGCCGGCGCGGGCGCCTCGCTGCGCGTCATCGAGGTGCGTGCCGGTTCGCTCGCGACCGGCGCGTCGCTTCAGAGAGCGCGCGTCGCCTTTGGCGGGGCGGAGGCCGACGTCTCGCGCGACCTCCTGAAGCTCGCGGTCGTCGAGCGCCACCGCGGCACCGGAAACGTCGGCGTCGCCTTCGCGCGCGGCTTCGGCCTCAAGCGCGGCGCCATCGCGTCGTCGGTTGCGCACGATTCACACAACGTCGTGGTCGTGGGCGTCGACGACGTCTCGATGGAGACGGCGGTCCGGCGCGTCGCGGCGATCGGCGGCGGAATCGTCGTGGCGGACGGCGCGCAGACGCTCGCCGAGGTTGCGCTCCCCGTGGCCGGCCTGATGTCGAACGCTTCGATGGCCGACGTGGACGCCGCCGAGCGCCGTGCGAACGAGGCCGCGCGGACGCTCGGCGGGACGATGGATCACCCGTTCATGACGCTCGCGTTCCTCGCGCTGCCCGTGATCCCGGAGCTCAAGCTCACGGACAAGGGCCTCGTGGACGTTGCGAAGTTCGACTTCGTGAGCGCCGTCGTCTGAGAAGGTCAGTTCTGCGGGGGGCCGCCGCGGCGCATGCCGCGCTGCTGGCGGTGGGCGGCGATCCAGCCGTCGAGCTTCGCCCGCTGCTCGGGTGTGAGGACCGCGTCGATCTCTGTCCGCACGGCCTTCATTTTCGCCGCGGCAGCCTGGCCGTCCGCCCGCACTTTCAGGAACGCGGCGCCCACGGCCGCCGGATCGGGGGTCGCGGCCGAGGCAACGGCCTTCAGGGCCTGGCGGTCCGCCTTGGTCTGGGCGCGGAAAGCCATCCCCTCGTCCTTGTGCGACGCGAAGATCGCCGTGACCTTGTCCTTCTGGGCGTCGGTCAGGTCGAGGGTCGCCATCGCCGCGCGGATCCCGCGGGCGAGCCGCCCGGGCGCGGGCTGGGCCTGGGCAATGGCCGTACCGGCCGCGAGGGCGCCCGCGAGAATCAGGGTCGCGGCGCCGAAAAGCTTCTTCTGGAATGGGTTGTGTGTCATTTTTTCCGTCCTCGTGGCGGGCTTGCCGTCCGCCGACGGGGATGAGACGCACGGGCCGCGCGGACGTTTACCGCCTCAGAACCGCTCGCCGACGAGGACGATCGCGCCCGTGGGCTTCGGGACGCCGCTCTTCGGCTCGACCGAGACGGCGAACTTCACGGGCGCCCCGTCCAGCGTCTCCTGCCTCGAGATCGGGATCACCGTCGCGGCGTCGCTCTTCGCGTCGAACGTCCCGGCGGGCACGGGTTGATCGCCGACGAAGGCCCACAGCTCGTAGCTCTTCTCGAGCGGCAGCGGCGGGAGGCCGCTGACCCAGAGAATTCCCTGCTTCGTCCCGGGGTTCCAGAGGAGCTTCGCCCGCGCGGCAGGGTTCCCCTCGAGGCCCTTCAGGAGCGCGACCTGGACGCGCGGATCCTTCAGCCAGGCGAGCTCGCGCTCCTTCTCCTGCAGATCGTTGGTCTTCTCGTAAAGCAGTCCTTCGAGCTGCGCGACGTTGATGCGCGTGGCGCCGAGGTCGGCACGCGTCGCGTACCAGAGCGCCCCGAACGCCATGGCGAGCATGAACGACGCGGCGACGCCGAGCGCCCAGATCATGGTCACGAGACCGCGGTCCGGGAGCGCCGCCGACGCGGGGAGAGAAGACGAGAGAGAAGACGAAAGCGGCGCGACCTCGACGAGCTCCGCCGGGAGATCCTGCTCGGGCACGCCGAGCCCGACCTCGCGGTCGCCCGCGGCGATTCTCTCGACAGGGTCTGGGTCGGCCGGCGTGCTCAAGACAAGATGTATCCGCGCTCAGCGTGCCCGGCCGGCCGAGAGGTGTCAAGCACCAGGGGATTACGGAGAGGCCCGGCGCCGCGGATTGACGCTGCGGGATGGGGCCGGTACCGTCGCTCCATGTCGAAGAGAACGCGTTCCAACGAGGGCGGCCAGGCGCCCCTGCCGTTCGAGGCCGAGATCCCGCTTCCCGAAGAGGCCCGGCGCCGCTACCTGAACTACGCGCTTTCGGTCATCACATCGCGCGCGCTCCCCGACGTGCGCGACGGCCTCAAGCCCGTCCAGCGCCGGATTCTCTTCGCGATGTACCAGAACCTTCATCTGATGCCGGACGCAAAATTCAAGAAGTCCGCATCGGTTGTCGGTGACGTAATCGGCAAGTACCACCCGCACGGCGACGTCGCGATCTACGACGCGATGGTCCGGATGGCGCAGCCCTTTTCGCTCCGCGCGCCGCTCGTGGACGGGCACGGCAATTTCGGTTCCCTGGACGGCGACTCGGCGGCGGCATACCGGTACACCGAGGTGCGCCTGCGCCCTCTCGCGATCGAGCTCCTCTCCGAGATCCGCAAGAAGACCGTCGACTGGCGGCCGAACTTCGACGGCGTCCATTTCGAGCCCGTCGTCCTGCCCGCGCGCTATCCGAACCTCCTCATCAACGGCGCGACGGGCATCGCGGTTGGCATGGCGACGGCGATCCCGCCTCACAATCCCGTCGAGGTTCTCGACGCCGCGATCGCGGCCGTGGACGACCCCGAGTCGGACCCGCTGCGTTTCATCAAAGGGCCGGACTTTCCGACCGGCGGACTCCTCGTGTCGAACAAGCGCGAGTTGCGCGCGATCTACGAGAACGGGCAGGGCACGCTCAAGCTGCGCGGCGAGTGGGAAGCCGAAGAGGGCGCGCGCGGGGCGCAGACGATCGTCGTCACCTCGATTCCGTACGCGCTGGAGAAAGCCGCGCTCGTCGCGAAGATCGCGGACGTCATCATCGAGCGCCGCCTCCCGGTCCTCGTGGACGTGCGCGACGAGTCGACCGACGAGGTCCGCATCGTCCTCGAGATCAAGCGCGACACGGACCCCGCGCTCGTCATGACGTACCTCTACAAGCACACGCCGCTCGAGACGACGGTGCCCGTGAACCTGACGTGCCTCGTGCCGACGGCGAACCCGGACGTCTGCGAGCCGGCGCGCCTCCCGCTCGCCGCGATCCTCCGGCACTTCCTCGACTTCCGCCTCGAGACGGTGAGGCGCCGGTTCGTCTTCGACCTCGAGGAGCTGAAGCTACGCATCCACCTCCTCGAGGGCTTCATCGTCATCTACGACGCGCTCGACGAGGCGATCCGCATCATCCGCAAGTCCGACGGCAAGGCGGACGCCGCCCAGAAGCTCATGAAGCGCTTCTCGCTCGACGAGGAGCAGGTGGAGGCGATCCTCGAGACGAAGCTCTACAAGCTCGCGCGGCTCGAGATCGACGCGATCCGCGCCGAGCTGAAGGAAAAGCAGGCCGAGGCCGCCATCATCGAGGCGATCCTCGAGTCCCGGAAGAAGCTCTGGAACGAAGTGAAAGGCGAGCTCGCCGAGGTGCGCGAGATGCTCCTCGGCGAGAAGCGGCGGACGAAGGTGTCGGCGAGCGTCGAGGAGCCCACATACGCCGCCGAGGCCTTCATCCAGCATGAGGACACCTACGCCGTCGTCTCGCAGGACGGGTGGCTGAAGCGTCAGCGCGAGATGAAGGACCCGAAGTCCACGCGCCTCCGGGAAGGCGACGAGGTCCTCGCCGTCCTGCAGGGCTCGACGAAGGAGTGCGGCGTTCTCTTCTCGAACCACGGCACGGCCTACGTGCTGCGGCTCAACGACGTGCCGCCCTCGACGGGCTATGGCGAGCCCGTGCAGAAGCTCTTCAAGTTCGGGGACGGCGAGCGCGTCGTCGCGGCACTCTCCATGGACCCGCGCCTCACGCGGCCGAAGAACGTCACCCTCCTCGCCGCCACGCGCCGCGGCCTCGTTCTGAGGTTCTCGCTCGATCCGTTCCGCGAGGTGACGACGCGCGCCGGCCGCCGCTTCGCGAAGCCCGCGAAGGGCGACGAGATCGCCGCGGTGTTCGTCTGCGACGAGAAGGACCTCGTGGCTCTCGCCTCCGAGAAGGGGCGCGCGATCCTGTTCTCGGCGAAAGAGGTCCCCGTCCTCGCGGGGCCGGGCAAGGGCGTCATCGGCTTCAAGCTCGCGCCGGACGACCGCCTCGTGGGCGCGGCCCTCTTCGGCGACGACGAGAAGCGCGCGACGCTCACGCTCGTGAACGGCAAGGGAACCGAGCACACGATCACGAAGCGGTACACGCCCGTGTCGCGCGGCGGGAAGGGCTTCGAGCTGATCAAGCGGGATCGGCTCGTGAAAGCGCTCCCGCCAGACCTGACTCTCGTAGACTTCGAGGGGAAGGGAACCTGATGGAGGTCGTTCTCGCCGAGAAATATGGTTTTTGCGCCGGCGTGCGCGTGGCGGACAAGCTCGTTCGCATCGCGGCCGCGAAAGGCCAGAAGGGCGCGATCTTCGGGCAGGTCGTCCACAACGAGAGCGTCGAGAACGAGATGGCGCGGCTCGGGTTCCCGACGGTGCAGGATCTCGAAAGCGCGAAGGCCCACGACGCGCGCATCGTCTTCTCGGCGCACGGCGTCGCACCGTCCGTGCGGGCCGAGGCCGCCTCGCTCGGCCTCAGTGCGATCGACACGACGTGCAAGTTCGTGATGGACATCCACCGGGAAATCGCCCGCTCGCTCGCGGACGGGGCCTTCCTCGCGATCCTCGGCCAGGCGGACCACCGCGAGGTCGTCGGCTACACGAAGGACCTCGACCCCGCGCGCTATCGCGTCTTCTACAGGCTCGAAGAGGTCACGTCCTTCGACTGGTCGCGCGTCCCGCGCGTCAAGATCGTGTTCCAGACCACGATCAACTCCGAGTCGTTCGCGCCGCACGTCGAGGAGATCCGCCGCCGCGTTCTCGACACGCGCATCGCCGACACCATCTGTTACGCGACGAAGGAAAACCAGGATGCGCTTCGCGTCCTCTGCGACGATCCCGCGATCGACGCGATCGTCGTCATCGGCGGGAAGTTCAGCAAGAACACGAAGGAGCTCGCGCGCATCGCGCAGGCGAAGAAGCCGACGTTCCTGATCGGCACGGCCGCGGAGCTCGACGTCGCGGCGCTTCACGGCATGAAGAAGGTCGGCGTCTCGGCGGGCGCGTCGACGCCCGACTACGACGTCGAGGCCGTGATCGAGAGACTCGAAAAGGCCACTTCGTGAGCGCCCCTGAAATCGTCTCCCCGCCGTCCGGGCCGCCCGCGGTCGATAACGCGGGATTTGCCACGCTCGAAACGGTCTTCGAGGCTCTCGGACGGGCGGCCATAGTCCTGGACAGCGAGTTCCGGATCCTGCGCGCCAGCTTCTCTCTCGACGAGATCGCCGGCCCCGGAACGGTGGCCTCGATGCTCGGGAAGCCGATTGAGGAGCTGGTCGGCGCGAAGCTGTTCGGCCCGACGGACACGCTCCGCGAGGCTCTGACGAACGGGCGGCGAGAGGAGGGCCGGCGCGCCGTCCTGCGCTGCGGCGCGGGCAGCGCGCGTCTCGTCTCGCTGACGGCCGCGGTGATCCCGCAGCACGTCTCGAACCACTGCGATCCGCGCGCCCGGTATCTCATCGTGGTCCGTCCCGCCGAGAACGACGACAGCCTTCTGCAGAGCATGATCGTCTCGCACGGACTCGTGGCCCGGTCGCCGGCGATGCTCAAGATCGTCCATCTCGTCGAATCGCTCTCCCAAAGCACCGCCACGGTCCTGATCACGGGCGAGAGCGGCACCGGCAAGGAGGTCATCGCCCGGACGCTGCACGTGAACTCGCTCCGCAGCGCGGGCCCGTTCGTGGCGGTCAACTGCGGGGCGCTGTCGGCCGACCTGCTCGAGAGCGAGCTGTTCGGTCACGTGAAGGGCGCGTTCACGGGAGCGGTGAGGGATCGCGTCGGACGGCTCGAGCTCGCGCGCGGCGGCACGATCTTCCTCGACGAGATCGGCGACGTGCCGCTGCACTTGCAGGTGAAGCTTCTGCGCGTCCTGCAGGAGCGGCAGTTCGAGCGCGTCGGCGAGAGCGCGCCGCGCAAGATGGACGCGCGGATCATCGCCGCGACGAACCAGGATCTTCTGGAGATGATTCGGGCGGGGCGTTTCCGCGAGGATCTCTACTACCGCCTGCGCGTCGTCCCGATCCACCTTCCGCCGCTGCGCGAGAGGCCGGAGGACATCGCCCTCATCGCCCAGCACCTCCTCGCGCACATCGGCGGCCGCGCGGGTCGGGCGCTGCGCCTCTCGCCTGACACGCTGAGCGTGCTCGAGACCTGCCCTTGGCCCGGAAACGTCCGCGAGCTCGAGAACGCGCTGGAATACTCGGTTGCGCTCTGCACGGGTCAGACGATCCAGATCGAGGACCTCCCGCCGGAGTTCCGCGGGGCCGAGGCTCTGCCTCCGCCACGCGATGCGGCGGCGCTCCGCGCGGCCCTGCCGGTCGGGATTCCCGCCGAACCCGAGCGCGAGCGGATCGTGAGGGCGCTGGCGGCTCACCGCTGGAACCGGAATCGTGCCGCCCAGGCGCTCGGCCTGTCCCGCAGCACGCTCTGGAGGCGGATGCGCGACCTGGGCATCGAGTGAGCTCGCGCCGCGACTTCCTCGGACGGCTCTGGACGTGGACGGGGGGCGCGCTGGCCGCGGCCTCCGTGCTCGTTCTTTTCCGCGCCCTGAGGTCCGCCGCTCCTTCCGTCCGCGAGGCCGCGCTGGACGCCGCAGCCGTCTCGCGCGCGGTTGCCTCCGGCGGCGCGGTCGTCGGCGAGCTCTTCGTGATCGGGAGCGCCGAGGCCCCCGTCGCGCTCTCCCTCGCGTGCACACACCTCGGCTGCCGCGTCGCGGGCGCGCCCGGCGGCTTCGCCTGCCCGTGCCACGGCAGCCGCTTCGACGCCGCGGGCGGCCCGGTGGCGGGGCCTGCGCGCTCCGCCCTCGCGCGCGTGCCGCTCGCGAGGCGCGGGGACACGTGGATCGCCCGCCTCTGATGGACGCGCCCGCCCCGGGGGCCGGCGCTCCCTCGGGAGGCTTCGGGCGGCTCTCGTTCGGCTTCCTCGCGGTGAGCGTCCTGAGCGGCACCCTTCTCGTCCCGTTCTATACGCCCGCGGCGGCGTGGGAGAGCCTCGAGAAGATCCAGAGCGGCCTCGCGTGGGGATTCTTCCTGCGCGCGGTCCACGCGTACGCGAGCTTCGGCGTCCTCGTGGCGACGGCCGCGCACGCCGTCCAGGTCCTCGCGGCGCGCACCGAGCGTCAGCTCCCGGCCGGCGTGTGGTGGCGTTCGGTGCTCCTTCTGCCCGTAACGGTGGCCGCTCTTCTCGGCGGCTTCGTCCTGCGAGGAGACGCGGAAGCGGTCGCCGCTCTCGCGATCTGGCGTCGCATCCTCGAGTCGCTCCCGCTCGCGGGCGCCGAGATCGCGCGCCTCTTCCTGGGATCGGTCCCGGGCGACCTCGGCGCCGTCGCCCTCCACCACGCGGGGACCCTCACGCTCCTCCTCTGGCTCTTCACGGCCGAGCATGCTGGCCGCTTCATCCCGGACGCGCGCGGGGCGGTCCTCGCCGCCCTCGTCTCCCTCGCGCTCGCGGGCACGGTCCCGCTGCCCCTCGGGGCGCCTCCGGCCGCCGCGCCCGCGCACCTCCTCGGCCCGTGGTCGCTTCTTGGGCTGCAGGGCGCGCTTGGCTACCTCGCGCCCGCGGCCGGCTGGCTTCTCCCACTCGCCTTCGTCCTCCTCCTCGGCCTCGTGCGGCACGCGGAAGGCCGCGTCCGGCGGGCCCTTCTCGCCACGCTCGCCGCATCGTGCGCGGCGTATGCCTTCTTCACGGTCCGGGTCTTGCTCTCGTCCAGAGTCTGATGTTCCGGACGTTCGCGTTCGTCGCGGCTCTCTGCGCGGCGCTTCTCGGCCTTCTCACGGCCTGGAGTCGCGAGGCGCGGCGCGAGCGGGCGATCGGCCGCGGCGCGGACCGCGCCGGCGGCCGCGTCGAGCGGTGCGTGACGTGCCACGCGAAGGCGTCCGAGGACCCCGGCGGCGCGCACGCGCGCCTCGCGCTCGGCTGCGCGTCCTGCCACCTCGGCAACCCGCTGGCCTTCTCGAAGGAGCGCGCGCACGAGGGGCTCGAGAGAGAGCCCGGCGCGCTCGCGACGGTGCGCGAAACGTGCGGGCGGGAGGGCTGCCACGCGCGCGAGGCCGCGCGCGTGGCGTCCTCTCCGATGGCGCGCGCGAGCGGGATCGTCTCGGTCGATCGCTTCGCGTTCGGCGAGATCCCGTCGCCGGACGGGAGCGAAACGATGACCGACGTCCTCCGCGCCGCCAACCCCACGGCCGCGCAGAGTCACCTCAGGAGGCTCTGCGCAGGGTGCCACCTCGGAACGCGGCGGGTGAGCCGCGACGACGCGATCCACGGCAACGGCTCGGGCTGCTCCGCGTGCCACGTCGAGCGGCGTCTCCCGGGCGCGCCGCCGCGCGCGCATCCGCCGGTCGACTCGCGCGTCGGCGACGATCGCTGCCTCGGCTGTCACAACCGGAGCCTGCGCATCGCGCTCTCGTACGAGGGCCTCGCCGAGATCGAGCCCTTCCAGGCGAAGGGGCCGGACGCCGCGTGCGCGGCGCCGGTCGCGCTCGTCGCGCTTCACGATGGCCGCCCCGCGTGCCGCGTTTCGCCGGACGTCCACCGCGAGGCCGGGATGGCCTGCATCGACTGCCACCTTCACACGGACCTCATGGGCGACGGGACCGCCCGCGCGCACAAGGAGGAACAGGTCGAGGTGACGTGCGAGGTCTGCCACGGGCCGGCCAGGCAAAGCGGAGAGCGCGCGTGCTCGTCTTTCTCGCGGTGGACGCTCGTGCGCAAGTTGGACGGCGCAGTCCTGCCGGTGAAGCAAACGCCGCGCGACGCGAACCACGCGCGGAAGGGGCACGAGCGCCTCTCGTGCAGCTCCTGCCATGCGGCGTGGGTGCCCACGTGCGACACGTGCCACACGTCCTTCGACCCCGGGAAGCGGCAGTGGGACTTCGCCGCGGGGAAGGAGACGGCCGGCGCGTGGGTCGAGAGGTCCGAAGGCTTCTCGTGGGCGCCGCCGCTCCTCGGCGTGCGCGGCGACGGGCGCATCGTCCCCGCAACGCCCGGGATGATCCTCGACATGGATGCCTCGGCGGCCGGAGGCGGGAAGACGGCGCGCCGTCTCCTCTCGCCGGTCGAGCCGCACACGACGGGCCGCAAAGCGCGCACATGCGAGAGCTGCCACCGCGCGCCGCCCGCGCCGGAGTTCGAGGGCGGAACGCGGACGGGTTTTCGCGGCCTGAATGCGGCCGAGAGGAGGCGCGTGGCGGAAGCGAGACTCGACCGCCGCTGACCGATGGGACGAGCTGTTTCAAAACAGCTTGCCACCGCTGAAACGCTTCGTCGCAGGGTGAAACGCGACGTTTCGCGACACCCCGCTTTTCCTGACCTTCTAAGAGATCTCCTCTTGGCCCGCTTCTTGTACTCCGGAGTCACATACGAGCACCCGCTCGTCTGGAGAACGAGATGGCCCAGAGCCGGCGCGAGTTCATCAAGATCGGGAGCGCGGGCGTCGCGGTCGCCGCGGCAGGCACCGGCCTCGCCACGCAGTGGTGGGGCCTCGATCCTGACGTCGTCCACGATCCCGGAACGGACGGCGACCGGGTCGTCCCGACGTTCTGCGAGCTCTGCTTCTGGAAATGCGGCCTCCTCGCGCACGTGAAGAACGGCCGCGTCACGAAGATCCAGGGAAACCCCGATCACCCGCTCTCCAACGGCCACCTCTGCCCGCGCGGAACCGGCGGCATGGGTCTCCTCTACGATCCGGACCGCCTCAAGAAGCCGCTCCTGCGCCGGAACGGCAAGCGCGGGGACCAGACTTTCGAGGAAGTCTCCTGGGAGACGGCCCTCGACTTCACGGCCGAAAAGCTCCTGAAGATCCAGAAGGAGTCCGGACCGGAGAAGGTCGCGCTCTTCTCGCATGGATTCGGCGGCTCTTTCTTCAAGCACCTCCTGTTTGCCTACGGCTCGGCGAACGTCACGGCGCCGTCCTACGGGCAGTGCCGCGGGCCGCGCGAGGTCGGTTTCCAGCTCACATACGGGGCACCCGTCGGCTCGCCGGAGGTGCTCGACATCGCGAACGCGCGCGTCATCACGCTCCTCGGGTCGCACCTCGGCGAGAATATGCACAACACGCAGGTGCAGGACTTCGCGGCGGCGATCTCGCGCGGCGCGACAGTCATCGCCGTCGACCCGCGCTTCTCGACCGCCGCGGGCAAGGCGCGGTACTGGCTCCCGATCAAGCCCGGGACCGACCTCGCCCTCCTCCTCGCGTGGATGCACGTGATCATCAACGAGGGCCTCTACGACCGCGAATACGTCGGGACCTACACGACCGGCTTTACGGAGCTCAAGGCGCACGTCGCGGACAAGACCCCCGAGTGGGCCTTCACGGAGACGACGATCCGCCCCGAGCTCATCGTCGAGACGGCGCGCGTGATCGCGGGCGCGCGGCCCGCGTCGCTCGTCCATCCCGGCCGCCACACGACGTGGTACGGCGACGACACGCAGCGGAGCCGCGCGGTGGCGATCCTCAACGCCCTCGTGGGGAGCTGGGGCCGCCGCGGCGGGTTCTTCATCCCTTCGTCGATGCCCGTCCCGAAGACGCCGGTGCCCGCGTACGCGCAGAAGCCGAAGACGTCCCAGGACCACCCGGACGGAGTCATGTACCCGTTCGCCGACGAGGTTCTCTCGCACGGCGTCTGCGACGCGACGATCCCCGGCAAGCTCGGCGCCGCCCCGATCAAGGGCTGGATCGTCTACGGCACGAACCTCCTCCAGGCCCTCCCCCAGCGCGAGAACGTGCTCGAAGCGATCCAGAAGCTGGATCTCCTCGTCGCGATCGACGTGCTGCCGGCCGAGATCGTCGGCTGGGCCGACGTCGTCCTTCCCGAATGCACGTACCTCGAGCGCTGGGACGACATCGCGCCGACACCCTGGCGCGAGCCGTTCCTCGCGGTGCGCCAGCCCGTCGTGCCGCCGCTCTACGAGAGCAAGCCGGGCTGGTGGATCGCGAAACAGCTCGCGAACCGCATGGACCTCGGCGCGTACTTCCCGTGGGACGACGCCGGCGCGATGGTCGAGGCGCGCCTCGCCGCCGGCGGGTACGACGTCGCGGAGATCAAGGCGAAGGGCGTCCTGCGCGGCAAGTCCGTGCCCGTGACGACCGAGGACGGGCTCGCCCTGACGTTCGCGACACCGTCGAAGAAGATCGAGCTCTACTCCAGGCAGATGGAGGCGGCCGGCCTCCCGCCGCTGCCGCCCTACACGCGGCATCCGGAGCCCGGCCCGGGGCAGTTCCGGCTCCTGTTCGGGCGGACCCCCGTCCATACGTTCGGCCGCACGACGAACAACCGGTTCCTCTCCGAGGTCACGAAGGACAACGAGGTGTGGCTGAACGCGAAGATCGCGAAGGAGCGCGGTCTCGCGAACGGCGAACGGGTCGTCCTCGTCAATCAGGACGGCGCCAGGTCCACGCCGGTGAGACTCAAGGCGACGCAGCGGATCCGGCCGGACTGCGTCTTCGTCGTTCACGGCTACGGCCACACGAGCCCGGGCCTGAAGTTCGCGAAGGGACGCGGGATGGACGACACGACGCTCGTGACGAAGGTGGCCGTGGACCCGGTCGCGGGGAGCACGGGGATGAGCGTCAACTTCGTGACCGTCGAGCGCGCGGTTGCCGCCGCGCCAGGGGCCTGACATGAGCGTCCCGAAGAAGCGGTATGCGATGACGGCCGACACCCGGCTCTGCGTCGGCTGCAAGGCGTGCGTCCTCTCGTGCAAGGCCGAGAACGACGTCCCGGACGGCTTCTGCCGCGACTGGGTCGTGGAGGACGTGCGCGGGGAGTTTCCGCTCCTGGCCGCCGAGATCCGGTCCGAGCGCTGCAACCACTGCACGGACGCCCCGTGCGTCAAGAGCTGCCCGACGGGCGCGAGCCACGTGAACGAGGGTGGCGTCGTCCTCGTGAGCCACAACAAGTGCTCGGGCTGCAAGGCGTGCATCGCGGCATGCCCCTACGACGCGCGCTTCGTGCACCCGAAGGGCTACGTCGACAAGTGCACGTTCTGCCTCCACCGCGTCCAGAAGGGGCTGAAGCCGGGCTGTGTGACCGTGTGCCCGACCGGGACGCTCGCCTTCGGCGACATCCACGACCCCGACTCCGAGGTCTCGAAGAACCTTCGAACGCGCCGCTGGAAAGTGAATCACCCCGAGAGCGGCGCGCAGCCGAACCTCTACTTCCTGCTCTGAGGGAACGACCATGACGCCGCAGCTTTTCGAGACCGTCACGACCCGCGCGAATGCGCAGATCGACCCGTCGCTCCACGTCTGGGGCTTCGAGATCACGATCTACCTCTTCCTCGGCGGGATCGTCGCGGGGATCTTCATCCTCGCGGCCGCGCTGGAGCTCGTCTCCGGAGCGCGCCCGCTCTCGCGCTCCCTGCGGCCGACGCCGTTCGCGGCGCTCGCGCTCCTCTCGGTCGGCATGCTGGCGCTCTGGCTCGACCTCGCGCATCGGCTCTGGGCGTGGCGCTTTTACGCCGTCTTCCGCCCGACCTCACCGATGTCCTGGGGCGCGTGGATCCTCGTCCTCATCTACCCGGCCGGCCTCCTCTTCGGCCTCGGCTCGCTCGACGCGGCGCAGCGCGCGTGGCTCGGCGCGCGGACGCCGGCCTTCCTCCGGGGCCCTCTCGCGCGGCTGACGGACTTCGCAGGCGCGCACCGCCGCGCCATCCTCGTGACGAGCGTCCTCATGGGCGTCGGCCTTGGCCTCTACACGGGCCTCCTCCTCGGCACGATGCCCTCGCGCCTCGCGTGGAACAGCGCGGTCCTCGGGCCCCTCTTCCTCGCGTCGGGCGTCTCGACCGGCGCCGCGTCGCTGCTCCTCCTCCGTCTGGACGAAGCAGAGCGGAAGTTCCTCGTCCGCTGGGACGCCGTCGCGATCGGCGCCGAGCTCGTCCTGATCGTCCTCCTCCTTCTCGGCTGGGCGACCTCCGGCGAGGCGGGCCGCCTCGCGGCGCGCAGCTTCCTCGGCGGGCCGCACACGGCCGTCTTCTGGTCGCTCGTCGTCGTCGCGGGGCTCCTCGTCCCCCTCGCGATGGAGTTCCTCGAGTCCCGGCGGCACCTCCCGTTCGTTGCGCTCGTCCCCGTCCTGATCCTCGCGGGCGGCCTCGCACTGCGCTGGATCCTTCTCGCGGCCGGCCAGGCCTCGGCCTTCCGGCTTCTCCCCTGAAGAGGTGAATGAAATGTCCGAACGTCCCTTCTGGAACCCATACGTCGCGGGCGTAGTCCTCGGCCTCGTCCTCCTTGCGTCGTTCCTCGTCATGGGCTTCGGCCTCGGCTCGTCCGGCGCCGTGACCCGCTTCGCGGTCGCGGGCGCGCACCTCGTCGCCCCGAAGGCCGTCGAGACGAACGCGTACTTCTCGCAGTACTTCGGCCCCGGCAAGCACGTCCTCGAGGACTGGCTCGTGTTCGAAGTTCTCGGCGTCTTCCTCGGCGGCGTCCTCGGCGCGTACTCGGCCGGGCGGCTGAAACTCGGCATCGAGAAGGGACCCCGCGCGACGATGGCACAGCGCTTCGCGCTCGCCGTGGCGGGCGGCGTCCTGATGGGCTTCGCGGCGCGCCTCGCACGCGGCTGCACGTCGGGCCAGGCGCTCACGGGCGGCGCGGCGCTCTCGCTCGGCTCGTGGGTTTTCATGATGGCCGTTTTCACGGGCGGTTACCTCGTCGCCCCGCTCGTGAGGAGGGAATGGCGATGACGTTTCCGCTTTACGCGCACGGTCTCTTCGGAACCTACGCTGGTCTCCTCGTGGGCACATTCGTCGGGGTCGCATTCGGGTTCGTCCTCGAGCGCGCGGGCTTCGGCCGCGCGCGCAACCTCGCCGCGCAGTTCTACCTGACGGACTTGCGTGTCCTGAAGGTCATGTTCAGCGCGATCGTGACCGCCCTCGTCGGGATGACGTTCCTCTCCGGGATCGGCGTCCTCGACCTCGCGCTGATCACGGTGCCCGAGACGTTTCTGTGGCCGCAGCTCGTTGGCGGCCTCCTCCTCGGCGCGGGCTTCATCGTCTCGGGCTACTGCCCGGGCACGGGCGTCGTCGCGATCGCGTCGGGGAACCTCGACGGCATCGCAGCGATCGGCGGCGTCATGCTCGGCTCCCTCGCGTTCGGCTTCGGGTACGGGCCGCTCGAGGGCTTCTACAAGAGCAGCGCGATGGGCGCCGTGCGGATCGACCAGCTCCTCGGCGTTCCCATTGCCGTCGTCGCGGCTGCCGTCGTCGCGATGGCGGTCGGCGCGTTCCTCGGCGGCGAGAAGCTCGAGGCGATCTTCGCCCCGCGGGCGGGAGCGCTCGTCCCGGCCTCGCCGGCGCGCGTGAAGGCCCGGGTTTTTGGCGGATTCGCGGCCGTCGCAGCGCTCGCGCTCGTCACCCTTGCCCTCCCGGCGCGCCACACGGTGGCCGCCGAGAAGACCGTCAGGAAGATCGGCGCCGTCGAGCTCGGCAGGCAGCTCGTCGCGTCGCCGCAGTCGTGGTGGGTTGTCGACCTGCGCCCCGGCGCGGTTGCCGAGAAGGGCCGCCTGCCCGGCGCGATCATCGTCGGCCCCGAGGAGAAGGGCGCCGCGTCCGCCGCGGGACTCGCGTCGACGCGCCAGCTCGTCGTCTACAGGCAGAGCGACCTCGCGGCGCCGCCGGAAGGCGTCAAGCGCTTCGCGGGCGACGTGTACGTCCTCAGGGGCGGCTACGATGCATGGAAGTCCGAGATCCTGACAGCCCCGAGGGCTTTGGAGAGCCCGACCGCCGCGCAGAGCGCCGACTACAACGCCCGCACGGCTCTCTACGCCCACTTCACAGGTACCGCCGCGACGGCGGAGTCCGCCCGCTCCGAACCGCGACCCGCCGCCGGGCCGGCCACCGAACCGAAGAAAGGCGGGGGCTGCTGATGGCCCTGACGAAGACTCGCCGCACCCCGCGTCCTGACGCTCGTTTCGTTCTGAACAACCGCGGGCCAGACGGTCCGCCTGTGAGAGGAGTGCCCAGATGAAAACCCGGATCGGCATCGCGCTCGTCGCGCTGCTCGCACTGATCGCCGCCCCCGCCCTCGCGACGGACGGCTACTTCCAGCTCGGTTACGGAACTGCGCAGAACGGAATGGGCGGCGCCGGCGTCGCGCTGTCCCTCAACACGATGGCGCCCGCGACGAACCCCGCAGGGAACGCGTGGGTCACGGGCTACGACCTGAGCGTCGCCCTCTTCAACCCGAACCGCGAGTTCACGGTCACCGGGACGCCGTCGGGCTATCCCGGCACGTTCGGCCTGACGCCGGGCACCGTGAAGAGCGGGACCTCGGTCTTCGTGATGCCGAGCATCGGCGCGAACTGGAAGCTGAACGACAGGATGACCTTCGGCATCGCGCTCTACGGCAACGGCGGGATGAACACGAACTACGACGCGTCGGTCTTCTACGCGGGTCGCACAGGCGTGAACCTCATGCAGATGTACGTCGCGCCGACCTTCACGTACAAGGTCGCCGAGGGCCACGCGTTCGGCTTGAGCCCGGTCATCGGCTACCAGCGCTTCCAGGTCGAGGGAGTCGGGAGCTTCGCCCCGTACTCGTCGTCGCCCGGCAACCTCTCGAACCGCGGGTTTGACACGTCGCTCGGCTGGGGCGTGCGGATCGGTTACCTCGGCAAGCTCACACCCTGGCTCTCGGTCGGCGGCTCCTACCAGACCGAGATGGAGATGTCGAAGTTCAAGAACTACGACGGACTCTACGCCGAGCAAGGCGATTTCGACATTCCGGCGAACTGGACCGTGGGCGTCGCGATCAAGCCCGTCGAGTCGTTCACGGTCGCGTTCGACGTCCAGCAGATCTATTACAGCAAGACCGAGTCGATCGGGAACACGCTTCTCCCGAACCTCATGACGGCGCGCCTTGGCGACGACGGCGGCGCGGGCTTCGGCTGGAAGGACGTGACGGCCTACAAGCTCGGCCTCCAGTGGGCCGCGACGCCGGGCCTCACGGTCCGCGCGGGCTACGCCTACGCGAAGCAGCCCATCCCGGAGTCCGAAGTCCTCTTCAACATCCTCGCCCCCGGCGTCATCGACCAGCACATCACGGTGGGGGCGAGCGCGAACGTCGGCGCGAAGACAAAGGTCAACTTCGCCGTCGTCCGGGCGCTCTCGAAGTCCGTCACGGGTCCGAACCCCCTCGAGGTCCCGGGCAGGCAGACGATCGAGCTCAAGATGGATCAGTGGGTCTTCGACCTCGGGCTGTCGTTTGGGTTCTGAGGACGCACAGGAAGCGCGCGTTCGCATCCGGCGCGAGCGTCGCCCTCGTGAACCCCGTCTCGGCCTGCGCCGACCTCGGAAACGCGAGACGGCATTGCTCGAAGCGGCGCCGTCTCGGTGGGTTCAAGCGAGGCGCGGCCTTGACATATCAAAATTTGTTGATATATTAAGGGCATGGCAGCTCTCCTTCCGGCCCGCATGTTTGAGCGGCCTGCCGACGTGGCGCGGCTTGCGCGCCTCTTCCACGCCCTGTCGGACGAGACGCGGCTGAAGATCGTCGGAAAGTTGCTCCTCGGAGAGCAATGTGTCTGTAATTTGACGGACGCCCTCGACGCGGGCCAGTCGCGACTCTCGTTCCACTTGAAGGCGCTGAAGGATGCCGGCCTCGTGACCGACCGCCGCGCTGGCCGATGGATCC
>DAIOUV010000051.1:18628-24206 GCA_036759345.1 Acidobacteriota bacterium | reverse complement strand
TTCGAAAGAGCCGGCCAGCTTCGCGACCGCATCCGCGAGCTCCGGGCGATGAAGCTGTTCTGAGGAATGGTGGAGCATCCTGCTCGATTATCGAACTGCAATCATCTCGCCTTCGGCGTGAAGGGGTGCTTCCCGCCCTGAGGCCGGAAGCGGTAAGACGGCATAATTCCGGAATGAAACGGGATCGCGTACCGTGGGCATGGCTTGTGGTGTTGATGCTGGCTGCGGCAGCCGCCAGCCGTGCCGAGCGCCTCCCGGTCAGGCGGTACACGGCGACGCAGGGCCTGCCCGGCGGCCCGGTCAATCGGATCTTCTGTGATTCGAAGGGCTTCGTCTGGTTCTGCACTGGGGAGGGCGTCGCCCGCTTCGACGGCTACGCGTTCACTACCTTCGGGGCGGAGGACGGCCTGCCGTCTTCCGTCGTCCTCGACGTCCTGGAGACGCGCGACGGAAGCTACTGGCTTGCCACCGGGGCGAGCCTCTGCCGGCTCGCCCCGTCCGGGGCGAACGCCGCGGAGGCCCGGAGGCCGCCAGCCGTGGTTCGCCTCCCGGGCGACCGGGCCACTCCGAATCGGCTCTTCGAGGACCGTTCGGGAACCCTCTGGTGCGGGACGGCCGACGGCCTCTTCCGGGTCGACCGCGACGGCGAAAGCCCCTCCGTCCACTTCGTGAACCTGGGCATGCCCAGCGAGCTCTGGGACGACCCGATCGTCACAAGTCTCGCCGAGGACGGACGGGGCGGCCTCTGGGTCGGGGCCGGGAGCGGCCTCTACCACCGGACCGGCGACGGAAGCGTCGAGCGGTTCACGTCGGCCCACGGCCTACCGGACAACCGCATGAGGGACATCGCCCTCGCGCCCGACGGGACCCTGTGGCTGGCGACCCGGGCGGGTCTCGTCCGGCTTCGCCTCGACCCGGCCACTCTCCGCCCCGCCTCCGTGAGGACGATCTCGCACGCCGACGGCCTCGCGAGCAACGATGTCAACGCTCTTCACCCGTCCCAGGACGGCCGCATGTGGGTCGGGACCTTCTCCGGAGTCAGCGCCGTCGACGGCGGGTCGATCTCCAGCTACGGAGAGGCCCAGGGCCTCCACGGTTCGGTCTTCTCGCTCGAGGAGGATCGCAACGGCGACTTCTGGCTCGGCGGCGACGGCGGCGTGGACCGGCTGACGCGGAACGGTCTGGTGACTTACAACGTAGCGGACGGCCTGGCCGACCCGTTGGTCGACACGCTCCTCGAGGACCGCACCGGCACTCTGTGCGTCGTCCGGGCCGACGAACGCGCCGTCTTCGTGAGCCGGCTGAACGGCCGCCGGTTCGAGGCAATCGAGATCCCTCTTCCTTCCGGCACGGCGTATCCCGGCTGGGGATGGAACCAGTCGTTTCTGCAAGACCACCTCGGCGAGTGGTGGCTTCCGACCGGCCGAGGTCTCTGGCGCTTCGGCAGCGCGCCGTCGGCGTCGGTGCTCGCCTCCGCCCGGCCCAAGCGGATCTATACGACAGCGGACGGGCTGCCGGTCGACGATATCTTCGTGGTATACGAGGACAGGCGCGGGGACGTCTGGTTCTCATTGGCCTCACCATTGACGAACGGACTGTGCAGGTGGCGAAGGGAGACGGACCGGATCGAGAGTTTCCGCGACGGCGAGGGGCTGCCTCCCCTTCGAACCTTCCTGCCGACGGTGTTCGCCGAGGACAGGGCCGGCACGCTCTGGATCGCCTTCAACAGGGGCTGCATCGCCCGCTTCCGCGGAGGGCGTTTCGACCTCCTGACGGAGACGAACGGCGTGCCCCAGGGCTGGATCACGTCCCTCCTCGTCGACCAGGCGGGTCGGATCTGGATCGCTGCGGGTGTCGGCGGCCTGGGCGTGATCGACGACTCGGGAGCCGCTCACCCGCGGGTCCGGCGACTCACCGTCGCCGACGGCCTCTCGTCGAATTCCGCCCGGTGTCTCGCCGAAGACGCCTGGGGCCGCGTCTACGTGGGAACCGGGGCCGGTGTCGACCGGATCGAGGACGCGCGAAGAGTCGTCCAGCACTTCACGGAGGCTGAAGGGCTGGCTCCCGGCGCTCTCCGAACCGCCTTCCGCGACCGCAACGGAGCGATCTGGTTCGGGAGCAAGCGGGGTCTCTCGCGGTACACGCCGACGGCCCCGTCCCGCTCCCGTTCCCCGTCGGTCCTGATCACTGGCGTGCGCCTCGCCGGAGTCCCGCACGCCGTCCCGGTGGCGGGCTCGCCGTCGCTGGAGCTCCCGGACCTCCCCTTCGACCGGAACCGCGTCCAGATCGAGTTCGTCAGCCCTGGACGCCGGGAGGCCGACGCCGTCCGGTACGAGTACCGGCTCGGAGATGCGATGGAGCAGTGGATCCGCCCCGGCTCGGGACGTTCCGTCGACTTCGCGAATCTCGCCCCAGGACGGTACCGCTTCGAGGTCCGCGCCGTCACGGCGGACGGGGCGTCGAGCGTGGCTCCGGCGGCCGTGGGGTTCACGGTCCTGGCTCCGTTCTGGCGACGCTGGTGGTTCCTGGCCCTCGCGGCCGTCGCCGTCGCGGCCGCCGCCTGGACGGCGTTCCGATACCGCATTCGCCACCTCCTCGAGATCGTGCGCGTCAGGACCCGGATCGCGGCGGACCTGCACGACGACATCGGCTCGAGCCTGACGCGCATCGCGATCCTGAGCGAGGTCGCGCGGCGGAAGGTGGGCGAGGGCGATGCCGGCACGCTGCTGGGCGAGATCGCGGAGACGACGCGTGCCCTCGTGGGCTCGATGAGCGACGCGGTCTGGTCGATCGACTCGAAGCAGGACGATCTCCGAAACGTCGTGGTCCGCATGCGGACGTTTGCGACCGACGTCCTCGACGGGAAGGGCATCGCCTGGACGTTCGACGCCCCGGCCGAGCCTGGAGCCCGGCTCGCCCCCGAGATCCGGCGCGAGCTGTTCCTCGTTTTCAAGGAGGCCGTCACGAACGTCGCCCGCCATTCCGGAGCGCGGACCGCCACCTTGAAGCTCGACCTCGACGTGGACCGGGTCGTCCTCGAGATCGCCGACGACGGAAAGGGACTCGAAGTCGAACCGGCGCACGATCTCGATTCGAGCCTCCAGCGCGGGCGCGGCCTCCTGAGCATGCAGGTGCGGGCCAAGAGAATGGGCGGGGACCTGACCGTCACGTCGGCCTCCGAAAAGGGGGCGCGGCTGGTCCTGGTCCTCCCGCTGCGGAGGAAGGGCGCATGACCGTGCGCGGAGGCGACCCTGCCGGCACCGTCCTCGTGGGCCTGGTCGAGGACGACGACGCGATCCGCGAAGGCCTGCGCATCCTCGTAGACGGGAGCCTCGGCTTCCGTTGCGTGGGCACCTGGGCCTCCGTGGAGGACGCGCTCGAGGGGCTGCCCCGGGAGCTGCCGGACGTCCTCCTCATGGACATCCAGCTGCCGGGGATGTCCGGCACCGCGGGCGTGCGGATCGTCCGCGAGCGCCACCCGTCCATCGAGGTCTTGATGCTGACGATCCACGCCGAGCGCGAGCGGATCTTCGAGTCCATCTGCAACGGCGCGAGCGGCTACCTCCTGAAGAACACGCCGCCGGCGCGGCTGCTGGAGGCGCTCCGGGAGTCGAAGGGCGGGGGAGCGCCGATGTCGCCGGAGATCGCGCGCAAGGTCGTGGAGCTGTTCCGGAAGGCGCCGCCGCCGCCGGCCGAGGAGACGCGCCTGGCCCCTCAGGAGGTCAGGCTCCTGGGCCTCCTCGCCGAGGGGCACAGTTACCAGGCCGCGGCGGACCGGCTCTGTGTGAGCGTGAACACGGTTCGCAACTACATCCGCAGCGTCTACGACAAGCTCCACGTCCACTCCCGCTCGGAGGCCGTCTCCAAGGCGCTGCGCCTGGGCCTGATTGGATGATGCGGAGCATGCCGCCGGCGAAGAAACGCACGCCGATGCTCTGACGGGCGGCGCCGGCGCGCCCTAGCTTTCTTCCAGTCTTGGCCAGGAAGGCGGGACCCGAAGGAGGAAGCCATGCGCGACACACTCAGCCCGGTTGGCCGCCAAGTCCGGTTTTCCGTGATCGCCTCGCTGGCTGCCCTCCTCACGCTGTCGCTCACCCTGCTCGCGAAGCCGCCGCGTGCAGCCGAAGCGAAGCCGGCGGCGGGGAACGCCGTCGCGACGGCTCCGGAGGCCGCTCCCGACAACACGAACGAGAGCGTGGGCTGCGGCTGCGCGGAATCCTGCTACGCGACCAACTGACCGTCCTGGGGCGAAGTCCCCGCCGGCTCGGAGTTGCCCTGGGAGTTCCGCGCGGCGCGCGGCCCCGCCCCTGCTCAACTGCCTTCCTTGATCGGACTAAAGGAGGACGCAATGAGAATCGAACAGACGCAGGCGAAGACGGGATCGAAAGAACTCCTGGTGAGTGTGGTCTACGACCTGGCGCTCGTCGTCGCAGCTGTTCTTTCCATGGGAAGCGCTCCTCCGAAGCACGCCACATCTTCCATCGAGGCCGCCAAGCCCATGGCCGCCAATGCAGTCTGCACGAAGGCGGATGGCACTTCGCCCCGCAAGGAGATCGCGCATACGGACAGCCTCGACGTCCAGCCCAACTGACGCACCCAGCCGGACACCTGGCGAAAGAGTCACAAAGCGGGAAATCACTTCAGCCCCTCGCCGGGCCCGGGCCGAGCGCCTGACCACGACGCTTGGAAGCGCCGACGTTGGCGCGGTCTACTCGACCGACAGCAAGCACCGCCTTCTGGGCGGCTGCGGGTCCCGGTAAGGCGAGAGCCACGAGGAGGAAGGGCCACTGGAAGGTTGAACACCGAGTAAAGTGGTGGAGCTGATCAGGATCGAACTGGCGACCTCCTGAGTGCGATAAAGGCCACCTCCATCACTTTCCCAGTAGATTCTTAAACTTAGAGAGCGGGAAAGCGCCCCGTCTAGGGCGTTCGTGCGCGCCGAATCAGGGTACGCCCTGGAAGATGGCGTCGAGGCCGATTTCCACGGAGGCCTGTCAAGCGAAAGAGCGAGGGCGGATGGAGTCGCGAGGACTGGTCCATTTCGGTGATCAATCGAGACGGTTTTCGTTTGGATGACGAAGCTGCCGAAGCGCTGATTCCTGATGCCACGGCTTGGACGGCACCTCCCTCGCTGATGGCCCGCGACGTCACGCCGCTCGCGGTTGCTCGAGCGCGACCACCTGCGCGCGCGAGTACGCGTGCGCGGTCGCCGCGATCTTCGGAGCGACCTCAGGCGTGGGCCAGACGCTGCGCTCGACTCGGCTTCACCTTCGAGGTCGTGATCCTCTCGAGCGACCTGCCGATCTCCTGGACTGAGACCCCGGTCTTCACGAGTGCCTTCACCAGAAGGTCGATCGAAACGGTCTTATCGGCCGCTTCCATCTTCGCGACTCGCGGCTGGCTCGATCGGACGATCTTCGCCACCGCGACCTGGCTCAGCCTCGCGCGCGTCCTCTGCGCCCGGAGCCGCTTCGCGAGTGCCACTTTCACTTCGATGATGGCCATGTCCTCGTCCGAGAGCCTGAGAAATTCCTGAACCGTGACGGTCTTCCAGCCAGCGTTCTCGAGTCGGGCCGCC
>DAIOUV010000051.1:0-18528 GCA_036759345.1 Acidobacteriota bacterium | reverse complement strand
CGCCACGAAAGGACTATATCAGAACTGATATCGCAACGTCGTTAGGTGCGAGCAGATTCTGGTTGCCGAATCGGTATACGTGAGCTCGTGGTAGCAGGTAAAATGGTGGGCCCGACAGGGATCGAACCTGCGACAACCGGTTTAGGAAAGCGGAAAGCTGTCCGCAGCCGCCCTAAGTCATTACCAATTGGTCACCGCGGACAGGCGCGGACGGCCCGTGACATCGAAATGAACTATTTTTTGAACTCCATGTAGACTTACCATCGCCGGGCGGCGGCGGAGATTGATCCCTCCGTCGAATGCGGTCACCCTCGCTCGACCGCGCCGCCCCGGCCTTTCCCTGAGAGCGAGGAGAGCGAGGAACGACGTGGACAAGAAAAGCAGGCCCAAGAAAAACGCCGCGATCGCGCCCGCCGCGGCGCGCGTCGGAGTCCTGATCCCGACCGGGACCCCAACGGTCGAGATCGAGCGCCTCGAGAGGAGTATTTCTGCGCTCCGCGCGTTCGGGCTGGACCCGATCACCATTCTGAGACACGCGGCGGACGGCGAGACGCTGTTTCGGCAGTCCGTCAAGAGTGACACCCACGACGAGGATGTCGTCCGTCTTCTCGCCGAGAGCGACGACCTCCCGCTCTACTCCCCCTCGATGCAGGCCGAACTCTTCCGTGCGCGGAACCGGGAGGAACCCTTGAAGGAACGGCGGACGTTCTCCGACAAGGTTGGCGCGGTGCTTGCCGGCCGTCATCCCCTCGTGCGTGGATGGCGTGTGCCGATGAACGGACGCCTTGCCGTTTTTCGGTTCGAGGCACTGCACGAGATAGCGGAGGAGATCAAGAGAATCGACGGATCGATCCAGTGGTTTGCAGACGAACAGGCTCTCCTCGCATGGATGAAACGGTGCTCGCCGCCTCCGTCGTGGTTGGTGGCGCACGGGGGCATGGAGCGGTTTGCGCATGTCCTCGCGCACTACAGAAAACAGTATCGCAACCACAGGAGAAGGCCATACCTGGAGATGGCCGCGGCGCTAAGGTCCGAAGGTGGGCCGGCACAATCGGTCGCGTTGGCGAAGAGCGAGCTCGCGAAACGCAAGAAGGCGGCGGGCCGGGCCAAGGGGACAAAACCTTAGCAACTTGTCCCGCTGAGGGCCTTGCCGACGCGCGTCGGTAGGCCCACATTGCCGGAGTCATGAAGACTCTGCCACCCATCAACACAAAAAGTGATCAACCGACGAAGGAGGATTCCCTCGTGAGTGAACAATTTGTCCGCATCGAAGTAGGCGCAGCGGCCGTGAACCGCAGCGCCGGTTCCGTCCGCACGGCGATCCGCTGCGATCATGTTCCCGCAATCCGCGACGGTCGCATGGTGCTCGTGGATCTAGCCGCCCTGCGGGCGCGCTTCGCTCCGCAGCCGGTCGTGCCCGGCGCCATGAAGGTGAAGTAGACCGTGATCGCCCGCCGTGCCCTTGCCCGCGGCCTCGGCATCAAGCCCGCATCGCTCTCGCGAGCGGACCGCCGTGGCATCGGGCCGGGCACACCGATCCGCGTCTCCAAGACGCACACCGCGTACATGGAGGACGAGGTCGCTGTGTACCTCGCGGTCCGTGGCCTCGAGTGGACCGGAGGCGACGTTCGCCCGATCGAAAACAAGGCAACCGACCCCGGCCGCTCGGCATGACACGACGATGAAACGCGCCAAAAACGGAAGGTCGGCCCCCGACAGGCCGACCAAAACCGAAAACGAGAAACCCGACGCAAGCGATTCTAGCAAATCGGCCGCGGGCTCGTCAACGTCGACGCCGCGCTCGCCGTGGCGCCCTCTAGGTGACTTGCAGCGCGCCACGTTGCTCCAGGACGGCCGACCGGAGACGAGCGAGGCCGTTAGCATCCCCCCCGGCGACACGCGGCAGGTGCGGCCATGAGCGCGAAGGCCGCTCGTTGCACCTCGCGCGCCGCCCCGGATGGGGGACGGACCTATTTCGGGCCGTCGCCGTCCGATGTCTGCTCGGTCTCCCCCTACTGCATGTGGCAGATCCGTGTCCCGAAGGCTCGCGTCATTCCAAATCTCTCGGACGCGGCGGCGCTCCTGTTAGGGCGGGCGCTCGTTCTCCAATCACAGCACGGCGGATTCCTCCCGATGGACAGCACGTGGATGGGCGGCGCTCTCGGCTGGCGGGACGGCGAGGACGGTGAGGATGCGGCCGCGTATTACCGGGCGCTCGACGAACTGACGGACGCGGGCCTTGTTTGGCAGGGAGAATCGTGAGCGCCTCCGCCGTCCCCGACGAGACTGCGCCTCCGCCGACGCCGGCCCCGACGCCGACGCTGGACGAACTGGAGGAAATGGCGGAGGCGCAGCTCGCAGCCCTCAAGGAAGCGGCGAAGCCGCCGCCGCCGACGTGGGCGGAACTGGAAAAGATGGCCGGGGCCCCGCTCTCCGTCGAAGAGCGCGAGATCGCGCGCGAGGCGGGACGAGCCCTCACGGACGGTGGAGAGTCCGATCCTCCCCGCGTCGTCCTCCTCGACCTTCCCGACGTGATCCGCAACGTCAAGCGCCGCGATCCGATCTCGACCGGGCTCTCGCACCTGGACGCGATTCTCGGGGGTGGCCTGTCGAGGGGCGAGTCGCTCGTCACGGGAGGAGGCCCCGGCAGCATCAAGACTACCGGGATGGCAACCATCATCGAAGCGATGGCCGGGCCGAAGACGGCCCTCTACGGCATCTTCTTCGACGAGCACTACGAGCGCGTCTGCCGGAAGCTCGCGACACGCTTCGGACTCCGCTATGACGAGACGGAGGAGCCGCCCGCGGCGATCCTAGCTCGGCTTCAAGGTGAACTCGAACGGCGCGACGCGGTCCTAAAAATCATCTGGCCGCGCACCGGCCCGAGTGTCGAGGAGATCGTGGACGCGTGCCTCGCGGCGACGCCCGCGGGCCGCGTGCCTGTGTTCTACCTCGACCACCTGCACAAGATGCACACCGACACGGCGAGCGACAGGGACCAGACCCCGGCCGCCATGACGAAGGTTGTGGACGCGTGCCTTCGGGCGACGGATCAAGGCGCGATCCTCTACGCGATCTCGGAGGTGACGAAGGCGTCTCTCAGACCCGAAGCCGTGCGCGAGAATCCCGCCGGCGTCTTCGCCGATACGAGGGCGATTCTCTCGCGCTTCGACGCCGGCTTCGCGACGGTGAAGCTCCCGACCGCCGCCGGCTCTCGCGAGGTGCTGGCCGAAGTGATCGCGACCGGCAAAAACAGGATGGGCGACGGGTCTGTCGGTTTCGTCAACGTCCTCAACCTCGACACCTGGGGCGTCACGACCCGCGCGCTGGACGGCGTAACCGCCGAGGCAGACGAGCTGAAGGCGGCGGTACAGGGGAAGGCACGGAAGGATCAGATGGACTCAGACGACGACCTCGTCTTGACGTTCATCGTCGGCCATGCCGTCAGTCAGGAGATCGGCTGCCGGAAAACCAGCATCGAGACAGACCTTCCGGCAGGACTCGGGCCGGGGGTGATTTCCCGCGACCGGATACGTTTTGCCCTGGTGCGGTTGCGGACCACAAAGCGGACCAAGGACCACTCATGGAAAACACCCGGCAAGACCGGGCCGCCCGCGGATTACGTCCGCATCCGGCACGAGGGAGAGACAGAATGAAGACAACCCTGCGGAACCCTGCGGAACCCTGCGGGAACCCTGCGGGAATTACGCCGCAAGGTTCTAACAACCCTGCGGGTTTGCATATTCCTATAGGGATATGCAACCGCGGGGTTAGTTGCACCCGTTCTGTTGGCTATCAACCCTGCGGCTCCGCAGGGTTCGGCGACGGTGAGCGTGCTGGACGAGGCTGTCTTGAGTCGAGAGGGCGCGTCAGATGAGCCGCCCCTGCTCCGTCTGCAAGCGCCGTCAACCGGCCGAAATCTCTCTCATACGCGTCGCCGGAGCACCGTACCGGACCACGGGAACCTGATGCCGCCGCCCTGCTCCCTCTGCGTCCCTGGGACGGACTGCACTCCCCTCCCCGGGGAGTCGCTACACGCCACGGCAAGACGCGTCGGCGCGTCGTGGGGAACCTTCAGCCGGCATCGCCCTCACGCCCGGACCGCGCGAGCCATTGTCGTGGCCGAAGCGGTGGCCGAGTGCTGCAAAATGTGCGGACATTCCCCGGACGCAGACGAAAACGTAACCGACCGGATGATCCGAGATGCCCGTCGTCTATTCGCTAAGGCGGAGTCCGCGGGCGACATCCGGGGCGCCGTGGTCGCGCATCGGGAATTGCGGGACGCCCTGCGGTTCATTCAGGAACTGCTAGGCCCTGCCTCAGAGGACACGCCCGCCGTTTTAGTTACGTTCACGTTTCCGCCTTCAGGGCTTCACGGAGAGGCATGGACCACGAGCGATCCGAACGAGTACATGCCCGCGAACGTCGAGGTCTCGGGGCAGCGCGTGGCCGCCGCGGGGCGAACGACGCCGGACCTGGACTCGGGCATGCCCGAGATCGTCGAGGACGCTACGCCCAACGTGGCGCCCGTCGAGCGGCCGCCCGAGGAGAGCGTCGTCGCGCCGTCGCGGGCGCGAGACGCTTCTATCTGGAAGGCCGCGGGCACCTCGCGCCGCAAGGACGGCGACGATGATTAGCACGTCGCTTTCCGCACGCCGCGTTCACGTCCAAGAGTGGGGTTGTACTACTGACTGTGTGAGCCTACTTGGGGTGTCAGAGAACGGACAGGCAAACGATTTGCACAGGTGCGTAATGGTGACTTTTGCGTAATCTCGACTTACGGCTCATAAAAGGCAATGGTAGCAAGGGCTCTACACAGCGTCCGATAATGATCTTTATGTTAAATCGCGCGCTATTGCAAACAGAGGACTTAGTGTACTGTCTAAATTATCCCCAAAGCGTAAGTCCATTTTTCGCTTGTGACTCACGCGAACTAGCACTCTCGCGGGTTGAGCCGTGAGGACGCCCCTCACGCCCCTTGAAAACGGCGCCCGCCTCGCCGCGTACATCGAACGCGAACGTGAGCGATTGCTCTCCCGCCGTGGCCGGCGCGCCGTCCTGCCGCTCGTCCAGAGGCTCATCCTCCTGGACGACGACGAGCTAGCCGTCGAGGTTCTCCGCGTGGGAATCGCCCACGGGGTCACCCTGCCGGAGGGCCGCACGCCGCCTGAGCAGCGCGCGCTGCTCAGGCGCGTTCTGGACGCGCTCCGTCCGCACGTACGCAGTTACACGGAGAGAGAACTCGCGGCATCTTCCGCGTTCCACGGTTTCCTTGAGGACTGGACGAGGCCCACGAACTGATGCGCGCCACCAACCCCCCCCCGTCAATTTCTCAGAGCCCGAGGGTCGATGCGCCCGGGCGGGTGTCCGCTCGTGCGGGAGGCATTTTCGAGTTTGGAAAAAAGCGATGAAAGGCTTCCTGAGACCATATCTCAACCTTCGGCCGGGGTTGGGTTCACCGGCCTTTACTTGGGCGGGGCGCCCGATCTCCAGCGGTGTCCGCGCTGCATCGCGGGCTTGCCGTGGGCGCCTCGTCCGATCTTTTCTTCAACTGCCGGGGAGCGATCCTCAGCTTTCGGCCGCGTGTCGAGTTTCGGCGAACCGCGGGCAGAAGACGGATCGCTTCCCGGTTTTACTTCTCGACTGAAAGGATGAATCCATGATCTCCCCCGAATTCACCGACACTGAATCGTTCGTCTCCACCCTGAAGATTCTCGCGGACCTGATGCCCGGCATGAATGAATCGTCCAGGCGCAGAGCCGCGTGGCAAGTGGCGAAGTCGCGCCTCTCGCTCGCCGATGCCGTCAAGGCCGAAGGCTACGCGCTCGATGGCGCGACCGCGTCGCCTGCCGTTCGCGTAGACCCGACGAAGAATCCGAATCACAAGCCGGCACCGCCGCCGACGCAGGCCACGCTCGACGCACTCGCGGCCTCAATCGCAAAGACGAAAGCCGAGATCGCGGCGTTCAAGGCTGGCGCGGCCGCCTCCGCCGCCGCCGTGGACTTTCCAGCCGAGGCCGACCACGCCGGGACGTTCCCAGCGGGATACGACGCGAAGACGCTGGCCGTACACAAGGCGGCCATGCGGCTGCTAAGCGTGGTCCCCATGAAGTACGCGACGGCCATCGCGACGGTCACGAGGGGGATGAAATGAGCGCCGTCCTGAAGGCTTTCGCCGTCTCGCCCGACAAGCGGGTGAAAAAACTAGAGGTCGCCGTCGAGGCCGCCGACCGGAAGATCGGGACGATCACCGCCCATGCCGTCGAGCTCCAGGCCGCGCTCGATGCCGGCGACGGGGACGCCGCGGCCATCGTCGCGACCGCGGCCATGCTCGCTACGGCGCGGGCCGAACGCGCCGTGCTCGTCCGCCCGCTGGAAGCCGCCCGGCAGATCGTCGCGCAGGCCGCGGCCGAGGAGGCCGCCCGGCAGGAAGAGGCCAGAATTAACGCGCTCGTGACGGAGGCCGAGGGCGTCGGCGACGAGCTTCAGGCGGCTCTCGCCGAGGCGTGCCGCCACCTCGGGCGCTTCATCCCGCTTGAGGCCGGTCTAAGGCACGCTGGCGTCCTCAAATTCGGGATCGAGCACTACGCCCGCGAGGCCGGCAAGGTTGCCTGCAAGGGACTCGTTATCCCGTGGGGGCACGATCCCGAATACGAGAGGTCGGTCCAGCTTCTTCTCACGGTGCCGCTGAAGTGAACGCCTCCGAAGCCGTGAACCGCCGGACCAATGGCCGCTTCCCGAACGTGCGTGACGTGACGAACTTCAACGTCCTGCTCATCGTGCCGGTCGGGAAATAGGATTTGAAAGGAAAAGAAAATGATGAATCAGAACGAGATCGTGTCCCTGATCGGCAACGTGACCTTCCCGAAGGACGAATTTGTCAAGCGGGCCGTCCTGAGCCGCGACGTGTGGATCTGCCAAGCGGACACGAGCCTCGCCGTGGGCGTTGACTATCACGACGCGGCGACTCTCCACCTTCGGGAGTTTCAGGGGCCGTGGGTCGGTAATTTTCCGGCTCCGCCCCGGTCGAATCCGACTACCGAAGCCTGGACGCACCTTTCGAGTCATTACTTCCGCGTCTCCTACGGGTCGTCCGTGATCGAAAACGTGGTCCTCGTTACCATCGACGGCGGCCCCGATGCGACGGGCGGCTATCGCGCGCAGTTGCCTCTCCCCGAGAGTGGCGCGACGGTTTCGCGGTATCGGTACGGACTCGCACTCATCGTGAACGACTCCAAGGCAAATCTCGATTTCGCGATGACGACGGCGGGCTTCGGGGTTGCCTCCGCGTGATTGACCGGGCCGCCGTCCTCGTGGTTCGGCATCGCGAGGGCGGCGGCCGTGCCGATGACGGTGGAGAATTGAGAAGCACCTTGCTAGAGTGGCCAAGATGAACGCGAAGGGCGGAATAGTGACATGAGTAATAGCGGCTCGCAATATGACGTGAAGGTGGTCCTCTCGACGGTTGGACAGGGGGAGCTTTCGTCCGGTCTCAAGGGCGTTTCCGGCGCGGCGCAGGCGATGGCTACCCAACTCGGGCAAGCCGACGACGCCACGCGGAAGATGTCGGTCACGTTTCGGGCAACGGACGAGGCCGGCAACAAGCTCTCCGCCACCGTCCGCCAGCTCGCGGACTCGCACGCGAAGTACACGCCCCTCGTGGACCAGCTCAGCGGCGCGATGGTCAAGCTCGCGGGCGCGTATCTCGGGCTGAGCGTCGTCAAGGACATCGTCGGCGACATGTTCTCGGCCACGAAGGCGCACGAGGATATGGTGACGACGATGGCGGCCACGATGACCGCTACGAATGGCTGGTCGAACTCGATCGAAATCGTTACGGGGCAGCTTGCGAAGCTGAAAGAGACGGCCGCTCTGGTGAACGGCACCGAAACCCAGATGACCGATACGTTCAACCTGCTCAAGAGAACGTTCGGCGGCACGTCCGACCAAGCGGTCGACCTAACCGGGAAGCTGGCCCTCTTGGCGCGGCAATACAACACCACGGTCGACACGCTGGCCACCCGACTGGCGATGGCCGGTAACACCGGCAACCTTATGCCTCGCGGCGTGGCGGGAATTGCACTCATGAGCACGGGAATCGATGCCAAGCAGCTTCAGGTCATGAAGGACGCAAATCAGGCGATGGAGTACCTGAATGCCACGATCGCCGACAACCCGGGGCTCGTCGAACGCCTGATGAATGGGTGGAGCTACCTCACCGCAGAATTCAAGAAGAACAAGGAGGAAGCCCTCGAGACGATCGGCAAGGGGCTCGATCCGCTGAAGCAAGCGCTCCGGGGCCTGAACGACAGTCTCAGCGGCCAGGAGGCGCAGAACGCTTTCGACACGATGGGGGCGAATCTGCGCATTCTGAACGAGCAACTGATCAGCCTCGTCCCCAGCGCGCAGACGAACGTTTCCGCGTTTACGAGTTTCTCCACGAACCTCCTCAAGGGCTTCAACGTCTTCCTCGCCGACATCATTCTGATCGGGAAAGAGCTTCTCCTCGGTGTGGGTTTCGTCTGGGACGTACTGCTGAACCCGGATAAGTATTTCTTGGGAGACGGAAAGGCGCGACTCCAGAAGCAGCTCGACGGGGTCGTGAAGTTGTACGAAGACAACCAGGCCAAAAGTGTGAAAATCAATTTCGGCCTTTCGGCGAACATCCTCGACACGGACGCGAAAGCGACCCCTGGGCTCGAGAAGAAGACGCCGCCTCCGCCCGGCCGTCTAACCGACCTCTCCAAGCTCGCCGAGGAGCAGTTCAAGGCCGCGAACGCTGTTGCCGATGCGTGGGACAAGGCGTACCTCGAGACCCTAACCGGCCTCGACAAGCAGGTGGCCGCTGTCGACTTGGCCACACAGAAAGAGATCGACGACTTCCTGAAACCTGGCGTGACGTGGGCTCAGATGGTGGACTTCACCGTAGCGAAGACCGCCGAGGGCGAAGCGAAGAAGACAGCGCTGATCGCGGCGGAGGAAGAGAAACGACAGAAGAAGCTCGCCGTCGACGCTGCCTGGTACACGGGCGAAATGTCCAAGCTCACGGACCAGCTCGACGCGATCTCGGATGACTACTACGTGAAGCAGGCGGCGGCGCTTCAGAAGAAGACGGACGCCGAGCTCAAGGCGATCAATGAGCGCAAGGCGCACGGGGACCTGGACCCGGCTCAATACGCGAACGCGATAGCAGGGCTCGCGACTCTCGATGCAGCCGAGCAGGCTCACCTGGCACGGGAGCGCGACAGCATCATCGGCTTCCGCAAGACGATGGAGGATGCCGCGGCTGTCCTCGTGATGACGACCAATAGCGTGGCCGGCGGGATGCAGGCCGGATGGAATCTCGTGGCCGCCGAAATGAAGAGTACGACGGAGTCTGTCAGGGATTACGTCGTCGGCGCGTGGCAGGACATGAGTACCGGGTTCACCGATACGTTCGTCGCGCTCATCAGCGGCAACTTGAATAGCCTGAAGGACGTGTTCAAGAGCTTCATTGGTTCCCTACAGAAGACCTTTGCGACGTTCGTAACCGACACGATCATGCCGAAGATCAAGGAAGCGCTGGGCGTGGCGAATGGCGTGGGAAATACCGGCGTTCCCTTGCCGATGGGGACGAGCTACTCGCAGGTCGGCGGCGGGGCGCCCACGACCACGGCTGGTCAGCCGAAATCAAACGCAGCCCTCTGGACCGGCGCGGGGCTCATGGCTCTCGGTGCGATCTCTGCCGCTTCTGCCTCCAACACTTTGATGGGGTCTGGATTAGCGCAAACGGGTATACAAATCGGGATGGCGATTACCGCTGCCTTCCCCCCGCTGTTTTGGGTTGGAATTATCGTAGCGGCGGTGGGGGTCATTGCAAGCGCCCTCACCCCAAGCCCGGCCGACCTTCATGCGATGTACTCGGGTGGCTCGATGACCACTGCCCTGAAGGGGGGCAAGGCTTACGGCACGGCAGGCTCGGACACGAATAAGGCGACTACGGCGGCTCTGGACCTAGCGAACTCGACGACCGACTTCTTCGCTACCATGTTTAAGGGCGCGGACCCCGCCATCAGGTCGAGCATCCTCGCCGACTTGAACAAAAAGATCCTGGCCTATTTTGCGTCGCTCGGTGACTTCGGCGCTCACGCCGGTGGCGCCGCTGACTTCCAGGGTGACATCACCAAGCTGTTCACGGAGATCCTGCCGAAAGAGATCATGCACGCGATGTTCGGTCAGTCGACGAACACGCTGGCCGATCCCGGCGGCATCACGGGGACGGGGCTCGCGCCGGGCGGGAAGTGGGGTAGTTCTAACTCCTTCTCGGGCGTGGACGCAAGCTCTCCGCTGGTCCAGTACCTGACAGACCTCGGCTTCACGATTGGCAAGGTAAACGAGATTGCCGGCCAGATCGACGTGATGGCGTCGGCCGACTTCCAAAAATACTTCTCCGGCATCGTCGGGGCGGTCATCGACTTCAAGAACAACATCAAAAATCTGTCGCAGTCGTGGTCTGAGATTCAGGCTGCCATCGGTGCGGCGGAGAACCCCGATGTTGTGGCGCAGTTTGCTACGGCCGGGCTCAACATCGTCCAGATGTCCAAGGATTTGAGCCTGTACTCCGGGCAGGCGCAGGTCGACAAAGCCAAGGAACTGAACACTGCCGCCGACTCGTATTACCAGGCTGCCTTCGCCGCGCTGAAGGCTCTGCAAGACATGATGACGGCGATTGCTGGTCAGGCGCAGACCTTCCAGCAGGCGGCCACGTCGTACATGAAGGGGGCGGACTGGCTCCAGGCGGACCGCACGCACTGGATGCAGCCCGGAGGCGTCTACGACCAGGCACTTGCGAGCACTTCGGACCCGAACTCGATCAACAGAATCTGGAACGAGTTCGTCACCGACGCGACCGCGTCCCTGAATTACCTCATCGGCATCATCAATCAGGCTAACGCCGGAATGAAGACCGCGAGTGATCTCGCCGGAAAGTTCGGCTCGATCATGGCCGACGCCGAGGCGGTGACGACCGTCTTCACGCTATGGGGCGACGTCGTCGGATTGCAGGGGCAATATGCCGCGGCGATGAAGCTGTCTGGACAGGCACAAATCGACGCGTTGAACGACATCAACGCATCAGCGGCAACGCTCTACTCTTCGCTGCTTCAGATCATTCAGGGGATCAATTCGGCAGAGGCCAGCACCCACAAGTCGATCCAGCAGCAGATTTTTGACAACAACTACGCGCAGGCCGGCAGCTACCAGACCACGACCGACGCGCAGGGCAAAACGAGTACGGTGTTCGTGCCCGACACCAAGGCCCAGAGAGATATGCTCAACGGCCAAATTAACGGGCTCATGGGCGGGATCGGTGGTCAGATGACCTCCGGCGACGTTTCGTCGAGTGCCTCTGAAATTCAGGGATACATCTCGCGTTATCTCGGGATGTTCCAGGCCAATGATCCAAACCGCGCGCAGGCCGTCGCTGAAGCAAATGCAGCTCTCCAGGCCCTAGACACCGCCAGTCACGCCCGCCTTGAGGAGTTGAAAGCTCAGGCCAAGATAGACGCCGACGCCGCCAAGGCGATCCTCGACGAGACGGCGGGCGCGTTCCACGACGCATCCACTGGCGCCACGACGGCGCTGAACGCCTTGTCCGGCGCAGTAGATATTTTCAAGGGGAAGGTGGACACGAAGCTCACCGGCTTTGCCGAAGAGATCGTGACGGAGCTGGGGAAGGTCCCTACAGCGTTCCTCGCGGCGCTGGGGCTGTTCACGACTGCGCTAACCGGCAGCGGCGAGGCCGTCCCTGGCGGCGGTACTCCCGGCGATCCGAAACAGCCCCTCGTCCCGGCACTCGACAACAGTAACGTCGCCCTGGGTAACTTTACGGCCGCACTAGAGAAAGCAACGATCGCTCTTGGCGGAAAGGCGGCCTGATGTCAGAAAACGATAGTCACGGACACTGGGAGCGCCCCGGACCGGGCGTCACCAACGAAGGCCCGCTCGGCACAAGTCCGCGGGACACATGGGTCGAGGGCACAAAGCACTTCGACGGCTCGCGCATCATCTGGGACGTGGGCTTCACGCCATTCGACACTCGACCCGGGCTCACCGACGATTCGGACAGCGGCTACGCATTCCCGAAGATGCTGGGGGCGGCGGAACGGCTCGCGGCCGACTTAGGGAACTTCGCGGTAGCGGCCGTTGATCTCGGCGAGGCCTTACAGCACATGGTCAACGTCGGCGCCACGGCCGGCAAGAATCCAAAGTTCGAGGCGGAGCTAACCGAGGCGGGGCGGTCGGCCGCGCAGACGGCGGGTGTGTTCGAAAAACTAATGGCGTCGTTCTCGGACCCGAACGCGCGGGCCACGCGGGATATTCGAACGCTCTCCAGCACGTCGAACGCACAAACGGCGGAGCAACCTAAATGAATGACACCTTGCAGGTGATCGCTGCGACGAAGCAGCTCATGGAAGATTTTACAAAGATCGCCACTGCGGCGGCCGCCCTTGTCAAAGAGGTTCAGTCTCTAGGAACAGTAGCTCTTCAGCATCTGCCGGCGATTCTCAGTCAGGTTGACGCAGGCCCCGAGCTCAACGCAGATCTAGCCGAAGCGGCACGGACGGCAGACGAGAAGGCGCAAGCGTTCAAGGAAGCGCTGCTTTCATGGTCGGAAAGTGGTAGTTCGACGCGAGCCCTACAAACCATTCGCGAGCAGTCGGACGCGGGGAGTACAACAGGGGCCAGGCCCGGATGGTGGAAGTGAAAGTTACTTCAGCGCCTCGCGCCGGGGCGCGCCCTCGGAGTCGTCGCGTAAACGCCGAAGCCCGTGGGCCGCGTGCAGCCGGGGGTCGGACACGCTCGAAAGCCTGGCGATCCCTTCCGAACGTGAACGATGTGCCGACAGTCGCGGCAGAAGTAGTTATCGAAGCCGGGAAGGTTCGAGCCGGTTGGGGCGAAGGTCTCGCGGGCGGAGCCGGTGGACATGGGGATGATGGTAACCGCTCAAACCGGGAGTGTTCTTTCGGCCGCCTCGCGCGTAGCCGTTGCCGGGTCGAACACGCGCTTGAAGAACGCGAGCACCGCATCCGTCTTGCCGGCCGACCCGGTGAACGAGAAGCTCGCACCGCCCGAGCTGAACGGGACGGCCGAGACGAGCTCCCAGCCAGCCATCCCGAGTTGGGCCAGGTGCATCGCGCTTTCCTCGTCGAGCCCTTCAAGAAGATCCTTACGGTCCATCGCGAAGCCCTTCTCCTTGAAGTGAAGAACGGCGGTGGCGTGCTGAAAGCCGCCGGTCTGCGTTGGTGCGGACGGGGAGGCGTTTACGCGAGCCTTGCCAGGAGAGTAGCGGGCGAAGATGACGCCGCACTTCCCGCAGACTTCAGTCGGGGCCGGATGCTGAAAGCCGCACTTCGGACAGGTGGTTTCGACGTTCAAACTCATGGGGCCTCCCTTTGCCGGCGGACTATGGACGGGACGATAACGCCGTGAGAGAGAATCTGCGCGATGACCACGCGCCGCTCCGAGGATCTGCCGCCTCCGCGCGAGGCCGAGGCGCCGCTACCCGCGAACGTGCTGGACTTCTTCGCTCCTCCTCGGCTCCCGTTCGACATCTCGCCGCTCGCCGTCCTCGAGCTCGCGCTCAGGCAGCGAGAGCGGGCGACAGCGAAGGCGGTCGCGAGACACGAGCGGCGGATGCGGCGCATCTGCACGCTCCGGTGCTTGAAGGCCGTCCCGCATTCGCCAGTCCGGCGCTCTACTTCTTAAGTCTTTTCTGTCTCCTACTTAACGCTCATCTCGCGGTTTCCGGCGGAACAGTTCATCCACCTCTCTGTCGATCGCTGGAACGTTTGGCAAAAGACACGCTTCCAGTTGTGCCCAAACGCATCGGTATAGTTCACTTCACCACACACAAACGCGCCTCGTCGTCCTTCCTGCCATTCACTCAGACCCACTCGATTGACCTCGTGGTCAATAAGCGTCGGATACATGGAGAAGCCCTCCCCTGCACCAACGTCGCTTTGGCTCTGATTTTCGCCCGGGCCGCTGACCGGCCTAAAGCACTCTACCGGGTATGCAACATCGGCCTTGGGCCACTGCCAATTCACGATACCGGTAACGTACGTTGCCTGAGTATGCCCGCTGTTCTTGAACGATACGATGAAACGCTGAGGCAAGAAAAACTTCAGGCTAGTAGGCGCTTCAACACCAAGGAACTGGATGGTGGCCCGCTGCGCCGTATGCAGGGCTTCGCCAGCAATGGTTGTCTGCTGCCTGGCCTCTGTGAGAGCGCGACCCCCGGTCGTCAGTTGGTCATAGGTCGCATCCAGGCTAGCCTGGGCGAGTTTCAAACCTTCCGCAGCCTGACGATTGGTTTCTATCGCATTCTTAGTGGCTTGTTCAGTATTTTCGAGAGCACGCTTAGTCAGGTCCGTGGCGCGTTCGGTGTTCTCGACTGCGCGGCGTGTCAAGTCATTAGTGTCGCGGAGAGCGGAAAGCTGGAAGGAAGCGACAACAACATAGAAGACCGTGGCGACAGCCATAATCCATTCCGGCGGATTTGCAGGGAGGTGTTCGGCAAGCCTACGCGATATGTTTTCGGCTCGGCCCTCCTCTTGACCGCCGTCGTCTTTGTGAAGCTGTTTCTCGACGACTGGTTTCGGGGGGGGCGATGGCTTCGGGGGTTTTGTTTCGTCGTCGCCGCCCTTTTCGCTTGTCATCTCGGCCTATCCCTTCTCTTTCCCTGGACCCCAGGGAGTCGGCGAGTTTGCAGCAGCAATGAAGTCACGGATCGCACAGAACAGGTCGGCGAGCGGAGTTTATCGCAATGAGCGCGGGACGTAGACTCCACAGGGTGAAGGCGAAGAAGCCGGCCGCGCCGAAGAAGCCAGTCTCGGGCCTTCCCGACATACGGCCAGGGAAGCCGGTCGAGGTCGAGGGACTAGGCGATCCGTTCGACGGACACTATTTCGTGACCCCGACGCGGCACACCGTCGGCGGCGGCTATGCGAGGCGATCCGAGGCGGCGCGCGTGAAGGCGAAGGCGCCGAAGAAGTCGAAGCCGGGGAAGAAGCGGGGCCGCGGAAGGCCACGAAAGGGGAACGGGCACGGGAGGAAGGGCGTGTTCGTCTACCTCCCGGTGGATCTCCTCATGGAGCTCAACGCGTACGTTTGCGCGCTTCGCGTGGCGGCCGGGAGCGACGCCCCGAGTCGCGGCGACGTGCTCTCGGGGGCGCTCCGGGCCTTCCGGCCGTTCCGGAGGCGGAAGACTTGACTTTACCGCTAGCGGTTATTTGATACACTCTCCGGCAGGAGGAACCTCCCCATGAAAACCACGAAGACGACCCTCACCGCCGCCGAGATCCGCGCGGGCCAAGCGCGCCTGATGTCGAGCGCGCTCATCAAGGCGAGCGACTCCGACTTCGAACACGCCGCCAACCTGACGGGCCAGTTCAGGTGCGCGGACGTAGATCGGTCATTCTCCGCCCTCGCCGAGCGCCGCGAGCTTGGGGAAAAACTGACGAGCGTGATTTTCGATCTCGCCGTCGCTCTCGTCACGAGCCGACTCACCGAGAGCGAAGTCTTCAGGCTCGGCACGTCGAAAGAGGCGATGCAGCTTTTCGAGTCGGACTGCGCCGAGTGGAACGATCCCCGGATTCGCGCGTATAACGAGTCGGTGTCGGCGTGAGCGCGCGCCGCATCGCGGCGAAGAAGCCCGCATCCGCTCCCTCGATCTTCGACCGCTTTTCGACCGAGCAGCAAACCCAGATCTACCGCCTCGTGACCGCCGGCAACTTCCAGGACGAGGACGAGGTCATAGAGACGCTCGCCGCGGCCGCCCTCGCCGTGTTCGCTCTCGACCCGCTCTCGGAGGACGAATTCTGTCGGGTCGCGGAAGTCGTGTTCGGCGCGAACAGCGAGACGACCACGGACATTCTCGGGATCTCCCGGAATGAGGGCCGTTGGGCCGCCGAGGAATGGACGCGGCGGCAGCGGAACGCGGAGAGGCCGGTGGCGATGAAGGGGCGGGCAGCGTGAGCGCGGGCGCCGCCTTTCCCCTCTGGCTCCTCGACCTCGCGATCATCGCGATCCTCGTGACCCTCTGGCGAATCTGCGGCGACGTGCGCCGGATTCGCGAACACCTGGACCGCGTCGTGCCGGGCTACATCAGGGACCGCAAGACGCGCGTGAACGAGAAGGTCGCGGGCACGGAGGAGGGAGGAGGGTGACTTACGCCGAGGTCGTGGCATGGACCCTCTCTGTAGCGGATCGCGTGAAACGCGGCCAGAGGATCGAAGACTCGCTCGTGGAGCTGAAGCGAGAGTGGATCCGGCCAGCGCGGTTCGCCCGCAGGCTCGCGGGTCACGCCAATGCGGCCGGCGGAAGCGACGTTCTGTGGATCATCGGTCTCGATGAGAAAGAGGGCGTTATAGGAGATGCAAAAACCGAGTTGGCCGAGCAGCTCGAGCCGATGTTCGCGCAGTTCGCCGGGCCACACCCCAACCTGATTCGTGATGCTGCGCCGGAGGTTGATGGCAAGACTCTTCGGGCTCTCCTCTTCTCTACCGATCGCAGGCCCTATGTGGTCAAGAATCCCGCGTTCAACGTCGCTCTTCCTGCCGGCTCACCGCCAAACCCCGTCGAGCGGGAGGTCCCTTGGAGAGAAGGAACGATGACGCGCTCCGCGACTCACGAGGATCTGATTCGGATCCTCGCTCCGCTGTCTGCGGCTCCTGAATGGGAAATTCGCAGCGTTGTGCTCACCGAGGGGCCGCCGCTGGAACCACGTCCGGGTCACATCTATCTAACCCTCTACCTGGGTCTTTACGTGGACTGTCCTCGTGACATCGATTTCTCGATCCCCTTCCACCGCTGCGAAGCCACACTCATGTTTCCGGGCCAGCCGGCCCCAATTCGATTTTCGAAGGTGAACAACGACGCGAACTTTTCTTCGTCAACCATCGAGGCCACTGAAAGCGGTGTCCACGTCCGAGGACCTGGAGTTATCAACCTCGCCATCCACGGCGAATTCGATCTCAGTCTCGTCGGAAAGACTGACGCGGAATTTAGCCTCACCATGCACGCGAGGAGAGTCATGAACCCGATGCGGATCGGATTCCGCCTCAAGCGAGTCATAGATGAGGGGAGTCCCCGCTCGGTTGCCGACTGGAAATACGAACTCCTCGAGAGCGAGAAAACATGAAGCGCCTCCCCGGTTTCCGCTTCGACGCGAAGGCACAGCTCGCGCACTTCGAGGTCATCCTCCCGAACACGAACGGCACGAAGCGGCAGAGAAAGAAGGAACCCGCCGCGGACGTGATCGAGGCGACGACGAAGTATCACGCCTTCCGGCAGCTCGTCCTCGACTCGGGGCTCGGCACTCCGAACACGTTTGCGGGGTACATCGAGAAGTACGGAGCGGAGATCCAGAAACGCGTGAAGCCACGGACGGCGGAGAGAGAGAGGCATCACCTCGCTACGCTCCTCCCATGCTTCGGAAAGATCCAGCTCCGGCGCATCAGCGCCGCCGACGTGAAGGACTTCGTCGCGAAGATGAAGGCGGACGGCTACCACGCGACCACGATCAACAACGCGTTCGCGACCCTTCGGAAGTACCTCCGCGATGCCGTGGACCGCGAGGCGATCGCCGTCTATCCGATCCGCGGCAAGGCGAATCAGTGGCGCCAGAAGGAGCCGAAACTCCGCCTCGAGCTCACCGACGACGAGCGTGCCGCCTTTCTTGCCGCCTTCGACGACGAGGCGGGCTTCCGGGCCGAGATCGCGCGCACCCGGAAGGCTGGCACCGCCGCCGAGTCCTCACACTTCCCCAAGGGCCCGCGCCTCTTCGGCGGCGGGCGCCGGCCGGAGGGGGAGGACGCCGGGAAGCACTTCGCTCGCTTCCACGCCTCGCGGGAACTGTTCATCGTGGCGCTCGAGACCGGGCTCTCCCGCGGCGACCTCTTCATGCTTCCGTGGACCGCCGTGGACGTGAAGGGAGGGGCCATCCGCATCCCGCGAGAGAAGACAGGGGAGGAGTCCTTCATCCCGGTCTCGGCCGTCCTGAAGCCGGTCCTGAAGGCACTCAGGGCCCAGCGGCTGGCCCGCCGCGAGGGCCGGGAACTCGTCCTCGGCGGCTACGCGGAGATGGCCGCGAACCGCTACTTCAAGATCGCGAAGAAGCTGGCCGGGATCACGCGGCGGGTCCGGTTCCACGATCTGCGGCACTCGTTCGGGTGCTATCAGGTCTCGAACGGCACGTCTATCGAGACGCTTCAGAAGATGATGGGGCACGCCGACATCAAGACGACGGCGCGGTACGCCAGGGTCACGGAGGCCGCGGTCCTGGCGGCCGGCGAAGCCATCGACCGGCGACGTTTGAACTATTTTTTGAACTCTGAGTCGCCCAAAAGCCCCGACGCCGCCTCCGGCGTAAGTGCCGGAAGCGACTCTAAGAAGGCGGGTTAGGAATGGTGGGCCCGGCCAGAATCGAACTGGCGACAACCGGTTTAGGAAACCAGTGCTCTATCCAACTGAGCTACGGGCCCCCGG
>DAIOUV010000050.1:0-24233 GCA_036759345.1 Acidobacteriota bacterium | reverse complement strand
TCGAGTTGGTGACCTCGGTCGCCGCGCTGTAGTTCGTGTCGCCCGCCTGGTTGTAATGAACCACGCAAGCCGTCGTCCCGCTTGTCATCGTGACCGTCGCCGTGCCCGTGCCGCTGCCCGAGCAGCCGCCCGTCGTCGTGATCGCGACGCCGAGGCCGGAGGAGGCCGTCGCCGCCACGTTGAACGTTGAGTTGTACGCCGCGCTCGTCGGAGCCGGCGTCGTCACCGTGATCGTCGCGTTCGCCTTGGTGACGATCTGACCATCCGAAAGCGTCCCGGTGCTCGCGTTGTTGTTGGTATCGCCGCTGTAGTCGGCCGTCACCGTGTGGGATCCGGCCGTAAGCGAGGACGTGCTTCCGCTCGTCGCGCTGCTGCCGGACAGCGTGACAAGCGCGCCAAAGTTGACTCCATCAATCTTGAATTGGACCGTGCCTGTTGGCGTTCCAGTCGTACCGCTGACCGAGGCCGTGAAGCTCACCGGCGAGCCGTATACCGTTGATTGGCTTGGCGACGCCGAGACTCCGGTCGTCGTCGTCTTGTTGAATGTCACGCTGTTGTCGTCGGTGCTGGTCGAAGCCGTGTTCCCGTTGCCTGCGGCGTCGTGCGCCGCGCCGGCCGCGATCGTGGCGATCACAGTTCCGTTGCCGGTCATTCCGGAGACCGCAACGTTGTAGGTCGTCCCGCTCCCCGTCACCGTCGCCGTCGTCGCTCCGGCCGTCCCGGAGAGAGTTACGTCGGCCGACGTGAAGTCGGACACCGACTCGCTGAAGATCACGGTGAAGTTAATCGGCGAAATGTTGGTCGGGTCAACCTGGCTGGCAGCCTGGTTGATCGTCACCGTCGGCGCCGTCGTGTCCACCGTGAAGACCGGCAGTGTGACGAAATGGGTGGCGTCCTGCGTCAGGGTAAGCTGCCATGCACCGGCGTTGCCGGACGCGAACGCGCTACAGGCAGTTCTCGTCTCGTAATTGGTCAAAATATTCCACGGGTCGCCAGTTGTGGGGGGGGGGTACTGTAGATACGTAGTACTGCTCGGAACAGATCCATCCTGGGTCGTCGTCGGCAGGGTGCCGTCTGTGGCTGAGGCTGGGCGGTCGTTACCACCGGTGTTGGCGCAGGCAATGCCAGTGGCCACCCAGGTCACGTTCCAATTATTGAAGCTCTGATTAAGCCCATCAACCCTGACGAAGGCCGTCGCACCAGCGTCGTACGACGACGTCGGTGTGCTTAGGGTCGAAGTCGTATACGCTGTGGCTTGCGCGACGTCGAACACGAACCTGTTATCCGCATCCGTTTCGCCACCAGACGTGCCGGTACAGGTGGAACTGAGCGTGGAGGCGTTCTGGCCATCCCACTGATGCAGTACCCATTTCCAATCCGTGGATCCGGAGACGGTAGTCGGCGTATAGGAGTCTGTAACAATCTTATTTGCGGGACCCACCTGGCACGGCCCCAGATAGGCTGACGCCCCGGAACCGTCGAACGCTTCGAGCTTGTAGCCGCCACCGACGACGAGGTTTGAAGCTTGAACGTACACCGTTTCTCCAACCGCGTACTGGCGGTCATCGGTTGAAAAGTCAGAGTTCCTGGAGATCTTGTTCACCTTCGGACCGCCGTCCGTGAACGACGTCTGCGCGGTGTAGTGCGAGGTCTGGCCTGTGGCGGTCAACAGGAACGTGATGCCGAGGTCGAACTCCTGACATACATAGTCCGTGCTCTGGATGTTGCCGTCCGCACCCGCGACCGCGGTCAGCACCGTGTCCGGCGGATCGCCGCTGTCCCGGTGGAGGTTCAGGCTGACCGTCTCGCCGGGCATCCACCCGGTGCCGGTGATGATGACGGTCTCGCCCGGGTGGTAGTCGGTCTTGTCGGTCGTGACGGTTGCCGCGGAGCTGGCGAAGAGGGCGGCCGACGTCTTGAGCTTGCCGGAAGCGGCGGCTCCGCCCGCGACCAGCGCCTGGTGGAGCTCGGGGATCTCGGTAAGCGAGTAGCCGGTCCGGTCGAGCAGCTCGTCGGTCTCGTTTACCGCCACGGTGGAGAGAGCGCTGCGAAGCTTCTGCGGCATGGGACGACCCATGGCCGCGGCGCGGCTCTGGGTCTTCAAAGCCGCCGCGAGGAGGTCAGGGTTGGCGGTCGGGTGCACGAGGGAGGAGAAATACCGGCCGTCCGGGTTGAAGAGCTCCATCGTCGCGTCTTTGTCGCCGCCGATCGCCTGGACCTTGCCGTCCGGTAGGACGCGCAGAGTCGGCCGCGTGCGGGCGACGTGCATCTGGGGAGAGATCGCCAGGAAGGTCAGGGTCGCAGTGTCCAGAAGCTCCGCCGAATCCAGGGCCGTTCCGTTCGAGCCGACGCCGCCGGCGATCAGGATCTCGCCGGACTTGAGGAAAGCTGCCGCGTGGAGGCTGCGGGGGACGGACAGCCGGGCCTCGATGACGCCGAAGGTGCCGGCCTCCGGGTCGAGGATCTCGATGCTGCCGTCCGCGTCGCCGCCGACGACCACGATGCGGCCGTCGGGAAGGAGGGTCGCCGTGTGGCCGGCGCGCGCGCGGGCCAGGTTCGGACCGGCCGCGAAGACATTCGTCGCGGAGTCGTAGATTTCGGTGGAGCTGAGAGACTGGTCGGAGGCGCGGCCGCCGATGACGAACAGCCGGCCGTCGGGAAGGAGTGTCGCCGTGTGGTCCGCGCGCGCCGTGAGCAACCCGGCGGTGACCGTGAAGGCCCGCGTGGACGGGTTGAAGACCTCGGAGTCGCGGACCGTGCCGGCGGCGTTCTTACCTCCGACGAAGAGCACCTTCCCGTCGGGCAGGCGCGTCGCCGTGTGGCCGGTGCGCTCGGTCATGAGGCCGCCGATCGGCGGCTGCTGCTGCAGCGCCTGAGCCCGCAGAGGCGCGGCGATCAGGATGACCGCCAGGATTCCCACCCGCCGCAGAAGGACCCACGTTGATTTTCCGGCAAAAGCTTTCACGGTCTTCTCCCCTTAATTACAAAAAAAGGGCCCTGAGGGGCGCGGTTCTTCCGGTCGGTACGCCGTCATGCGTTTCAATTTTTTTTGTTGGGTTCGACGGAGATGATTGTCGGGCCTGTTGTCTGCTGAATCAATTGGACCTTGGTACTAGCACTTTCGTCTAACTCTCTCTCGATCTTGGCCGGGCTGGGAGGTGCGAAACGCGGTCAGAAATCCGGTCTTGGGCGAAGCCTGACCAATCGGTTAGAGATCTTTGCCGGGTTCTTACCACCGAATCTCCTCCGTGAATCACTTTTCTCCCGAGATGAGACACAGAGAAAGCAACCTCCGTGCCCGGCCCTGCGACGCCACGAATCGTCCGTCACCACTCTCTCCGGAACCTGTCCTAAAGACCAGACGCAAAGGAATTACGTGTCATTCTACTAAAAAACGGCAGCTAAGACTACTAAAAAACGGCAGCTAAGACATAACGGCCGGGTCGGAAACGGGGCGATATCGAAGGGCCTCTGCGACATGCGCGGGCTGGATCATCGCGGCCTCCTGGAGGTCTGCGATTGTTCGGGCAACGCGCAGAACGCGCTGGAAACCCCTCGCCGAGAGTGTGAGGCGGTCCACGGCACGCGTCAGGAGCGCGCGGGCCTCGGGGGTCGTCTTCAGAATCGTGCGGGCGAGGCGACCCGGCAAGGCCGCGTTCACGAGGCGAGGATCGGCGGTTCGGGCCGCCTGACGCGCCCGCGCGGCCTCCACGCGCGCCCGGACGGCAGCCGACGCCTCGCCGTCGCCCTCCGTGCCGAGGTCCGACGCGGCAAGCGCCGGCACCTCGACGTGCAGGTCGATCCGGTCGAGGAGCGGCCCGGAAATCTTCCGGCGATAGCGGGCGACGTCGCGTGGCGAGCACGAGCAGGCGCGGCGTGGATCGCCGCGGAAGCCGCACGGGCACGGGTTCATCGCGCCGACGAGGAGGAAGCGGGCCGGAAACGTCCTCGCCCCGGCCACGCGCGCCACGGAGACCACTCCGTCCTCCAGCGGCTCCCGCAACGCCTCGAGTGCGTCCCTCCGGAACTCGGGCAGCTCGTCGAGGAAGAGGACTCCGAAGTGCGCGAGCGACAGCTCCCCGGGGCGCGGGTCGGCGCCGCCGCCCGCGAGCGCCGCCGCCGACGCGCCGTGATGGGGCGAGCGGAACGGGCGCTCGACGAGGAGCCCGCTGCCCGCGGGAAGACGGCCGGCGACGCTCCAGACGCGCGTCACCTCGAGACTTTCCTCGCGCGAGAGAGGCGGGAGGATTCCCGGCAGACGCCTCGCCAGCATCGTCTTGCCCGACCCGGGCGGGCCGGAGAACAGGATGTTGTGGCCCCCGGCCGCCGCGAGCTCCAGCGCCCGGCGCGGGACCGCCTGACCCCGGACTTCCGCGAGGTCCGGCTCGAATCCGGCAGCGGCCCGAGGGACGGCCGAGGGCACAACGCGCGGCAGGATCTCGCGGGCGAGGAGGTGAGCGATCACTGCCCCGAGGTGAGGCGCGGCGAACACGGGGAGGGAAGGCACAGCCGCCGCCTCCTCCGCGTTTCCCATGGGCACGAGCATGGCCCGCTCTTCCCGGCGCGAGACTTCGGCGAAGGAGAGAACGCCGGGCACGGGCCGGAGCTCGCCGTCGAGAGCCAGCTCTCCGACGAGCGTCACCCGTCTGAGAGCCTCGGCGGGCAGGTCGCCGTTGGCCGCGAGAATCGCGAGGGCGACGGCGAGGTCCAGCGCCGTGCCCGATTTCGGAAGGTCGGCGGGCGCGAGGTTCACGACGACGTTCTTCGGAGGCACCGGAAAGCCGACGTGGCGGAGCGCCGAGCGGATGCGCTCGCGGCTTTCCTTCACGGCGGCGTCCGGCAGACCAACGATCGTGAGGGCCGGGAGGCCCGCTCCGATCGCGGCCTCCACGACGACGGTGCGGCCCTCGAGGCCGGCCACCGTCGCGGAGTACGCGCGCGCGACGGTCATGCCCGGTTTCAGTTCACGGTGGCGAGCGAAAGCACGAGCGTCTGCCCGGCCCGGAGCGCGTGCGGCGAGCGGATGCGATTCTGGCGCCGGATCGCGTCGACGCTCACGCCATAACGCGAGGCGATCGCGTAGAGCGTGTCGCCGGCCTTCACCCTATGGCGGACGACCTGCGGCGCCGACGCCGCGGCGGTCCTGGACGGCGTGTCGACGAATCCTTCCGCGGGAATCGCGATCGTAGACGGCTCCGGCGCGCGGACGAGCCTTACTGGAGCGGCTCCCGATAGAACAGCTGTAGCTGGGACGGACCTAAAGGGCCCGACCTCCGACGCCTGCGTGACGGCGGCAGCGGGCGTCGGGACGCCGCGGATCTCGCCTTTGGGCGAGGAGGAGGCAGACACGAGGGCGTCGTGGGAAGCGGTCCCGGGCCTCGTCGGGACGACGAGAACGGTGCCCTTCTTCAGCTTGGCCGTGCGGGGCAGATCGTTCCAGTCGCGGAGCTCGGCGATCGAGACGCCCGCTCGGCGCGCGATCTTCTGAAGGGTCTCGCCCTTCTTGACGACGATGCGCTTCTCGGCGACCGCGGGCGCGGAGGGGAGCGACGCGATGCGGGGGGCCAGGAACGCCGCCGTGCCCGCGGGGACGCGCAGCTCGTACGAAGGCACGCCGTGCGGCGTGGTCCGCGTGCGGAGCTCGCTGTTGAGGAGCTGCAGGTCGGGGAACGCATTGCCCGTGAGCTCGGCCACGCGCGCGAGGTCGACCGGCTTCTTCACGGTCACCGTCTCCCAGGCGAGCGGGGGATCAGGCACCACGTCGAAGCCGAATCGCGCGGGATCCTTGGCGATGAGCGCCGTCGCGAGAACGAACGGCACGTAGTCGCGCGTTTCCTGCCGGAGCGTGCTCCCCGCCGAAAGCTCCCAGAAGTCGCGCGCGCCCGTGCGCTGGAGGCTCCGGAGGATCTTGCCCTCGCCCGCGTCGTAGGCCGCCATCGCGAGATGCCAGTCCCCGAACATCTCGTAGAGGTCCCGGAAATAGGCGGCCGCGGCGCGGGTCGACTTCACGGGATCGCTGCGCTCATCGAACGAGGCGTTCCGCTTGAGGCCGTAGCGCTTGCCGGTGCCCGGGATGAACTGCCAGAAACCGTGTGCGGCGGCGCGGGAGTGGGCCTGGTATTTGAAGGCCGACTCGATCATCGCGACATAGACGAGGTCTTCGGGAAGGCCCTCTTCCTTGAGGATGCCGCGCATGACGCTCATGTAACGCCCGCTGCGCTTGAGCGCGGCCGCGAACGCCATGGGGGTCCGGAACTGGTAGAACGCGACGGCCCGGAGGACGGCGTCGTTCACGACGATCGGAATGTCGAAACCGGTTCCCGCCGGAGCCGACGCGATTTCCGTCTTGGCCTTCTCGATCTCGTCGGGGGAGGGAAGGGGAGCCCTTGCGACGAGGCTGTCGCGCGGGTCCTCGGCGGGCGGCCTCTCGGCCTCGGCCGCGCGGCTTCCGGCCTCGATCGCGGATCGATAGAGCGCGATCGAGTCGTAGAGCTCGGCCGCGAAGGCGAAATCGGCTGCGTTGCCGGGGCGCGCAGCCGCCCGGAAGGTCTCGAGGGCGCCCTGGAAGGCCTCGCGCGCACAGTCGCTCTCGCCGGCCAGGGCGAGCGCCTTACCCTGATAGAACTGATCGGTTGCCAGCTTGCGCGCGGCCGGAACCGCCGGTGGCTCCGGTGCCGCGTGGGCGGGGACGACCTGGGCGACCGCAGGCTCGCGGGGCGCCGTGGCGCAGCCCGAAAGGAGGGCGAAGAAAGGGCCGGCGGCGATTCGTAAGGCCCGGCCGGAGATCCGGGAAGGGGGTGTCATCGAGGACAAGTGGACCCGACCGGGGGTGCTCTGGTCAAGCAAAATCGATCGCGGGCTCATTCGGCCTTGACGTGGAACTTCAGCGAGAGGAGGAGCTTGTTGATGTCCTTGAGGGCCGCGAAATCCACGTCGAATCGCTTCTCGGCGCCCAGCGTCGCACCCGCTTCGTCGCCGAAGGAGAGACCGATCGTGACGTGGCGGGTCTTCGCGAGCGTTTCGTGCGGGACCTCGAGATCGAAGGACTGAGCGATGTCCTTCCTGTGGTTCCACGTCGAAGCGAGGAGATCGTCCATCGAAATGTCGGCCGCGCTCCTGCTCTTCGGGACGGCGCTCGGCGCCGGCCTCTGGGTGGCGACCTTCCGGAGTTTCTCGAGCTCCGAGAGGATGTCCACGTTCGAACGCACGCGGACGTGTTTCACCGAGGCGGACGAGTCCTCGGGCGATGCGTGCGTCGGGGGCTCGATCTCCGCGAAACTCACTTCGCCTCCCGAGTCGTCGCCCGGCGGGAAGGCGGCGTCGAAAGGCGCCGTGTCGGCGGGAAGTTCGGTCGACGTCACTGCGGAAAGCTCGGCCGAGGTGACTGCCGGAGCGAGACGCGCCTCGGCCTCCCGCGACTCCTGCCGCGCCGTCTCCTGAAAGCGCCTCAGGCGCGAGATCGTCGAACCGAAGCGGTCGCCTACCGTGGCGGTCGCGACGGGGGTGGGCGCGGATGCGACGACGGTGGGGCGCCTCTGTTCGATGGCCATGCGGCTCTTCAGGGAACGAAGAGTCAGTTTCGAGATCGCCTTCAGCGTCTCGAAGACGCCGGTCCCGTTCCTCGCCGTGGACTCGTACCACTCGACGGAGCGGTCGAAGTTGAGGGCGTCGTTCAGCTCGTCGATCGTGAGGATGTTCGGGAGATCGCGTTTGTTGTACTGGAGGACGCGGGGCGTGGCGTCGAGGGAGATCCCGATCTCGGCGAGGTTCTCGCGGAGGTTGCGGAGGCTCTCGACGTTCGGGTCCTTCATGGGCCGCTGGGAATCGACGACGAAGACGATGCCGTCCACGCCCTTGAGGACGAGCTTCCGCGTCGTGTTGTAGAACACCTGCCCCGGAACGGTGTATAGCTGGAGGCGGGTCTTGAAGCCCCCGATGACACCCACGTCGAGCGGAAGCAGGTCGAAAAAGAGCGTGCGATCTGTCTCGGTCTCGAGGCACACCATCTCCCCGCGCGATGTGGGTGCCGTCCGCCCGTAGATCACATGGAGATTCGTCGTTTTTCCACAGAGGCCCGGACCGTAGTACACGATCTTTGCGGCCATCTGCATCGTCGCGTAATTGAAAAAAACCATAAGAAAAAGGTCCTGCCGACCTCCTGAGGGGTACGCGATGTTACACCGGGCGCCGACCCCTTTGGTATCATGACGCTTCCCGGTCCGGTCACGGAGCCGAGCGGGGGTAGGAGGGCCTTGCGCCGCGATGGCCAACGATTTCAAGGGTTTGGACGGGCGATCCCGCGAGGTTCTCGCGTCTGTGATCGTTGCGTACATCGAGAGCGCCGTGCCCGTGTCGTCGCGCCAGCTGACGAAAGGCGGAAAGTTCGGTCTCTCCTCGGCGTCGCTGCGCAACGCGATGGCCGACCTCGAGGATCTCGGCTTCCTGACGCATCCGCATGTTTCGGCGGGCCGCGTGCCGACGGATCTCGGTTATCGCGCGTTCGTCCGCGAGCTGATGCCGACCCGCCAACCCAGCGAGAGGGACCGCGCCCGGATCGCCGAGGAGCTTTCTCCCGAGCCCTTCGAGACGGAGCGTTTCCTGAAGGCCACCTCCCGCGTGCTCTCCCGATTGACCGGAGAGGTGGCTGTCGTCGCGGTCCCCGCCTCGATGAGCTTCGTTCTCGCGTCCGTGCATTTCACGCGCGTCGCCGAATGCAAAATCCTCGTCTCCGAGGTCTCCGACACGGGCCTCGTGGAGAGTCGCCTCATCGAGACCCGCGACAACTTTCCGCAGCACGAGCTGGACGGCATCTCGAACCGGCTGACGATCGACTTCGCCGGGAAGAGCCTCGGCGAGATCCGTGTCCTCCTGCTCGCGTCCCTGGGAGAGGAGAAGGTCCGGATGGACCACGCGCTCACGCGGACCCTCGAACTCGGGCGCCGGGCCTTCGCGGAGTCGCGGCCGCCGGAAGAAGCCGTCTACATGGAGGGCACCGAGTCGCTGCTCGAGAAGCCCGAGTTCCGGAACGACCTCGAGGCCCTGCGGCGGATGTTTCGCGCGTTCGAGGAGAAGGCCCGCCTCGTGAATCTCCTCACCGACTGCGTCACGTCCGACGGCCTCGCGATCGTCATCGGATCGGAGAGCCCCTTCACGGACGAGACCGGCAGCGCGGTTGTCTCCGCGCCCTATCGCCGGGGGGATCGCGTGCTCGGCGCTCTCGGCGTGATCGGGCCCCGCCGGATGGAATACGCGCGGGTCGTCCCGCTCGTCGATGAGCTCTCGCGGTACGTGAGCCGACGGCTCACGGAAGGAGCCGCATGAGCGGCCCGAGGAAGCCTCACCGCGAGGAGGAAGACATCATCTTCCTCGAAACGGAGAGCCGCGACGACGTCGCGCGCGCGCTCGCCGAGGCCGAGTGCGCCATCCAGGTCGTCGAGGAGAAGCAGCGCCGCGTCGAAGGGGTGCGGCCCGTCGCGGTCGCCGAGCCGGAGCCCGCGCCTCCGCCCGCTCCGCGAGACCTTCCGGCGCCGGACCCGCGCGTCGGCGCTCTCGAGGACCAGGTCGCCAAGGAGCGAGAACGCGCGCTCCGGGCCGAAGAGGACGGGGGCCGCGTTCGCGAGGCGCTTCTCCGCAAGTCGGCGGACTTCGACAACCTGAAACGCCGCACCGAGAAGGACAAGGCCGACTATTTCCGGTTCGCGCTGGCCGAGGCCTTCGCGGACATACTGAACGTCGTCGACAACTTCGAGCGCGCGCTCCAGCACCGTGGCGACGCCACGGGAGACGAATTCCACGCGGGCATCGACATGATCGCCCGGCAGCTGGCCGACACGCTCAAGAAGTACGGTGTCGTGGAGGTGCCGGCGCGCGAGCTCCCGTTCGACCCGAACGTTCACGAGGCCGTCGTTCGCGAGGTGACGGAAACGGCCGCGCCGGGGACGGTTCTCGAGGTTCTTCAGAAGGGGTACCTGCTTCACGACCGCCTGCTCCGGCCCGCCCGCGTGAAAGTCGCGGCGAGCCCGGCGGTTCGGGACGCGAAGAAAGAAGAGATGAACGAGGAGGGACCAATTGGGTAAGGTTCTCGGCATCGATCTCGGGACGACGAACTCGTGCGTGGCCGTCGTCGAGGTCGGTTCGCCTCAGGTCGTTCCGAATCGCGAAGGGGCGCGGACGACGCCCTCGATCGTCGGTTTCACCGAAGACGGAGAGCGGCTCGTGGGCCAGATCGCCAAGCGCCAGGCGATAACGAACCCCACGCAGACGATCTACGCCGTGAAGCGCCTCGTCGGCCGCAAGATGGCGGACGCCGAGGTGAAGCACGCGCGCGAACACCTGTCATACGCGCTCGTCGAGGCGCCGAACGGCGACGTGAAGATCCGCGTCCGCGACCGGGACTACTCGCCCGAGGAGATCTCCTCGTTCACGCTGCGCGAAATCAAGGAATTCTGCGAAGAAGCGCTCGGAGAAGAGATCAAGGAAGCGATCATCACGGTCCCGGCGTACTTCGACGACTCGCAGCGGCAGGCCACGCGCGACGCGGGCCGCATCGCGGGCCTCGAGGTGCTGCGCATCATCAACGAGCCCACGGCGGCCGCTCTCGCGTACGGGCTCGAGAAAAACCGGAAGCAGGAGACCATTGCCGTCTACGACCTCGGGGGCGGCACGTTCGACATCTCGATCCTCCGGATCGACAACGGCATGTTCGAGGTGCTCGCGACCTCGGGCGACACGTTCCTCGGCGGAGAAGACTTCGACCGGGCGATCATGGACTCGCTTCTCGCCGAATTCCTGACGCAGACCGGCATCGACCTGAGGCAGGACCGCCTCGCGCTCCAGCGGCTCAAGGAAGCCGCCGAGAAGGCGAAGTGCGAATTGTCGACCGCGCTCGAGACGATGGTCGCGCTCCCGTTCATCGCGTCCGACGCCTCGGGCCCGAAGCACATCAACAAGCTCCTGACCCGCGACACGTTCGAGGCGCTCGCGGCCGACCTCATCCAGCGGACCGAGGGCCCGTGCCGGAACGCGCTCGAGGCGGCCGGCCTCAAACCCGATCAGGTCGACACGATCATCCTCGTCGGCGGCCAGACGCGGACCCCGAAGGTCCAGCAGATGGTCGAGACGATTTTCGGAAAGCCGCCGAACCGCTCCATCAACCCGGACGAGGTGGTCGCCGTGGGCGCCGCGATTCAGGCGGGCGTCCTGCGCGGCGACATCAAGGACCTCGTCCTCCTCGACGTCACGCCGCTGTCGCTCGGCCTCGAGACGCACGGCGGCATCTTCGTCAAGCTCATCGAACGCAACTCGACGATTCCGACGAAGAACACGCAGATCTTCACGACCGTGGCCGACAACCAGACGACGGTCGAGATCCACGTCCTGCAGGGCGAGCGCGACATCGCCAAGGAGAACAAGTCCCTCGGCAAGTTCCAGCTCGTCGGCATTCCGTCGGCGGCGAAGGGCGTGCCCCAGATCGAGGTCACCTTCGCGATCGACTCGTCGGGAATCGTGAATGTCTCGGCGAAGGATCTCGCAACCGGCAAAGCGCAAGGGCTCCAGATCAGTCCGGCGGGCGGCCTCTCGCAGGCGGAGATCGAGAAGATCATCGAGGAGGCGTCCGCGAACAAGGCGGCGGACACGAAGCGCAAGGAGCTGCGCCAGCTGAAGAACAAGCTCGAAGGGATGATCGGGGGGAACGACCGCATCTTCCGCGAATTCGGCAACCTCCTGCAGCCCGACGAGAACGATCGCGTCCAGCGCACCCTCGAGAACGCGCGCGAGGTCCTGACGGGGGAGGAGCGGGGGCCCATCGATGACGCGATGATCGACATGAAGGGCGTTTCGCGCATTCTCACGCAGGCAATGCTGTACAAGCCCGACTCCAAGGAGCGCCGGGGCGACGGCGCGGAGAAACCGGCCTGACCTGGGTTTCGGTGTAGCAACCCGTGAGTACATCCGTTCGCGACTACTACGAAGTTCTCGGTGTGGGACGAGACGCGTCCCCCGAGGAGGTCAAGGGCGCCTACCGAAAGGCGGCGCTGCAGCACCATCCCGACAAGAACCCGGGCGACAAGCACGCCGAAGAGAAGTTCAAGGAGGCCGCGGAGGCCTACTCGGTCCTCTCCGATCCCGACAAACGCGCCCGCTTCGACCGCTTCGGAGTCGAAGGCGTGCGCGGCGCGGGCGGCGGAACCGGCTTCGACCCGACCCAGTTCGTGGACTTCGCCGACATCCTCGGCGACCTGTTCGGTTTCGCGTCGGGCGGCGACACGCGCGCGTCCCGCCGCACGGGCGAGGACCTGAAAGCCGATGTGACGCTCTCCTTCGAAGACGCCGCCTTCGGTTCGGAGGTCTCGGTCCCGATCGAGCGCTACGAGCGCTGCGACGCATGCCGGGGCCGCGGCGGGCGTGGCGGGGCCGTGCCGCTGACCTGCCCGACGTGCCGGGGGCAGGGCCGCGTCCAGTACCGGCAGGGCTTCTTCGCGGTGGCGCGCCCGTGCCCCGACTGCACCGGTTCGGGCGAGCGCATCAAGGACCCGTGCCCCGATTGTCGCGGCGACGGGCGCACGCGCCGCGCGCGAACGCTGACGGTGGCGATTCCGGCCGGCGTGGACGACGGCGCGCGGCTGCGCCTCACGGGCGAGGGAAACGCGGGCCGGCGGGACGGGCGCCCGGGCGACCTTTACGTCTTCATCTCGGTGACGCCGCACGAGCAGTTTCGGCGTGACGGCTTCGACGTCGTGCTCACCTGGGCCATTCCGTTCCACGTCGCGGCGCTCGGGGGCGCGCTCCGCGTGCCGACTCTCCACGGCGAGGCCACGTTTGACGTGCCTTCGGGCACCGCGGCGGGCCGCGTCTTCACGCTCAAGGGCAAGGGAATCCCTCGTCTCGACGGCCGCGGCAAGGGTGACCAGCACGTCCTCCTCACGGTCCGCGTGCCGAAAAAGATGACGCACGAGCAGAAAGAGGCCGTCGAGAAGCTTGCGGAAGCCTTCGGGTCGGAGTCGGGAACGCCGACGAAAGACGAAAAAGGCTTCTTCGAGAGGCTGAAAGATTTCCTTGGGCAATAGCGCCGGGGCGGTGCGCATCGAGATCCCGGCCGCGCAGGCCGCTTCATTCGACGAGAACGAAAGAGATTTCTTCGAAGGAATGGGGGGCCTGCGGTTCTCGTCCACGGCCGCCGCGGATGGCCGCCTCCTCGTCTGGGTGGATTCCGCCGACGCCACCGAAGCTCTCGCGCGGCTCGAAGCGCTCGGCGCCCGCCATCTTTCTACTTTCAAAGAAATCCCCCGCGATTGGGTCGCCGAGTCGGCCGCCTTGCGGCGATGCGTTCTCGTGGAGCGCTATCTCCTGGATCCCCACGACGACGATCGCGCCACGGTGCCGCCGCCGGGTGTGAGGCGGCTTTATCTTCCCGCCGTCCGCGCCTTCGGGACCGGCTCGCACGAATCCACGCGCCTCGCGCTCCGCCTGCTGATCTCCGAAAAGCTCCCGGGCGCGCGCGTCCTCGACGTCGGCTGCGGCACCGGCGCCCTGGCGTTCGTGGCCGCGCTCGAGGGCGCGCGCCACGTCGTCGCCTTCGACCTCGACCCGGACGCCGCGTTCGCGACGCGCGAGCAGGCGCGCGCGAACGGCATCCCGCGGGTTTCGACGTTCGCGGGGCCTCTCGACGCGCTCCTCGGGAGTGGCCGCTTCGATGTGATCGTCGCGAACATGATCCACGAGGAGATCGCGCCTCTCCTCCCGGCGCTCCACGCCCGCCTCGCGCCGGGCGGCCGGCTCCTCTGTTCGGGGCAGCTCGTGGAACGAAGGGAAGAATGGGACGATCTGCTTCGGAAAAGAGGTTTTCGTTCCGTCCGTTCCATTGTGGAAAACGAATGGTTCGGGTCAGCGTGGATTTCTTCGAATGGGTGAGAGCGCCCCCGCGCGGCCGCCGCGCGTCCTCGTGCCCGACCTCGCCGAGCAGCGGGAATCGTCCGAAGAGATATTTCTTAGAAAGGAAGAGAGAGACCATGTCCGCTCCCGCCACCTGCGCGACGGCGACGAGGTCGTCGCGCTCGACGGCAAGGGACTCAGGGTGCGCGGGAGGCTGACTCGAAATGGCACGGCTCTGACCCTTCTTTCATTCGAAGAATCTTCCTCTGAGTCTTCTCGTCTTCCCGGCGAGCCCGCGAACCGCGTGACGGTCCTCCTCGCGTGTGCCGAGCCCGCGCGGGTCGAATGGGCGATCGAAAAGGGCACCGAGTGCGGCGCGGCGGCTTTCGTGCTCCTCGATGCCGAGCGCTCGCAACGCGCGCACGTCGCGGCGCTGTCGAAGCGAATTCCTCGGCTGATCCGGATCGCGGAAGAGGCGACGAAGCAGTGCGACCGAACGCTCATCCCTTTCGTGGAGGGTCCGAGGAGCACCGAAGATTTTCTTAGAAGGTTAATTGGGCGCGAAGCATTCGTCGTCCTGGATCCATCTGGCGCCGCCGCGGAGCGCCCGGGCGCCCATGGAGACCTGGTCGTCGCCGTTGGCCCGGAGGGAGGGTTCGCTCCGGCCGAACTCTCCCTATTCGCAGAAAAATCCCCGGTCTTCCTCTCTCTCGGTCCCCGCGTTCTCCGGCTGGAAACCGCCGTGGTTGTGGCGCTCGCGCGGTTGGTCGACCCCGCCTGAAGCCGGTCCCGAATCGGGCGGCTCGCTTCGGTTAGGATTCCGCCGGAGACGGAGGGCCCGATGAGCTTCGAAAACGTCAAGAAGGTCTGGATGAACGGGAAGCTGGTCGATTTCGCGGACGCGAAGATACACATCTTCACCCACGCTCTCCACTACGGGTCCGGCGTTTTCGAAGGGGAGCGCTGTTACAACACGGCGCGTGGGCCCGCGATCTTCCGCCTCGACGATCACCTCGATCGCCTGTTCTGGTCCGCGAAGATCTACCGGATGGCGATTCCGTACACGGTCGACCAGTTGAAGGAGGCGACGCTCGCGGTCGTGCGCGCGAACGACTTCAAGGCGTGCTATATCCGGCCTCTCGTCTACCGCGGCTACGGCACGCTCGGCGTCAACCCGTTCCCGAACCCCGTGGACGTGGCGATCGGCTGCTACGAGTGGGGAAAGTATCTCGGCGCCGACGCCCTCGAGCAGGGCGTCGACACGTGCTGCTCGTCCTGGATGCGCATCGCGCCGAACACGATGCCCGCCATGGCGAAGGCGACCGCGAATTACGCGAACAGCCAGCTCATCAAGATGGAAGCGATCACGAACGGGTACCACGAGGGCATCGCGCTCGATCACAACGGGCGCATCTCCGAGGGCTCGGGCGAGAACCTCTTCCTGGTCTGGAAGGGTCGCCTCTACACGCCGCCGCTTTCGGCCTCGACGCTGCCCGGCATCACGCGCCTCTCCGTGATCCAGCTCGCCCGTGAGCTCGACTTCCAGATGGAAGAGAAGACCATTCCGCGGGAGATGATTTACGCGGCCGACGAAATGTTCTTCACGGGCACGGCTGCCGAGATCACGCCGATCCGTTCCGTGGACCGGATTCCCGTCGGGAACGGCAAGCGCGGCCCGATGACGGAGGCCCTGCAGAAGGCCTTCTTCGACATCGTCGAGGGCAAGGTCGACGACCGCTACGGCTGGCTGACGCCGGTTGACGCGGCGGTGCCGGCAGGCGCCCGCTAGAACGCCTTTCGGCCGCTGCGCCGGGTCGTGATCAGCTCAGCCACGATCGCGATGGCGATCTCCTCGGGGGACTCCGCCCCGATGTCGAGGCCGATGGGAAGCTTCGCGCGGTTCAGCTCGTCTTCGGTGAATCCTTCCTTCCGGAGCTCGTCGAAGAGGACCTTGCGCTTCGCCTTGCTCCCGATCATTCCGAGGTAGGCGACGGGTGCGTGGCGGAGGCGGCGAAAGGCGAGGCCGTCCGTCACGTGGCCGCGCGAGACGATTGCCACGAAGTCCCTTGGACCCGGGAGCGGAAGGTCCGAGTAGTCGTCCTTCACGTGGACGAGCCGGGCGCCGGGCGGGAAGGCGGCGGGATCGAGTTCCTCTTCGCGCTCGTCCGCGACAATGACCTCGTATCCGCTGAAAGCCGCGGCTCGGGCGAGCGCGCGGCCGCAGTGGCCGGCTCCGACGACGAGGAGGCGCGGAGAGCGCTCGAGCACCTCGAGAAGGACCGTCGCCGTCCCGCCGCAGACGGCCCCGAACGCGTTCGGGCCTTCCGGGACGAAGTCGTAGCGCCGCGTGAAAGGGAGACCGTGGTCGTCCAGGAGCTTCCTCGCGTCGGCGATCACGAGGGACTCGAACTTGCCGCCGCCAATCGTCCCCTTCGTCGAGCCGTCGGGCAGGACGAGCATGCGCGCCGTCGCGTCGCGGGGCGTGGAACCCACGGCGGAGACGACGGTGGCCATGGCGAGCCTCCCGTGCTCTTCGAGAATCCGCGGCAGGTCGCTGAAGAGCTGTGAGCTCATTCGTTCGTGGCCAGTCCGCCCGCTTCCAGGTCGCCTGGCGTGTCGACGTCGACGAGGATCGTCTCGTCGAAGCCTTCGAGATGGAGGACCTTCACGTCCGGCTCGGCGAAGAGCTGGTTCAGCCGGGCGTCCGCCGGCCACGAAAGGACGCGCGCGGCGAGCGCCGCGGGGATCACGAGCGGGTGCCCGCGCCGCTGGCCGCAGACGGGGACGAGGAGCGTGCGGGAATCTGCTTCGGGGAGGTTCGTCGCGTCGAGGAGCGTCCGAAGGGAAGAACTTCTTAGAAAGGGAAGATCGGCTGGCGCGAGGGCGATGTGCGTCGAGGGGTGTTCCCTCAACGCGGACAGGCCGCACTGGACGGACGAGAACATGCCGCTTTCCCAGTTGGGGTTCTCGACGAAGCGGACCCCCGCCCTCTTACTCACTCGAAGAAGTTCCTCTTCGATCTTCTCTCGAAGGCTCGCGGCGTCATTCCCGAGCACGACGACGATCTCCTCGAAGCCGGCCTCGCGCCAGGTGTCGATCACGTGGGCGAGCATCGGCCGCCCTCCGGGCGGCACGGGCGCGAGCATCTTCGGCGACCCGAAGCGCGTGGACGCGCCGGCGGCGAGGAGGACTCCGGAGACGAACACGGCGGGTCCGCTCAGTCCTCGCCCTCGAAGCACGCGCGGCCGGCCCGGCAATCGTCGAGGCAGGCGGGCTGCCCGTCCGGGCCGACGGGCCCCATGACCTGCAGGCACCAGTAGGCGGCGGAGGTCGAGGGATGCTCGCGCGCATGGTCGTCCCAGTCGCCCGTCGCGACGAACATCGTCTTCGTGCGGAGGTGGCGGCAGCGGAGCGCAGGGTCGAGGGCGACGGCGTCCGACCCGCCGAGGCCATTCGGCGCGCTCATCCGTGCTCCTCCGTCCCGTCGGGAAGCCCGGCCGACGCGAGGAGCGTCCGCCGGACGACCGCCGCGACCATCGGGAGCTTGTAGGCGTTCTTGCCGAGAGGCGTCGCGCCCTCGAGCGCGGCCTCTCCGGCCCGGGCAGCGAGCGCCGAGTCGATCTTCTTCCCCTCGACGAGCGCCTCGGCCGCTTTCGCGCGCCAGGGCACGGGCGCCGCTGACCCGATCACGATCCGCACATCCTTCGCAACGCCACCCTCCTCGCGCCACGCGACGGCCGCGTCGGCGAGCGGCCAGTCGAAGGCCTGCTTGTGCTTGATCTTCCGGTAGGCCGAGCGCAGGGCCTGCGGCTTCTCGACGTGTATCTCGACGACGAGCTCGCCGGCCTTGAGCGCGTTCTCCGCGAAGATCTCGACCTCGGGGCGGACGAAGAAGTCCGCCGCGGCGAGCGTGCGGCCGCCGCCCGCGGCAAGCGTCTCGATCCGCGCGTTCAGGGCGACGAGGGCGACGCCGGCGGCCGAGGGGTGGACGATCGCGCACGTGTTATTCCCGAAGATCGCGTGGAACTCGTTCTCGCCGCTCTTCGCGAGGCACTCGACGCCACCCTTCTTGAGGCACTGGAACTCGGACGAGCGGAAGTACCAGCAGCGCGGGCGCTGGCAGAGGTTGCCCGCGAGCGTCGCCGCGTTGCGGATCTGGGGCGTCGCGGCGCCTTCGCAGGCGTCCGCGAGGGCGGGGAAGTCCGCCTTCAGGTCGGATGCCACGGACGCCAGCGTGACGAGGGCTCCGATCGAGGTGCCGCCGGAAGAATTTCTTCGAATGGAATTGTGGGAATTCAGTCGCCTGAGGTCGATCACCTGGTCCGGGGCGAGGTTGTATTCCTTGAGGCGATCCAGCAGCTCGGTGCCCGCGCCCTTCGCCTCGGCGGAAACGCCCGCCTTCTTCGCGGCTGCCAGCGCGGAGGCGGCCTCGTCCCAGCTTCTCGGCTGGACCCTTTCGAAGCTCTTCATGCCCTTACCTCCCGCTTCGGCACCTTCCCGAGCGCGTCCAGGATCCTCGCCGGCGTGATCGGAAGCGCCGTCGGCCGGATGCCGGTGGCGTGCGCGATCGCGTTTGCGACGGCGGCTGCCGTCGGCACGGTCGCGGGCTCGCCGATGCCGCGCGCGTGCGCGTTGTTCTTGCCGGGGTAATGGTCCACGAGGAGCGGGACGATCTCCGGCGTGTCCTTGCTCCCGAGGATCTTGTAGAACTCGACGTTCGGGTTCAGCACGCGGCCGGAGCGCTCGTCCACGACGCGCTCCTCGAAGAGCGCGTAGCTGATGCCCTGGAGGATGCCGCCGCGGATCTGGCTCTCGACGCCCGTCTTCCAGACGGGCTGGCCGCAATCGTGGACCGCGACGACCTTCTTCACAGAGGCGACGCCGGTCTCGACGTCCACGACAACCTCGGCGAACTGCGCGCCGAAAATGCGAGTGTCGGCGCCGTCGTAGTCTTTCGCGCGGTCGCCCGTCACGACGAGCGTCTCGCCGGAAAGGCGGGAGCAGACCTTCCGGAAGTCCGCCGACTTGCCCTTCGCCGAGAAGACGCCGTTCGCGAGCGCGATCTCCCCGGCGGGAGCGCCGAGGAGCTTCGCCGCGACGCCTATGAGCTTCTCGCGCGCGTGGACGGCGGCCGCGCGGACGGCCGGGATCAGCGAGCCCGTCGTGACGGAGCCGCCCGAGGCGGGCCCGAACGGATAGCGCGAGTCGCCGATCTTCACGCGAATCTTCTCGACGGGGATGCCCAGCTCTTCGGCAACGACCATGGCGATCGGCGTTCGCGGGCCGCCACCGATGTCCTGCACGCCGTTCTCGACCTCGACGGTCCCGTCGCGGTGCACGCGCACGAGAACCTGCGACCCGGGCGCGACGAACGTGTACCAGACCGAGGCGGCGCAGCCGAGGCCGCGGCGCAGCGGGCTGCCGGCCGCCGCGGCGGCGGCGTTGGCCTTCGAGATCCCGGCGCGGCGGGCCCAGCCGATCTCCTTCGCGCCGATCTCCCACTCGGCGCGGCGCACCTCGGAGGGGTCGTTCTTGAGACGCAAGGCGAGCGGGTCCATCCCGAGGCGGCTCGCGAGCTCTTCGAGGGCCGTCTCGACGGCGAAGCACCCCTGCGGGTGACCTGGCGCGCGCATTGCGCAGCCGGGGCCGAGGTGGGTGAACACGTCGAACTCGGCGACCTTCACGGCGGGGAAGCCATAGGCCGACTTCACGAATCCGCCCGTGCCCGTCCCCGTCGCGACGCCCGCCGTGCCGAAGGACTCGTAGTCCACGGCCGTCACGGTGCCGTCCTTCTTGTAGCCGAGCTTCACGCGGTTCCACGAATCGGGCCGGTTGCCCGCCGCGAGGTGCTCCTCCTTGCGGTCGAGCGCCATGAGGACGGGCTTGCCGGCCTTCTTCGCGAGCTTCGCGGCGAAGACGCCGTAGTCGCCCGCGCCGAACTTCGCGCCGAAGCCGCCGCCCGTGAACTCGGCGCGGACGTTCACCTTGTCCTTCAGGAGCTTGAGGACGCCGGCGAGCTCGTCCCGGACACTGAAGGTGCCCTGCGTCGAGGCCTGGACCTCGAGCGTGTCGCCGACCCATTCGGCGAAAAGGGAGTGCGTCTCGAGAGGAACGTGGGTCTGGACGGTCGTCGTCGTCACGACCTCGAGGGTCCCGTCCGACTCGGCGAAGCCCTTGTCGACGTCGCCGCGGCCGGAGGCCTTCGGGCCGCGCACATTTCCCTTCTGCTCGACGGGAGCGGCACCACCGGGCACGTCGCCCGCGCTGTGCTTCTCCTCGACGGGCTTCTGGAAGACGAGCGGCGCGCCCTCCTTGCGGGCGGCCGCGAGGCTCACGGTGTGGGGGAGGACGTCGTAGACGATCTTCACGGCGCGGAGCGCGTCCTCGGCGGCGGCGCGCGTGGGCGCCGCGAGCGCGAGAACGGCCTCCCCGTGGTACCGCACGGTGTTTTTGCCGGGGTTCTCGAAGACGACGCCCGGCATCTTCTCGAGGGCCGACGTGTCGATCGAGACGATTTTCGCGTGCGCGTGAGGCGAGCGCAGGACGCGGGCGTGGAGCATGCCCGGCCGCTGTGCGTCGTGCGTGTACACCGCGCGGCCCGTGACCTTCTGCGGCCCGTCGAGGCGCGGGCGGCGCTTGCCGGTGATGGGGCGCTCGCCGACTTTGTACGGCAGCGGGTCGCCCGCGGGGATCTCGACCTCCATGACGGTGGTCTTCCCGGCGAGGCCGACCTCGATCTTCGTCTTGGGGACGTCAGCCACGGGGCACCTCCGACTTCGCGTGGGCGGCCGCCTCGCACGCGGCGAAGACGCCCGTGTAGGTTCCGCACCGGCAGAGGTTGCCGCTCACGGCATCCCTTACCTCGTGCTCGGTCGGCTTCGGGTTCTTCATGAGGAGCGCCGAGCAGGAGACGACCATCCCCGGCGTGCAGAAGCCGCACTGGAGGGCATCCGCGTCGACGAAGGCCTTCTGGAGCGGCGACATTGCCTCCGGGCTGCCGAGGCCTTCGATCGTCGTGACCTTCCTGTGGTCGGCGTCGTGAACGAGGGTGAGGCAGGAATTCACCGGGACGCCGTCCAGCAGCACGGTGCACGCGCCGCAGGCTCCGCGATCGCAGCCGACTTTCGTGCCGGTGAGGCCCCACGTATCCCGCAGCGCTTCCGCGAGCGTCGTGCGTGGCTCGAACGAGCCCGTCCGCGCGGTGCCGTTCACCGTGACGCTCACGGGGATGGGGCCGGAGCCGTTCGCCGCTTGAAGCTCGTGGCGCGCCTCGACGAGAAGCGTCGTCGCGCCGGCCGAGGCCGCCCCGACGACGCTCGCGATCCCCTTGATCAAACCGCGGCGCGTGACGCCCTTCGTCTCATTGGGTGGCTCCGGAGACTTCGCCATCGTCGTCCTCCCTGAAGGCCCGGGAAATATACAGCGGGAAGGGGCCTCGATGTCACCCCCCGCGTTGACCCAAATGCCTGAAATGCCTATCCTTGCCGAAATCCCGGGAGGCTCGGAGGGCGCTCATGCACATCAACGACCTGCTCAAGATTTCGGTCGAGCGGAAGGCGTCGGACCTCCACCTGAAGGTGGGCGCGCACCCGATCATCCGGGTGGATGGCGAGCTGGTTCCTCTCGTGGACCTCAAGCGCCTCATGCAGGAAGACACGATCGCGATGGCGTTCTCGATCATGTCGTCGCGGCAGAAGGAAAAATTCAAGAACAACTTCGAGATCGACATCGCGTACTCGGTGCCGGGCCTCGGCCGGTTCCGCTGCAACATCTTCCAGCAGCGCGGAACGGTCGGAATGGTCTGCCGCGTCATCCCCGCCCGCATCCTCACGATTCGCGACCTCCTCCTTCCGCCCATCCTGGAGCGGATCTGCGAGGAGACGCGCGGCCTCGTCCTCGTGACGGGCACGACGGGCTCGGGCAAGTCCACGACGCTCGCGGCCATGGTCGACCAGATCAACTCGTCGCGCGCCGAGCACATCATGACGATCGAGGACCCCGTCGAGTTTCTCCACCGCGACAAGAAGTCGATCATCAACCAGCGCGAGCTGGAGGTCGACACGCGCTCGTTCGCATCGGCCATCCGGGCGGCGCTCCGGCAGGATCCCGACGTCATCCTCGTGGGCGAAATGCGCGACTTCGAGACCGTGGAGACGGCGCTCGTGGCGGCCGAGACCGGCCACCTCGTCATGTCGACCCTCCACACGATGGACGCGACGGAGACGGTCAACCGCATCATCTCGGTCTTCCCGCCGCACCAGCAGAAGCAGATCCGCCTGCAGCTCGCGGCCGTCCTCAAGGCCGTCTGCTCGATGCGGCTTCTCCCGCGCGCGGACGGCCTCGGGCGCGTGCCGGCCATCGAGGTCTTGATCGCGACGAACTACATCCGCGACTGCATCGAGAACAAGGAAAAGACGAAATACATCCACGACGCGATCAAAGCCGGCACCTCGCAATACGGGATGCAGACGTTCGACCAGTCGCTCTTCCAGCTCTACAAGACGGGCCTCATCACGCTGGAAGAGGCGATCCGCCGCTCGAGCAATCCGAACGAGTTCAGGCTCAAGATCCAGGGCATCCAGTCCACGTCGGACGTCGCGAGCGAGCTGATGGAGGGATCTCTCGAGGCGCCGGACGCCATCGGTACGCAGGACTCGGCCTCGCCCTTCGACTTCTCGAACCAGCCCGGCTGACCCGAGGTGGACGCCCGGAGCGCCGCCCTGGCCGCCCTGGCCCGGCGCGCGCACACGCGACGCGAGCTCGAGCAGAAGCTGGGCCGGAAGGGTTTCGAACGCGCGGAGATCCGGGCCCTGCTCGACGACCTCGAAGAGCGCGGCTGGCTGAACGACGCGAAGACGGCCACCGAGCTCGCGGCGTGGCGCTCGCGGACCGGCCGGGGACGAAACCGCATCGCGTCCGAACTTGCGGGGAAGGGTGTCTCGCGAGTGGACTCGGACGTGGCGCTCGCGTCTCTCGACCCTCGAGACGAGGCGAAAGCCCTGCGGGCGGCCCTCGAGAAGCGCGAACGCGCGCTCCCGGCCGGATTGACGCGGCAGGCGCGGTCGAAGAAACTGTTCGACCACCTCGCGAGGCGCGGGTTCGCCCCCGCCGCCATCCTCGAGGCGCTGCACAGGAAAGGCGATTCCACCGATGACGAACGCTGACGGCTGGACCTCCCGCAAGGTCCGCGAGACGTTTCTCTCCTTTTTCGAGGAGAAAGCCCACACGCGCGTGGCGTCCTCCTCTCTCGTCCCGGCCGAGGATCCCACGCTCCTCTTCACGAACGCGGGGATGAACCAGTTCAAGGACTGCTTCCTGGGACGCGAGAAAAGGGCCTACACGCGGGCCACGACTTCGCAGAAGTGCGTGCGCGCTGGCGGCAAGCACAACGACCTCGACAACGTGGGCTACACGGCGCGCCACCACACGTTCTTCGAGATGCTCGGCAACTTCTCCTTCGGCGACTACTTCAAGAAGGACGCGATCGACTTCGCGTGGGAGCTCGTCACGTCGAAGCAGTTCTACGGCCTCGACCCGAAGCGGCTCTGGGCGACGGTCTACACGAGTGACGACGAGGCCGCCGAGCTGTGGGGGAAGTACCTTCCGAAGGAGCGCATCGCGCGCTTCGGCGAGAAGGACAACTTCTGGTCCATGGGCGACACGGGGCCGTGCGGCCCGTGCAGCGAGATCCACTATGACCAGGGCGAGGGAGTTCCCGGTGACGCGACGCCGAATGGCGCCGGCGACCGCGTCATGGAGATCTGGAACCTCGTCTTCATGCAGTTCGACCGCGACGCCTCGGGCAAGACGACGCCGCTCCCGAAGCCGAGCGTCGACACGGGCGCCGGCCTCGAGCGCATCACGGCGATCCTCGAGGGCAAGAACAACAACTACGACACGGACCTCTTTGCGGGGATCATCGGGAAGATCGAGGAGATCTCGGGGAGAAAATACGTGGGCGGCATGGCCGTCGAGGACGCGCCGTTCCGCGTGGTGGCTGATCATGCGCGAGCGGCGGCGATGCTGATCGCGGATGGCGTCATTCCTTCGAATGAGGGAAGGGGATATGTTCTTAGAAAGGTAATCAGGCGCGCGGTCCGTTACGGGCGCCGGCTCGGCGTGGAGGGGCCGTTTCTTGCCGATCTCACCGCACCCGTCTTCCAGTCATTCGAAGGAATTCATCTTCACGACCCGAATGGCAGCCTGCGGAAATCGACGGCCGACACGATCCGCGTCGACGAGGAAGGCTTCCGCCGCACGATGTCCGTCGGCGCCGACCGCGTCGGCGAGGCTATTTCGGCCGCGCGACGGGAGGGACAGACGACGCTGTCGGGAGCCGCGGCCTTCCGGCTTTACGACAC
>DAIOUV010000049.1:0-24330 GCA_036759345.1 Acidobacteriota bacterium | reverse complement strand
CCTTGCGAAGAACCCGCGGCTTGAGGCGAAGAAGGTCATCACGGATCTGAGTGAGCGTTTCGGCGTTCGGCTCAGTCCTCCCGACGTGACGCGACTCCGTCCCGACCGGGCACGACAGCCACGAACGACGAAGACGAAACGCAGAGTCAAGCCCGGGAAGGCTCGCCGCTCCGCCAACACCGTGACGGTGTCCCACCACGCAGACGGAAGCCCGACGGACGTCGCACGCTTCTTCCGAACACTCGCCGAGTAGGCGCTACACAGTGCCGCTGTCCGTCGCTCCGGTGGCGTTGTTCGTTTCCTTCGCCGTGGCGCGTGTGAGTGCCTTCCGTTCCTCGGACCAAGAACCGTACGCTACGAGGAAACCTAGCGACTCTGGGCGTACGCGTGTTTTCTCGATGGGCCAGCCGAGTGTCGCGAGGAGGAGCCGTTCCACCGTCCATTGCAGGTGATCTCCTGCTGTCTCGAGGCCCGGGTGGTATGGGACGTGCTCTCCGTGGCTGAACTTGTTCCGGATGCCGGTGAGACCGAGTCCGTCGCGGTTATCGAGGGGCCATAGGTCGTCGAGGGCTACGTTGGCTTGGCGACACGTCTGGAGGAACGACGCTGCGATCGCGGGCCGATTCAACTCGCCTAGCTTCTGCTCTACTGCTGAGCGTTTGTCCTTCGACCGTACGTGCCTCGTGAGGGCTTCCTGTACGGCACGGCGGACCGCCCGATACTGTTTCTTGGACAGGATGTGCTCCCGTTTTCTCGCGCGCGACCAGAAGAGGACGATCGACTCGAGTGCGGAGAAGAGGCGCGTGAATCGCTGGTCGATCCCTTCGCGGCGCCGGGGCACGACTTGCTGGGCCACCTGTCGCAGTAACGCGGCCTGTGGGGAATGGCGTAGTCGCCCATGCGCCTTGACCAGAAAGCCGGCGAGATGCTCCTGCGGGACGAGTGCATTGTTCTCATCCCAGGGGTCTTGGCGGGGTACGCGGACGTTGCCGCGGAAGCACTCGACGAGCCCGCCGGTGCCGGCTTGCGCCCACCCGGTGCACACGACCCGGTGTCGCATGGCGACCGAGGCGAGGGCGAGCACGTCCTCCACTTCTGGCAACACACTCGGGGCTGTTCTTGAGGAGCGGACCTTTCCGACGAGGATGGACCGGGACTTCTTCTGTTTCTTTCCCTCCCAGCCCTCGTGCGCTAAGAACGTCAGGCGCTCTCGCCCTGTCAGAGGGACGGCCGCGCGCCGCATGGTCCGAGCATTGGCCGCGCCGGACTTTCGACGCGTGACGATGCGGGCGGAGCGGAGTGCAGGGCCTGGGCTGAGAAAATATGTCAGCTGCTTCTTGCTCGAATCCCCCTTGAAACGAGAGAGGTGCGTCAGCGTGACCTCGTCCGCGCATCCTTTCACCGTGGTATCCGTCGTGTCGCGATCCCACGTCAGGTACCCGACATCTCGGGTCCATACCCGCGGTGCCTCCACGTGCGTGACGACGGTCCCGCCCACGTCGGTAACGTCGCCCGTTAGCGTCCACTCGAACGGCATGTCGAACGCCGTGACCACCGGCACCTGCGGGTAGAGGCGTACGCGAATCCAGCCCTCCCCTCGCTCCGGGAACCGAAGTTCCGCTCGAACCCGGTCAAGGCTGAGGCCCTCGCCCCGGACGTTGACGAACAGCATCATCTTCCTGGTCACGACGATCCCCCGATTCGCGAGAGCATTGTCGCCGAATCGCCGCTCTGGGCACGACGATTCCGCCTAACGCTCTTTGAGCAGAAAACCAGGCGCCTTCTCGAACGAGCAGCAGCGGTCGGAACGGGCGTTCCAGCTGGCCCACCTGACACCTAGCGGCACGGACTCTCACCCGCCATTCCGTCTAACACCGCCCCAACCGCATTCAAATTCCCGACCCGCCGAGGCGACCCAAAAGCCGCCCGGCCGCAACGACCCCTGGCCTCACACGACCGTGCCTCCGATGAGGGCGAGCGGGGCCAACGTCGTCTCTAGCTCGGCCAGGATTGCGGTCAGGTCGTCGAGAATCGCGAATAGCCGGCGGGACACTCGGCCGGCTTCACCAAACCTCGTTTACTTGCCGATCACCGGTCCGAGAACCGTACCTGGGGTATTGGGAGGGTAGAGGACTCCGAGCCAGCGACGTGCGCGCGTCGCGGAGACATAGTAGAGGCGCCGCAGCTCGTCGAGAGTGGTCTTTGATGAGTGTGCCCGCGGATCGGCGACCAAAACGACGAAGTCGAACTCGCGTCCCTTCGCTCGGTACATGCTGAGCATCGTCGTGCGACCAGGTGAAGGCAACATGCCGTCAAGCCCTGCCGGCGATCGACCGGCGCGGTAAGCGGCGAAGAGATTTCCACGAAGTCCTCCGAGGCACTCGGCCAGATCCGGAATTCCCTGGCGCTCGAGATCCCGGGCGGCCGTTGCGGAGAGGGGGTCCGACTTCAGGGCTTCAAGCAGGCTCCCGGCAAACATTCCGCGATCGTCGTTGGCGGGCGCGCCCAGAAACTCACGCAGCGGACTTCGCTTCCTGGCAGACGCCCTTAGTGCGGCGTCGATCTGTCGTACGAGGGCGTCGGTGAGCTTCTTCTTGCTCCAGGTCGTGACGAACACCGCCAAGCTAGCGGCCAACACTCGCCGTCGGTCATCGCTCGGCGCGTCCGCATAGTCACTCGCAGCGCAGACGGCCAGCCGGTAGGTATCCATCCAGCCCTCGCGCGTCTCGATGCGGGCGTGGATCGGAATCGGGGCTCTATGGCTGGGGTTCGGTGTCCGCAGGTCGCTCGCGAGTTCGCGGGCAACCCTCTCCGACGGAACGATGAAGGCCAGTGTCGAGTCGGGCTTTGCCTGCCGTCGGATCTCTTTCCAGATCACAGCAAGCACCGCGCGGCGCTGGGTGTGGTACGCCGGGAAAAGCTGCACACCGGAGTTCCCATCGATCGCACAGCGAGATCCGCTCAGGAGCGCTTCGGCTAGGTCGAGGATCGCCGGCGCATGACAACGGAAGCTCCGCCGTTGCAATCCCACCTGGACCGTGCTCTTCCATTGGCAGAAGGCGGCGAAGCGCTCGAGAGCGGCGGCGTATTGCGCGCTGTAGATCATCTGATTCGGGTCGCCGAGCGCGAGCACGCGTCCAGAGTGGCCGAGCATCTGCAGGAACTCCCACTGTTCCGGCTTCGTGTCCTGGAACTCGTCGACGACGATGAAGGGGTAGCGCGCTGCAACGGCCTCGGCAAGCACCGGACTCCTCTTCAGCAGCCGCAGTGCGAGAGGAACCATGAGGTCGAAGGCAACTCGCCCTGTCTCGCGCGCCACAGAGCGGAGAATCTCTTGGTAGGCGTCGTCCGCCGGATCCCACCCCCGCTCGGCCACGAGCAAATGCTCCTCGGTCTTGTCGAGCACTGATGCCCTGCTGGAGAGGCCGGCGAACCGGCCATAGTCACGCAGCACCTCCAGCGCGACGCTGTGAAGAGTCCGAAACTGCACCCGTCCCCGGTATCGGGCGAGCCGAATGCTTGCGCTGGAGGCGAGTCGCTGCACGGCGGCATTCGAGAACGACGTGAAGAGCACGCGATCGGGTGGCCTGTGACGATCGAGCCAGGCGCTGGCCGCGGCCAGCGCCGTTACGGTCTTGCCACGACCCGGACCGGCGACGACGAGCGCCGAACCATCAGCCTCGATGATGGCGAGCTGATCGTCGGTCGGCTCGAACGGCGTCAAGGGCACGGGAGCGAGCACGAGCCGAAGGTCGGCGCCCCCGCCGAGAGTTCGCTCGCCAGAAGAACGAGGCGCTTGAAGATCTCGGGCAGCGTTGAGAGATCGAGCCGGTCTAACAGCCACTCATGGATCGGTAGGTGGCCCTTGTGTTGGATAAGGAACTCGCGGGCCTTCTTGCGGAGGTCGGCCTCTGGCCAGCTGTCCACCTCGGCGGGGTCGTAGGCGTGCTTCGCTCCAGGCGCGCTGGTCAACGCGGCATGAAGGATGGATGCCGGGAGGGTGCGCGCGAGGAGCGTCTCAAGGCCCTTGTCCGGCAGGAAGACTAGGGTCAGGTCGCCATGCGTCGTGAGGAGCTGGTCGACCTCGGCGTCCGCCAAGCGGTCGAGGACTCCGATCACGCTGATGCCAGCCCGGGCGAGGAGACCCGCGACCGCAGGCACCTCGCCATTCGTCCTCGTCGAGACGACCGCGATGCCGTGCAGTTCTAGCGCCTCTCTCGTGATTCCTTCGTACGTCTGACCATGAAGAAGGGCGCTCGCCCGAAGGATCCAAAGGCGTATCGAGTCCTCTTCCACAATGACCGCCGCCCGACCGAGTAGGGCCTCGCTGAGCTGGCGCTTGAGGCGGTCTTTAACCTGTCGCGCGTCCTTCGGGGAGGTAACCACCGGGTCGACGCGAAACATCCCCCCTTCGGTCCGCTGGACTCGCTGGTACCCCTCGATCGGCATCCGCTCGAGAACGTAGGGTGAGTGCGTAGTCGTGAAGGTCTGAGACGCAAGTGCGAGGACCTCGTCGATGACCCGCCGTTGGGCGTGGGGGAAGAGGAACGTCTCCGGCTCTTCGAGGGCGATAATGCCCCGTCCCCGCTTGCGAGCGATGAGCAGCAGCATCGCCAGAATCGCCAGGCTCCGGGTTCCCGCCCCCATTTTTTGAAGGGGCAGCGGGAGGGCGTCTCGCACGTAGAGCTGGGTCGCCGCCTTGACCTCGTCCCGTGTCCGGTCCGTCACCTCGAACGAGAGTTCGCCATCGCCGTCGTGCGCGAGCGGAAGGTAGCGCGAGAGCTCGGATCGATACTCCTGGATGACCCGGGCAAAATTCGGTTCGCTGAACAGTGGGAGCACTCCGCCTTCGAGATGCTCGAGGACCGCTTCGAAGTTCCGCGGCGTCGCCTCCTGGCTCGCCAACAGGCGCGCGAAGAGGTGGGTTGTCTCGAGCGTCACCGGGCGCTGCAGCGCGCGGAAGTCCCGGTAGATTAGAAAGCCGATGCGGCGCTTCTGCTGCTTCGTAAAAGAGGGGCAGTCGCCCCGCGCAAGGTCGGGATCGGTCTGAAAGAAGCTCTTCGAGGTGAACTCGTCCTCCTCCTCGTCGTACCAGGCCTCGAAGCAGGGCCGGATTGCTCGTTCAGCGGCCTTGAAGGGATCCACGCCTTCATCAGTCACCTCGATCACCTCCCGGCACTCGGGGTCCCAGGGCACGAGGACGTTCGAGAACTCGGAGAGGTCACCCTTCTCAATGCCGGTCAGAACGGCCTCAAGTCGAATGACCGGGGGCGCCGCAGACTCAACGTCCATTGGCTCCGCCGGAGCGTCGTGCCCCGAAGAAACTGCCGCCGCTTCTATAGGGGCGTCGGTCGGAGTCTTCGTCCCGGGTGCCCGGTACTCCCGGCAGTAGAAGTCGTTCTCGTCGACGACGTCCGTACGGCTGGAGCCCTCGGGATTCAGCAGCAGGTTGAGCGCCTCGAGGAGAGCGGTCTTCCCGATGTTGTTCGGTCCAAGGTACACGTTATGGGCCGTGGGAAAGAGCGTCGCTTCCCGAATACATTTGAAGCGTTCGATCCGCAGCCGCACGATCTGCATCTGGCTTCCTCCCTCGTCCCCGGTGGTCATCGAACGTGGAGCGGACCCGGCCGCCCACCGGCATCATGCACTGCGAGGTCGAAACGAACCCGCTGTTCGGCATCCGAACGAGCGCGGAGTGCTGATCGCGAGAGTCGGAGCGGCCCACCCCTCACCCGAACCACTAGCCACCTACAGAACGCGACACTCTGGTACGATTTCATGCTAATACTCCCCTACACTCGCGGCACCCGCTTCCCAAGGAGGCATCTTTGGCTGCGCCACCAGAGACCGCACCACCAGAAACCGTAAACCCGACCACTCCAGCGAACGAATCCATCCGGCTCGCCGGCATCGCCGACACCGCAAGCCCCAAGGACGAACTCGGCTTCCGCCCATACGTCGACGCCGTCGCGGCCTACCTCGCCGCCAAGAACACCACCGGACCCCTCACGATATCCGTCGAAGGACCATGCCCGTCCGCATCGACGCGACCACGAACGGACGACGCGAGACGCTCATCGGCCTGACCACCTTTACCATCACGCGCCCGGGGCGCAAAGAAGTGACGGTTGAACTCGCCGGCGGCCTCCTGGCCGGCACCCTCACGATCACCCTCACCTTCGACGGCACGGGACGCGACCACTCCACCACCCTTGCATTCGACCTCGGTTCGCTGCCCGCACGCAACGCCAGGCATACCATCCTGCTCGCGCAGACGATGGCCCGAGGTGACCCCTTCGCGGTCGTACCACTCGACCCAACCAACCCTTCGATCAACGTGTCAAGCGTTGACACGGGACTTTCGAGCGACGCTTTCGACGACGCGGCCGACCTCCTCGAGTGGCTCAGCACTATCAGCGACGAGTACAAACAGGATCTCCGGTACCTGGAAGAACCCGACGAACAGACCTTCGACGACGCGTGGACGCTCGCCACAGCTATAACCGAAGGCGCCGTCCTCCTCGCACCCGCAACCCCGTTTCGCGCGACCATCAGGGGCAAAGGTCTCGCGATAGCACGAAAAGCATGGGCTAGGAACGAATCACTCAAAACCCAGCACGTCAAAGCGGACACCATGTCATTCCTAGGACACGAGTTCAACCTCGGGCGCGTCCGCTACCAGTGCCACGAGGTAGAACCCGCCGACACAACATGGAAGGACGATCCCAAAGCAGCCGAACAACGCGTCACAATCGGCTACATCAGAAGGGTCTTCGAACGCTGGCACCACCGCACCAACGCCCCACCCTGATCATCGCCGCGACCCCAGCGACAACCCCATCAATCCGGGTCGACCTCCGTCACTGCCTAGAAGGCAGGGCACTCCGGCAAGGTGAGGAGGTTGTCGGTCGGGTCGCCGTCGACCTGCGTGCGCAGGTATGGATCCTTCAGCGTGCGCCCCGTCTATCAAGGCCCCGACGGCAAGGACGTCCGCGATCACCCGCCTGTCAATTTCGCCCTCCGGCATCTCGAGAGGATCCCGGCGGGCGTGTCGTACCCGGAGATCGTGAGTTGGGTCGAGACCTTTCAACGGCAGCTGAGTAAGCCGGTGACCGTCCTGGACGCCACGGGCGTCGGCAAGGCGGCCGTCGAGCTGTTTCGGAAGACGAACGTCTTCGTCTCCGTCTTCACACTGGTTGCCGGCGATCAGACCATCCGAGACGGCAGCAACCACCGGATCCCGAAGAGGGACGTGATCTCCTCGACTCAGGTCTTACTCCAGACGGGGCGGCTCAAGATCGCGAGGTCACTCCCACACGCGGCGCTCTTAGCCCGGGAGCTCGTCAACTTCCGCTTCAAGGTGGGTCAGGAATGGTCCGAGGACGTCCTCGATTGGCGCGAAAGACCGGACGACGACCTCGTCCTGGCGCTCGCGATCAGTGCCTGGGAGGCGGAGCGAAACCCCGGGCTGGCGTCGTCCTTCGGGTACGGCGTTTCGGAGTTCACAGGGTTTAGGGGCTTCTGAGCCCGACTGGATCTATCGCTGGAGTTTTCCTGCCGCCGCGATCGCAGCCTCGACTCCCTTTTCAGCGCGGATCTTCTTCATTTGAGCCCGCTGAACGGCCGAAAGAGGCCGAATTGCGCTCATGTATTGCCCCTGAACGCGCATTGCGGCGCGGCGCTTGGCGCTGACTGGACCCCTCGCGACAGGGGCAGCAGCTGTCGCGCCACGGTGCGCCGTGGCGGGCTTTCTGGCCTCGGCCACGACCGTCCCCCCGAGCGGCGCGAGCGGCGCCAGCGTCGCTTTCAGCTCAGCCAGGTTTGCGGTCATTTCGTCGAGAATCGCGAATAGATTACGGGCCATCAACGCCTCCAACGGGTAGTCGTTCCGAGTCAGATCGGAAGGGTAGCAGGCCTCCCGGCCTTCTGGTCCTGAGAGGGCGCTGGCCCCGAACCCGCGACCGGCGGGGGCCGCATTCCCCGCGCGACGGTAAGCCTCGAAGGGCGAATCCGGAGAGGGGGGTTTATTGGGGTGCGGTATTTATCTCGACGGCCGTGCCGCGTTAAAAGGCGTCAATTCGCAGGTGCCCCGGCGTCACGATAAGTGCCTACCGTTGAATCACTTACGTGGCGCCAGTCAGAGGCCGAAAGGAACTGATTACCGCGAATCAGAATGCCAATACCGACCCCCAGAGGTTGCCAATAAACTGATTAAGCCAACCTATTCTGGCCGCCAGATCGGAGCGAAATCCGACTTGCGCCCGACCCCATAATCTGGCTCGAGATCCAGCTTTCGCGATCGATTCCTAACCCTCTGAGGGTGGCGTCGATGCGGCCTGATGTATTCCCGTCAGTCTGACCTTTGACACGTTATCGGAACGTGTGCACAAGAGAGGGCGCAAGTGGCGGAGTGATTGGGCGATGAGCAAGCGCACGACGGTTGGGCCACTCATCGACCGATGGCGGCTGGGGCGAGCTCTTCGAGGATGCGCGTGACAGCGCGAAGCTGAAGGAACACGTCGACAAGAGAAAGGTGGACGACAGCGTACCCGTGATCGTGGCGCAGGAGCCAGGCGGCGGCATCATCATCGACCACGCGCGAGGCTGTCCTTCGCCTCGGCGAAGCTCGAGAACAGGAAACGACCGAAGGTCAGGTCAATCTTCTCCCCAAAACGGAGCGCAATCAGGTGAAGGCTTATCTCGGCCTCGATGTTCGCGACCCTCTCACCGGCGGGATATGTCTCGAGGTACTGGACTCTGACGAGCTTTTCGAGCGTGGCAGGTTCATGTGAACGCCGGAGGATCATGACCCCAGCACGGTCGCTACTCTTGTCGGTGGACGTGTAATAGGCGTACAGCAGGTCTCCGTGGCGAATGCCCTGGCCCTGAAACGATTGCCGAGACGTGCGCCCGTCATCGAACCGCTTGTACTGCTGAATGAAGATTAGCGTGGTCCGCCGCACCTGAGCCAGCCGGTAGTACTCAATACACTCGCCGCCCGGCGGGGATCTGAAGGAGGCGGCCCAGTTTCCGCGAATTGAGTCTCCTTCGCCGAACACACGCAATACGTGGTGGAACAGGTCGGCGATCAGTGCAACCACTTCAATGAGGAGACTCATTGGAAACTATCGTAGTGCCGCAGCCTGTCGGCAACGGTGACCTCAACCAAGAGTGAACGGCCCTTGCCGAATAAAGTCATCCTTCTGAGCCGACTCCGGCTGTATTCCGTCGAACGGACCACATACTGCCCAAGCGTACCAAGTCCCGTCGCGACATTCCGCCGGAAGTATTACTACTTTCTCGGTGTCTTCCTCCTGGCCTTGCGGCAACGGCCGCTGAGATTCAACACGCACCGCATGCGTCCGATCCAGGATCGACGAGTCCCAGTCTGCGGCGCGCGAGAAGAAGATCCATATGACAGGCACCTCGGCTCTGCTGTCGCGGTTTTGCACCCTTACCTTTATGACGAGCAAGCGTTGGCTCGCTCTGGACAATGCGATCCGAAACTCTGTGACTACGAGGCGCCGCACTTCTCGTGCCGTCGTAGGTGTTTCCACAGTCTCAGTAGATGCTGCCTCCGGAATCTCTAGTGGCGGAGTCTGGACCGACGGTCCAAATGTGGGGTCCCTTCTTCTAGTGTCCCCAGTCACCCGGACTGTCCCTTCATTCGCGACATCGGAGGCGTTGGCCGTACTCCTCGGCTTCATGGGCGGCAGGGAAGCGGCAGACGTCTCCGCTGTCGTCTCGGTCGGGCGTAGAGACGACGGCTCCGAATTCACTCGGTCAGTCGGCGACGAGTGTTTCGCCCGGACCACGGTTGTGTTTCCGGAGGGGCTTACCACGTAGGACACCACCTGTTTGATATACCGCACAGCCACATCGGCCGCGGAGTATGACGAGGAATAGAGGGGTGACGAGAAGGGACAGTGCTCGAGGAGACCAGCAGCTGCGAAGAAGCTCAGGGCGAGAAGGGCGTTGTACTTTAGGAAGCGACGTCTTAGACGCCTACTTCCTATCTCCGAATGTGATTCCTGTTGGAAAGGCGCACCAGCAGATAAGAGCGACAACAGGCCGAGAACCACCCCGGCCAGCCCGAAAACGCCGACGACACCGAACAATATCTGAAGAAGTCCCGAGCGCTGTAGAAACATCTCCCAAAGGCCATTCGCAAGATACATCGCCGTGATGAATGGCTGGCACAAGAGCACGCCCATCCATAGGAGCCGCGCCAACATTCGAATGAAGCGCGACACATTCGTCGCGACGGTTTCGAGAAGGTGTGACAGCTGCTTCGCCCATTCCTCGAGGCGTCGATAAATGGTATCTACATAGCTCTCCAGTCTCTTGTTGAATTCGGAGAATGCGACCAACAACCGCTCTGCTTTCAAGTGGCTGACATCTCGCTTACGAGAAGCGCTCCCGAACAAGGAGCGTTGAGACGGGTCGTGAGCACGCCACCGGAAAGGGTTCGTTTAGCTGAACGGACTGAAGTGGCGTTGGGTCGGATCCGGGAGCTGAGCCGGGAGGACAGCCCCGCGAGAAGGAATAGGCACCCCGGCGGAAGAACGCCGACGAGCGACCTTCCAGTCTCTTTGATCGAACAGTTCTCGATTGGGCCTGTCCTGAACGAAACGTTGGTGTGTCCCTTATGATCCACTGGTTGGACTGGGACTGTGTGCCAGCTCTACCGGGGTTGTCTATAACCCGATCGGGTTATTGCGTTAACGCCCGAGTGCGCGGCCGGTCGCCCGTCTCTTTGACCTTCTCTGCCTCACTTGGGCCGGGTCGGAAGCGCCGACGTCGACTTCCGGATCTCGTCGGCGATGCGGATTGACGTGAGCTGACCGGGCGTGAGGTTCACGAACTCCGGGATGTTGGCGGTTCGCTCTGGCGCGACGAATCGGTCGAGCATAACGAGGGGCATGTCGTCGCCGTTCTCGTCGCTGTGGGTCAGCCAGAGCTGGGTCAGGGGAACGTTATCCTCAGCGGGCCTTTTCGGCTACGCCGAGCAAGAGCAGCCCCGCAGCGATGCCGATAAGGAATAGGCCCCAAAGCGTTGATCGTCTCGTTTCAAGGGCTTTTTGATCTTGGCTGGTGACCGCGCTCACGAAAAGCGCGATTCCGGAGGCGGCACCCAGGACCACGAGAGCCCATCCAACGAGAAAACAAGCGAAATGCATGAGATCGGTCGCCTCCCCAGGATTCCGTCCCGTAACAGTAACAGTCAAAGTGTAAGGCCATCTGAAGACCCCTAAATAAGCCGCAAGCCAAGGGCTCGACTCAAGGCGCGAGCGGTAAAACAGACGGTCATTTCCTCGGCGAAGACGTGGCTATGGGGATACGAGCCTGTTCAGTTCTTCTGGATTAATCCTCTCGACTCTGGGCTCGATGGACTTCCCGTGAGGGCCGTCAGGGCCCAAGCCACCTTCCGAGCCCCGGCGCCACCGCCCGTCCAATAGATGCCGCAGTTATGACCCTGGCCCCCTGCGGCGCCAGGACCCCTTCCCCCACCGGCACCGAACCGCCCTGCCTCGGCCCTCACCTCCAGCCCAACTGGAAAGGCATATGCGAAAAGAGCAGTTCCGAACGCGCTTCGGGTCTCAGAACTCGGCGCGCTTACCGTCAGTTTCGGCCCAAATCGCTCGACTGGATACCATCGAATGTAAACGGCGCCTGAGTCGCCGCCTCTGCCCCCGGACCCGCCATTTCCACCCGTGCCGCCGGTCCCACCGTGGCAGATGCAGTTCGCCGCGCCCCCTTGGCGGCCCTGGCCGCCGCGCCCGCCGTGGCCGCCACCTCCGCCGTTAACGTTGATCACAAGGTGTTTCACTTCCCGGATTCCAACGAGCATCTGAATGCTCGCGCCGTCCTTACCATCGTCGCCTTTCGGACCCTGTAGATAAGAGAGCTGTCCGCCAGAATCACACTCTTTGGCCTGAACGGGGACAGTAGTATTGTCCGCAGCATCTGCAGAAACACCTCGAGATCCGTCAATCAACGTGTTCTTCCCGAAAGTGGCCTCCTTGATGGTGACGTGCCAGGCGTCTCTGACTACTATGACTTTCGAATCATCTTCCATCACAAGTGCGTCAAGGTAGATCGGATTGTAGTTGTTATCGATGGTGATCGCCTGGCCGCTTCTTACAATCAAAGTCTCGGCCGCGCTATTCAATGCAATCGCAAGCAAGCCAACGAATAGAACCCTTTTCACGGCACGCCTCCTCATGTTCTTACGTGGTGACACGTCTGCGAATGGACGCCACAGTGGAGCAACAGCGCCTCGAAGCGTCGCTGCCAGAAATCGAGGGTAGGGATTTGGGTTGCAGGCGGTCGGGTCGACGAGCTGGTAGACCTCGGGAAGAGGGATGTCCGAGTTGATGTGCACGGCTAGTTGTCGCTATCTGCCGCCGCTCCGAGGTCGTCGTAGACGCCCACGACGATGATTTCGTAAGGCAGGCTCCAGCCGAGCACCTCCGGCCGCTTGGTCGCGTTCTGAGCCCGCCAGCGGACGAGGCTCATGTCGAGTCTCGGGATGCCGAGAACATGAAGGCGGGTTCCGGCCGGCTTGTTGAGGACGGCTGCATACGGGGGAGAGTCCTTGACGAACACCATCCGGCGATTTCGATGAATGGGGTCTCCGGAGAGGTCAAGAACCTTCGCGAACGCCAGCGCACCGTCGCCGCTCGTGGTAGCTGCGGGTATGCCGTTCAGCTCGAGGACGAACTCGACGTAGTTGTACCCGACATTCGTGGTCGTGATGGTGGTCTTACTCGCTCCCGGCGTGATCTGACAGCGTGTGCGTTCATACGTGGTGAATGCGGTTGACGCGTCCTTGGTCTGATAGCCGCGAATGGGATGGTAGCCGGACAACGTGCTCACCCCAGCGACGCTTGCGATGGGATGGATCTCGAACACGTGGTCGGGGTTCGTGTCCTGAGCGGGTGAGACCGCCGCGCCTTGGACCTGGTCGGCTCCGCCGCCATGCTCGCACCAGATGCGCCAGGCGCCCACGATGGTGAGTGGCTGACTCGTACCTTCTGCGCCCTTGAGTTTCCCAGCAGCCTCGACCTCGTCGGCGGCGTTCATGACCTCAGCCACCGACGCCAGGCCGATTTCCGGGGCTCGACCGGAGCAGTGGATGTCGCCGTCGTTCGATGGCTTGCTGGGAGAGGGCTTCTTCACCTTCCCGACGTGGTCCACCGTGAAGCTGGCGGTGATGGTGGCCTGGTTCATGTATTTCGTAATGAACTGATTCTTCAGGGTGATCTTCGACTCGGAATGGGCTGCTGGCACCGCCATGATCGCCAGCAGGGCCACGAGCCAGGACCCGATGCGTCCCGTCGCTGCCCGAAATATGGATGTGCTCGCGTGCAGATTCATGGTCTTCTCCTTGGCCCTTTCATGCGTAGACTGGCCTGTCGGATCACGGGGCTCCGGCGCGAATTGCCGCCGTTACCGTGAGCCGAACGGGGAACAGCCTCATGGTGGCGGTGTCGGGCGGAATCGGGATGGCGGTGGCGGTCGAAGGCGTATGTCGTTGGTGCTCTCAAGGCCATCCGAGGTGTCGTTCATAAAGGAACCTTCCCCGCCGCCGGCGTAGCTTCGGCCGTCTTATACGCGAGCACTCGGTCTGGCCTTCGTGGAACGCCCTGGACGAAGAAGTCTTGGAGCTCCCGAAACAGCGCCAGTTCCTCTTGCACTGTCCTCGGCCGAAAACCCAGTGCCTCAAGGAGCGCAAGTCTGTGAACGTCGACCGCTCCCACGATCTTTTCTCGGAGGTTTCGAACGGCGAACAGCGTCGCTCGGTATGACCCAGCCGAGACGAGGAAAGATCCCAGCATGACCGCAAAGGTCGTGCAGGCGCTCGCCCACTCCGTGCTCAGGGCGCTCACCGCCCCGGCTCCCGCGATGATCCCCACGGCGACGAAAACGATGGCGAGATTCAGGAGGCTTTCAACCGCCGCTCGTGCATCCGCGACTTCTTCTTGCTCTTCCTTGCCGAGTAGTTTCCAGAGCCGAATGAAAAGTGTACCTGTATCCATCCCATAGCGCTGGGCGGCGTAGGAATCGAGTGCAGCGAGCTCGTTTCCGAGAGCGGTCGGTTGAAGTTCCCCCTCTTCTGGGAAGGCGCTGAACCTCTCGAAGGCAGCAGTCCATTCCCGCTTGATCTCGACGCTTGCCGAGTCCAGGGCCTTTCGAACATCGGCGCTCGCAACGAGCGAACGCCACTGTTGCAACTCCTCTTGGAAGGCCTTCTCGCCTATCATCGCGTTGCTCAGGGCCCTCAGACGTTCCAGCCCCCTGATCAGTATCTCCGTGCGCTCGGTCTGCCTAACCGGGAGAGCCGAACTTTCCTGAGTCGATCTTTCAAAGACTGCTCTTGCACGGCCCGAAGCCTCGAGTGCCTGTTCGAGGGTCGGTATGGACACCCAGCCTGGTACCCACGGATACACTTCAAAGGATCGTTCATACCAACGAGCCGCGGTCGCTTTCCATTCCAGGCTCCGGCGCTCGGACACGCATCGCCATCGTCGTCGCTCCTCACGCCGTCGCTGAAATGACCGGGCCGGAGCGAGTAGCTTTCCAGGGAGGTGGGCTATGACGTGGATGGCAAGACTTCTGTCAGCGTAGAACAGTAGTGTCAACGCACAGAACCAAAGAAGCCACGTTATGGACTCAGCTGACTGCTCGCCCCCTTTTGTAAGCCCTTGGACTATCGTGATCAGAGAAGAAGCGCCGCCGTGAAGGAGAGTCCATCCGCCGACCAGAATCACAGCCGGGAGCACACCAGAAAAGATGAGGGTTTTTCCACCGGCCCCGCTGATCTTGCCGATGAGGCCTTCGCTCACGGGTGCTCCGGACACGGCCGTGTATAGGTGTAATGCCCTCCCTTGTCGCACCATTTTTGATCTGGCCGTTCGAAGTTAAGCCACTCATGAGAAAACACACCCTTGAGCATTCCGGCTTCCTCGAGCGCAGCCACTGCGCCCGAAAAACTCTCGGGCTGCAGCCGAAAGTGTTTTGCCACCTGTCGCTGGACCCAGTTAGGTGCGATAAGTCCTCGAATCTCCTCGTTACTGTCGAGAACGAAAATCACGTCTGCGTTCTCACGTTCCGCAAGGCGCGCCACGTCTTTGGGAGGCGCACTTACGGGAACGGTCAAAACGCCTGGGGCTTGCCGCGAGCGCTCCAGGACGTCCCTTCCGAATTCCAGGTCGTCCAGTCGCTGGAAGGCCATATCCATGAGCTTCATCCGATTCTCCTTCATGGGCTGCATTCGGCGATTCGTCCATCACGAGTGTTCGGGGGAGGCCATAGTCATCTCAAACGTCCCGCCCGGTTCATGGTCCGGTAAGGCGGTCATCATTTGCTCGTCGGTGACGGCGCCAGAAGTCCCGCCAACGCGCCGATGGCGGCGGCCCCCAGTGCGGTTAGGACATCGGGAATCTTCGGCGCATTTCCAGCGGTGGCAATCGCACTAAGGTAGATCGCTCCACCGATCGCCGCGACGCAGACGATTCCAAGGGCGAGCACGACGATACGGTACGTCCAACGATCAGTAACGAACGCAGGGGGCGGCAGGTCGCGTGTGACTTCCTTCGCTAACTGCCGAAGGGTGTTCTCGGGATTGGCCTTAACCTGGTCGAGGAGGCTGGGCGTATTGAGCAGGTGAGTAACGAGAGCGTCGGCGGAACGCGGCGGTTCGGTCATGGTGTCCTCCAGTCTCTTGGGTCATGCGACGTTGGTGGCGCGGCCGTCGGGTCCGCGCACCAGGTACCCGACCGCGCCCGCAAGGGTGTTGTCCGTGAACGTCCAGGGCGGTGGCTTGAGGATGTCCGGCAGGGTCTTGCCACTGCCGAAAAACGGCGTGGCATCATGGTCGTTGACGCGCTTTATCACGGCGCGGAGGTGGGTAATCGCGAGACGTCGGCGCAGGTCGTACTGCTGTTTCCAGACCCCGGGGAAACCGAACGGATGCTTGCGGCGCAAAATGGGTGGTGCGTGGACGAGCGCGGAGTCGGGTTGGTCGACGGCGACGTCATTGTGATGAGGGATGCTCGATCGCAGGATCCAGCTGTCCGCGCTATACGCGCCTGTGAAGAGACATTTCGCGAATTCTTCCCCCAGGGGGAACGCCTGGGTGGTCGAATAGCCGGCGTAGTCTCTCCACAGGTTGCGGTTATTCCATGTCGTCTCGACGAAGGTCAGGAAACCGGCGTCGGCGATCGCCTGGTCAATGGGAGGGACGTCGGCAGGCTGTTTGTAGTACGCGAGTGCCATGGGTGCATAGTTGGAGTGCGAGTAGAAGTCGGCGACCGCATGGCACCCTAGGCCATACGCGATGGCGTTAGCTGCTCCGGTCGTGACGGTATGGAGTCGGGTGTCCCCCTGCCAGGACAGACGGTCTTCAAGCAGCGTGATCGATTCTTCGATGAGGCTGTTGTCGAAGTGTTCGCGGGGGTCGTAGTTGAGGTGCGCGAACGGGTCATCGACGCGGGCGTTGACGTGATTGATGTCATCAATGGTGGATGTATCGAAGAGCTTCTTGAGTGCTGCGTCGTTGATCTGGCAGTGCATCGTCAGAAAGAACCCCGGCTGGAGTTGCCCGAGCTCGTGGGAGGATGCGTTCGTCCACGTGGTCCCACCGTCGACGAGCGCAAGGGGTTCATGCCGCGCCGAACCCGGGACGTGCGGGTCAAGCGTGCGCCATCGTCCGTGCAGCTTATGAAGCGTCCAAGCGTGTTCTCTCACGCGCCCGGCTTGATGGACTCGTCCGACCGCGACGAGTGCTGGGACGCCACATTCCGTCAGAGTTCGCTGGTTTTCGACTGCCAGCCGTACGCACGGCGTGACGGACGACGGCAGGCCGAGGGTCGTGTCGTGGAGCGCCGCCTGGATGCCGTCGAGGAGGACGCCCCGCGTGGACCGGCCTTCTCGTGCACTCGGCATCGCGAGTCGAGGTGTTGCGCCCGCATCGGGCGCTCCGGTCTGCAGCGCGTGACACATGCTTCGCCTCCCAGCGTTAGGTGACTATGGTGGCCTTCCCGGGCAGATTCGTCAGTCTGTAGGTTGGAAGTAGCCCTTGTCGCGTCAGGACGCTTTGGTGAATGCACGACCCCGTGGGTACAGTGCGGTACCGACCGGCGGGAATGATCCAGCGGGTCCGCCATGTGTTATTCAGCTCCTCGACCCTGGTGCGTTTGGGAAGGTATTCGCCGACCCACCACCATCCGGTCAAGGACTCATGCGCGGGACCGATGGCGTGCTGCGCCAGAAACGCTGGCGTTCCATCACCCGAAAGGGTTGCCTGTTCCGCGACCGGGTCGGTGCGTAGTCCGTGGGCTTTCGCCTCGCGGGTCATCCATGCGAGGCCGAGTATCGAGAGGGTTCCGTCGGGGTAGCCGCCGCCCACGTCGCAGTGGACGCCCGGAAACCAGACCTGCTCGACATCGGGGCCGGAGCCCCAGAGGTTCTGGACGAAGTAGGCTCGTCGTTCGTCGAGGGCGACCGCGTGGCGGATAGTCGTGACGCTGGAATTGTTAGCGGTGTATTGATAGTGGGAGGGGTTCCATGCCCACCCGACGCTGCTTACCGTGTCCCAGAGACCTAGGAAGTGCACCTTAACCTCGCGGGCAAAGGTTCGCCGGAACCCGGCGCAGGGTTCCCGATCGAGGGAGCTCTTGTGGGTGAACATCTCCCATGCGAAGGGAACGAGTTCCTCATTGCCCTTACTGAGGAGTCCTACTTTGTAGAGCATGGCAGCCAGGACGCGGGCCGTGTATGCCCCTCTGCTAAACCCGAAGATGTAGATGCGGTCCCCCTCCTCGTAGTACCGCATGAGGAAACGGTAGGCGTCGCACACGTGTTCCTCGAGGAGCCAGGCGATGGCCAGATCGAGTGTTGTGACGATTCTTTTCTGCAGCCGGCCCCACATGCCAGTGGGCGGCATCGTGCCGATGCCGGGCTGGTAGTACGTGAACTGGTCATTGCCCGTTCGGTCGAGCATCGCGTAGAGCTTCACGACGTTCGTGTTCGTGGCGGCGTACTTATTGTTTGTACCGTCGAGACAGAGGACGATGTTCCGGGCCACGCTCAGAGCCTCACGATGTGGCACCCGATCGGGAAAGTGCCGCTGTGGCGACACGAATCGCGAGCCGGTTCAGGGTATTCACACCTCGTACGACGACTGGACGCTCCGTCAGCCCTCATGTCTGCTTCTCCGGAATCTTGAAGCCGAGGTAGGTGCCGGCACTGATGCCCATGAGCGCGAGGAGCGTCGGATTCAGGGGAGGCATCGTCAGGCTCCTGAAGACACCGTTCAGGAAGATGGAGACAAGGACGGCCGTCCAGGCGAGCATTTGGAAGCGGTGGAAGCTGATGCCGTTGGCGTCGGTCAGGATGTCGGTTACGAACCCCTCGCTCGTGGGATTCGCGGTCTGAGTCTTGAGTGCATCGATCTGCTTCTGAAGAGCGACCTCTTTCGCCGTCTTCTCGGCGACGGTGATGCGGAGGGTACGAGCCCGCTCCTGGTCGGCAGGAGTCTCCGGGTTCTGGAGGGTGGCCAGTTCGGTCTTCGCCTCGCCTAGCTCCGCGGCGAGAGTCGCCTGGTGTGGCTCGAGGGTTGAGAGGTCCGAAGCGTTCGTCCCTCGCTTGTTTGCGTCGATCGCGGCCGCCCCGAGAGCCGTTCCTGAGCCGATACCGATGAGGGCGAGGGCCTGGTCGGAGATCGAATACGCGTCCCCCGTGATGATGTAGATGAAGATGAAGGACGCGAGGACTACGAAGAACCAGACGGCCATCTGGAGCTTCGACAAACTGTAGGGGCGCCTCTTCCCTTTCGGGGGAAACGGAGGCCCCGTGTCCCGAATGACGTCGCTCTGGATCGCGAGAAGCCAGAAGGCGATAAGGGAGAGGGCAAGGCCGAGTCCCGCAATCGTGAGCGACTGCGGGCTGAAGATCTGAAGGGTAAAGATCGGCTGGGTGAGCGTTCCCCCCAGCTCGAGCTGACTCTTCTCGCTCGTCCCGATGGTCAGGGTGACGGGACGTTCCGCAGCAAACGTCCCCGCCAGCAGGCGATTCCAGGCCTCGAGCTCGTCCGCAGAGCCACCCCGCTTGATTCTGAAGGCGAGCGAACCCTTATCCGCCGTCAGACGTCCCGTGATGGAAGGGAACTTCTGGCTGTTGATGAAGAGGACGTACTTGCTGGGATCGAAGGAGTCCTTCAGGATCTGCGAGGAGAGTCCCTCGACGCGCACGAGAATCTCGTTGTTGAGACGCGCCTTCGCCGGCTCGACTCCAACGATGCGAAGTGTGGCCGAAGGAGCGGCTGGCGGCGTCGGAGCTTGAGCCGGAGCTTCTGGATTCGGCTTCCCCGTCGGCTGGGCGTGTAGCGAACGTGCCAGGCAGATCAGGACGACCGGCCAAGACGCGCGGAACCTAGGCGCAATCCTCACGGCAGAGAATCCAGGTCGAGCCATGCGTTGTTCTTCCACACCTCGATCTTCGTGATCGGGTGAATCTCCCACAGCGTCTGTCGATACTTGCCGGGCAGATCCGGCTGGCTCGGGTCATACAGCATCGGCGGGTGGTCGGGATCGAACATCAGCCAACCGGAGATCCGCACGGGGGCAGTGCCGTTAACCCAATCTTTCAGGGCGTCCACGGTCCACTTTGGATGATTGCGACGAACTCTTGGAGTTGTCTCGACAACAATCGACAGCTTTTCGAGCTCGTGCGCGTGCGCAACGAGCGGGATGTGCCAGTCCACTTCCGCGGGCAAAATGAGGTTACAGTTTGTTCCCTCACCGGTCCCGCCGCTTTGCACCTTCACGCGGTTTATGATGAAGCCAACAACACTTAGAGCGACTCCCTCGAATGGAACGATGTCCGTCGCGGCGGTCCCTCGGTCGGCGGTCGTCCAAGCGCTACGCTTCGTCTTCACGAGCGCCTTGGGCAGACTCACGATCGCGTCGAACATTACCTCGTGATACGCGGTCGGCTCGTCGACCCGATTCTTAAGATGGTTCGTTTCGGTATCGCCCTTGCCGTCGGGGCCACAAGTGTCGTTCCCGTTCTTGAACGTAATCTCGGCCGGTGTACCTTTCTCCCAGCTGGGATCGACCGCGTCAGCTGGACCAGAAGGCGTCGTTGGTGGCGTTGATGTCGCCGCGGGCTCGGGGGTCGGAGTCGTGACGACAGAGGGCGTCGGTGTCGACGTCGTCTCCAGAACATTGATGTTTCGGCTCCAGACCCAGCCCTGTTCCCCGGAGGACGTCTTGACGTGGTAGTAGCCGGCGGTCTTGTCCGGCTCTAGCAGCTGCAGTTGCTCCGATGGCATCAGCAGGCTTATGGGTGGGTTGTCGGTCGAGGGGTCAGGCCGGAGGTTTACGTTGCGCGTGACCTCTGCTTGTTGAGCGCGGAGAGAAAACGTGACCGTAAGCAAGAGCATTCCGACAACCGCCGTGACGCGCCCGAACCGCTTCATAGTGACCTCCGTGTCTCTTTCCGAGCTGTTCTCGGTGGCGAGAGAAGTCATGTCCCGTTTGACCAGAACGTAGTGAAAGTCGCCTTGCTGCCGTTGAACTTGTCGCGATCGCAGCGACCGATGCCTGCTACCGAGTGAGGATCTGGTCCTGCCGCACCGTCGGTGTACTGCCAGAGGGTCCATTTCTTCCAAGCCGGAGGAACGACTGGGGTCGGCCCGTACTGAGCGAGCCAAAACCAGCAGTTTCCGAGGACAGGGTCCTGCTGCGTCCCAAGGAGCTGCTTGACGTAGTGGCCCGAGTAGAGCCCCGGCCATCGATCGAGTGCTTCGTGTACATGGGTCACGAATGCCCGGGCGTCATCCAGGCTCATGCTCGGGCCTTGCAGATCCGCCTCGAAGTCGAGGACCACGAGATCGCCGTCACCGGGCGTCACCACCTCCAAGAAGTGCTCGGCCTGAGCGATCCCGTCGCCCGCCGTCCCGAAGTGATAGGCCCCAAACAAAAGCTTGGTGTCCGAGGCCCTTTTCCGGTTCGTATCGAAAGTCGGATCCACGAATAATGGCCCCTGTGTCGCCTTTTGAATCACACCCACGATCCCATCCGTTTTCGCCGCGCCAAGATCGACGTCGCCGTTGTGGTGTGAGAGGTCAACGACGGCGTTGAGGACGGGCATGGCCGGTGTCTCCGTGAGGACTGTTACTTACTCGGGAAAGTCCAAAAGGTTCATGTCGATGGGGAGCGCCGCTCGCGATGGCCTTGTTCGGCAAGGTGTCTGCTTTCGCGTACGTTAGGTTTGCCACGATGAAGAGATTCGCGGCCACTGGCATCAACGCACCGAATCCTCCGATGAACACCTTTTCGTGGCGGGACAAGGTGACTCTTGAACTCATCCGGGCTTGTAGGTGCGGCCGAGGTAGTTCCTCTTTCCGCTGTCCTTGAGTGCCTCGCGCAGCTCGGCCTCCACGCGCCGCGGTGGCAGCCATTCCGGGTGTGGAGGGCGGACAGGAGGAGGGTTGGGGGGGAGAAGAGTCGCTGCGTGCGTCTTGACGGCCGTGTCGGCGAGGAGATAACCATGGTTCTCAAGGACTCCGGCCTCGGCGTCCGAGAAGGCGTCGAGATCGGTTCGGATCCCCGCGATCACATCCCTTGCGAGGGATTTCGAGTACCAGTCCGGTACGCCGTAGTTGGAGCCGGCGCCTCCGACTCCCCAGTAGGTCCCCGTCATGAGGCCCGAGGTGAAGTTCGAGATGAGCCACCTGATGCGAAGGGCGTGGTCCTGATTGCCCTGGATAGAGACATAGCGCTTGAGCCGCCAGAGGAGGTTCTTGTCGCCCTCCGGATTGAAGAGCGCGCCGCCGTCAGAGACAAGAACGGTTTTGTGGTCCTTCCAGACGGGCTCAAGGCCGAGGTTGTCGTAGACGCCGCCGTCTGAGAGACGCAGTCCTTTGATGCAGCTGTCGCGGGTTGGTCCTTGGGGAGCGTGCCCCAGCTTGAGCTCGGACGGTTCCATTCCTATCGGCAGGGGATTGAAGACCGGCGGGAAGCACGAGGAGGCTGCCACCGCCCGTCCCAGAGGCCAGTCCCCGGGCGGCGCCTTGTAACCCGCCTGCCAGTCGCCGAGATCCTCCCTGGTGAAGGTCCAGTTGACACCAAACGAGAGATCTGTCGCGCAGATGACAAACCTAGGAGTGATCGGAAGCTGTGCGAGGCGAAGGGGCGTGAGTTCCTTCTCGTAGGTTGCGGCGAGCGTCTCGACTCCCGTCGCGCTCCGGAGCCAGTTCCACGGGAGAAGGCGATTGAGCACCGGCCATGTCCGAATGTTCTTCTTCGTGACCTCCCGGACTGGCCCCGAGACGTCCTTCTCCCACTCTGCTCGAGAGAGACCGCCGAGGGCCCCCGCCCTCTTGACGATCGCCGCCGCCAGCCCCGCAGCCATGATGCTTCCACCGGAGACTGACGAGATGGTCTTGACTCTGTCGAGGATCCCGAGCTCGTTGAGCCTTAAGAGAGCCCCGAGATGGAAGAGCGTAGCCCGGTAGCCGCCTCCAGACAGACACAGACCGATTCCATCTCTCTCGACGGCCGGCTTCGGAAGGTACTTCTCGCTCGCATGAACCGTCGCCTGCGGATACGGCCGAGGATCGCCTGTCGTTGCGCTCATCGCGCCAGCCTGGCTGAAAACAACACCGCGGCGCGCACGCGCCTCATGTCAGGCCCCGGGGAGGTTTGCTCACGGCAACGCCTTCAGTGCCTTCTTCGCCGCCGCCGTCCCGAGCTTCATGGCGCCCTGCATCGCGGCGGGTTCAAAAGTGAGGGCGTCCATGTGCAGGTGGTCGTCGGGGGCAATCAGAACCACGGGAACGGAGCGCTTGTCGCGCAGTTTCTTACGGACGGGATCGGGGATGTCTTTGAGCAGGGCGGTTCTTGAAACGCCGGCGGACCCGGCGTTTTCGATCATCTTCAGGATGGTGTCGTACTCCAGGGAGCCGAAATAGTCGTTGGCGCCTACCTCCGTGTCGAGTAGTTCGATCGTCCGTGCGAGGATTTCAGTGATCTTGTCGTAGCGAGCTGGGTGCTTCTGGGCCTCGATCGGAGCCGTCGAGATCGCCAAGATGTAGTCGACTTCGACGTCACTGTCGAAGAGCGCTCCAAGCGGTAGGAATTCCCGAACGCCGCCGTCGACGTACTGGTCGGTAACACCAGCGAGCGTGATCTCGACCGGGTCCATCAGGACCGGCATGCTGGCAGAGGCCATGAGGGCGTTTAGAAGGACCGTCGCGGAGTGATCCTTGTTGTTGAATGCGACGACCTCGCCGGTCTGGAGGTCCACCGTGTTCAGATAGAGGAGCGTCTTGTCGGCTGCAGCCTTGACGGCCGAGAAGTCGACGTTGGCCTTGATGGTGGCTTTGAGCGCGGCGGTGTCGAAGATCGCCCGGCCCCCGACGAGAGCGGCGGCGAAAAGGACCGACTGCGGGCCGGCGATATCCGCCACGAGGGGGTAGTGAGGGTTGACGATGCTCTTCGTCGTGACCTTCGAGTAGATGTTGACGAGGGTCGCCCAATCGTCGACCGTCAACATCGTCCCGATGAGCGAGCCGGTGCTGGTCCCCGAGATGACCGCGAAGGCGTCGAGGCCGAGATGCTGGCGGACGACCTTTAGGGCGCCGACCGTAAAGGCACCTTTCGATCCACCGCCGCTAAGAGCAAGGCCCACGCGAGGAGCCGTCATGGCGGGGCCCTCAGAAAGGCGACGATTGCATCGCGGACTCCCTTTACGTAGTCGGCCTCAGGCGGCGCGCTTTTCGGCCAGCGTTTATCGGCCTCCGCTTTCGAGAAGACCTTCTCGATGAGGAAGTCCGTTCCCTTAGCGCTTAGGGGCGAAACTGCGTTCCAGCCCTGGATGAGATAGTGTCGACTGGTCGCCGACAGAGTCTGCGACTGGAAGTCCCTGAAGGCCTGGGCGTCATTCTGCCGATCGAAAAAGGTCTCGAAGGCGTCGCTGGCGTTCTGTTGGACGATGGCGGCAGGACTCACGTCGCTCGGGAGAGGCTTGTAGGGCCGAGGCGTCGGGGAGCACCCGCCGGCAGCGAGGAAGGCCGAGTTGAGCACGAGGGCGATGACGAGTCTTCCTCGGCCGTAAGCGGCCGCGGCTTTCCGCGAAGGCGGCGCTCGACGGCGCAGAGATCTGAAATAGGATGGGGAGCCCCCAGCCTTAGGGGAAGCCGCTCGGCAGGATGAAGCCATCCGGGGTCCTCCGCGTCAGAGCGAAACAAAACCAGCTATGAAATTACGGTAACTCTGTAGCAGGACAGTCGGCGTTGTCTATAACCCGATCGGGTTAGTG
>DAIOUV010000048.1:0-25704 GCA_036759345.1 Acidobacteriota bacterium | reverse complement strand
ATCCTGCCGAACGCCGAGAAGGTCCTCGCGGCGGCGCGGAAGACGCTGGCGTACTGATCAGTTCCGGCGATGAGGATCATGCAGGCGGTGGCGATCTCCGCCCTTCTACGCGGGTCTGGGACAAGCTCGCCGGCCCCCATACCTCTCTAAGAAATGAACGCACCTGGGCGGCCTGGCGCCGATCCCCCTTTCGTGCCAACAGTCGTGACCATCGCTCGGACACGAGGTCGAAGTGGGCGCGAACCTCGACACTCCTCGCTCTCTCCACCCTCGAGACCTCGTACGCGACCTTCATCGACGCCGCCGCCTCGTCGAGACGCCCGAGTCGCGCGAGAAGCTCGGCTTGCAGCGAGCGGAGCAGCGTCCGGCCCAATTCGGAACGCTGGATCTCCGCTTCGACGGCGGGCAGCAGGGAGTCCGGACTCTCCCCTCTCGCAGCCCTGATCTCGAGGAGCCAGTAGCGAGGAAGATCATTGAGGAATTCGCTGGAGGCAAACGTCTCCGCGACAATGCCGCGGCGCCAGCTGGCCCAGCTCGAGACCCGCTGCGTCAGGGCGCGGCGCGTCGAATCTGCGGCTGGCATCGCTTCCATCGAAGCTGTCGCCTCATCGAATCGGCCCATCTCGCCGAGCGCCAGGACCATCCCAATCGCGAAATGCGACTTCGTACGCCCCAACCCGTCGTGGTCGGCACTGCCGAGGGCCTGCCGATACCATTCCACGGCGCGCTCGAGGTCGCCTGAGAGGTGCGCCGCCATCGCCGCCTCGTGCGCGATCTCGGGAGAATTCTCGGAGCGACTCATCAAGCGGGCCCACAGGTCACCTGCGTCCTCGCGACGGCCCGATCGCCAAAGAGCCGGTGCCTTGATGCGTTCGACCGCCTCCACCAGAATCGTGTCCTGAGCGTTTCGAGCCGCTTCGAGGGCACGATCGGCCTGCGTGACCGCCGCGGTATCAAAGCCCCCCCGGGTAAGGCGGATGGCTTCGCGCAGAGACTCATAGGCCGCCCGCCGTTCCTCTCGCCGGCGCCGGCACTCGATGCCGTCCGCCGCGGCGCCGAGCCCGCATCCCGTGAGGTCGATCCGCATCACCTCGGTCGGAATTGCCCCGGAGGCAAACACCGCCCTCCCGTCAGGCGAGGGCTGAAGCCGACGCTCGCTTTCCGGGCTGAGGCGGCGCGGCAGGAGGACGTAGTCGACCAGGTCTTCCCAGCGCTGAGGATTGGCCATGTCCGGAGCAGACACGGGAGAGGGCGTGCCCCCCGACGAAGAGGTCCCCTCCGGCGCGACCCTCACGATCGCGAGGGCATTAAACCAGCCGAAGCCGTTATTGATCCCCTTGAGAAGCATCTCCTTGCGCCCGTCGCCGTCGACGTCGATGGCCGAGTCGAAACGATGATGGCCAAACGAAAGGAACGCAACATGTGCTGTGTCATGTTTCGTGCTGTAAACCGTCGTGAAGCTGGAGCCTGCCTCGGTCTGAATGAATGAGGCGACGATCTCGTCGATCCCATCGCCATCGAGGTCCGCCGCCCGTAAGACAGTGACGCGGTAACGGTTGGCGACACCCGGGAAGCTCGCCTCCGCACCCGGAAGCACGACTCGGCGAAGGACGCGGCCGGTCTGCCCGTCGAGGACTTCAAGCGTCCGACCAAGAACCGGATCGACGTCGGCAGGACCGCAAGCGATCAACGCGACCGACGGGCTCGTCAGCGCGCCCATTCGCAACATGGTGGCTCTGCGATCCAGGTCGACTCCTCCCCGGGTCCAGAGCGTCCGGCCGCGGTGATCGACCGCACGCAGCCCGCTCTCACCATCCCGCACGATTCCGGAAAATCGCGAAAGCCACGCACCGCGACCCGCCAGAACCCCTCCGGTGCACACGAGGGCCGCGAGTGCGACCACGCCCCCCTGACGTCTTCGGGTCGCCAGCAGATGGGAGAGACGCGCGACCGACCTCGAACGGACGTCCCGGAGCGCTTCGCTTGCGGAGTCGTAGCGGTCGCGAGGGCGTCGTTCGAGCAACCTGCCGACGACCCGCGCAAGCCAAGGGGGCGTCTCGGGTCGGTGACGTCGGACGTCGGGAGCGGGGCTCGCGAGCCGCGCCTTCAGCATTCCGAGGTTGGAATCGGCGATCCACGGCGGCCGTCCCGCCAGCAATTCGAAAAGGAGCGCACCGAGCGAAAAGAGGTCGCTTCGCGCATCCAGTTTCTTTCCGAGAACCTGCTCGGGAGAGATGTACGGGGCCGTTCCGGCAACCATGTCGTCCGCCGTCAAGCGCGTCTCATCGCTGTCGAGGTGGCGGGCAAGACCGAAATCCCCCAGCTTGTAATCCCCCGTAGAGGTGACGAAGACGTTTCCGGGTTTGACATCGCGGTGGACGATGCCGTGCGCGTGAAGTGCCTCGAGGGCCTCGAGAATCTGTTCGGCTATCCGGGCTACCTCTCCCGGAGGGTTCCGCTCAAGGCTCGCGCCCGCAAGAGAGCCGCCGAGGGCGAGCTCCATCGTCAAGAACGTCCTCCGGTCCACCTCCCCGACGTCGAAAATCTGCAGCAGCCGGGGGTTGGCCGCATCCCGCGCAACACGGACCTCACGACGCAGTCGAACCATCGCCTGCGCCGTCACCCGATCCGGCCGAAGGATCTTCAGGGCAATCCGCGTCTGGAGATCACGATCGAGCGCGGCGTAGACCACCCCGCTCCCACCCATTCCGAGGAAGCGCTCGATCTCATACCGACCGCACAGAATGCTCCCGGGAGGGAGGGTGTCACCCCATTCTGCGACGATCGCCGAGGCAACACCTTCCGTCGAATATGCATCCATCTCTGACTTCGAGAGACGGATTCTACAAGGACAAAGACCCCCGAGCTAAACCTTACGTGAAACCCAGCTTGGTAACTACTTCTTCTCCGCCCGCTTCATCATGGCATTGACTATCGCGTTTGATACGCCCGCCTTCTTGAGCGTCACGAGTGCATCGGTCGAGACGTCGAATTCGGTCGCGGGCGCGTTCTGGACTTTCGAGATAATAAGCGAGTCATCGAGGCCAACCTTGACGAGCGAAAGGATGTCGTCATTCCGAAGCGCCTTTGCCGAACTGGCGTCCGACCCGGAGGCCCTTGCGGGTACAGATCCGCGGCCCTTCATTTCCTCAAGCTTCTTGTCGCGAGCCTCCCTAAAACAAGGGTTCCATGTCATGGTGGCGAAGCCGGCCATTCCGAGGGGTGAGCACTCGTCCTCTTTGTGCCTCCCTTTGCCGCACCCGCATTCGTACATGAATGGCTCGAGGTCTTCCTCTTTGACCCAGGCGGTCCTCTGAATACCCTTCTGGTCCGCGCTCGCGAAGTAAATGACATGTACCCGCCCGTTCTTTCGCTCGAACAGATACTGCTTCGAGAGGCCCATGGTAGTGATCCCAGCGAAGCAGTCCCCCTTCTGCGCTTTCGCTTCGATCTTGTCTCCATCCTCGCTGCGGTAGATTGGAGCGAACGCGTCGCCCTCGAATCTTGAAGCAACGCACCCGCCCTCGCCTTTTCCTCCGGCCGTCGCCGGACTCGCAACGCCAAGCGCCAACACACATCCCAGGAAAGCGCAAACACCTGTCTTCATTTGAAACCTTGTTTCAGATGGAAATGCATTTAGTTTCCGTGCCATCGCCGGGAGCCGATCGCGCCCCGTGCGTATAGCAGAAACGCGATGCGGCGGAAGAGCATCATTCCTACTGACTCACGCTCATCGGTACATAGCTGCCGTCATCGGTTCCAGAGCCTGGTGACGATCCGTCGTTGACGACGCCGTATGCGATGAACCGCTCGGCACCGGAGAGCCTGGCCACTCGCACATAGCCATTTCGGACGCCGAACGAACCGAGCACCGAATTGAACTGAATCCAGGCACCCGGCGAGAGGGTGACCGGACTCGACTCGCCCGCCTTCTTCCCCGTATCCCTATCGTAAACTTCATACTTCAGTGTCAACGGGCTGCCACCTGCGCCAACATTGACCAAAGCGACGTTCGACCGGCTGGCCTCATTCTGAGCCAGACCATAGAGCCATGCCTCGTCAGAAGCGGCCTCCGCAACGGGGATGGCCGGGTAGAAGAGACCATACACCCCCCCGGCTGGCCCACGCGAAGCGGTCCGGGCCCCAACAAAACCATCCACCACGGACGTTCCTGAGCGGAATGTCACAGTAAGCGAGCCCGCATAGGAACCGCCCCGCACGCCGACCGGGACCCCTTTCTGCCGAAGGTACTGCAGAGCGGATGGAATGATCTTCTGCTCGCCCGATTCGAGCCGTTCGCTCACCGTGACCGGGCTTCCAGATCTCGGGCTGAGTGATTCGACATAAGAAAGCGTCGCGAGTACGGCCTGATCGGTCGGGTTTGAAAGAACGAGTTCCGACTCGAAGGTTGGCGTCTCGACTAGTACGGGCAATATCTGAGACGATGCACCGCGACTTGCCGACACCTGTGGCACGAAAGACCCGTCACTCGTCACGTTGTCGTTGAAGACCGCGTAGGCAAGGAACCGGTCGACGCCGGCGACGCGTTCTACCTTCGCATAGCCGTTCATGTACCCTGCCATCGAGAGAACTGAGTTCAGTTGGCGCCACTCTCCAGGCTGAAGAGTGATGTCGGGAGACACAACGGATACGCCCCGATAAATTCCATAACCCGTGAACAGCGTAACCCGCAGTGTGATGGGTCCGGTTCCACCTTGATTTACAAGCGCCACATTGCTCCGGTCGTTGCTGTTCTCTCGGAGCCCAAACAGGTACACGGGGCTGGTGGCGCAATCGTCACTCCGTGGCCCCGAATAGGAAAGGCCAGCGCGGCCTAGCCCGGACGGCGCCGTAGTCCGGACGGTCACGAAGGCCGCACCTGGCGCATCAAGATTTCGAAATACAGCTAGAACCGTACCGCCCTGGGCCCCGTCTACTGGTATTGATAGCCCCTTCTGTCGCAAATACGAGATCATGCTGGGAATTGTCTTCTGAGCGCCCGGAGCGAGCTCTTCGAACACGGTGCCGCCGGGGGCGTTCGTCAGACTCGAGGCTGGTGTGTAGGTCAGCTCAACCTTCGCTGTTGTCGTGCCCCGGTTAGCGAGAGTCACCTCCGACGTGAACTGTGCGCCCCCCTTTCCTGTGACGTCCAGCACGATCGGAATCAAGCGTTCGGACAGGGCCTCACCCTGTTCCGCCGGGTTTCCCACCGTTATCGTGACCTCAGCCGTCGCGATCCCGCCGAGCGAATCCTTGACCTGCAGGGACACCCCATATCTGCCAGTGTAGCCGAACGGATGCGTGACGACGCGACCTTGATCACCCGCTGATCCGTCCGCGAAGGCCCACGCGAATGACAGATCACCTCCGGTGAGGCTCGCACTGGTACTGGCGTCGAATGTAACGGTCAGCGGAGCGTCGCCACTGGTTTGACTGGCAACGATGCGGGCGATCGGAGCCGGTCGGACGAAGTGAGTAGAGGCGCGGTTGTTCGACTTCGTGAATTCATTGATGCGGTTCTCCCGATCGATGACGGCGAAGACGTCGCCTGCGAACGCCGGATAGGTGAAGGAGAACGGAACCGTCCTTGTCCCACCTGCCTCGAAGGGGCCAGGCACAGTAGCGCCTGCCATAACCGTTCCGCCCGTGCCCGGATCTCCACTGTAAAACGTCAAGGAGAAATCACGGGTTGAAAAGTCTCCCGTGTTGTGCACGACAACTGTCCCCGATAGTACATCACCCGGGCGCGGCGCCGCGGGTGACACAGTAAGGTCGGCGTCGCTTATCGCGAGGTCCACGACGAGGGTTCTCTCGAAGACACGAAGATCCGTCTGTTTCTCGACGGGTATGTTCTCGATCGTGACCGCCTTTCCGCCGATCTCCACATTGGTGGACTGGCGGCCAATCTCGGTCGCGAGATAGGCCCCGTGAAGAACACCGTTTTGATCGAGAAAGCCGTCGAAGCGATGGGACTGCCAGTCGTCCTGGTTCAGACGCACGTCGGCGCTCCACGTTCCGGAACTGGGGTCGAAGATCGCGGCAAAGAGGTTCGCGGGGCCGTTATCCACGGCTTCCTCCCAGACGAGAGCGCGCGTGCCCGCCGCGCCGGGAATCAGCTTCGATCCGAAGAACGCGAGCGACGTGCTGCCGGGCCTGACGACCCGCGGTGAGGCGGAATCCAGGGTCGCTTCGACGAGGTTCCCGTCATGCAGCCAGACGATGTCCGCGGCGTCCGACGAGTCCATAACTACCCGTGACAGTCGATTGTCGGTATTGGAGGAGGCGAACACCGTCGGGCCGCGCCAGGCCTGACCGTCCCACATCCAATAAATGACCTCCCCGTTGCCGCCGACGGTCTGCGTTTTCAGTCGGGATGTGACGACGACACCTTGGGTGTGTCCGAGGGCAGCATCGTGCGAGCTGACACCGGTCAGGCCGCTCGCGATCGTGCCGGGCGCCTCCCACGAGGACCCGTTCCATACGCTGTACCTCAGGACTGATGGGGCGTTGGAGTCTGACGTCAGCACTCCGCTCGAATTCGAAAGCCACGTGAGCAGAAGCCGACCCTCGCCGTCGCCGCTCAACTTGAGATCGGTGTCCATCGCGTCGTCGTCGGTGAGAGGCGTGACCGGTCCCCAAACGGCCCGCGCGGGGTCGAAAACGGCCGTGACAACCTCCAGGCTCTTGAAGAATCGGGCGAGATCTCCAGCCGTGTTGACCGGGGCCGAGTATTGCTCGTCCTTGATGCGCAGCCATGCGGCGACTACGCGGCCCGTATGGTCGACGCCCGCGACCGGCACGAATTCTGATTTCGTGTCTGACGCAATCACTGCGGGCGTCGTCCATCTTCCATTTCCGTACACTGACCACGCGATGTCAGTCGACTGGGAGGCAGGAAGGTTCAAGTTCTGCTGGACCCAGAGGAGGAGAGAGCCGGAATTCAGAGGAACCAGGACGGGCGATGCGTCCCAGAACAGGTTCGTGAGCAAAGTCGTCTCGCTCGTTGCAAGCGGTCCCGGTCTTAGAAGTGGTCGACGGGCCTGGGGCCGGAAGTGTGAGTACGGGCCGAACGATTCGTATGCAGGCCGGAACTCGCTGAGCGCAGAACCCTCATTTGCGAGGGACACCCTGAGAGAGTTCCCGCCTGACCCCATCGTGCAAAAGTCTCCCGCGGCAGTTGGCGTCCACTTGCATTCCACGTTGAGTGTCTTGGCGCCTCCGATCCAATGGAGAGCCCTGACCTCCGCACCAACCTGAAAGTGGGCTTCCAGCTCTCGCATGAACGGCGCAGGAACGCCCGCCGTGACGCTCGCACCACCGCTCACCCAGGCACGGGCGCTGGCGAGTGCCCAGACATTTGCCTTGATCTCAGCCTTGAGATCCAGGCCGGTCGTGCCTGTGGCATCGAGGAACTTCGGCGCGCCGGTGAACGGGTCCGCGCCAAGCTGCATAGCAAGGGTCAAGTGCGCGCCTATCGACCCATTAATCGTAATCGCCTTGTTCACGAACTCGTCACAAATCGAAGGGCATGGCAAGCTGAACCCGGTCACCGTGCCGATTGCATCGACTAGTCCGATCTGCTTGTAGCAGGGTGCCTTCTAACGTGAGACTCGCGCTGCCGCCCGCGAAGACCAGACCGCCCGGTGGGCCGAGGCGGAAGGAGCCAGTGCCCTCGATTTTGCCGCTCATCCCCTGGCCCAGAGCGGCGAAGCCGGTTGCGCCACTAATCGAGATCTCGCCGAGCCCAGTGCTGTGGATTCGACCTTCGAGGCTGGCGTAGGTTTCGGTTAGACCGAACTTTCCGCCGAGCAAGGGAATAAAGCTCGGAATGTCGATCGGCCCCTCCGCTGCGAGGTGGGGCGTCGGGAAGTCAAATCCAAGAGTCGTGACGATCTCCCCGTTTTCGAATGAGACCTTTGCACCGTCGGGTCCAAGACTTCTTTCGAGCCAGTCAGGGAACGGGAATACGAATACCTTGTCGATCCAAGGATCGCCTTCCAGGCCGCTCGCGCTCACTGGAGTAACTGTCACGGTCGATGGCGTCAAGCCAGCCGGAAAGTCACTCATCGTCAGCGTGAACGTCGCTCCAGTGCCGTTTCCCCGAGCGTAGGAAGGGGAACCGCCGTTGATTCTGAAAACGAGCTGCCCCGGGCTCCCGTGCCAGTCGACCTTCGCGTCATAGCGATTCTGCTGCGAAGCGCCTTTGAGGAAGAACCCGGGGAACTGTCGCTGAGCGAAGATAATGGCCGGCTTCTGATCCACTGTTCGGCAAACGACCGTCTGCCTGGAGTTCGAGTGACCATACCCTCTCGCGACGCTCGCCTACCGCGCGGGCAAGGCGCTGCGCGGCGAGAGCTATTTCCGTTCCAATATCGCGATCGGGCGCGTGGGTCCGGATCAGTCCGCGCCGCGACGCGAGTTCGACTGACGCCGGTCCCCTCGCCGCCTCACACCAGAGGGTTCCGGTGCCGAACGCCCGGGAACCGGCCGAAGTCGCGGTCGGTCGAACAGATTTCCGCGCCGTTCTCCAGGGAAAGCGCCGCCAGGTGGGCATCCGAAGTGAGGTTGCCCGCGGCGCCGGTCGCGGCAAGCAACGTGCGCAGGAGAGGCCAGTGCTTTTCGCCGGGCCCCACCGATTCGACGAACGGCTGCCCCAGCCAATCGTCGACATACCCCAGGGCGCGCTCGACAGCGAGCGGCCGGCGCATGACGGAGGGATGGGTCGTGAGGCGAAGGAAGGCGAGCAGGACGACCCAGGCCAGCCCGACGCGCGTCGTTCCGGAAAGCGTCTCCTCGAGCCAGAGCCGAGCCTTCGCATGGTGGGGAGAATCGGCGTCAACGGCGTAGATCAGGAGGTTGGCGTCGATGAGGATCACTTGCGCAACGTGAGCTTCTCGACAATCGCGCGCTCTTCCAACGCGTCGGCCAGCCGCAGGGCCTGGTCGAGATCGGACCCTACGAGGGCGCCGCCGAGGGAAGCCGGCTCGAGACGGTATCGCCGTGGTCGCGGCTGCCCACCCCGTTTCGTCAAGCCGGCGCGGAGTGTCTCGTTCACGACGGCCGTGAAAGACTGCCCGCCGCGACGCGCGGCCTTCTTCAAGACAGACGCCAGATCCTCGTCGAGGTTCAGAGTCGTGCGCATCACAGTCATCATATCAGGTGATGCCAAGACATCAACCGGCCCGGTTCCCTCTTCAGAACGCGAGCGCGACGTAAAGCACCGGTCCGCTGTAATGGTAGCGAACCTGCGTCAGCGTATCGGAATCGCGCGTGTAGTCGATGCGGGTGTAGTTGTAGCCGCCGCCGATGCCAAGTCCCGATGTGATGAAGAGATCCAGCGTGCCCGTCGCCTCGAGCATGCTGCCGGACGAGCCGCTGATCGTCGCCTTGAAGCCGCGCGCCCGGGCGCTGAGGAACAGCTGCGGCAGGAGCGTGAACGTGAAGTAGCCCTCGAGGGCCGGAATCGGCGCGATGAAATCCTTTCTCTCGCTGACGGCGGTGCCGCCCACGGTCCCGCCCGGCCCGACGACCGTCCCGACCGCGTCGAGGGAGGCCCGGTTGAAAAAGACGCTCGCACCGAGGCCGAGGCCGATCTCGAGATCGCCGTTGTTCACGAACGAGTATCCATAGTAGAGCTCGCCGACGTTCACGTTCAGCGTCGAGTCCACCTCGCCACCCACGGAATAGGTCGCCCCGTTGAACTGGATCTGCCGCGAGAGGATCTTCGTGGCCGAGCGGTTCCACTGCTGGTACGCGAAGTCGAGCCGCGCGTGGCGTCCGAGACGAAGGTAACCGTCGATCTGGAGAGCGAACTTCTTCTCCGCGAGCCCGAGGTCGCTTTCGAGCCCGATCTCGGTTCCCGGCACCGTGACGGTCCCGTATTGAACGGTCGTGTCGAAGTTCGGATACAGCCCGCCGAGGTTCAAGCGGAACGTCTCGTCCATGCCACGCTGGTGCGTGTAAACCGAGCTGGATCCGCTCTGCGCGGTGGCGCCGCCGGCGACAGCGAGGAAAGCGGCGGCGACGACGAGCCACGCGAAAAGCCGGGCGGCGAACCGTGCGGTCATATGGACTCCTTGGTTCCCCCGGGAGGGCCGGGGAACTCCCTCGCCGAGTGTAAGGCCGCTCCTCGGCGCGCAACGGGATCGCGCGCGCGGAGGGGGCTAGACGAACTCCAACGCCGCGCGGCTTACTCGGGGATCCCGGGCACGAACGAGCCGTCGCCCGTCCCCTGCCCGGGCTCGGGGCCGTCGTTCACGACCGCGTAAGCGGCGATTCGCACAGCCCCCGAGACATCGACATTGGGAAGCGACGTGACGCGCGCCCAGGCCCTCTTCGTGCCCGGAGCCAGGTCGTTGAGGATCGCGTTGAGCTGTCTCAGCTCGTTGACGTCGAGACGGAGGTCGTCCCGCGCGGCGACAAGACGTCCCGTCTCGCCGTCGGTGATCTCGACGCGAAACGTCATCGGTGAATGGTCGTAAGTCTCGGTGAGATTCACGATGCCGAGGTTCGTGCGCGTCCGCTCGTCCTGCCGGAGGTCCGGCACGACGGCGGAGAACCCTTTTCTGTATTGGGCGTCCGGCGGCATCGCCGGCTCGAAGACGCCGTAGGACCTTCCCGCCGACGGCGTGCTCGAGACGCGGATTCCGGCGTAGAGCATCGGGAAGCCGAACCCGCTCGCCACAACACCGCCCGTGAGGGAGAGCGGGCTCATGACCTCGGCGTCCGCCGCCGGAGCATTGGGAAGGCCGCGCCGCCGCAGCTCCGCGAAGAAGTCGGGCACGTAGAACGTCGCGCCCGGAGCGAGCGTCTCTTCGAGGACGGTGTCCGTCGCCACGAGCTTCACGCTCAGCGTCACCGGATTCACGCCCGGGTTCGTCGCCACGAACTCCGTCGCATACCTTCCCGTCTGGACGGCGCTCGGCACGACCCACGGGGAGTAGGAGAGCGCCTCATCCTCGGGGAGAGCCGCGACAAACGACCCGTCGCCGCTCCCGGCGTCGTTCACGGCGGCCCACGCGAGATACGGCGCATTCCCGTCCACGCGCAGGATGCGCGCCCAGCCGAGCGGGGCCGCAACGCCCGCCGCTGCGAGGACGCGGCCGATCTGCGAGAAAGCGCCGGGCGGTAGGACGACGTCCGGGAGGACGACAGGGGCCGAGGCGCCGTCGCCGGGATGCACCTCGACGCGGAGCGTGACAGGCCCGTCGGCCGCGGACCCCGCGTTCACAAGCGCGAGGTTCGTCCGGTCCTTCGCGGTCTCGACGAGCCACGGGACGACCGACGGCCCCCTGAGGAGCGAGACGAGCGGCGACCCGCCGTACGCCACGCCCGCGCCGGCCGGCGTCGTCGTCCGGACGGACGCGCTCAAGGCTCCGAGCGAGGAGGCGCCCGTCACCTCGATGCGCAGCGTGCCGATGACGTTGCCCTCCGTCGCGATCGAGAGGCCGGCGTCGCGGAGGTACCCGACGGCCGACGCCGCGAAGAGCTGCCGGCCCGGGTCGAGGTCCCGCTCCACGGTTCCGCTCCCGCCGCCCGCCGCCGCCGTGTACCGGAGCGTCGCGTGCACGGGCGTCGTCCCGGAGTTCGTCAGCAGGAGGTCGGAGTCGAAGCGCGAGCCGAGGAGCCCGGTCGTCGAGAGGAGGATCGGCACGACGACGACGTCGGTTCGCGAGCCGGTGCGGCCGAAGATCTGCAGGCGGTCGGCGCCCGCGCCGACAAATTCGGGCCGGCCGTCGCCGTCCCAGTCCACCGCCGCGGCAACCCCCGTCAGGCCCATCTTGGGCAGGGCCAGCCTGCTCTCGGTGAACGCGCCTCCCGCGAGTTTCCAGATCGAGAGGTATGGCTCAGGGTTTAGATTGGTATACAGAGACACCTCGAACACGATCTCGGGCCGGCCGTCGCCGTCGACGTCGACGGCGATCGGGTTGCCGTACCCCATGTCCGTTCTGAGGCTGCCCAGCAGGTGGAATCGCCCGCCGCCGTCGTTCTTGTAGACGCGGACGGGAAACAGCGGCATCCCGACGCCCGCCCGGAACACCACTTCCGGAAGGCCGTCGCCGTCGAGGTCGGCGAGGATCGGCCGACCGGGGCCATAATCGAAGCGGCTCATGTAGAAATAGTCACTGAAGAGCTTCTGGGACAGGAGCGTGAAGGTGCCGTCCCCCGCGCCCTTCCAGATCGCGATCGAGTCTGTCTGCGAAACGGCGAGATCGGCGAGGCCGTCGCCGTCAACGTCGCCGGCCGTCATGCTCGAGATACCGCCAGAACTCGTCACGTCAGTCGTGCGGGCGGGAGCGAACGCGAAGCCGCCGGTAGAGAGAAAGCACGAAAGGATGGGCGGAATCGGGTAGGAGAAGTTCTGCCAGACAGCTAGGTCCGCGCGGCCGTCGCCGTTGAAGTCGCCCGCCTCGAGCCAGACCCTCTGGGCAAAGTGGTCGTCCATCGCGAGCGTAGCGGCCGGCGTGAAGCGGCCGGTTCCGTCGCCCCTCAGGACCGCAATGCCGCCGTCCACGTGGACGGCGAGGTCGAGGAATCCGTCGCCGTCGAAATCTCCAAAGGCGGAGGACGGATACGTATGAGCGCCCGGCAGGACCGAGACGACCGGCTCGGAGACTCGGCCCACGGGCCACGCGTTCACGACCGCAGGCCCCACGTCGACGATGAAGGGCGGGCCGCCCGCGGCAAGGGTCCACACGGATGTACCCCCCCATACGCCGGCGCGCGGCAGCTCGGCCACGACGCGGAGATCCTGCCCGGCGGCGGAGACGGCCCCGAGGAAGGCTAGAACGACGGCGGACCGGAGGAAGTCACGCATCTCCTCTTGGGAGTGTCCCCCGCTTCCTGCGCCTAACGCAAAAAGAACGGGCGCCGGAGCGCCCGTTCCCAATGTGGCAATTGGAATTGGGTCTCAGTCCACCTGAGCGTGCTTCTTTTCCGCGAGCGCACGGACCGCCGCGCCCGGAAGGGTCCCGCTGATCGAGACCGTCGTCTTGTCGCGCGAGACCGTGAACTTGCGGAGGACCGAGACCGTGTCGGGCGACTTCTCCTGCGCTGCGAGGCGCCACGCCGCGAGGACGCCGCGGAGCGCGTCCTCCATGAGACCGGCCGTCTCGTCGTCGCTCACGACGCCGGTCGCGTTCAGCTTTAGCGCGTCGCCCTTCGCCGTGGCCTGGAGCGCGAGAAACTGGACGAATTTCATCGACGAGACGAGCGCGGTCGCGGCGTCGCTCCCCGAGGCGTCGACTCGGGCATGCCGGGCCGCGGAATCCTTCGCCGGAATGCGCGAGACGTCCACGAGCGCCCAGGCCGAGGCGCCCGCGTCGATGCGCGACAGGTGACGGCCGAGGCCCGCGCCCGAGGTGAAACCGGTGCCTCCGGCGCTCCGCTGCGCGAGCGCCGCGACGACGGCGGACTCGGAGCCCGCGATCACGAGGTGCGTGCTCGCGAAGGCGATACCCGCTGGCCCGTTGCCGTGGGACGACGCGTCCGCGTGCTCGTTCTTCAGAAGAAGGTACTCGCCCGCCGGTGTGGACTTCCGCGTCGCGCCCCTTTCGACCAGCGCCTGAGAGAGGCGCGCCGGATCGAATCGTCCCTCGAAGAGGACGAGGCCCCAGACGTCGCTCCCGCCCGCGCCCTTCGGCGAGCCGGCCGCGACGACGAGATCCACGTCCTCCTTCAGGTTGAGGCGTGCCTCGTCGAGGAAATGCTGCGCGTCGCCGTCCACGGCGATGCGGTCGGTGTCCGAGAAGAGGCGCGCCGCGAGCGGGCTCGAACGCAGGTCCGCGATGTGGATCACGCCGACGGAGGCCGCATCGACCGGGACCAGCGAGAGGGCGTCGTCGCTGCCGCCGCGGGCGGCGGCCGGCAGCGCGAGAGCGCTCGCGAGGGCGAGGGCGGCGGCGGACGAGAGAACGGCGAATCGCTTCATGGTCAGAAGTCCTTTCTCCGGAATCGGAGGCACGCGAGCGAGAGGCAGACGGCGCCGAACAGGCCCGTCGTGACGAAGGGCTGGAGCGTGAGGGCGTCGCGCATGCGCCGCGGCCCCTCGTCGCCCATGACGAGGGCGACGACCGCGGCGCCGAGCTGCGCCGTCTTCGGGAAGACCCAGTAGAGGCCCTGGACGAGCGTGGCCGCCCACTCGGCAGTCATCGCGGCCGCGATGCGGTCGTGATTCGCGAGGATGGCCGAGATGAAGAACACCGCGAACGTCGCCATGATCGAGACGGCCGTCGAGGACGTCAGCGTCCCAATGAGGAACGCGAACGCCATGAGCGCCGCGATCCCGAACAGGATGATTCCCGCCGCGAGGAAGAAGCGCGGGTGCACGAGATGCGTCTTCCAGATGACGAGGAGCCACATCGCTCCGAGAAGGTAGATGACGTTCGAGGCCGAAAGGAGCATTCCCCCGACGTAGCGCGAGAGGAGAAGCGGCACGCGGCCGACGGGGCGCGAAAGGTAGAGGTCGACCGTGCCCTTCTCCATGAGGCGCGGGACGAGGTGCGCGGTCGCGAAGATCGCGAGGAACGTCCCGACGACGTAGAGGAAGCCCGCGAAGCCCGACTCGAAACCGAGGACGAGCTTGTCGAGGTCCACGCTCTGACGCCCCATCTGGACGTTCTGGCCGAAGATCTTCGCGCCAGCGAGCGCGCCGTTCACGACGTCGAGGTTCACGGCGACCGCGAAGATCAGGATGAAGAGAGACGACAGCGCGAAGTACGCGACGAGCGTCCAGCGCGCGGCCGCTTCGCGGAAGACTTCTTCGATGTTCGCGGCGAGGGCTCTCATGACACCTGCTCCGGCGTTGCCTTCACGAGATCCACGAACACGTCCTCGAGAGTGTTCTTCTCGGGAGTCAGCTCCGTGAGGAGCACGCCGCGGGCGCGGGCCGAGTCGATGAGCTCGTTGAGGTGCTCGGCGTCGCGGGCGAGGACGCGGAGGTGGCCATTGACGCATTCCGGGCTCGCGCCCTTCCGGCGGAATTCGGCAATCAGCTCCTCGGTGAGCGGAGCCGCTACCAGCCTGTAACCCTTCGAAGAACTCTTCTCTTCTCTCTTCGTCAATTCGTCGATCGTCCCCATCGCCGCGACGCGGCCGTTGCGGAGCACCGCGACGCGGTCGCACGTGAGCTCGATCTCGGAGAGGAGGTGGGAGTTGAGGAGGATCGCGCGGCCCTTCGCGGCCTCGGCCTTCAGCAGATCGCGGATCTCGCGCCGGCCCACGGGGTCGACGCCGTCCGTCGGCTCGTCGAGGAGGAGGACCTCGGGCTCGTGCACGAGCGCGGCGGCGAGTCCGAGACGCTGCGTCATGCCCTTCGAGAACTTCTTCACCTTCACGTCCATCCACTCGGAAAGCTTCACGCTGTGAAGGAGCGCCGGGATGCGCGACCTCAGCTCCGCGGGAGCCACGCCCGACATGCGCCCAAAGACGGACAGCGTCTGGCGGGCCGTGAGGTATCCGGGGAAACGGTGGCCCTCGGGCAGGTAGCCGACGCGGCGACGGCTCTCGGGGTCGCGCGCCGGCAGCCCGAGGAGCGACGCCTCGCCCGACGTTGCGTGCGTGAGGCCGAGGAGAATCTTCACGGTCGTCGTCTTCCCCGCCCCGTTCGGGCCCAGGAGGCCGAACAGCTCACCGGGTTGTACGGCGAAGTCGATGCCGGCAAGAGCCCTCACCTCACGGCCGCCAAGGCCCTCGCGATAGAACTTCTGGAGCCCCCGAACCTCGATCGCGGCGGTCATGCCAACATCCTCACCCCGAGTTACGAGAGGAACCGCCTCAAGGTTCCCGAGCAGGAGCGCCATGGCCCCGAAGCCCCTCGAAACCACTCTTTCCGTGCGTGTTCCCCTGCGTCTTCTCTCGGCCGGGGCGATCGAGGGACCCGGCTCGGCTCCGATCCTGATCGGCATGCATGGCTACGGACAAAACGCCGATTCGCTTCTCCCCATCCTCCTCCATGTCGCGCCGCCGGCTTTCCTCGTTCTCTCGCTGGAAGGGCCCGAGTCGGCCCATTTCGAGAGCACGAACACCTCCGTTCCGCGGCGCGGCTTCCATTGGGGCGTCTCGACGCGCCCGGACGACAATCGCGCCGTCCACCGCGCCTGCGTCGCCGAAGCGATCGCCTGGGCTCGCGCGCACGGCGGCGATCCGAAGCGCGTCCTTCTCTTCGGCTTCAGCCAGCCGTGCTCTTTCAACTACCGCCTCGCGCTCGCCCCGCCTCACGGCGTTCCCTTCCGCGCGATCGCGGCGATCTGCGGCGGCATTCCCGGCGAGTGGAAGTCGAACGACCCGGGCACCGGCGCCTCGCGCGAAACGGACGTCCTCCACGTCTCGACGCGCGAGGACGATATCTACTCTCTCGACAAGACCGCTCACTACCGCGAGCGCCTCGCGGCGCGCTTCCGGAGCGCCACGCACAGCCTCTACGACGGCGGCCATCGCGTGCCGTCGGCCTCGGCGGACGAAGTGCGCGCGTTTTTCGCCGCGCACGCGTAGCCGGCGGCGCTTAGTCGCGCGCGGCGGCCTCCGCGATCGGCGCGAGCTTTTTCGCGCGTAGCTTTTCGTTCAGCGCCGGGAGGTCCTTCGCGGCGAGCGCCGCCGCACGCTCCTCGATCTCCTTCAGCTCGCGCTCGAGGACCGCGACGCGCTCGACCTGGTAGTCCCCGGGCCGGCCCTCGTACGAGAGAAGCGCGTCGTAGACGTAGCCGAGGTGCTCGCGCAGGCGCTCCTCGCCCGTGATCGCGCCGCCCTCGGACGTCGCGACGACGCCCTTGCGGATCGCCTCCGCCTTCTCCGCGAAGGCCTCGAGGTCCTTGCGGAGGGCGTCGCCCGCGGGCAGGCCCTTCGCGCGCGCGGCCGCGCGCGCCCGGGTGCCGTTCAGGCGGTCCACGACGTCGCTCATGCGCCCGAAGAGCGCGTGCGCCTTCATCGCGGCGTCGTACTGGGCCTTGCGGTCGGCTGACGTTAACGGCGCGCGCGGGTCGAGCGAGACGACGAGCGGCGTTTCGACGACCTGCGCGCCCTTCGTGAGGCGCACCGTGTACGTGCCGGGCAGGACGCGCGGCCCCGTGGAGCCGCCCGCGGCGGCGGCGGCCGTCGGGACGCGCGGCGGCTTCTCCTGCATGGACCACAGGACGCGGTTGATGCCCTTGCGCTTCCCCGCGGGTGGCGTGTCGACGACGCGGCCCGAGGCGTCGAGGATCTCGAGCTTCATCCGCCCGAACGTGTGGCGCGTCTTCTGGTAATAGGTGATGACGGCGGCGGACGGCGGGTTCGGCCCCGCGTACGAGGCGTCGCCTTCCGGCCAGCCTCCCGAGCCGAGCGGCTTCTGCCTCACGGGGCGCCCCGGAAGGAACGCGACGTCCTTCTCGAGCGTCTCCGGCGTGAGGGCGCGGAGCGGCGTGAGGTCGTCGACGATCCAGATCCCGCGCCCGTGCGTCGCGACGACGAGGTCCTTCTCGCGCGTCTGGAACGCGAGGTCGCGGACGGAGACGGACGGGAAATTGCCGCCCTTGAACTCGGCCCACGTCTTCCCCGCGTCGAGCGAGATCCAGAGCCCGAGCTCCGTCCCGAGGTAGAGGAGGCCGGGCCGGACCGGGTCCTCCTTGATTACATACGCCCAGCCGCGGACGCCCGACGACGGGCCGGCGATCCGCTCCCACGTCTTCCCGGAGTCGCGCGTCACGTAGACCCACGGCGCCATGTCGCCAAAGGTGTGCCGGTCGAACGCGGCATACGCGGCGCCGTCCGCGTGCGGGCCGGCCTCGACCCACGAGACCCAGCTCGCGGGCGGCAGGCCGGGAACGTTCTTCACGAGGTTCGTCCACGTCGTGCCGCCGTCGCGCGTGAGATGGAGGTTGCCGTCGTCGGTCCCGACCCATATCGTCTTCGCGTCGCGCGGGCTCTCCGAGATCGAGTAAATCGTCGTGTGCATCTCGGCGGCGGAGTTATCCACCGTGATTCCGCCCGACTGCTCCTGCTTCTGTTTTTCCGGATCGTTCGTCGTGAGGTCCGGCGAGATCCGCTTCCACGACTGTCCGCCGTCCTTCGTCACGAAGAGGAACTGGGCGCCGATGTACAGCTTCCCCTTCTCGAGGCGCGACACGTGGATCGGCGTGTTCCAGTTCCAGCGCAGCTTCTCCCGGTAGCCCGCCTTCGGCTGAATGTCGCGCGCGGCGAGCGTGCGCCGGTCGATCCGGCCGATGAAGCCGCCCTGCCCTTCCGCGTAGACGAAGTTCGGATCGAGAGGGTCCACGAAGACCCAGAAGCCGTCGCTGTTGTAGAGGTTTTCCCACCGGCTGTTCGTGATCCCGCCGGGATACGCGGAGTCGCCGGCCCACGAGCTGTTGTCCTGCAGGCCGCCGTACACCTGGTACGGGTCCTTCTCGTCGACGGACACGTGGTAGAACTGCGAGACCGGCAGGTTGTTGCACTTCCACCAGCGGTTCGCGCCGTCGTGGGAGATCCACAGGCCGCCGTCGTCGCCCGTCACGACGTGCTTCGGGTTCTTCGGGTTGATCCAGACGTCGTGGTGGTCGCCGTGCGTGCCGCCGCCCACGTCGCTGAAGCTCTCGCCTCCGTCCTCGGACGCGATGAGCGTCAGGTTCGGCTTGTAGACGCGGTCCGGGTTCGTCGGGTCGATGACGAGGCGCGAGAAGTAGAACGGACGCCAGACCATCCGCTGGCTGTCGTCCTTCCGCGCCCATGTCTTCCCGCCGTCGTCGGAGCGGTAGAGCGCCGGCTTCACACTCTCGATCACGGCGTAGACGCGGTCGGGCTTCGAGGGCGCGATCGCGACGTCGAGCCGGCCCCACGGCGCCGGCGGCAGGCCCGGCGCGGTCTTCTCGTCGAGCTTCTTCCAGTTCGCGCCGCCGTCCTCCGTGAGGAAAAGGCCAGACCCGGAAGTCCCCTTCGGTCCTTCGCCCCCGGACCGGAATGTCCAGCCTTTACGCCGGAAATCCCAAAGCCCCGCGAAGAGGCGGTCCGGGTTGCGCGGGTCCATCGCGAGGCCGGAGCAGCCCGTCGAGAGGTTGCCGCCCTTCAGCACGAGCGCCCAGCTCCTCCCGCCGTCCGACGTCTTGTAGAGGCCGCGGTCCGCCGAGTCCGACCAGAGCTTGCCGGGCACGCAGGCGTACACGACGTCGCTCTTCTTCGGGCTCACGACGATCCGGTTCACGCGCTCGGACTCCGGGAGCCCCATGTGCGTCCACGTCTCGCCGCCATCGCCGGAGCGGTAGACCCCGTTTCCGGCCGAGACCGAGTTGCGCATCCAGGTCTCGCCGGTCCCGACCCACACGACCTTCGGGTCGGAGGGGTCGAGCGCGATGGCGCCGATGGACTGGACGGGCTGCTTGTCGAAGACGGGCTTGAACGTCGTCCCGCCGTCGAGCGACTTCCAGACGCCGCCCGAGGCGGCTCCGACGAAGAGCGTGACCTTGCCGTCGTCCTCGACGCGGCCCGCGACCGCGGCGATTCGTCCGCTCATCGCGGCCGAGCCGATGTTGCGCGCGCCGAGGCCGGAGATCGTGCCGGAGTCGACGGTGGAAGGGGCGGCGGCCGCGCCGAGCGCAACGGACGCGGCGAGGGACGACGCGAGGGCAAGCGCGGCGGCGGCTCTCATCGGCCCGCTCCCGCCGGCGCGGCGGCCTTCGCCGGGAACGCGAACGCGTCCGCGGCGACGGCGACATTCGCCTCGGCCTTGTCGTAGATCGATTTCCCCCGCGCGGCGGGCGGGGAGTTCAGCGACCCGCTTTCCTCGCTCATCGGGATGAAGACGCCGCCGGCCTTCTCGTAGTCGCCGTAATCCGTCTCGACCTGCTGCTCGGCCCCGCGGACCGTGAGGGTTTGCAGGTCGCGGATGACCATCCACGTGTCGGGGTCGATCCAGACCGTCACGTCGCCTCCCCATTTCAGCCTCACGCGCAGCTTGTGCGCGAGCGTGCCGTCCACGTCCTCGGTCCCGAGGTACTCCACCGTGTGGCCCTTTGCCTTCGCGTTCACGAACGGCCCGTCGAGGTCCGCCGCGGTCCGAAAAGGCTTCGCGTCGTCCTCGGACATGAGGGAGGGCTCCTTGCGCCCCTCGAAAGGCTGGACCTGCCAGCCCTTTTCCCCGTCGAAGGCCTGGATCTGCGTGAGGCCCTGGAACGTGCCCTCCTGCCGGATCCGCCCGGGCCGCTCGCGCACCTCGGACACGGTGATGAGGAGGGAACGCCCCGGAAGGACGAACCGGCCGGTCCGCCGGAGGCTTTTGAGGGACGCGAGGGCGGCCGCGCCGCCGCGGGCCTCGACGTTTTTCGCGACGATCTCGTCGGCGGTGACGGCGGCGGCGTTTCGGGAGACCGCCAGCAGGCAGAACACAACGGCAGCGGGGCGAATTCTGTTTCGCATGACGGATGTACGCTAATCGGTTTCCGTGGGTTTCGCTACCCATTCTGATCCTTCTGAATCAGCGCGGGCGGCGGAGGGTTGCGTCTAGAATGCCCTCCCGCCGGTTCCGGCGGGACTGCCGGAGGACACATGCAGGACAGCTTCAAGACGAAGGCCCGCCTGAAGGTTGGGTCGACGAACTACACGATCTACAGCCTGAAGGCCCTCGAGAAGAAGTTCCCGAAGGTCAAGAAGCTCCCGTTCTCGCTCCGGATCCTCCTCGAGAACCTCCTCCGTTACGAGGACGGCCGCTCCGTCACACAGCAGGACATCGAGGCGCTCGCGACGCGCGACGTGAAGACGCCGTCGGACCGCGAGATCGCCTTCCGCCCCGCCCGCGTCCTCCTGCAGGACTTCACTGGCGTGCCCGCCGTCGTCGACCTTGCGACGATGCGCGAGGCCCTCGCCGAGATGGGCGGCAACCCCGACAAGATCAACCCGCTCGCGCCGGCCGACCTCGTGATCGACCACTCGGTCATCGTCGACCAGTTCGCGACATCGCAGGCCTTCGGGGCGAACGCGAAGCTCGAGTTCGACCGCAACCGGGAGCGGTACGCGTTCCTCCGCTGGGGGCAGAACGCGTTCCGCAACTTCCGCGTCGTCCCGCCCGACACGGGCATCTGTCACCAGGTGAACCTGGAGTACCTCGCGAGCGTCGTCTTCGCCGGTGCGGGAAAGACCGCCTACCCGGACACGCTCGTCGGCACGGACAGCCACACGACGATGATCAACGGGCTCGGCGTCCTCGGCTGGGGCGTCGGCGGAATCGAGGCCGAGGCCGCCCTCCTCGGCCAGCCACAGTCGATGCTGATCCCGGACGTGATCGGCATGAAGCTCGTCGGGACGCTCCCGCCGGGCGCGACCGCGACGGACCTCGTCCTCACGGTCACGCAGATGCTCCGCAAGAAGGGCGTCGTCGGGAAGTTCGTCGAGTTCTACGGCCCCGGCGTCGCGGGGCTCGCGCTGACCGACCGCGCGACGATCGCAAACATGGCGCCCGAGTACGGTGCGACGATGGGCTTCTTCCCGGTCGACGCCGAGACGATCAGGTACCTGAAGTTCACGAACCGCCCCGCGAAGACCGTCGCGCTCGCCGAGGTCTACTGCAAGAAGCAGGGTCTCTTCCGAACGAAGGACACGGCGGACCCGGTCTTCACGGACACGCTCACGCTCAACCTCAAGAACGTCGAACCCTCGCTCGCCGGCCCGCGCCGCCCGCAGGATCGCGTTCCACTGAAGAACAGCAAGAAGGTATTCCGGGAGAGTTTGAAGAATTTCCTGGAAAAGGAATGTGCGCCGCTGGATCAGGCCGCGATCGCCGAGTGGATCGAGGAAGGCGGGTCACCATCTTCTAAGAAATCTCCTCCCGGCGTCCTTGCGAAGACACATCCCGTCACGGACGGGCGCGTGTCGTACGAGCTCCCGCAGGGCGCGGTCGTCCTCGCCGCGATCACGTCGTGCACGAACACGTCGAACCCATCCGTCATGCTCGGCGCCGGTCTCCTCGCGAAGAAGGCGGTCGAGCGCGGGCTCTCCGCGAAGCCGTGGGTGAAGACGTCCCTCGCGCCCGGCTCGAAGGTCGTCACGGACTACCTGAAGGACGCGGGGCTCATGCCCTACCTCGAAGCCCTCGGCTTCCACCTCGTCGGCTACGGCTGCACGTCGTGCATCGGCAACTCGGGCCCGCTGCCCGAGGCGGTGTCCGAGGCCGTGCGCGCGGGCGACCTCGTCGTCGCGGGCGTCCTCTCGGGCAACCGCAACTTCGAGGGCCGCATCAACCCGCAGATCAAGATGAACTATCTCGCCTCGCCCCCGCTCGTCGTCGCGTACGCGCTCGCGGGCGAGATGGACAAGGACCTCACGAAAGAGCCGCTCGGCACGGACCGGAGCGGCGCGCCCGTGTACCTCAAGGACATCTGGCCGACGCCGGAGGAGGTCCAGGAAGCGATCCGGACGGCCGTGAAGCCCGCGCACTTCAAGAAGGCGTACGGCGAGGTCTTCGACGGCGACAAGAGCTGGCAGGCCCTCAAGATCCCGAAGGGCCGGACGTACCTCTGGGAGGGCTCCTCGACGTATGTGAGGAAGCCGCCCTTCTTCACGAACATTCCCAAGGTGCCCGCGCCCCTGAAGGACCTCTCGGGCGCCCGCTGCCTCGTCATGCTCGGGGACTCCGTGACGACCGACCACATCTCGCCGGCCGGCAACATCGCGAAGAACTCCCCTGCCGCGAAGTACCTCGTCGAGCACGGAGTCTCGCCTGCGGACTTCAACTCCTACGGCTCCCGCCGCGGCAACCACGAGGTCATGATGCGCGGCACGTTCGCGAACATCCGCCTCAAGAACTTCCTGATCCCGGGCAGCGAGGGAAACGTCACGGTCCACTTCCCGACGGGCGAGCAGATGTCCGTCTACGACGCGGCCATGAAGTACCAGGCCGCGAAGACCCCGCTCGTCGTCCTCGCGGGTGCGGAATATGGCACGGGGTCTTCGCGCGATTGGGCCGCGAAAGGCACGATGCTCCTTGGCGTCCGGGCGGTGATTGCTAAGAGCTTCGAGCGCATCCACCGCTCGAACCTCGCGGGGATGGGCGTCCTCCCGCTCCAGTACGAGCAGGGGCAGGACGCACAGAGCCTCGGGCTGTCGGGCCAGGAGACTTTCGCCGTCACGGGCGTCGCGAAAGACCTCGCGCCGAAGAAGAAGCTCACGGTCACGGCGACGGACACGGAGGGCAAGAAGACGACGTTCACGGCCACCGTTCGGCTCGACACGCCGAACGAGGTGGACTACTACCGCCACGGCGGCATCCTGACTTATGTGCTGAGGCAGCTCGCGACCGCGTAACGGAGCCGCTCCAGAAGGGGCGCCGCTCGTTCACTCTGGTTAAGGGGGGGCGCGACGTTATCGCCGCGCCGCTCTTAGCCGTCCTTCTTGCCCAACGCCCCCAACTCGCTATCCGCTCTAGTGCGCAACAACCTCCACCGGTGCCCTCGCGCGCTCTTCTTCAGGAACTCCTGGAAATCACGCCGAGCAACACGGCGATCGAAAAACCGACTTATCATGCCCGCAGCAAAGATGAGCCCGAGGTTATCGGGTGACTGCCTAAATTCTTCCCAAAGGAATTCGTGGACCTCCATCAAGTTTACGTCGATGGCAGCATCAGGAAGGCGCCTAAGTTCCTCGTAGCGGTCGAGCATTTCGGCATGATTCATGGCGAGCGTGGCGAAGAACGCCCGGTTCACCAGAACTGCGGCACAATTCGGCCACTGTCGATTAACTTCCGCTGTTACTTCGATAGCTTGGGCTAAGTTCCCGTTCCGATATCGTGCACGCGCGAGGAGCAGCAAGCCGCCAAAGCTAAGCTGCCCCCGAACACGTTCCAACAGTTCAATCGCCTCGGAGTGTCTATTTTCGACGTGCGCTCGCGCGGCCTTGCGGGCCCACAGGTCGATCAGGAGGTCCCTTAGCCTCTGGGCCTTCGCCGAAGCGATTTCCGTCCGAGGTGCCTGCTTCTGACGAAGCGAGACCACAAGCTCCAGAAGCTGCTGGGCGACGCCCTCCCGTCCTTCGAGAAGGAGGTGAATACTAACCAAGCCAAGCACGACTTCCGTGAAGTCTTCGGACAGTGTCTCTACATCTTTGAGTTCGTCAAGTTCATTGATGGTCCACTTGTTAAGAAACAAGAGGGCGAGGTCGCGAAGATACCCCTCAAAGAGGTCGCGCCTGATCTCGATGGCTCGCGTAGTGAGAAACAGCTGGAATTTGAGCTGCTTCCGGCCGTCCTCGGCCCCGTAGCGCGAGTCACCTCAAAACACCCCCTCGACCGGTTGACTCTGCACGTATCGCTCTGCATCCTGCCTGGTGCCGATCACTGCAGGATCGACACGAACCACACCGATCGGGATGTTTGCCTCTACGAGAGTTCTCCGAAGGCTCGAGAGAATGCGCTCGTAGTTTCGCAACGCTTCTCGGTCGACCCGAATGGCAAACGCGACTTGCTTGCGCGAGCCCGAGGGAAGGACCAGCCTTCCTGACTTCAAGAGCCACACAAGCCACCAGACGAACTCTGCGCCCGCGATGGCCAGGAGCTTCGCCTGGAATGAAAGGTCGACCGACGGCAGAAGTAGCGAGAAGGGCAGTACACCAAGTGCCAACAGGCCCTTCAGCGACCATGTCTCCTCGCGCAGAGATGTCAGGTCGGTGACGGAGGAATCAAGCATTAACGCCCAGGCCACCTGGCGGAGAAGAAGGGCGCCCCCCGAAGAAACGCATCCTCAGACTGTACATTAGCCCGTCGGCAGGGCGCCGACACTTCCCGCCTGCGCCCATGAGATGGCCCATCGGCGTCCCGCCTTTCCTGTCCGGCGGCCGTTCTGAAAGTGCCTTACGCTGCGGATCGCAGGCCCAGACGATGGACTTGACTTACTCGTAGTGATATGTAAGCCTCCCTACGTTATGGCTACTACACCGTGCTTTTCCGCCGTCGTCACAACGAAGGGGCAGCTCGTTGTTCCGGTGGGAATCCGCCGCCGCTTCGGGATCAAGCCTGGTACAGCAATTCGTTTCATCGAGCGCGACGGTGAAATTCTCTTCCAGCCCGTCACAAGAGAGTTCATTAGGAGTCTTCAAGGATCATTGAGCGCGAACGGATCAGCGACGGAAGACCTTCTCCGCGACAGGGCCGCCGATCGGAAACGTGAGGAGGGAACGCCCTGAGAGCCGTCGTGCTGGACAGCTACGCGGTGCTCGCCTACCTCTTCGGCGAACCTGGCGATTCCGTCGTGGCCGCCGCGCTCGAGAAAGCCGCGACCTCTTCCCGAAAAGCGCTCATCGCGGCGCCGAACTGGGCGGAGATTTGCTATCAGGTCGAGCGCAAGATCGGGCCCCGACGCTGGGCCTCGACGCGAGAAAAACTCCTGGCCCTGCCGATCGAAATCGTGCCCGCGGACCAGAGCTTCGCCGAGGCAGCTGGCGCGATAAAGGTCTCGAAGAAGATGTCGCTCGCCGACTGCTTCGCGGCCGCGCTGGCGGCGAGGGTCAAAGGCGAGCTTCTGACTGGGGATCCCGAGTTTCGGGAGGTCGAAGAGAGCATCAAGATCGTTTGGCTCGAGAAGAAACCAAAAACGGGTGGTTGATGGTGGCGCACGCGGCCTGAGTGACCCGTGGGGCGTCGTTCGGATCGTCGAAATCGCGATCTTGACGTAGCGTACGGTTTTCCGTACGCTACGGTTCATGAAGACGGTCACGGCTACTAAGGCGCGGGAAAACCTCTACCGGCTCATGGAT
>DAIOUV010000047.1:0-26838 GCA_036759345.1 Acidobacteriota bacterium | reverse complement strand
TTCATCTCGGCGCGCGCTTCGCGGTCGGCCTCGCGGCGCCGGATCGTCTCGCGCTTGTCGTGGAGCTTCTTGCCGGTCACGAGCGCGATCTCGACTTTGACGCGCGCGCCCTTGAAGTAGAGATTCAGGGGCACGCAGGTCGCCCCCGACCGCTTGATCTTCAACGCGAGACGGACGATCTCGCGTTTGTGAAGCAGGAGCTTGCGGTTCCGTTTCGCGTCGACGTTGTTGTAGCTGGCCGCCCCGTACGGCGGAATGTGGACGTTCCATAGCCAGGCCTCGCCGCCCGCCACCGCCACGTACCCGTCCTGGAGGCTGGCCTTTCCCTCGCGCAGGGACTTCACCTCGGGGCCCGTCAGCGAGACGCCGGCCTCGAGCTTCTCCTCGATGTTGTACTCGTGGAAGGCGCGCCGGTTCGATGCGACCGGGCGGTGCCCGGCGTTCTTGAGGGCGAGGCGCGCGTCGGCCTTCTCGCTCTGCCTCTCGATGCGGGATTTCACGCGGCGTCCCGGCTCAGTCCGAAGCGCCCTCGACCATCCGCTTGAACTCCGGCATGAGCTCGGGGTCGAACTGCGTGCCGGCCGTCGACTCGAGGATGTCGATGGCCTGATCGTGCGACAGCACGGAACGATACGAGGTCGGAGACGTCATGGCGTCGAACGCTTCGCACAGATGGATGATGCGCGAGCCGAGCGGAATCTCGTCGCCCCGGATTCCATCGGGATAGCCGCCGCCGTCCCACCGTTCGTGGTGATGCTTGATGAGCGGAGCGATCGGGTAGGGCCACGGGATGTCCTCGACGAGGTGGGCGCCGACGCGCGGATGCTGGCGGAGGAGGGACAGCTCTTCGTCCGTCAGCGTGCGCTTCGCGTAGAGCGAGTCGTAGCTGAGCTCGCGCATGCCGACGTCGTGCAGGATGCCGGCCACCGTGATCTGCTCGACCTCCATCGGCGGAACCCCGAGCTGCGCGGCCAGCTTCCGCGCCATGCGGCCCACGTTGAAAGAGTGCGTCCGGAGCGCCGTGCGTTTCTGAAGGCCCGGCTCGAGGAGCTTGTTGACGAGTCCGCGATATGCCTCGCGGAAGCGGGCCTCGCTGCGGTTGCCGGAGAGGACGTTGCGCAGGACGACGTGCGCCGCGCGCAGGGACTCGCGGACCCCGGGGTTCGGGCCGTGGCGGAAGAGCAGCGAGAACAGCACGACGCCCTCGGCCGAGCTGTCGAGGACGCTCGACTGGATGGAGACGATCTCGGCCCGGTGCAGCGGGGGTGCTTCGGCATTCGGCGTCTCGAGGGACCGCCAGGACGGATCGGACGCGAACGGAAACGGCACGGCCGTCTTCGCGAAGATCTTCTCGAGGTTCTCGAGGAGGGCCGGCGCGAGGTCGGGGTCGAGAGGGCGCCGCGCGGCGATCGTGATGGTCGCGCTTCCCGGCACGAAGGAGGACACGGCGGCGACCTCGACCTCCTCGTAGCTGAGACAGGTGGGAAGGTAGAGGCCGATGAACTCGGCTTCGTGCGGCGTCAGCGATCCGCCCGCGGCCGCGGCGGCCTTCGGGGGCGAGCTGCGCGCGAGCGTGTCTTCGACGAACCGGAGCGTCCGCGCCACCGCGTTTGGAAGCTGATTGCCGCTCTCGCCATCACTCTCCCTCAGCAGGGCCCCGGCTCGGCGAAAGGGGCCCGACGTGCTGAGCTGGGCCGTGGAAAACCCGGACGTGCGTTCCAGGGGAGAGGGGGGAGCCGTCACCGTAACCACGCGGTCGAGGGGCCGTTCGATCTCGGGCGCCGGCTCGGAAAGGATGATGCTGGCTCCGCCGCGCGCGTCCGCGACGCGGCGCAGTTCGACCGCGAATCGCCGCAGGAGATCCGAGATCTCGACGATGTCGTCGTGTGTGAAACCCAGGCGGCCGGCCTTCTCGCGCACGTCGACGAGCCCCATGATCCGGCCGTCGAGATAGAGAGGCGCGAGAAGCATGCGCGTGGACGTGGCCTGGACCATCAGGTCCGTCAGCTTCCCCGCCTTGTTCACGTTGTTGAGAAACGTCGGCTCGCGGTGCTCGTAGACGTAGTTGACGACCGTGTCGTTGCGACCGAGGCGCTCGGCAAGATGGTCGGTGCGAGTGAAGCCGAACTGCGCCTTCAGGCAGAAAACGGACTGCGCGGGATCGAGCGTGTAGAACGCCGCCTTCGACGGCCGCCATTTTTGGCTGAGGACCGCGAGAAAGTCCTGATAGTACTTCTCTTCAACAGGCGCGAGCACGGCTGCCTCCGAACAGGAAGAGAATAGCAGCCACCATTCTGCACGAGTCGGCCCGAAAGCCGGTGTGGCCGAAAGGCCGCAGGTGAGGGGGTTCCGCCACACCCGCCGTTCCGGCGGGAGGCCTTCCCTTCCGAAAACGCAAAGAAAGAGGGGATTCCGCCATGGCATCCGCCGTGCAGACCGCCTTCCGAATGCGCGCACAGAACACCCTCGCCCATCGTGTGAGGCTCTCGGGAATCGGGCTTCATTCGGGCCGCTACGTTCACGTCATCCTGCATCCGGCCGCTCCGGGCCACGGCATCGTCTTCTACCGATCCGACGTCGATTCTTTCGTCCCGGCCGTCGCTGAGGAGGCCGGGCGTTTCGACCACGCGACGACGCTCGGCGAGCGCGGCCGCGACGTGGCGACCGTTGAGCATTTGCTCTCCGCAACTGTCGGAGCGGGTCTCGACAACGTCCTCGTGGAGCTCGACGGCCCCGAAGTGCCCATCCTCGACGGCAGCGCGCTGCCCTGGCTCGATGCGTTCGAGACCGCGGGCGTCGCCGCGCAGGACGCGTTCGCCATTCCGTTCGCCCCGTCGCGCGTCATCGCCGTTCCCGATTCGGGCGGCAAGAAGCTCGAGATCCGCCCCGCGCGCGAACTGCGCGTGACGTACACGATCGACTTCCCGAATCCTGCCGTCGGGCGGCAGTCGATCACGGTCGTCCTCACGCCCGGCTCCTACGCCGCGCACCTGGCGCCGGCTCGCACCTTCGGCTTCCTCTCGGAGTACGAAGCGCTCAAGGCCCACGGCCTCGCCCGCGGCGCCCGGGAAGACAACTGCATCGTCGTGGGCGACGACCGCGTCGAGAACGGCGAGCTCCGGTTCGCCGACGAGTTCGTGCGTCACAAGGCGCTCGACCTGCTCGGGGATCTCGCCCTCGTGGGCCGCCCCGTGATCGGCCACATCGTCGCGCACAAGGCCGGACATGCGATGCACGCGACGCTCGCGCGCCTGCTGCGCGAGGAGAGCCGCGCCGAATTCGCGGCTCCGGGGCTGTACGCGCCGGCGCGCTCGGCCGTCCGGGCCGCGCGGATCTAAACCAAAAAGTCCCGAAAACCGCCAAACCGCTAAAGTCCGGGGGTGCGGATACGCGCCTTCCTCCTTCTGGCCGCCCTCTTCGCCGGGACGAACACGGCCCACGACCTCGTCGCGGAAGACGGGCCGGCGATCCCCGGGGTCTCGACGTGGGTTGTCGGCCTCGATCTCCACGTCGAGGCGCAGCTTTCTCCCTCCCTGCCCGAAGACGTCCTGCAACGGCTCGCCTCGGGTCTTCCCACGACCGTCGCCTGGGAGATGCGCCTCTTCGTCTTCCGGAGCCTCTGGTTCGACGGTCTCAAGGACGAACGGCGCTACGCCGTGACGGCCACCTACCGGCCGGTCACCTCCGACTACGCGGTCGAGCGTCGGCTCGACGCCCGCCTGCTGGACACGAAGGTCGTTCCGACGCGCGACGAAGCGGCCGCGGCGCTCGCGAATTTGCCGGGCCTGCCGTCCTTCACGATGGGTGACCACCTGCTCGGAAAGAAGCTCCTGGTCCGCGTGCGCTGCCTCTACGGAAGCGGCGTCGCGCTCGGGGTGGTCCCGACGAGCGCCGAGACCGCCTGGGTGCGGTCGGGGATCTTCGAGTGGACGGCGACCGGCGCTCGCTGAACGACTCGTCTCCGCCCGTGACGCCGGGGCGGCGCTGGGCGCGCGACAACCGGATTCTCGTCGCGATCGCGCTCGCCCTCGGCGCCGCGCTCGCGGGCGGCTACGCCGTCGTCCTGCGCATGCGCGATCTGTCGCCCATCGCGGCGACGAACCGCGTCCTCCTCTTCGTCCTGTTCTACATCGTCATCGTCCTCATCCTCGCGCTCCTCTTCGTGCTCGTGAGGAGCATGGCGAAGCTGATCCTCGAATCGCGCCGCGGCGTCTTCGGTTCGCGCTTCCAGGTGCGCGTCGTCGCCTCGTACGTCGGCCTCGCGCTTCTTCCCATCACCCTCCTCGTCCTTCCCACGACCGGCCTCCTCCAGAAGAGCGTCGAGCGCTGGTTCGCGCCGCCGGTCGAGGAGACCGTGCGCGCCGGACGGGAGGTCGCGGACGTCTTCCGCGCCCGCTCGGCGGCCCTCGAGCGCCGGACCGCCGAACGCCTCGCGCCCCGGCTCGCCGCGGCCTCCGAGAGCGGCATCCTCCCGCTCCTCTCGGCCGCGCGCGAGGAATCGGGCGTGGACCTGATCGAGTGGAGGCGCCCGGGCCGGCCGCCCGTGGCCGTCAGCGCCACCCGCTGGCCTCTCCGCGACGTGCACGAGCCCGGGGCCGAGTGGCTGGAGGATGCGAAGGCGCGCGGCCTCGTGAGGCGGCTCGAGGCCACACGCGACGGCGGGCAGGCCGGCCGCACGGTCGTGTCTTTGCCCTCCGCTTTGCCCTCCTCTTTGCCCTCCTCTTTGCCCTCCTCGCCGTCCGGGCTGCTCGTCGTCGGCACGTTCGACCCGCCCGCGGAGGCCGAGCCGCTGCGCCAGCTCTCCCTCGCGACCTCCGCCTACGCAATGCTCAAAGCCGAGCGCGCGCAGCTCGAAGCCGTGCAGATCCTCTTCTTCCTGCTCCTCGCGCTTCTCGTGCTCCTCGCCGCCGTCTGGGTGGGACTGCTCCTCGCGCGCCGCGTGACGCGCCCCATCGCGGCGCTCGCCGCGTCGGCCCGGCGCGTCGGAGCAGGCGACTTCGACGCGCTCGTGGAGGTCGAGGGCGGCGACGAGATTTCCGCCCTCTCGAGCGCCTTCAACGCGATGACCTCGGAGCTGCGCAAGAGCCGCAGCGAGCTCGTCGCGGCGAACGCCGAGACGGCCGCGACGAATCAGCGCGTCGACGAGGAGCGCCGCCGCGTCCGGACGATCCTCTCGCGCCTCGCCGCGGGAGTCGTCGCCTTCGGCGACGATGGCACTCTGTTCTTCCTCAACGAGACGGCGCGCCGCCTGCTCGGCCACGAGAAGGAGGCGCCGTTCACCCGCGCGCAGGATCTTCTCGCCGCGCCGGCCCTCGCGCCGCTGGCCGAGTTTCTCGCCCGCGCGCGCGGGGCGGCGGCCGCGCGCGAGGCGACGCTGAAGGTCGGCCCCCGCGTGCTCGAAGCCCGCGTGACGCAGGTCCCGGCCGGCTCGGCCGACGCGGGCGCCTGGGTCGTAACGCTCGAGGACACGACCGCGCTCGTCGCGGCCGAACGGGCCGCGGCCTGGGAGGAAGCGGCGCGCCGCATGGCCCACGAGATCAAGAACCCCCTCACACCCATCCGCCTCGCCGCCGAGCGCATGCGCCGGCGCGCCCGGGGCCGGGACGCCGATCCTGCCGGCCTCGCCGCGGTCGTCGACGAGGGTGCCTCCACGATCATCGAGGAGGTCACCACACTCGCCTCGCTCGTCGACACCTTCGGGCGATTCGCGCGCCTGCCGGCGACCGATCTCGCCCCGACGGACCTCGGCGCGGTCGTCTCCCAGGTGGCGAAGCTGTACGCGGACGTGAAGAGGGGGGTGACGGTGGAGACCGGGGTGCCGGACGCCCTTCCGCTCGTCAAGGCGGACGCCGAGCAGGTGAAACGCGCCCTGATCAATCTCGTGGACAACGCGATTGCGGCGACCCCCGCCGGCGGCCACGTGAGGATCGCCGTGGTCGTGGCGGGCGGGAGCGCGCGCCTCATCGTCGAGGACGACGGGCCGGGCATCCCCGAAGCGGAGTGGAGCCGCGTCTTCGACCCCGAATATTCCACGAAGGCCCGCGGCTCCGGCCTCGGCCTCGCGATCGTCGCGCGCATCGCCTCCGAGCACGCCGGGCGCGTGCGCGTGGAGGAGAATGTTCCCCATGGATGCCGCTTCCTGCTCGAATGGCCGGCCGCGTGAGGGCATGAGGACGTCATGACGGACGGGCCGCGCATCCTGATCTGCGACGACGAGCCGGGCATCCGCAAGACGCTCTCGCAGATCCTGGACGACGAGGGCTACATGGTGGATGCGGTCGGCCTCGGCCAGGACGCGCTCCAACGCGCCTTCTCGGAGGACGGCCCGAGGCCCGAGGCGATCCTCCTCGACGTCTGGCTGCCGGACGTCGACGGCCTCACGGTGCTCGACCGGCTGCGCGCCGGCGGCCTCGAGATTCCCGTCGTCATGATCTCGGGCCACGGCACCGTGGACACGGCCGTTCAGGCCGTCAAGCGGGGCGCGGATGATTTCCTGGAGAAACCCCTGTCCCTCGAGCGCGTCCTCCTGACGCTCGACAAGGTGCTCGAGCGGCATCGGCTCGCGAAGGAGCGGGACGCGCTGAAGCGCGAGCTCCTGAGCCGCACCGGCGACGACGCGGCCCAGGAGACCCTTCTCGGCACGGGCGCCGCCATGAGGCGTCTCCTCGACGAGATCGCGCGCGCGGGGGCCTCGGAAGCGCGCGTCCTCATCACGGGCGAGAGCGGCGTGGGCAAGGAGCTGGTCGCGCGGGCCCTCCATCGCGCGTCCCCGCGCGCGGCAGGCCCTTTCGTCGAAGTGAACGGCGCCGCTATTCCGGAAGAGTTGATCGAGAGCGAGCTGTTCGGGCACATGAAGGGCTCGTTCACGGGCGCCATCGAGGATCGCAAGGGAAAGTGGGAGCAGGCCGACGGCGGGACGCTGTTTCTCGACGAGATCGGCGACATGTCGCCGCGCACGCAGGCCAAGATCCTGCGCGCCATCCAGGACGGGCGCATCACGCGCGTGGGCGGCGCCAAGGCGTTCGCGACTGACGTGCGCATCGTCGCCGCCACGAACCGCGACCTCCCCGCGATGATCCGCGCGGGGACGTTTCGCGAGGACCTCTACTTCCGGCTCGCGGTCGTCCCGCTCGTCGTGCCGCCTCTCTCGGAGCGGCCGGAGGACGTGCCCCTCCTCGTCACCCACTTCGCCGAGCGTCTCGCGCGCCGGCGCGGGCGGCGCGCGAAGGCGTTCGAGCCCGAGGCGCTCGAGATGCTCGCGAGGAGGCGCTGGCCGGGCAACGTGCGCGAGCTGCAGAACCTCGTCGAGCGCGTCCTCCTCATGTCGCCCGGCCCCGTGGTGCGCACGGCGGATCTCCCTCCCGAGGACCGCCCCGCCGCCGCGCGCGCGCCGTCCCACGCGGCGTCCGACGAGTTCGTCTCGTATGCGACGCTGGCCGACGCCCGCGAAGCTTTCGAAAGACGCTATCTCTCGCGCGTCCTCGCGGACACGAAGGGCAACGTCTCACGCGCGGCCGAGCGCCTCGGGCTCGACCGCACGACGCTCCATCGCAAGATGAAAGCGCTCGGGCTGGACGCGGAGTAAGAATAGGCCACGCGATGGAGCCGGGAGGCGATCGACGCCTCAAGCGCACCTTCGCGCCTGCGACGGCTCAAGGAAGACACGATCTCGGTGATCGAGAGATCCGAGACGAGAAGATCCCGCCTTCCCTGGACGGCCCGGTTCAGCTCGTCGCTTCCCGCTTCCGGCACGGAGAGCTTGACCAGCGCGCTCGCGTCGCAGTACAGCGGGCCAGGAAGCTCCGAGAGTCCCGCTCCGCTAGAGGCGGTCGCCGCGGTCTTCAACGATGGAGCTCGAGAGAGGCGGTGTAAGGACCGGCATCAATCGGCGAAAGCGGGACAAGTCGGGGAAGGGAGCGGCCGTCGGCCGCACCGGCGGCACCAGCCGCGCCACCGGCCGGCCCCGATCGGTAATGACGATCTCTCGCCCCTTCTTCACGTCTTCGATCAGGGCGGAGAGGTTCTGACGCGCTTCTCGAATCCCGGCCTTCTTCATCGTGGCCTCATTGTGCTACCTGTAGCACAAAAATCAGACCCCTGTCTCCGCCGCCCGTCGCCTCGCCCGGCGAGCCGGACACGCGTTCTTCAGGAGAGTCTTTCGAGCAGCTTGTTCTCGAGGACCTGCGGGCCCGGGTCCGCCTCGAGCCGCAGATAGTGGGCGGCGGCCGCGAGGAGCGCGGCCTGCGGAACGAGGCCCACGATCTCGGAGCCGACGACCGCGACGCCCTGGCGCTCGGCCTCGGACCTCACCGTCTCGAAGACGCGGTGGAGCGGGGTCCTCTCGAAGTTCGTCATGTTGATCGAGACCTGCACCTGCCCGCGCGCCTCGAGCTTCACGCCCATCGCCTTCACGAAGCGATAGCCGCCCGAAAGGTGACGGATCGCCTTCGCGATCCGGTCCGCGACCGCGAGGTCGGCGGTCGCGAGGTTGATGTTGTAGGCGATGAGGGGCGCCCGCGCCCCGACGACGACCGCGCCGCCGGAGGGGTGTGGGGCCGACGGCCCGAAGTCGGGCTTCCAGGCGGGGTCCTCCATCTTCTTCGCGAGGCCTTCGAACTCGCCCTTGCGGATGTTCGCGAGGTTCTGGCGGTCGGGGCGGGAGGCCGCGTCTTCGTAGAGATACACGGGCAGTCCATAGCGATCGGCGAGCGTCCTGCCGAGCGTCTTGGCGAGGGCCACGCAGTCCGCCGTCGTGGCGCCGCGCACGGGCACGAACGGGATCACGTCGACGGCGCCGAGGCGCGGATGGGCGCCCGCGTGCTTCCGGAGGTCGATCGCGTCGAGCGCGGCCCCTACGAGCGCCGTCATCGCGGCGACGAGCGCCTCGCCCTCCCCGAGGAACGTGAGGACGGAGCGATTGTGGTCAACGTCCGAGGTGCGATCGAGGAGAACGACCCCGGGCGCGGCCATCACCGCGGCCTCGGCGAGGGCCGCGACGACGTCCCCCCGACGCCCCTCGCTCACGTTGGGTATGCACTCGATCAAGGCGGCCATCACCCCTCCCCCGTCGAATCGTATCCGACCGCGGACCGGTCAGGGGCCGTTCTTGCTAGCATTCAGCACAATGAATCCCTACGCGGGAAGCCCCGCTCTCGCTCTTGAGGCACGGGAAAAGGTCCTCGAGACGTTCCGGCACACGCTGGCGCTCGCCCAGGAAGGCAAGAACGAAGAGGCCCTGCTCGGCTGTGACTTCCTGCTCAAGATGGATGCGCGCTTCGCGCCCGCGCGCGGTCTGCTCGAGATGCTGCGTGGGGTGGCACCGGGGGCACCGGTCGACGTCGACCGGTTCTCCGACTACCTCGGCGTCGAAAGCGCGGGAGAGGCCCTCTCCGAATCGGCCCCTGAATTGCCCGAGGCGTTCCCGTCCCCGTCCCCGGCGCCCCCGTCCGCGGCGGCCGCGACCGGCCTCGACGATCTCGTCTTCGGCGACGAGGCCGGCGGCTCGTCCGCCTCCGGGCTCCCCGAGGCTCCGGCGTCGGTGATCGCCCCCATAGCCGTCGCGCCCGCCGCGGTCGCGGGCGACCCGTTCGGGCTCGGTCTCGACGACCTGCGCGTGAGCCTGCCCGAAGGCGGCCCCGGCGCCGTGGGTACGTTTCCGGCGCCGGCTTCGGCTCCTCCTCTGCCCACCCCGGCGGAGGCCGCGCCCCCCGCGCCGGGCCCCGCAGCCCCCGCGGCCCCGTCCCGCGTCCTGTCGGGCGTGCAGGCCGACCCCCGCATCACCCAGTTCCTCAAGCAGGGAGATGAGGCCCTCGCGCGCGGCAACGCCCAGGAGGCCATCGATCTCTGGAGCCGGGTCTTTCTCATCGACCTCTCCAACGAAGAGGCGAGCCGCCGCATCGACTCGGCGCGCGAGGCGCAGGCCGAGTCCGCCCGGAAGATCGATCTCCTGCTTTCCGAAGGCGTCGCGCAATACGAGAGCCGGAACCTCGCGGGAGCACGCAACAAATTCCTCGACGTGCTCGCGGTCTCCGAAAACGACGCCACGGCGCGCGGCTACCTCAACCAGATCGAGGCGGCCCTCGCGCCCGCGGGGGGATCCTCCGAGCCCCTGTCGGCCAGCGCCGGCGACTCCGACTTCATGAAGAACGAGATCGAAGCGCCGGGCCTGCCCTCCTTCGCGGAAGACTCCGGCATCAAGCGCGGGTCCCAGCCGGACGCCGAGGAATCCGCGCCGCACGCGGAGGGCGCACAGAGGCCCTTGCAGCCCGGGAGCCGCAAGGCCCGGGTCGACCTGCGCATCCTCCTCGCCGGCGCGGTCGTCGTTCTCGCAGCGATCGCCGGCGGCACGTACCTGTTCCTCATGAAGAAGCCGGCCGCCCCGCCGGCGACCGCTGCCGCCACCCCCGTCAAGGGAGGCGGGCCCGGCGGCAGCGCGGCGCCCCTCGAGGACACGTTCCAGAAGGCCGAGGCGCTCTTCAACGCCGGCAAGATCGACGAGGCGATCGGCGTCCTCGCGAAGCTGCCCGAGTCGGACCCCCGCCACAACGAAGCGCTCGTGAGGATCGAGAAGATGAAGTCCTCGGCGGCGCCGACCCCCGGGCCCGCCCCCCCAAACGCCGCCGCCCTCGACGAAATGCGCGTGGCCGGTTTCACCGCGATGGCCTCGAGCCGCTACATCGACGCCCTGAAAAATCTGGATCCCGTCGTGAAGGCCCGTCCCCAGGACGCCGAGGCGGTCGCCGCCGCGCAGCGGGCGCACGAGCAGGTCGAGGCTCTGCGCAGCGCCTCGAAGTCCTACAACGAATACGACTACGACAGTGCGATCAAACTCCTCTGGGATCTCCGGCGGGGAGACGCGAAGAATCAGGACGTCGAGGAGTACCTCGTGAACGCGTACTACAACCTCGCGGTGCAGAGTTTCCAGGCGGGCAACATGGACAAGGCCACGAAAGCCGTGAAGGAGGCGACGGACCTCCGGCCGGGAGACGCCGAGGCGCAGCGCCTCCTGCGTTTCGCCCGCAAGTACCCCAAGGGCGCGACCGACCTGCTCTCACGGATTCTCATCAAGCACCTCACGCTCAGGCCCTGAGGCCGGATACGACATGTCCGAGCCGCCTCGCGACCCGCTCGCCGAGCACCCCATCGCTCCCGACACGCCCAGACGGCGCTCGGGAACGCGCGCGACGCTCGAGCTGTTCCCGGCCGTCTCCGAGACGCCGCTCGGTCTCTCGGAGCAAGCCGCGCCGCCTGTGCGCGCTGATGCGGCGCCGCCGGCCGCGTCCGCTTTCCGCGAACCCCTTGCCGACGCCGACGCCGAAGAGCCGCCGTCCGTCGCGTTCGCGCGGCGCGTGGCCGCGGGCCTCGCCGATCTGCTCATCCTCGCGCTCGTGGGCGCCGTGGAGCTCGCGGCCGGCGCGCTCCTCCTGGACCTGCGCTTCCCGCCGCCCGCCTTCGTCCCGCTCGCGGCCTTCCTCCTTCTGGCCGCGCTCGTGCTCCTCGTGCTCGCGCCTTTCGTCTGGGGCACGACGCCCGGCATGGCTCTCGCCGATCTCCGGATCCGCGCCGAGGACGGCGGCTCTCCCACGCTGGCGGCCGCGTTCCTGCGCTTCGTCGGCTTCCTTTTGACCGGGGCGCTCGCGGGCGTGCCTCTTCTCGTCGCCGCCTTCGATCGCCGCGGACGGACGCTCGCGGATCTCGTTTCGCGGACGACGATCGAGCCCGTGGAAGCGAAAGAGCCCTCCGGCCTCGCGTAGGAAGCGCCGTGCGCCTCGCGCTTTGCCAGATCGACACCACCATCGGGGACTTCGCCGGCAACTACGCGCGCATCGCCAGAGGACTCGCGCGGGCCGAGGACGCGGGCGCCGATCTGGCCGTCTTCCCCGAGCTCGCGATCTGCGGCTATCCCCCGGGAGACCTCCTCGAGCGCCCGTCTTTCGTCCGGGAAGCCGCACACTCCCTCGCGTCGCTCGCTCGCCGCTCGCGCCGGACGGCTCTTCTCGTCGGCACGTTCGTGAAGAACCGGAGCCGCGTCGGCAAGCCCTTCCACAACGTCGCGGCCCTCCTCGACGGCGGTCGCGTGCGGGCCCTCGCGAAGAAGACGCTGCTGCCGACCTACGACGTTTTCGACGAGGGCCGGTGGTTCGAGCCGGGCGACGGCTGCGCCGTGGTGCCGTTCCGCGGCGAGCGGCTCGGGCTGCCCGTGTGCGAAGACCTCTGGAACGACAAGGACTTCTGGCGCGCCCGCCGGCTCTACCGCGACGACCCGGGCGACGCGCTCGTGCGGCGCGGCGCGACACTCGTCGTCACGATTTCCGCGTCGCCCTTCTCGGAAGGAAAGCCGAACCTCAGGCGCAGGATGCTCGCCCGCTATGCGCGCGACGGCCGGGTCCCCGTGGCGTCGCTCAACCTCGTGGGAGGCAACGACGAGCTCGTGTTCGACGGCGGGTCGATGGTGCTCGACAGCCGCGGGCGCATCGCGGCCCGGGCCGCGCTCTTCGAAGAGGATTTTCTGGTCGTGGACGTCTTGCGGGACGGGAAGAGGCCCGCGCGCGTCGTCCCCGTCTCGGGAGCCGACGCGCGCGATCTCCCGGACGACGTCAGCGGCGTTCCGCTCGAGTCGCTCCGGCGCGCGCTCGTCCTCGGCATCCGCGACTACGCCACGACGTGCGGCTTCCGTTCGGCCGTTCTCGGCCTCTCGGGCGGAATCGACTCCGCGCTCGTCGCGGCTCTCGCCGTCGAGGCCCTGGGCGCCGAGAACGTGACGGGTCTCGCGATGCCGTCGCCGTATTCCTCCGAGGGCTCGGTCGCGGACGCGCGCGCGCTCGCCGCGAATCTCGGCATCCGCTGCGACGTCCTTTCGATCGGCCCGCTCTTCGAGGACGCGCGCCGGACGCTCGCGCCTCTTTTCGGCGGCCTGCCGGAGGACGCCACCGAGGAGAACGAGCAGTCGCGCCTCCGCGGGATGCTCCTCATGGCCGTGTCGAACAAGAAGGGGCCTCTCGTGCTCACGACGGGCAACAAGAGCGAGCTCGCGGTGGGCTATTGCACGCTGTACGGCGACATGTGCGGCGGCCTCGCCCCGATCTCGGACCTTCCGAAGATGCGCGTCTACGCTCTCGCGCGGCACCTCAACGCGCGCGCCGGGCGCGCGCTCATTCCCGAGGCTTCGCTCACGAAGGCGCCGTCCGCCGAGCTCCGGCCGGGTCAGACCGACCAGGATTCCCTTCCGCCCTATCCGCTTCTCGACGCGATCCTCGAGAATCTCGTGGAGCGGAATCTCTCCCTCGCCGCGGCGGCGCGCCGGACGGGCGCCCCGCTCGCGCTCGTCAGGAAGATCGCGATGCTGGTGGACCGGGCCGAGTACAAGCGCAACCAGGCGGCGCCCGGCCTGAAGGTCTCCGCGAAGGCCTTCGGGAGCGGCCGCCGGATTCCCATCGCGCAGAGGGCGCCGCTCTGAAGGCCAGAGACGCGCACCCGAGACCGCACTACCCCTGGAAGGAGATTCCGGGGTCGTCGCACATGATCCTGCTCGAGAAGGTGCTCGCGCGGGGGAGTGGCCTCGCGGTTCTCGATCTCGGCTTCGGGGCCGGCCTCCTCGCGCGGCGCATCCGGCCGGCGTGCCGGTACCTCGCGGGCGTCGAGCTCGACCCCGAGGCGGCGCAGGAAGGCGCGCGCTTCTTCGACCAGCCCGTGGTCGGCGACCTCCTCGACGGGATTTCCGGGCCGTTTCGCGAGCGGTTCGACGTCATCGTCGCGGGCGACGTCCTCGAGCACCTGCCGCGCCCGGAGGACCTGCTCTCGGCCCTGAGACCGCTGCTGAAAACCGACGGGGTGCTCCTGCTTTCCCTCCCGAACATCGCGAACGCCACCGTCCGCTTCGGCCTTCTCTTCGGCCGGTTCGCGTACGCGCGCCGCGGTATCCTCGACCGTACGCACCTGCGCTTCTTCACGCAGGCGACCGGGCGGGCCCTCCTCGAGGGGAACGGCTATCGCGTCGTGTCGGTCGACGCGACCGCGATGCCTCTCGAGCTCGCCGTTCCCGCCCTGGGCCGTCCTCCCCTCGCGGGGCTGGCGCGCGCCGCCGCGCTCTCAGCCGCACGGCTCTGGCCGACGCTCCTCGGCTATCAGTTCGTCTACGAGGCCCGGCCGGCATGACGGTGACGCGCGAAGTTCCCGCCTTCCGGATGCAGCCTGCGCCCGCCCACACGGAGACGGGGCGGGGCGTCGAGCTGACGATCGTCATTCCCGCCTTCAACGAGGAGGAGCGGCTGCCGGCCTCTCTCGGCGCGATCTCGGCCTATCTGGCCGCCCGCCCGTCCGCGCCCCGCGTCGAGGTGCTCGTCGTGGACGACGGCTCCGGCGACGCGACGGCCGCGTGCGCCGAGGATGCGGGACGCCACTATGGCCTCGACCTGCGCGTCCTGCGCCTCCCGAAGAACTCCGGAAAGGGCTTCGCCGTGCGCACGGGCTGCCTCGAGGCGAGGGGACGGTTCGTCCTCGTCACGGATGCGGACCTTTCGACTCCCATCTACGAGTGGGAGAAGCTCGCCGCCGCCGACGCGCCCGTCGCGATCGGATCGCGCACCCTCGACGAGTCGCTCGTGAAGGAAGAGCAGCCGCTCTACCGCAAGGCGATGGGCAAGCTCTTCAACCGGCTCGTGCGCCTCGTCGCCGTGCCCGGCATCACCGACACGCAGTGCGGCTTCAAGCTCTTTTCGCGCGAGGCGGCCCGCGAGATCTTCTCGCGGGCAAAGGTGGATCGGTTCGCCTTCGACGTCGAGGCGCTCCTCCTCGCGCGCCAGCTCGGCTACGCGATCGCGGAGGTGCCCGTCCTCTGGTTCAACTCGGCCGACTCGCGCGTCACGCTTTTCGGAGGCGCGCAGGCCTACTGGGACGTCCTGCGCATCCGTTTTCAGACCAAGAACAAGAGGTAGACCATGGTCAATGACCATGGTACAATTCCGGCATGTCTGCCGAACCGACCCTCGCGATCTCCCGCTTCAAGGCCACCTGTCTCGCCGTCCTCGAAGAAGTGCGGTGCACGGGCCGTCCCGTCACCGTCACGCGCTTCGGCAAGCCCGTCGCGCGCGTGGTACCGCCGGAGCCGGCTGCCCGCAAAAGGCGCGTCCTGGGGGCCTACAAGGGGCGGGTCGAGATTTTCGGCGACATCGTTTCCCCTGTTCTGCCACCGGAGGCGTGGGAAGCACTTCGGAAGTGAAGCTGCTTCTCGACACGCACATCTGGATCTGGAGCCTCAACTCGGATCGAAAGCTCGGGCGCCGCGTTGCGCGCGAGCTCGCATCGCTTCGAAACGAGCTCTGGCTTTCACCCGTTTCGGTCTGGGAGGCGCTGCTGCTGGCCGGAAGCGGGCGCGTGGGCTTCCGGCAGGAGCCCGCACGTTTTCTCGAAACGGTCCTCGCGGAGCAGGGCTACCACGAAGCGCCGCTCACGCATGAAGTTACGTTCGAGAGCCGCCGCCTTGCACTCTCGACTGAAGATCCGGCGGATCGTTTCCTGGCCGCGACCGCGAAGGTCTACGACCTCACCCTCGTAACCGCCGACGAGCGGCTGCTCGCGCTCCGCGAGATCAACGTCCTGTCGAACCGATCGCGCTAATAGAGCGGGAACGCCGAAGTCAGCTCCTTCACTTTCACCTTGACGCGCGCCTGAATGCTCGCGTCCTCGGGGGCCGCGAGGACCTCCGCGATGAGGTCCGCGATCGTCTTCATCTCCGCCTCGCCCATGCCGCGCGTCGTGACGGCCGGCGTTCCGATGCGGAGGCCCGACGTCACCATCGGCGGGTTCGGGTCGAACGGAATTGCGTTCTTGTTCACGGTGATTCCGGCGGCGTCGAGCGCCTTCTCGGCGACCTTGCCCGTGAGGTTCCGGGGGTGCGGGGTCTCCCCGCCCTTCATGCCAGCTCCGACGTCCACGAGGAAGAGATGGGTGTCCGTGCCGCCGGACACGAGCCGAAAGCCGTGGGCGGCGACCGCCGCCGCGAGCGCCTTCGCGTTCGCGACGACCTGGCGCTGGTAAACGGCGAACTCCGGCGACGCGGCCTCCTTCAGCGCGACGGCCTTGCCCGCGATGACGTGCTCGAGCGGCCCGCCCTGGATCCCGGGGAAGACGGCCCTGTCGATCTCCTTCGCCCACTCCGGCGTGCAGAGGATGAGGCCCGCACGCGGGCCGCGGAGAGTCTTGTGCGTCGTCGTCGTGACGAATTGCGCGTGCCCCACGGGAGAGGGATGCACCCCGGCCGCCACGAGGCCCGCGATGTGTGCCATGTCGACCATGAGGAGCGCACCGACAGAGTCCGCGATCTTCCGGAAGCGCGGGAAGTCGAGCGTGCGCGGATATGCGGACGCGCCCGCGATGATGAGCTTCGGCTTCTCGGCCTCGGCCGTCGCCTCGAAGGCGTCCCAGTCGATCGTCTCGGTCTCTTTCGTGACGCCGTATGAGACGACGCGGTAGAGCTTCCCCGAGATCGAAAGCGGATGGCCGTGCGTGAGGTGCCCGCCGTGCGCGAGCGACATGCCGAGGAGCGTGTCGCCGGGCTTCAGGCACGCGATGTACACGGCCGTGTTCGCCTGCGAGCCCGCGTGCGGCTGGACGTTCGCGTGGATCGCGTCGGGGTTGCCCGGCGAAAAGAGCGTCTTCGCGCGCACGATCGCGAGGAACTCGGCCTCGTCCACGTGGACGCAGCCGCCGTAGTAGCGCTTGCCGGGGTAGCCCTCGGCGTACTTGTTCGTGAGCGTGGACCCGACGGCCTCCATGACGGCGCGCGACGTGAAGTTCTCGGAGGCGATGAGCTCGAGCCCCTCGTTCTGGCGGGCGGTCTCGGCAGCCACGATGCGGGCGATGTCGGGATCGGCCTCGGCGAGGGATCGGTTCAGGAGAGAGGCGGGGCGGATGGCGGTCGGCATGAAACCTCCGGGAAGGACGATCCTATCAAGGGCCGTTCATTCCACCCGCGTCATTTCGAAGAGAGAGCCACTCCCCGTCGCGTTGTCGTTCACGACGCCGTATGCGACGAACCGCCCCTCGCCGGCGACGCGCGTCACGACAGCGTATGTGTCACCGCTCCGCGGCGCGAGGGGCCGGTTGAACTGTCGACGCTCGCCCGGTCGGAGCGTCACGGAGGGCAGCGTCAAGAGCCGCAAGCCGTCCGCCGCGCGCAATTCCACCGAAAGCGTGACGGGCGGACCACCCTCGGGCTCCGGGTTCGCGACGGCGAGGTTCGAGCGGAAGGCGTCCGACTCGAGCAGCCCGGGAACGACCGCGCGCTCACGGGCCCACCGGCCCTCGGCGAAGGACGGAACGGCCGTCCCGTACTCGGCCGGGGATCCGATCGGCTTCGCGAGGACGACCGCGTTCACGAGAAGCGCGGAGGCGCCTTCCGGGTCGTCGCTCCCGAACGTGAGCGTGCCCTCGACGTTCCCGGGCGGGATGAAGGCCCCGTTCGCCCCAAGCCACGCGATGGCGTCGGGAACGTGCAGGACCTCGCCCTCGTCGAGGGCCACGGGGAAGGAGGAGACACCAGTCAACCCGGCGGGTCGCCACGTGACGTTGTACGTCGCTCTCTTCGGCAGATAGAGGATGAATGCGGCGCGGCCGAGTGACAGCTCCGTCCGGTAAGTCGCGTACGCGGACGTGACCGACACCACCGCCGGCAGGAATCTTACGAGCTGCGTCGGGATCGTGCCCGGCGCCTCCGCGCTTACGATCGTGACGTCTTCGACGCCAGGGTCATTCCTCACGCAATAGCCGAGGACGTCGTCACTCGGCACGCTGCCGAGCTGCCCGACATAGAGGACCTTGTCCAGGTTCGCAGCCGCGGGATCGACCTGAACGAGGGTTCCGGACGGCACTACGAGGGGAGAGGGCGGATCGGTTCCATAGTTCGTCGCGTTTTGAGCCTGTCCGGGTCCGTCGGCCGCGGCCGACATCGCGAAGTGCAGGCGGGAGCCGGCCCGTGAGTCGGGAGGGAGAAGCGGGGTCCAGCCCGTGGAGCTTCCCGAATCCCGGCCGATGAGCGCCGCCCCGGCGGTCCCGCCGCCAGCCGGGTTCCAGACACGCACGGCCGCGAACGCGTCACGGTCGTCCTCGAGGCCTTCGAACTCGATGGACAGCGGCCCGACGAAGCCCGGCACCGGATCCTCGAGGCGCACCTGTTGGCCCGGCGCGAGCAGAACGTCGAACGCCGGCGAGGACGCCGCGCCCGGCAGCGCGTGTGCAACGCAAGCTCGCGAAAGGGAGAAGTTGGCGAGGACGAGCGTCGTCCGGTACCTCTGCCCGCCGACGCCGGTCGTGTCCACGGAGGCGGCGATCTCCTTTCGGACGCGGGCCGTCGGCAGGAGCAGCCGGACGTGCGGAGCATAACTTGCGTCGTAGGACGTGGACGTCGCGAAGAGCCCGCTGGGATCCACGGAGAATCCGGCCTGGTCGCCGCGCTGCGCGAGAACGCCTGCGTCCGTGAGCGACAGCCCGCCCAGCAGCAATGCGCCTCCGAATGCGGCAAGGAAGTCCTCTCCCTGCTTCGCCCCGAGCCCGCGCTGGTAATCGCGCGGCGTGACCAGAGCCCGTGACCCGGACGGGGTCACCTCGATGAGCGACGCCGGGAGGGACAAAGTCTCCGGCTTCTGCTGCACGGAAAGAAATGTCCGGCCGTCGATCGCCGCGCCATCCCGCGGCCAGTAGTCCTTCAGCTCGGGAAACGCCGGAACGAGAACCTGGTCGTCCGAGCCATCCTCGGCCAGCCGGTAGGCGTCGCCGGAGGCACCGAAGACCACGATGGAGCCGCCCATCTCACGGACGTGGGCCGTCGGATGGTTCTCGTAATACCCGCCCGGCGTCGGGCTCGCGAACGACGGATTGTGAAAGGCCATCAAGGCGCCGTCTCGATAGCGGAGCAGCGTGTCCAGCTGCGCCGAGATCCAGAACTCGTCCGGCGTCACGAGCGTGGGAGGGACGGGTGCGTAGGACGTGGTGAACACGTCCGCCTCGAAAGGTCCGAGGTCCGTCCATGTAGAGCCGCTGAAGGCGAGCAACCGCGAGCCGTTCACGAGAATCGGCCGGTTCTGGAACACGAACCCGCGGGGAACGTTGTTCGTGAGGGGCGGCCGCGGCAACCGAAGCCAATCGGTTCCCTCTCTGCGGAAGACCTCCGCGCCGCGGACGGCGAAGAGCGCCGTGTCCCCGACGAGGAAGGTTTCCGCCCCCGGCACTCCCTCGATTCCCAGCGTCGCGTCCCACCCTGATCCGTTGTAGAGCTGGACGTCCGAACCCTCACCGGCGGCGAAGAGGCGGCTTCCCGCGACGAAGTAGCGAGCCTCGAAGAAGGGCGCCGTGAGGGGCTCGAAGGCGCCGCCCCGGAGACGGAACAGCCGGTAGTCGCCGAATCCAGGGAGGTACAGAACCTCGCCGTTCCACTCCGTGAACGCGATGTCCGACGAATACCCCGCGCGCGGAAGGAGGACAGGAGGCGTGAGACCCGTCTGTGTCAGCCGCCGGATCTGCCGGTCGGACGGGGGAGCCGAGCCCATCGTCCAGAGATCGTGGTCGGTCGTGAACAGCCCGTAGTACGGCTCCTCGAGAGGCGGCAGCAGCGTCCAATGGTCGCCATCCAGCCGGTAGAGCGGAATCGAGGCGGCGCCGAATTCAACCGAGACTGTGGAGAGCCTCGTCCGTGCGCTGGGTCCGCCGCAAGGCGCGGGAAACGCCCTGAGATAGAGCACGTCCCCCGCCGCGTCGAGCTCGCCCGAGCACGAGGGGCTCATCGCCTCCTCGTGAATGCTCCCATCGCCGAGCGCAACCGAGAACACCCTGATTCCGGAGGGAATCGAGCAAGCCGTCGAAGGACAGAAGGGGTTGAACCCGCCCTTCACGAAATACAGCTTCGTCGCTCCGATGGCAAGGGCGTCGATCGGGCCCGACTCGAAAAGGGTCTTCCACGTGTCGCCCTCGAGCCTCAGGAGCCGGGTGCGCGACGGGTCCGTGCGGTCGAGTGCGAAGAACCGGCCTGCACGAAAAAACGGCTGGCCGGGCAGCCGTGTCGTCTCCGTGCCGGATGCGGTGTACAGGCGGATGCGATGCCATCCGAACCCGTCGAACTCGTACACTCCGGACGCGTCGAAGGCGAGCGTCCGGCTCTCGTTTCCGAGGATGAGGCCGACGTTCGGCGAGAGCGGGCTCTCGATCGGCACCGTCTTCCAGAACACGCCCGCAGACCCAGGATGAGACAAAGACACGAAAAAGGCGAGAAAAAACCCAATCACGACACGATTGACCTTTTCCATCAAATGGAAGTGCGTGCCGCCCGTGTTACCTCACTGAACCGATGAGCGCCGGGATGCGCCTCTATGGCACTTCTATGGCATCCCGGGATTCCTCCGCGGATATGCCGAAACCATCGCGTCGTATTCGGCCAGCGCGTAGCTGTCGGTCATCCCGGCGAGGTGGTCGGCTATCGCGCGCAGGAAGAGCGGCTTTCTCGTGTAGCTCGAAGCGATCTCGGCGTCGAGGCGCTTCAGCGGCACGTCCCTCAGGTACGAGAGGCCCGCGAGATCGCGATATCTAAGGAGCACGTAATCCGGAAGGAGCCGCGGGTTCTTGTACCAGGCCGCGAAGAGCGTCGTGACGACGAGCTGCGCGCGCCCGTCGTGCTGCGCGACGCGGTAGCTGTGGATGATGTGCTGATAGATGAATTCCTTGAGCTCCTGATAGAAGCGGTCGCCCGTCTTCGACGGAGCCACGAGGGAGCCCGGAAGCTTGCGGCGCTGGGCGTAGAACTCGTCGGGTGTCGTGACCTTCTTCGCGTCGAGCCACTTCCCGATCGAGGCGCGCGAGGCCGTGATGAGGTCCGTGACGAGGAGGTGGATCATCCCGCGGATGAGCATGGCCTGGCGCACCGTGGTGTCTTTCGTGGCGGTGTAGGCCGGCCCGAGCGCCTCGACGACTGCGCGCGCGACAGGCAGCGCGAGGACCTTGTTGAAATCCACGATCTTCAGGCCGTCCTCGAGGTCGTGCGCCTGCTGCGCGAGCTCGTCGGCCCACCCCACGACCTGGCACTCCAGGTGGCCGCCGGACGTGAGGTTCAGGCCCTCGGCGTCGATGTCGGGAAACGGGAAATCCCGGCGCCAGCTCGTGTGCTTGAGGATGCCCTCACGCGTGTCGTTCGTGAGGTTGAGGCCGGGATGCTCGTAACGCTTCTCGAGGACGTCGACGACGCGCACCGACTGGTAGTTGTGCTTGAACGCCCCGACCTGTGCGGCGATCCGCGGCTCGATCGCGATCGAGGTCTCGCCGCCCGTGAGGATGCGGTTGAGCACCTTCTCGCCCGAATGCCCGAACGGCGTGTGTCCGAGGTCGTGGCCCAGTGCACAGGCCTCGGCGAGGTCCTCGTTGATCCCGAGGGTGCGCGCCACCGTCCGGGCGATCTGCGTGACCTCGAGCGTGTGCGTGAGGCGCGTGCGGTAATGATCGCCTTCGAACGGAATGAAAACCTGGGTCTTGTGCTTGAGGCGGCGGAACGCGCGCGAGTGGATGATGCGGTCGCGGTCGCGCTGGTACTCCGTCCGGTAGTCGTACGTTTTCCCTTCCTCGGCGACCGGATACCGCCTGACGGCGCGCGACGCACGCGATGCGTAGACCGCGAGCCGCGCGTCTTCCTGGGCCTCGAGGTCCTTCTTCGTGAGAAAGGGGACGAGCGCGCTCACGCTCCCGATCTTAGCCGCAGCACCTCGCCGACGAGATAGAGCGATCCGGCGACGAGGATGGGACCGTCACCGCCCGCCTCTTCGAGCCGTAGGAGCCCCTCGGCGACGGAGGGCGCCGTCTCGAGCTCCGGCCGCCCGACGCGGACCCGCAGGGTCTCCGGCGTCTCGGCCCGTGGTGAAACCGGAGCCACGAGGACGATGCGGCAGGCGCGCGCGGCGAGGGGCGCGAACACGGCGGCCAGATCCTTGTCGGCCATGCCGCCGAACAGCAGGTCGACCCGGCCTGAGAGACCGCTCGCGTCGAGATATGCGGCGAGCGCGCGGGCCCCGGGCGGGTTGTGGGCACCGTCGACGAGAAGCGTCCGGAAACCCGACCGCTCGAGCGTCTGCAGCCGGCCCGGCCACCGCACGGCCGCGAGGCCGCGCGCCACCGCCGCCTCGTCGAGGGGCGCGACCGCACGCGCCGCTGCGAGCGCGAGAGCGAGATTCTGCCGCTGGTGGGCGCCTGGCAGCGGGCCCCCCAAGGCCGGCGCCTCGAGCGGAGGAATCTCCACGAGCCGCGCCCCGATCCGCCGCGCCTCGGCGTGCAAGGCGGCGCGCGGGCCGGGTTCGGTGCCCGCCCTGCCGACGAGCGCAGGCTGGCCCTTCCGGAAGATGCCCGCCTTCTCCCGCGCAACGTCTTCCAATGTCGGGCCGAGAAGGTCGAGGTGGTCGGCCGCGACGTTCGTCACGACCGACACGTCGGGCTCGAGGACGTTCGTGGCGTCGAGCCGGCCTCCGATCCCGACCTCCACGACCGCGACGGCCGCGCGCGCGCGGCGGAAGAGCTCGAAGGCCGCGACCGTCAGCGCCTCGAAGTACGTCGGGCCGCGGACGCCAGGCGAGGAAATCCGGGCGACGAGAGAAAGCGCGTCGTCGAGAGCGGCGAAGGAAACGTCACACTCCGCAATGCGGATACGTTCTGTCACGGACATGAGATGCGGGGACGTGTAGAGCCCGCACGGAACGCCGGCAGCCGTGAGGATCGCCGAGATCGCCGCCGCGGTGGAGCCCTTCCCATTCGTTCCACCGATGAGGATCGATTGAAACGAAGACTGGGGATTTCCTAGAGAGGCTAAAAGGGCAAGAGTCCGGCTCAAGCCCGGGCGGATCTTCTGCGGGCCGAGGGCGTCGAGCCAGGCGAGGCCGCCCCCGTTGCTCACGCGGCGTGGAGCAGCCGCAGCACCCGCGCGACCGTCGCGCGCATCTCGGCGCGCGGCACGACGAGATCCACGAAGCCGTGCTCCTGCAGGAACTCGGCCCGCTGGAAGCCCTCGGGCAGCGTTTGGCGAATCGTCTGCTCGATCACGCGCGGGCCCGCGAAGCCGATGAGCGCCTTCGGTTCGGCCAGCGTCACGTCGCCGAGCATCGCGAAGGAAGCCGTCACGCCGCCCGTCGTCGGGTCCGTGAGAATCGCGACGTACGGCACGCGCGCGGCGCCGAGGCGCGCGAGCGCCGCCGAGACCTTGCCCATCTGCATCAGGGAAAGAATCCCCTCCTGCATGCGCGCGCCGCCCGAGGCCGAGACGATCACGAGCGGCGTGCGTTCGACAAGCGCCTGCTCGGCAGCGCGCGTCAGGACCTCGCCCACGACGGAGCCCATCGAGCCCCCCATGAAAGCGTAGTCGAGGATCGCGACGATCGCCGGGACGTCGTCGATCAGGCCCTTCGCCGCGAGGATCGCGTCCGGCCGGCCGGTCTTCGCCTCGGAGTCCTTCAGGCGATCGCGGTAGCGCTTGCTGTCCTTGAACTTCAGGGGATCGGTCGGCCGGATCTCGGTGAAGAGCGGCTGCCCGCCCCCCTCTCCGAGCAGGAGCCTGAGGCGCTCGACCGCCGGGAGGCGGAAGTGGAATCCGCATTTGGGACACACGCGCAGGTTGCGCTCCACTTCCTTCACGTAGAGCGCCTCGCGGCACCCGTCGCACTTCAGAAAGAGACCCTCGCCGAGCGAGGACGTCGTCTTCGGATCCCGCGGGGCCCGGGGGGCTTTGTCCTTTCGGAACCACATGGCGTGAACCGGGGATCTTACCGCGCCTGCGCCGGCCCGATGGAAACGAGGGGCCGTCCCCCGGCGCCGGGCGTGACGCACGCCGAGACCCCGAAAAGCGCCGAGAGAAGGGGCTCGGTGAGCGTGTCCGCGATCGGGCCCGCGGCGAGCACGCGCCCGCCCGAGAGGAGCACCGCGTCGTCCGCGCCGTGAGACGCGACGTCCAGCTCGTGCGTGGAGAAGACGACAGCGCCGCCCGCTTCCGCACGGCGCCGCATCGCGCCGATGACGAGGAACCGGTGGCGCGGATCGAGATTCGCGGCCGGCTCGTCGAGGAGGAGAACCTCGGGCTCGCCGGCCAGAACGCGCGCGAGCAGGATGCGCTGCCTCTCGCCGCCGCTCATCGCGCCGAGATCGACCTCCGCGAACATGCCGGCGTCCATCTCAGAGAGCGCCGCGTCGACGGCCGCGCGGTCGCGTGCGGAAGGCGCGCCGAATGCCGTGCGCCACGGCGTGCGGCCCAACAGAACGAGATCCCGGGCGAGAATCGGGAACAGCGGCTCGAAGCCCTGCGGGAGATAACCGAGCGCGCGAGCGACCTCGCGGCGCGGGACGCCCAAGAGAGGACGCCCGCCGAGCCGCACGGTGCCGCGGCGGGCGGGCACGATGCCCGCGAGCGCCTTCAGGAGAGTGGATTTCCCCGCCCCGTTCTCGCCGAGAAGCGCCGTGACGCGGCCCTTTGGGAACGCGTGCGAGATCTCCGCGATGGCGTCATGGGCTCCGTATCCCGCGGCGAGCTCCTCGGCGGCGAGCGGGACCGTCACGGCCTGGCCCTCAGGAGCAAGAGAAACGCCGGCGCTCCGAGGAGGGCGGTGATGGCGCCCACCGCGATCTCCGCGGGCGCGAAGAGCGACCGCGCGACCACGTCCGACACGACCAGAAGGACCGCGCCCCCGAGGAAGGACAGGAGAAGCAGGGCGCGGTGCGAGCGCGTGACGCGGCGCACGGCGTGCGGCACGAGAAGGCCCACGAATCCGATGATGCCGGCGTACGCGACGGCCGCGGCGGCGAGGAGCGACGCCGCGACGTAGGCCGTTCGCTTCGCCGTCTCCACGCGGATTCCGAGCGTCCCGGCCGTCTCCTCACCGAGTGTGAGCGCGTCGAAGGCGCGAGCGAGCGGCAGGAGGAGGGCCAGCGAGAGGGCCACGTAGACGGACAGCGCCACGACCGCACCCGGCGTCGCGCCCGCGAGCGAGCCAAGCATCCAGAACACGAACGTCTGCGTGCGCGAGGGGTCGCCAAAGGAGAGAAGGAACAGCAGGATCGCCGAGGCGAGCGCGTTCACGACGACACCCGAGAGGAGGAGTCGACCGCGGTCCAGCCGGCCACCCGCCGACGCCCCGATGCCGACGATGAGGACGGCCGCCAGAGCGCCGAGAAACGCCGCGAAAGGCAACGCGAGCGCGTCGAAGATTCCCGCCCGCATTCCGGCGGACGCGCCGAGACCGAGGAGCGACCCGACGAGCGTTCCGCACGCGGCGCCTCCGGAGACGCCGAGGAGATAGGGATCGGCGAGCGGGTTTCCGAGCAGAGCCTGAAGCGCGGCGCCCGAGAGGGCCAGCGCGCCGCCCACGAGCACGGCCAGCAGCGCGCGCGGAAGTCTCAGCTCGCGCACGATCGAGACCGTCTCTCGGTCCCCCCGGCCCGCGAGGGCGCGGAGCACGTCGGCCGGCGCCAAGGACACGCTCCCGAGAAGCAGCGAGGCGAGAAGCGCGGCGAGAAGAGCGCCGAGGAGCACTACGCCCCACGCCCACGCCGGGCGACGGGGATTCACGGCACGCGTACCGCCGCGAGGCGCTCTAAGGCCTCGACGAGCCGAGGGCCCGGGCGCTCGAGCAGGTCCCCGGGCAGGACGACGACGCGGCCTTCTTTGACCGCGGGAACGAGGCGCCAGCGCGCGTCGGCGAACGCCCGCGCGAAGGCCCCGGCATTCTCGGGCGTGTCGGGACGGACCACGACGTCTGGATTCCAGGACGCGAGAGTCTCGAACGAGACGCGGGGCCAGTCGCCCGCGGATCTCGGCACGACGTTCGAGAAACCGGCGCGCGAGAGAACGTCCCCCACGAACGTGCCGGCTCCGGCGACGACCGGAGGGTCGGGCCAGATGAGAGCGACCGCCCGCCGGTGCGGGCGCGCGCGGCCGAGGGCCTCTGCCGCCGCGATGCGCCTCGTGAGGGCGGCCACGAGGTCCGCTGCGCGCTCGTCGTCGCCAAGCGCGTGCCCCACCCGGATGACGTCCTCGAGGACGCCGTCGAGCGTTGTGCCGGCCGTGACGACGACCGGAAGCCCCAAGGCCTCGAGCTTCTCGAAAGCCGCGCGATCCGTGCCGTCCTTCGAGACGACGACGAGATCGGGCGCGAGGGACACGACGCGCTCGAGATCCGGGACGAAACCTCCGACGCGCGTCTTTCCCGCCGCTTCGGGAAGGTCGACGGCGAAATCAGGAACGCCGACGACCCGCGGCCCGGCGCCGAGCGCGAACAGGATTTCGGTCGCGGACGGAGCGAGCGCGACGATGCGCCGGGGCGGTGCCGGGAGACGAATCGGAACCGGAGAGGCGAGAAGAGCGAGACCGAGAGAGAGAAGTCCGAGACGTCCGCTCAGGGTTCCTCGGCTTCCTCGAGGTCGTTCGGAATTCCCAGCCGAAGGCACGCCGCCCCGTACATCTGGCGCGCCGCCTTCTGCGCGTTCTGCAGGTCCGCGAGACGTTCCTTGACCTTCGCGAGCTCGGCCTGGATGTCGCCTTCGAGCTGCTCGACCTCGGCCTTCGTCACCTTCAGGGTGTTCTCGTAGAACTTTCTCTGCTCGTCGGAAAGATTCATGGGTTCTCCTCGAAAATCCCTCTCGTCGGGATCAGGGCTTCACGGTGATGGGGAAGGTCTTCCACATCTTCACCTTCACACCATCCTTCGTCGCCGGTTGGATTGTCGCACCCTTCAGCGAGCGCACCGCGGCTTCGTCGACGAACTTGTAGCTCGACGGCCTGAGGACACGGACCTCCTGAACGGCGCCGCGCTCGTCGATGAGCGCCATGAGGAA
>DAIOUV010000046.1:0-26937 GCA_036759345.1 Acidobacteriota bacterium | reverse complement strand
CGAAGGTCGGCCTCGACGAGGGGCTGAAGAGCACCGTCGCCTATTTCGCCTCGCGAGCCGCCGCGTCTCCCGCCTAGAACCTGTAGAAGAGGCTCGCCGCGAGCTGCCGCGACGCGCGGCCCACGTCGAATCCGAAGTCGATCGAGAGCGACCGCGCGATCGTCACGCCCAGGCCGCCGGTGAATCGGTCGTCCGCCCTGCCGCCGTCGAACACGGAGGCGACGCTCGCGGAATACGGCGGATCCGTGATCGGGAACGGCGCCCCCGAAGCGTCGTACGCGGCGAGGCGCGCCGTGGTTCCGTGCGCGGGCTCCCGGTGATAACCGACGCGGAACGCGAGACGCGCGCCCTTCGCGCTGGCGACATATTCGAGGCCGATGCGCGGGATCCAGACGTCCGGAGCGGGGGAAACGTCCGCGAGCACGTCCTTGACGGGAAATCCGAACGGCCCGACGAGCCCCGCGTACGGGACCACGGGAAGCGGGCGGTCGAAGATGTCCCCGTAGGCCACCCACTGCATCTCGACGGCGATCGTGAGACCGGGCATCGGGTGCGCGGCGAGCCCCGCGGCCGCGTCGCGCGGCACCCGGAACGAGAACGGCCGGGACGTCTGTCCCGAAAGAGCCGTGGGAATGTAGCCGCCGATCACAAGCGTCCCGTCGTTGCGGGGGGACGAGCGGTAGTCGGCGCCGAGCGTCAGGGCCCCGTCGGGAAGAAGGTCTACGTGAATCCCCACGAGGTATCCGAGCTTCGTCCCCGACACGCCATCCACGCGCATCGTGGTGGTCAGGATCTCCTCCGCCGTGGGCGACAGGTAGTTGTGGCTCGTGATGCGATGCGGACCCGAAGCGTCGCCGAGAAGATCGAAGGAGGCCTGGTTCAGCGTGACGCCGCCGCCCACGCGCACGCGCTCCGAAACGCGGTACGCGAGCGACAGCCCGAGCAGCCTGTTGCGGAGGCTCACCGACCCGAACTCGCGGTACTGAAAGAGGAAATCCTGGCGGGTCGTGCCTCCCGAGCGGTTGTCCCGGAGCTCGAGGTACTGGTATCCGCCGTCTCCCGCGTCCCCCTCGAACCGGAGGTTCTCCGCGTACGTCAGGGCGGCGACGAGACGGCGCGAGACGGGGACGACGACGCCCGCGAAATCGACCGCCGCCGCGCGCGTATCGCGGTCCACGTTCATCGTCTCAATGCCCGGATAGGCTGACGCGAGGGGGCCCGTCGCCGTCGAGCGCGCCGTGACGAGCCCCAGCGTCTCGTCCGTGCGCTTGCCGGAGACCGCGAACTCGATCGAGGAAATAAGCCCGAGACCGGCGGGGTTGACGAGGGCCGCGGTCGCGTCGTCGGCGATCGCCGTGAACGCGCCCCCCATGGCGATCGACTTGCCGCCCGGATTCGTGAGATTGAAGCTGACCTTCGACAGGAGCGCCGAGTCGGTCTGCGCGCGCGCGGGAAAGGGCACGAGCACCCCGAGAAGCCCGAAGAGAGCGCACCGCGCCGCGCGCCCTGGGGTTCGAATCGTCGTCATCGTGCATCTCCCGTCGTCAGCGAGTCGGCGAGCGCGCCGGGCGTCGCGAAAGGCTCGGAAAGGAGGACGGTCGCGCCGCTGGCCACCGAAACGGCCCGCTCGACGGTACGCCCCTCCGGGCCGGGGCCCGCGAGGACGACGCGGTAGCGGCCCGGAGCGAGGTCCGTGACGAGAAGAGGGGTTGTCGCGTTCGCCGGGAGCGGCACCGAATTCCCGGAGCCCGCGTCCACGACCGAGACGACGCGCGCGAAGGGCAGCCCGAGGATCTGCAGGCGCCCCGCGAGGAGCACGACCGGCGTGGGGCCAGCGGCCACGGACGCGGCCGCGGCGACGGCGGGGGTTCGTTCCGGTTCCGTGGCCCGGCGCAGCACCGGACGGGCCGACGGCCGGATGTGGGCCGCCCACCACGACGCGGAGACGACGAGGAGGACCCCCGCCGCCGCGAGCCATGCGAGAAGGCGCGTCTCGTGGAGCGGGCGCGAGGTCCCGGGGGGCCGCGTCGCGCCTTCGGCCGGCGAGACACCCACGAGCTCCGTTCCGCTCGTCGCCTCGCTCGCGCCCTCGCCCGGCGTCCGCTCTATCCCCGGAGGGAGGCGCGTCGCGCCCGCGTCGCGGAGCACGGCGACGAGGCGGTCCACGATCTCGCGCCAGCTCGCCGGCCGGTCCTCGCGCCGCTTCTCGAGCATCTGTCCGACGAGGCGCACGAGGGGCATCGGCAAGGACGGCGCGTCCGACGGCGCGGCGACGGGAGGCGCCACCGCATTGAGGTGGGCTGCGATGTACTCGACGGGAGCCTTGCCCTCGAACGGGCGCTGGCCCGCGAGCACCTGGTAGAAGATCACGCCGAGGCTGTACACGTCGCTCCGCCAGTCGAGCGCCGCGCCGTGTTCGAGCGAGCCGAGCTGCTCGGGCGATCCGTAGGCGACCTTGCCGAGGAAGAATCCCGTCGCGGTCAGGGTCTCCAGGCCCGTCGACTTCTCGAAGAGCTTCGCGACGCCGAAATCGAGGAGCTTCACGAGCCGGTCGCCGCCGCGCTCGATGACGAGGATGTTGTCGGGCGACAGGTCGCGGTGCACGATTCCGCGCGACGCGAGGTACGCGAGCCCGTGGGCCGCCTGCACGAGGAGCGGCACCGTCTCGGTCCACGGCCGTCCCGCGAGGGACGTCAGCGGCACGCCGTCGAGGTACTCCATCGCGAGCCAGGGCGTCCCATCCTCCTCGCCGATCTCGAAGAACGAGACGACGTTGACGTGCAGAAGGCTCTTGAGGATCGCTGCCTCGCGGTCGAAGCGCACGCGCGCCTCGCGCAGGTGTGCCGTCGATTCGTCTCCCGGCGCCTCCGCCTCGCGAATGACCTTCAGGGCGACCGTGCGGCCGTCACGCTCGTCGACGGCCTGGTAGACGATTCCCATGCCGCCCCGGCCGATCCGCTTCAGGATGCGGAAATGGGCGATGCGCTCGACGGCGCCGGCGGCCAACCCGTCACCGTCCCGTGCCGGCCGCCGCCGGACGCAGGAAGATGTTGGCCGGGTCGCCCGACACGACGTCGATCTTCGAGGCGAAGGCCAGGAACACGCCGTCGCCGCCCACCTGGCGCACGACGATGCGCACGTCGGTCAGCTCCGAGAGGTTGAGGCCGAGAACGCTGCGGAAAAGCTCCTCCGAAATGTAACCGTTCGGCGGGATCCGCTTCGAGGCGGTTGCGATCGGCACGAACGACCCGGGTAGATACGCCGCGATGATGACGTCGCAGTACGAGCCGCCGACTTCGTTCAGGATGAGATTCGTGCGGTAGGCCGACGAGCTCTCGGCGCCGTCGAACTCCATCGTCCCGAGGTTTGACTGGAAGGACGAATAGCCGTGCAGGTAGGAGTAACCCTCCATGCCGGTCTTGAAATCTCCAACGCCGGTCGCGGGCGACACCGTGTAGGCCTCGGTCTGCACGTCCACGTCCGCCCAGCCCTGCTTGCAGCACGTGCCGTCGATGTTCTTCACGTTCGCGATTTCGATGTGACCGTAGGTGCCTGCCGCCGGGGGCAGATTGAATAGTTCCTCGAGCACGTCCTCGAAGGAAAAGACCGTTCCGCCACCGAGCACCAGCAATGGCGACTTCAGCGCGGGGACGTCAGGATTGGGATCGCTGTCGATGTAAGTGAGGGTCAGGTTGCGCTGGGCCGTCCCGGTATTCGTGAGCGTGATGCGCGTCCTCCAGAAGGGCCTCGACCCGTCTGCGAGGGGCGCGCCGCCCGCATGGACCGCCGGGAACGACAGAGGCGGCGGATCGCCGCCCAGGGGCAAGCTCGAGAGCGCGGTTCGCGCCCCGGCGCTCGTCGCGACGCCCGCGGCGAGACCCTGCAGCGGCTGAAGGCCGCTCTTCGTGACGCCCACGTGGAGCGACGAGTCCTGCGTACGGTTGTCGATGACGGTGGCCATTCCGACGACGGAGCCCTTCGTCCCGCCAGCCGAGTCGGCCGCGCTGTTGTCCTCCCACGTGATCTGGGCGTATGCGTAGGAGTTCGCGAGGGGCGCGGCGTCGAAGAGGTCCGCGTCGTCGAACAGCTGCACGGTCGAGTTCGCGGGAATCGTCCGGTCGAGGCTCACCGGAACTCCGTTCTTCAGGATGCGAAAACCGCTCTTGTCGAAGAGCTCGACGAGGATTCGCGTGTCGAACCCCGACGTCTCGAGGAGAAGCAGGTTCGAGCGGCGGTTCGCGTCGTGCGCGAGGCCCGACACCCAGTACAACGGGTCGCTCTGCTTCACGCCCTCGCCCGGGATCGTCGGCCGCATTTCGAATCCGTACTGTCCGGTCGCCGGCGTGGTCCCGAGGGGCACGCGGCGCGAGGCGTTCCTCGCCGCGACCGTCGCCGGCAGCGGCCGGTTGTTGACGAGGGCGGTAGCCGTCAGCGTGGGTGCCGTCGAGCGCACTTCCACGGTGAACGCCCCTTCGGAGCCGAGGAGCGTCCCGACGACGTTGCGATAGCGGCGGGTCTCGCCGGCCTCGAGCCTGAAATCGTAGCGGCGGAGCGCCGAGCCGTCGGGCGGACTGCCGACCGGGTTGAAGAGGAGCGAAACGGGCACCCAGTTCACCGCGTCGGAGTTCGTCAGCCACAGGTCGGCCGCGAAACGCCCCACGCTCTTCGCATCCACGGCATTCGGGAAGGCGGCATACAGGAGGCGCGTGCGGGCGGCGGCCGCGGGCGTCGCGCCCGTGCCCCCCGCGGTCGGCGGGACCGCGGGCCCATCGTCCGTCACGAGAAGCGTCTCGACGACGTCCGGGAAGCCGACCGTGGCGAGGGACACGGCCCCGACCTCCGTTCCGGTGCCCGAGCGACGCTTCGCGCGGTCCACGACGAGCTGCACGGTGCGCGTCTCGCGCGCCGCGAGCGGCCTATCCCAGGGCTGCCCGTCCAGCGACACCGCGGTGAGCCACGGCGTGTGGACAGTCGCGACGAACGACGCGGCGACGTCCGAAGGATTCACGATCGAGCGGAGGACCGGATTCCCGTCGCGGTCGATGTCCGCGGCCGTGTCGCTCCAGACGACCCTCGCCTTCGCCGGAGCGGCCGAGAGCATGCAGTCGACGGAAACCGCGAGCGTCGTTTCGCCCGCCGTGAGCACGACCGACGCGTGCACGGGACGCGCCAGCACGGAGACGTAGAGCGACGTCACGACCACCGTCGTCTCGGCGTTCGGGGCCAGCGCGAACGAATCCGGCGCGAGGACGAAGCCGCTATCGTCCGCCTTCGCGCGCACGGCGAACGAGTCGGTCCCGCCGTTGCGGACTACGAAGGACGTCGTCAGGCGGGTGCCGGCCGCGGGGACGAGCGCCGCGATAGGGGCGGGCTCGGACACGAGGAGGAGCGCCGGCTTCAGCACGTTGCCCACTGTCACGCGAAGAGACGGAGACCAGGGGCCCACGGAGCCGCAGGACGCCTCGGCCCGCACCTGGAAGACGTAGTCGCCGGGCGCGCCCGAGAAAGACGCGGCGCCTCCGTCGACGACCCATTCGCGGCCGTCCGGCTCGAAGGCCGACGTCCGGCGAATATGGAATTTCAAGCCCGTCGGCCCGCCGCCCGGGCCCGGCCCGGAGCCGAGCGTGTTCCAGGTGACCACCCACGTCGAATACGCCGGCGGATTCGACGGGTCGACGTGCAGCTCGCCGACGGAAAGCGGCGCGTCACACGTGCTCTTCACGGGAACGGCGACGACGTTGGACACGATGGCGGCAGGTGAGGCCGTTGGACAGGACGACTTGACGACGATCCGGTGGTAGAGGACCTTCGCACTCGCGGCGCCCGGGGTCAGTGTGATCGCCGACCGGAGCGTGACGGTCTGGTCGACCCCCGACGCGAAGTTCGCGTCCTGGGAGCGCTCGACGACGTAGTAGTCCGCGCTCTGGGCCGTCGGGCTCGTGAGGACGTTCGTCCACGAGAGAGAATAAGACTCCCCCGCCTGGACCCCGGCGGGTCCCGTCAGAACGGGAGCCGGGACCGGACACGCCGCCCCGCGAGCGCCCGGCGCCCATGCGGCCGCCAGGGCTCCGATCAGAGCCGCTCCGAGAACCGACCGCGAAAGCCAGGCGTTCGAACTCATCCTTCTCTAGAATCCCCCTCGATGCGCTCTTGGGAGTGTCTTGGCGCGGGCACCATCCCACGTCGACCTGGGTCCATGGGGGTGATCGCCGCCCTGCTGGTCGCCCTCGCGGGCCCGCTGTCCGCGCAAGCGATTCTACCCCCCGACGCGGCCGTGAAGGCCTATCAAGCGGGACAGGCCGCCGCGCAGCGGAAAGACTGGCCGCTCGTGATCCAGAAGATGAACGACGCGCTGGCCACCGGGCACACGCACGCGAGGCAGCACTTCGGCGCGAGCCGCTACACGGTGGACCTCTACGACCCCTATTACTGGCTGGGCGTCGCGCACATGGAGCTCGGCGAGGTTCTCGAGGCGAAGCGCAACCTTCTCCTCTCCCGGAGTGAAGGGGTCATCGACGGGTTTTCGGAATCCGCGGATCTCCTCGGTCGGCTCGGGGCGCTCGAGCGCCGCGAGGCCCAGCAGTCCGCCGTGCGGGAATCACCCACACCGGCGCCACCGGAGGCGACGCCCACGGTGCCGGTCCCCATCCCGGCCACGGCCCCGACCGCCGGCGTGCCGGCCCGAGACGCCGGGGCACCGGAGCCGCAAGGCGCCGCGGGAGTCGGCGCCGAGCGCATCCTGACGCTCTTTTCGGCCGGCGACTTCGCAGGGGCCGAAGCGGGGGTCGAGAGATTCCGGCGCGCCCGCCCGGACGCCCGGGAAGCGGACCTCCTCGCGTCCCTCGTTCTCGGGACGCGCTACGTCCTCGAGGGGAAGGCCGATCCGACCCTCCTCGCCCGCGCGAAGAAGGCCCTCGCTTCCTGGCGCAAGAAGGGCGGCGGGCGACGGACGGAGGAGGCGCTTCTTTCCCCGTCGCTCCTCGCGGCGCTGAACGGGACCTGACGCCTCAGCGCGAGCGGACGACCCAGGTGCCGGCCGCAAGGTCCTGAAAGGCCCTTTTATCCTTCTCGAAGAAGGCCCACACCCATCCGAGACCCAGCGGCAGGCCCGCGAGCACGAGGACGACCGCGCGGATCAGAGCCGCTTTCCAACCGATGCCCCGTCCGCCGATCTCCCCGCGTTTGACGACCGTGAGTCCGAGAAGGGACTTGCCGGGCGTGCGCCCGCGCCACGCCCACCCTCCCACGACATACAGCGCGTTCGCGAGCGCGGCAAGAAGGAACGAGAGAATCGTGATGCCTCGAAAGGCCCAGTCCGGAGCCGCGTCGCGCGTCTGGAGCTCCGCTCGGAAGTAGTCGATGAGGAAGACGGGAGCGAACAGGAGGAGGTTGATCGCCGTGAGGATGACGGCATCGACGAGCGCCGCGAGGAGGCGGGCGAACGGGTTCGCGGCGTTTCGCGGACCCTCGTTCACCGCCGGGGCGCGCCGCTCGCGGAACGCCGCCGCGCGCTCGACCGTCGCGGGAGGCGGGGGCGCCTGGGACGAATTCATCTGGATCGAGATGTCCGCCAGCTCGCGGGCGGCGACCACCGACGGGAACGGCTCCGCAAGCGCCGGGATGCCATCGGATGGCGCCACGGTCGAGAGCTCGTCCGGGGGCCGGAGGTCCGCCGGGAAGGCCTCGCGGAACCCGGAGCCGGGCCGAGCGGGCGCGCCTTTCCGGTCGACGTCGCGGAAGAGCTCCGAGGCCGACATCTCGTCGGGCGGAACGACGGACGGCGCCTCGGGCTGGGGCGGCAGGTCGTCCCGCCCCAGGAGCGCGGTGCGTTCGGACGGCTCGTTCGGGGGCAGGATGCGGAGGTCGACCACGGCCGCGCCGATCTGGATGCGGTCGCCGTTCTGGAGCCGCGTCTCGCGGGAAATCCTCTTGCCGCCCACGTAGGTGCCGTTCGAGGAGTTGAGGTCCTTGACGATCGCCTCGCCCTTGTTGAGCGTGAGGAGCGCGTGCGAGCGCGAAACGGACTCGTGCTCGAGTCGAACGGACGACGTTCGGCTGCGGCCGAGCGTGGCCTCGCCGTCCGAGAGGTCGATCTCGCGGCCCTCCACCGAGAGCACGTAACGGAAGGCATCGTTCGTCACGGTGACGGAAATTGTACCCGGCTCCGCAACGCTTCGGCGGTCGGCGTGTCGCCGCGGGCTGCGAGAGCCCCGGGAGTCCCCGAAAACACGAGGCGCCCCCCGGCCGGACCGCCGCCGGGGCCCAGCTCCACGAGGAAGTCCGCCCGAGCGAGGAATCCCGTGTTGTGTTCGACCGCGACGATCGAATGGCCCGCCGCGATGAGGCGCCGGAAGACCGCGAGGAGCACGTCCACGTCGGACGGCGCGAGCCCGGTCGTGGGCTCGTCGAAGATGAAGAGCACCGGCTCGTCCGGGTTGCCGCTCCTCAGGAAGGACGCGATCTTCAGCCGCTGTGCTTCGCCGCCCGAGAGCGTCCCGGTGGACTGGCCGAGCGTGAGATAGCCAAGCCCCGCTTCCGCGAGCGGCGCGAGCCGCTCGGCGATCGCGGAGACGTCGGCGAAGAGGTCGCGCGCCTCATCCACCGTCGTGGCGAGAAGCTCGTCCACGTTTCGTCCGCGCAGCCGGACTTCGAGCACCTCGGACTTGAACCGTCGCCCGTCGCATCCCTCGCACACGACCGTCACGTCGGCGAGAAACTGCATGTCCACCGTCACGACGCCCGCCCCCTCGCATCGCTCGCAGCGGCCGCCTTTCGCATTGAAGCTGAACGCCCCCTTCTCGAGGCGGCGTGCCTTCGCGGCAGGCGTGCGGGCGAGGAGCGTCCGGATCTCGTTCCATGCCTTCGTGTATGTGGCCGCGTTCGAGCGGGAGGAGCGCCCGAGTGGCGACTGGTCGACGAGAACGACGTCCGAGACCCTCTCGAGCCCCTCGATCGCGTCATGCGGGCCGACCTCGTCCACGCCGGGGAGCAGCCCTTTTCCCATCCGCTGCCGCGCGCCCGCGGCGAGAACGTCCACGACGAGCGACGACTTTCCGGAGCCGGAAACTCCGGAGACGGCGACAAGACGCTGGAGGGGGAAGGAGACAGAGAGATTTTGGAGATTATTTGCTCGCGCACCCACGACGCGAATCGACTTGTCGGGCGCGCCGTCGACCACACTCCCTTCTAAGAAAGCGCCGAAGGCGCTCACCGTTTCGGCGGCTAAAGCATGACTCGACGCAGTCGGCCCGTAACCGCTCGCGTCCGAAGCAGGAAGCATTTCTCTCTCTTTCTTCAGACTCCTCCCGGTTGCCGTGTCCTGTTCCTCCAGCTCCGCCGGCGTGCCCTCGAAGACGAGCCGTCCGCCTTTCGCGCCGGCGCCCGGGCCGAGGTCGATGACGTGGTCGGCGGCGCGTATGACGTCCGTGTCGTGCTCGACGGCCACGACCGCGTTGCCGCCCGCCGCGAGGCGTCGGAGGACGCCGAGCAGCCTGTGGGTGTCGCGCGGATGGAGGCCGACGGTCGGCTCGTCGAGGACGTAAAGCGTGCCGGTGAGCGCGTTGCCGATGGCCGAGCCGAGCTGGATGCGCTGGGCCTCGCCGCCCGAGAGCGTGCGCATCGTGCGCCCGAGCGTGAGATACGAGAGTCCGATCTCGACGAGCGTGGACACGCGGCGCCGGAGTTCGTCGACGAGCGACGCCCCCCGCGCGCGCTCCGGTGCGAGGGAAAGGGCGCCCTCGAGAAACACGAGCAGCTCTTCGAGCGTCAGGGCCACGACGTCGGCAATCGTCTTGCCCGCGAGAGTCACGGCGAGGGCTTCGGGCTTCAGGCGTGCCCCACCGCAGGCCGGGCACGGCGTGTAGCCGCGATACCGCGAGAGCAGCACGCGGACGTGCACCTTGTAGCGCTTCTTTTCGAGGTACTTGAAGAGCCCCTCGACGCCGTACCACTCGCCCGAGCCCTTCCACACGACGTCGCGCTCACGCGGCGTCAGCTCGTTCCAGGGCACGTTCCACCGCAACTTGTTCCGCCGCGAGACCGCTTTCAGGTCGTCGTACGCGCTCTCGTAGGCGGGCGAATTGAACGGCGCGATCGGCCGCTTTGCCAGCGATTTTCGGGGGTCTGGGACGACGCGGGCCAGATCGATGCCCGTCACGCGCCCGAATCCCTGGCAGGTCTCGCACGCGCCCCGCGGCGAGTTGAAGGAGAAGAGGGCGGGCACGGGATCCGTGAAGCGCCGCCCGCAGACGTTGCACGAAAGGCCGCGGCGAAACCGGTACGCAGAGGCAAGGTCCTGTCCGGCCTCGACAACCAGAAGCTCGCCGTCGGCGGCGTCGAATGCCATTGAAAGTGAAGAGAGGATTTCCCCGTCGTCTGCGCGCAGCACGTGACGCCCCACGAGCAACGGAAAGGCCTCAAGGGGCGCCGCCGCCTCCCCCATCTCTTTGTCATTCGAAGAAATTTCCAGGACGTCCCCCGAAGCACCAACGTAGCGGAAGAAGCCGAGCCTCCTCCACTCCGCGCACTCCGCGTCGAACGACTGAACCTTCCGCGGCGCGATCACGAGCAGGCGCGCGCCCTCCCCGAATTTCGCGACGAGCGCCGCAAGGACACCCTCCGGCGTCTCGCGGCGCACGAGGCTTCCGTCGTCGGGGCACCGCAAGGTTCCGGCGGCCGCGAACAGGAGCCGCAGGACATCGTGGATCTCGGTCGCGGTCCCGACGGTGGAGCGGGCCGAGCGCCCCGGCGCCTTCTGCTCGATCGCGAGGGCGGGCAGGACGTGCTCGATGAGGTCCACGTCGGGGCGCTCGAGGCGCTCGAGGTATTGGCGGGCGTATGTGGACATGGATTCGACGAACCGGCGCTGGCCCTCCGCGTAAAGCGTGTCGAAGGCGAGCGAGGATTTACCCGAGCCCGAAGGACCCGTGACGACGGTGAGCGCGCCGACGGGAAAAGAGCACGTCACGTTCTTCAGGTTGTGCGTGCGCGCGCGCACGACCGTGATCGCCCGCGCGCCCCCCGCGGGCCCGGTTCGCCGCGTCACCGTGAGAAGACCGCGATCTGGTTCATGCCGAAGAGGAAGCGCCGGTACGCGATCGAGGGGAGGCCCGCGGCCCGCCCCGCCGCCTCGAGATCTTTCCGCGAGAGGAGGTCCCCGTGCTCTTCGTGGGCATGGGCCGACAGGAGGCCGAGAGCGGCCCCGGCCTCCAGCACGAGATGTCCGCGCGGATGCGGCGTCGTCACGATCGCCCGCCCCCCTTCGGCGAGGAGGTCCGCGACCCGTGCGAGGACGCGCCCCGGCTCGGCGACGTGCTCGAGGACGGCGAGGAGCAGAGCAACCTCGAACGGCCCCCGCGCGGCGAGCGCCGGCGGGGCCGCGCCGGCTCCGAAATCCCATTCGAAGAAATCCGACGAAGGAAATCGCGAGCGCTGCAGGCGGAGAACCTCCGGATCCCGGTCACAACCCGTGTACGACGGGAGGCGCCCCGGCAGATCCGTCAGGCCGCAGCCGACGTCGAGGACGCGCGCGCCGGCGGGCACGTGCGGCAGCGCGGCGGCGAGGCGGAGCACCCCGACGCGCCTCGTGAGCCGGCCATAGAAGGGCGACGGGCGGGAATGCGCGGACACGCGGGGGTTTTACACCCTCCACCGTAAGATCGTCTCTCCATGAGCAAAGCCTCGTTCACCCTGCGCGACGCGCGGCCGGCCGACGTGCCTGCGATCGTCTCCCTGATCCGTGATCTCGCGGCATACGAAAAGCAGCCCGAGGACTGCCATGCCGACCCTCAGCTCCTCGAAGAGCATCTCTTCGGCGCGAAGCGATTTGCCGAGGTCGTCCTGGCGGAGCGGGCCGGCGAGACCGTGGGCTTCGCGCTCTTCTTCCACAACTACTCGACGTGGCTCACCCGGCCGGGTCTCTATCTCGAAGACCTTTTCGTGAAGCCCGCCTTCCGGGGGCTCGGAATCGGCGAAGCCCTTCTCACGCATCTCGCCCGGCTCGCGGTGAGCGGCGGCTGCGGGCGCATGGAGTGGAGCGTCCTCACATGGAACGAACCGGCGATCGAATTCTACAAGCGCCTCGGAGCGGTTTCGATGGACGGATGGCAGGTCTACCGTCTCGCCGGAGACGCCCTGAACCGTCTCGGGCAATAATCGACCCAGGGTCGGGAGGCAACAAGACGTGCAGAAGAGCCGATCGCAGACGGACACGCAGCCCATCCGCGTGCGCGAGGGGCGGAAGGGTTCCGGCGTCATGCGGCGCCCAGTGTCCCTGCTCGTGGATTCGCCGGACCCCACGGCTCTCTTCGACCGCATGGGCCGGGTTCTCCTCGCGAACGAGGCCGCGCTCGCCGAAGGCACGCCCGGGCCGGGGACCTTCGACGGCGCGCCCGAGAGCGCGCCGCCTTTCTGGCTCTCGCCCCCCGGGCGCGACAGCCTGATCGAGGCCACGGCCGTGCCGGGAGGCGCGCGAAACTTCGAGGTCCGCATCCCGGCCGGACCCGAAACCGTCGAACGCATTTTCTGGGTCAGGACGCGCATCGCCGCCGAGTCCGCGGCCGGAGGCTTTCTCGCGGCGGCTCGGGAAGTGACCGGGGCGGTCGGCGACCTCGCGCGCGCGGAGCCCGGCGAGACCGTGGCCGAAGCCGCCGACGCGCTCACCGGGTTCGCGAACCGCGAGCAGTTCCACTTCGAGCTCGAGCGCGAAATCGCGCGTGCCGACCTCTTCGGCCGGCCCCTCGCGCTCCTCGTGTTCGGGCTCGACAATTTCGGGACCTTGAACGACACGCACGGGCTCCTCGCGGGCGACGAATACCTCCGTTCGATGGCCGATACTCTTCGCGGCACGCTGATGACCGGCGAGACCGCGGGGCGCGTGGGCGGCGACGAGATCGCGATCCTGCTTCCCGGCACCGGTGCGGCGGAAGCCGCGCCGCGCGCCGAGACCGTGATCTCTCTCATCCGCCGGCTCGCGCCCGTGTGGGAAGGCAACGCGCTCACGCTGACGGCGAGCGCGGGCGTCGCGGTCTTCCCCGAGCACGCGGGCGGCGCCGCCGACCTCTTTCTCGCGGCCGATCTCGCCATGCACCAGGCCAAGCGCCGCGGCGGGGGTCGCGTGCGCCTCCATGACCCCCTGGATCGCGAGCGCGACCGGACGGGCCGGCTGCGCGAACAGTCGAATCGCATTCGCGCGGCCCTCGCCGAGTCGCGATTCGTCCCCTATTTCCAGCCGGTGGCGGAGGTCGGAAGCGGCCGCATCGTCGCCGTCGAGACGCTCGCGCGGATGCGCGAGCCCGATGGACGCATCGCCCTTCCCGCCGAATTCCTCGGCGCCGCAGAGCGATTCGGCATCGTGACGGCCATCGATCGCGCCATCATCACGGCGGCCTTCGACGCCCTCGCGACGGCCCGAAAGAAGATCAGCCCCGAGTTCGAGATCAGCCTCAACCTCTCGGGCCTCGACTTCGACGACGACACGCTCGTCGCCGACATCTCGCGGATGGCTCGGGCCAAGGGCATCCGCCCCGAGCGCGTCACGTTCGAGATCACGGAAACCGCCGCGCTCCGGGACTTCGACCGCGTGCGCGATTTCACGCTCGCGCTCACCGGCGAGGGCTTCCATTTCGCTCTCGATGACTTCGGCATGGGCTTCTCATCGTTCCGCTACCTGCGGGAGCTGCCCGTCTCGTCGCTGAAGCTCGACATCAGTTACGTCCGGGACCTCCCGAAGGTGAAGGCGAACCGCGTCTTCGTGCGGGGGATTGCGGGGATCTGCCGCGGCCTCGGCGTGAAGACCGTGGCCGAGGGCGTCGAGTCCGAGGAGGTCATGGAGATCCTCCCGGAACTGGGCGTCGATCGCGCGCAGGGCTGGCACCTGGGCTATCCCTCGCCCGACCTCCCGATCGTCGAGGCGGGCGGGGGCCTCATCCTCCCGCGGAGACCGCGGCTCTGATCCAATTGCCCCGGCGCCCCAGGGGCCATGTGCCGGGACTCGTCGTCGATGTCGCGCTGATCGTCGTGCTCGGCGCGCTCGTGGCCGGCGTCGTCGGGCTTGCCCAGCGATGGGAGGCGCCGATTCGCCAGGCCGTCGAGATCGATCTCTCGCCCTCGGCCCTGCCTCTCTACACCCTGCTTTCGCTGTCGCGCGGCTTCGCGGCGTACCTCCTGTCCCTGGTCTTCACGCTCGTTTACGGGACGATCGCCGCGCACGGCAAGCGCGCCGAGAAGATCATGCTGCCGCTCCTCGACATCGGACAGGGAATTCCGGTGCTCGGTTTCCTCCCGGGCCTCGTCCTCGGAATGGTCGCGCTCTTCCCGCGCACGAATGTCGGCCTCGAGCTCGCCTGCATCCTCATGATCTTCACCGGGCAGGTCTGGAACATGACGTTCTCCTACATCGGGTCCCTGCGATCGATTCCGGAGGAGCTGCACGAGGTCGCCCGCATCCATCGCTTCTCGTTCTGGAGGCGCTTCCGGCTCGTGGAGGTGGCATCCGGTGTGATCGGGCTCGTCTGGAACTCGATGATGTCGATGGCGGGCGGTTGGTTCTTCCTGACCATCAACGAGGCCTTCACGCTCGGCGACCGGGACTTCCGGCTTCCCGGCATCGGCTCGTACATGGCCGTCGCCATCGAGAAGGGCGATGGGCGGGCCATGGCGTGGGCCATCGTCGCAATGGTCGTCATGATCGTGGCCTGCGACCAGCTTCTCTGGCGTCCCCTCGTCGCCTGGTCGCAGCGCTTCCGCAACGCGGACGTCGAGCGCGAGGCCGCCTCCGAATCGTGGGTCCTGAACCTCGTGCGCCGCTCGGCGTTCCTCAGGAGGGCTCGTCTCCGCAGGCGCCGCCGCCGCCGCGGCACCACACCTCCGTCCCCCGCCCCGCTTCCCGCCGCCGCCACCGCCAGCCCCGGCACGGGAGGCGCGCGCGTCCGCGCCGGAGCTCTCGTCGCAGTCGGCCTCGCGGCCCTCGCCGGCGCGCTCTTCGGAGCGTGGAAGCTCGTGGGGCTTCTCGCGCGGGTCCCGTCCGGCGAGTGGGTGGTGCTGGTCGGGGCCCTTGGGGCGACGTTCCTGCGGACCCTCGCGGCTCTCGCTCTCGCGACGGCCTGGACGCTGCCGATCGGAATCCTCGTGGGCCGCTCCGCCGTCTGGTCGCGGCGGCTCCAGCCCGTCGTCCAGATCGTGGCGTCGTTCCCGGCCCCCATGCTCTTTCCCATCGTCACCGGCGTCCTTCTCGCGCTCCGCGTGCCGTTCGGGGTGATCGCCGCGGTTCTCATGTTCCTGGGCGCGCAGTGGTACGTCCTCTTCAACGTCCTCGCGGGCGCGAGCGCCATTCCGCACGATCTCGACGAGGCCGCCGACGTCTACGCCATGAAGGGCGCCGCGCGCTGGCGCACGCTCTTCGTGCCGGCGGTGTTTCCCTTCCTCGTGACGGGCCTCGTGACGGCCGCCGGGGGCGCGTGGAACGCGTCGATCGTCGCCGAGACACTGACCTGGCATGGAAAGACGCTGGAGACATTCGGCCTCGGCTCGCTCATCACGAAGGCCACGCGCGACGCGAACTTCCCCCTCCTCGCCGCGGGAGTGCTGACGATGTCCCTCGCTCTTGTCCTCCTGAACCGCCTCGTCTGGCGCCGCCTCTACCGCCTCGCCGAGACGAAGTACAGTCTCAACCGATGAGCGCCCGCCCGAGCCCCGCGACCGTCCCCCCGATCGCCGCCGCCGTTGGCGTCGACAAGGTCTACGCCGACGAGGCGGGGCGGAATCGCGTCATCCTCAAGCACGTCGATTTCGAAGTGCGCGAGAACGAAGTCGTGACCGTTCTCGGGCCCTCGGGCTGCGGGAAGTCCACCTTGCTGCGCATCCTCATCGGCCTGATCCCGCCGACCGCGGGAACGATCGAGCAGCACGGCAGGCCGCTCGAGGGCATCCACCCGGGCGCCGCGGTGGTGTTCCAGAATTTCGCCCTCTTTCCGTGGCTGACGGTCTCGGACAACGTGCGCGTGGGCCTGAACGGTCGCCCGCTGCCCGCGGGCGAGGCGGAGGAGCGCGTGAAGGCGGTGCTCGCCGCCGTCGGCCTCTCGGGCCACGAGCGCGACTATCCGAAGGAGCTTTCCGGCGGCATGAAGCAGCGCGTCGGGATCGCTCGGGCGCTCGTGGGGAGGCCCGAGCTCCTCTGCATGGACGAGCCCTTCTCGGCCCTCGACGTGCTGACCGCGGAGCTGCTCCGCACCGAGGTCTACCGCCTCTTCACGGAACGGACGAGCGGGCTCTCGTCGGTTCTCCTCATCACGCACCTCATCGAGGAAGCCGTGTTTCTCGGCGACCGCATCGTGGTCATGGGCGCGAACCCCGGCACGGTACGCCGCGAGATCGTCAACACGGTGCCCCACCCGCGCGAGTACCGGAGTCCCGCCTTCCTCCAGATGGTCGAGCTGATTCACGACGTCGTCACGCGCGTACACCTCCCCGAGGAGGGAGAGGAAGAACGCGTCTCTCCCGCCGCCCAGGCGACCACGGGACCGGGGCGCCGCGTCGCCGGCCCGGTCGCCCCGCTTCCGCCCGTGCGCATCGGCGAGATCCTCGGCCTCCTCGAGATCCTGGCGGATCACGGCGGCACGATGAACCTCTTCGACATCGACGCGCTGACGGACTACGACTTCGGACGCACGATCGCGGTCGCGAAAGGGGCCGAGATGCTCGATTTCGTGGACACGCCGAAGAACGACGTCGTCCTCACGGACTCCGGCCGCCGGATGGTGAACGCCTCGACCGCCGAGCGGCCCGCGCTCCTGCGCGTCGAGCTGCTCAAGCTCGGTGTCTTCTGCCTCGTCATCCGCGAGCTCGCGAAAGATCCCGACACGCCGCTCACGGGAGATGCCGTGCGCGACCTGCTCGCCGAACGCCTGCCGACGGTGGGCGCGTCGGAGCTCTTCGAGACCCTCCTCAACTGGGGCCGAGTCGGACAGCTCTTCGACTTCGACGCGGCGTCCGACACGCTCGCGCTCTATTCGGGCCGGGAGGAAGGGACCGGGGACTGAAGTGGCTCCGCCCCCGCGCCTCGTGCCCCGGACCGCCGCGGCGCTGTCTTCGAGGCGCGCGCGCCTCGACGCCCTCCTTGCGCGCCTCTCGGGTCCGCCGTCGGGCGAGACGCTTCACGACCTTCGCGTCGCGCTGCGACGGATCGCCGCCCTGGCGCGCCTGACGGGCGACGCGCCTCGAAAGGACTCGGGCCGCGCGCTGAGAATCGCGGCGCGAGACCTTCGCCGCGCCCTCTCGACGCGCCGGACAACGGACGTCGCACGCACGCTTCTTCTGAGCCGTTTTCGGAGGGATCCTCGGCGACGCCCGGTCGCCGAGCGGCTCGCCGCACGGCTCGCGAAAGAGGGCGATCCCGGCCCCTCGCCCACCCGCACGCGCGCCCTTCTCGCCCGGCTGCGCCGCGCCTTCACGCGGCGAGAGGCGGCCCTCGCGCGTCTGCACGACCCACTCACCGGGACCGCCGACAAAGGCAACGAGAAAGGGCTCGCGAAGAAAGTCCGGCGCCGCCTGCGCCGGGCCGCGCAGCACCTTCAGGTCGCCGGAGTGCCCGGCCCCGCGGGCCTTCATCCGGCGCGAATCCTCGCCCGCGACCTCCGCTACGGCCTCGAATTCACGGGCATCGCGATGCCGGCTCCCGTCGCCCTCGTTCCCCTCCTCATAGATTTTCAGGACACCGCCGGCGCCGCGCACGACCTCTCGGAGCTCATCGCCCTGGTCCGGCGCCTCGCGGGACGCTCGCGGACGGTGGACCGGCGTGCCGCGCTGCGCCTGCTGCCGCCGATCCTCGCCGCCGAGGAGCGCGCGCTCGCGCGCGCCCAGGCGTCCTCGAAGCGGCTCCTCGCACGCCTGAAGGACATGGAGTTCGAATGGTCCTGAAACGCGCCCTCCCCGTCATTCCGGTCGCGCGCGTCACCTCACCCGAGGACGTGGCGGCGCGTCCGTTCTGGACACTCGCCGGTGTGGATGGAGCGCCCGCATCGGAAGTGTCCGTGTCCGTCTCGACGCGGGTTCGATTCGCCGCGACCGCGGAGTCCTTCGTGATCCTGTTCGAGTCGACGGCCGAGCCGCCTCTCACCCTCGAACGGGGCGACGGCGAAGAAGTCTTTCGCGACGAGTGCGTGGAGCTCTTCCTCGCCTCGCCCGACGAACCCTTCGCGTACGACGAATTCGTCGTGAATCCGCGTGGACGCCTCTATATGGCCCGCATCGTGAACCCCGACGACAGCCGCGAGACGTGGAGCGTCTCCCGCGGCGCGCGGCCCGCCGGAATTTCCATCGGCGTCACGGGAGATCCGAGGACGCGCCCGGCGACGGAATGGACGCGATGGAGCTGCCGCCTGACCGTACCCTGGTCGTCGCTTCCCTCCGGCCATGCGCCGGCGCCGGGAGAGGAGCGCCGGGGCAACGCCACCCGGATCGCTCGCGGGCGTTCGACGCGCTTTCTGGCGCTGTCTCCGACGCTTCGCGCGGCTCCGCCGGACTTCCACGTGCCGAGCCGTTTCGCCCGCTTCGTCTTCGGAGACGCCCCGGCCTGACGTCAGCGGGCGGGCGCGGCTCGAATCCTATGTGCCGCGAGCCACACCCGAAGCCGTCCGAGGTCGACTTCGGGATCCTCAGATAACGCCCGGACCGCTCATGGAGCAGCGCCTCCCGCAGGTCGGGTGAGCCGTTCAGGTGCGCGTGCACCTCGCCGGTCGCGCGGTCGAGAAAGTGATTCATGAGCATCGAACGCGCCGCGAAGGCGACGGTGAGCCCCTCCCAGTCGAGGTCCATGCGGCAGGTATGGTATCCCCGGCATGTGCAGCCCATGCCCTCCTGCGACGTGACACGCCGACTCGCGCGCTGGTATCGCGTGCACAAGCGCGACGTGCCGTGGCGGCGGACGCGCGACCCGCATGCCGTATGGATTTCGGAGGTGATGCTCCAGCAGACGACGGTTGAGGTGATCGCGTCTCGCTGGGAGCGCTTCCTCCGCCGCTTCCCGACCGTTGAGGCGCTCGCCCGGGCGACGGAGCGGGAGGTCCTCGCGGAGTGGAGCGGCCTCGGTTACTACGCGCGCGCCCGGAACCTGCACCACGCGGCGAGGGCCATCGCGGAGGCGGGCGCATTCCCGCGCACACTCGAAGGCCTGAGGGCCCTCCCCGGCATCGGGGCGTACACGGCGGCCGCGGTCGGATCGATCTGCTTCCAGATACCAGAGCCCGTCGTGGACGGCAACGTAGTGCGCGTCCTTTGCCGCCTCCACGGCCTGCGCCTCGACTCGAAGGCGCCCGCAACGCTCGCGAAGGTGCGCGCGCTCGCGAGGCCGCTCATTCCGGCGCGGAATCCCGGCGACCACAACCAGGCCGTTATGGAGCTCGGCGCCCTCGTGTGCACCCCGCGCGCGCCGCGCTGCGGCGCGTGCCCGCTGCGAACGCTCTGCCGGGCCACGGCGAGCGGAAAGCCTGACGGATTCCCGCGAGCGCCGCGGCGCCCGCAGCCGCGCACGATCTATCTCGCGGCGGGAGTCGTCGAGAGAGAGAAGAAGATTCTGCTCGTAGAAGACGAAGAGCTGGTGCCGGGCCACCTCGTCGTGCCCCTGTTTCGCATTCCCGCCGGGGAACGGTCTGCAAATGTTCTTCGAAGGGGATGGAGGCGGCTCGCGGGCCGGGACGCCATCGCGCTCGAAAGGGTGGCGACGCTTCGCCATTCGGTCCTGGACCGCCGCTACCTCGTCTCCCTCTTCACCTTCGAAGAAAAGCCACCGGTGCCTGCGCTTCGGCGTCCGCCCGAATCGCGCCGCGTCCGTCTTCTCTCTCCGAGCCAGATCTCCCGGCACGCCCACGGCGGCCTGCTGCTCAAGGTCCTCGCGGCGTGGCGCGCGCACCGCGCGCGCCACGCCCGCTGACGCCTCGGCTATCCTCGCGGGGCATGGCGCGCCTCGTCCGCATTGGAATCCTCGCTGCGCTCGCCCTCCCGTTCCTCGTCTTTTCGGCGGCATCCAGCGACACACTTCGCGAGTCGAAGGTCCTCGTTCAGGCCCTCGGCGCTTCGCTTGCACTCCTCGGCCTCGCGCGCGGCGAGCTCCTTCCCGCGCCCGGCCGCGGCCGCGCCGCTCGCGTCGTCCTCTTCGGCCTGAGCGCGGCTCTCGCCCTCGCGCTCCTGTCGGCCATCGCGAACGCGAACGTCGTGGATCCGCTCACGGCGGCCGCCGTTCTCTCTCCACTCGCGCTCCTTTTCCTCGGAGCGTCGGCCGCCGGGGCCGCCGTCGCGCCCGCCGCCCTCGCGACGCTGATGGCGGCCGGAGCGTTTACAGGCGCGCTCGCCGCCCTCCAGCGGTGGGCCGGGCTTTTCCGGATGCCGCTCGACGTCCCGGAGCCTCGGTTCCTGGCGGCCGGCCTCATCGGAAACGCCGGAGACGTCGGCATGGCGCTCGTCTTGCCCGCGCTCCTTCTCTTCGCGTCGGCAACGACGCCCGGCGCGACCCGAACCCGCGTTCTCGCCTCACTCGGCCTTCTCTCCACCCTCCTCGGTCTCCTCGCGACCGAGTCCGTCGGGCCGGCTCTCGCCTTCTGCGCGGGCGCCCTTCTCTATGTCGCACTCGACTTTCCGAGGCGGCGACTCGCGCTCTTCGCGCTCCTCGCGGCGGCCCTTCTCGCGGGGGCGACCGGCGCCGGACAGCGGGCCCTCGTGAAGCTCAACCAACTGCGCACGGGTGACGTCGCCACGGCGACCACCCAGCGCGACATCGGCCTTTATGCGGCACGGGAGATGGTTCGCGCACGGCCGCTTCTCGGTGCGGGGCCGGGAGCGTTCTCGAACCGCTTCGTGCCCGCGCGCCTCGCGGCCGAGGAGCACACCGGCAGGCGTCTCGTGCACCGGAGCGGCTCGGCTCATTTCGACAACGCCCACAGCGACCCCGTCACGCTCGCCGCCGAGGCCGGCGTGCCCGCCGCGTGCGCGGCGTGCGTGGCGGCCCTTGCGCTCTTTTCGGGTCTCTTCTCCCGCCGCCGGGAGGAGGCACCGCCTCCTTCCCCTTCGGCCGACGCGCTTCTCGCGTCGCTTCTCGGTGTCGCGTTCCTGGCCCTCGGCGACTTTCCTCTGCGGATCGCGGTCGCATCCGGACCCGTCGCGTTCCTGGCGGGTCTCGCACTCCGACGCATCGATCCCGGAACGGAATCGCCTCGGACCCGCGGCGCCCGCACCGCCGTCGGGGCTGGCGCGCTGCTCCTCGTCGCGCTCGCGGTCGTACGCTCCTTCGCGACGCTCGAGCAGGCCGACGGCGAGAGCTTCCTCCGCGACGCCGCCTCCGCACCCGAGGAGGCCGCGCCGGAACGTGCCGAGCTTCTCTCCGCGGCCGACGCGCACCTGGGGCGCGCCGTGACGCTTCGTCCCCGGGCCGCGACGGCCGTCCTCGCGTGGGGCTCAGTACAGTCTCTCAAGGGCGAGCGCGAACGGGCGTACGCGCTCTACGCGCGATCCGTGGGTCTCGAGGAGCGCGCCGAGAGCGACCTGAACCTCGGGAGGGCGGCGGCGGCACTCGGCCGCGTGGAAGAGGCGCGGGCCCTCTTCGCGCGCAGCGTCTGGATCCAGCCCCGCCTTCTCGACGCGCTGCCCCCCGAAGAGCGCGGCGCCGCCGCCGCCGCCGTCAAGAAGGCCGAGAAAGACCTGGGGCACGGGGGAAGCGTTCCGCCCCTGCCGCGTTGATCGGGTGTCGGCGCAGGTTGGGCCGAGCGGCGCCCGGCCTTCTCGGCACCTCTCATCTTCTTGCTCGGGCTTACTTCCGGCCTTCCCGGCCTGAGCGCACCTTCAGTCGCGGCACCTTGCCTCCGGCTTCCCGAGCCTCCGACAAGCCGATGGCGATCGCCTGCTTGCGGCTCGTCACGGTTTTCCCCGAGCCGCCCGACTTCAATTCGCCTATTTTCAACTCATGGAGCGCTTTGCCGACCTTTTCGGAAGCCTTCTCACCGTAACGGCTCCGGGCCTGCGTCTTCTTCTTCATGGTCAATCCTCCTAAACGAAGCTTCGCGCCTTCCATGAAACCACTTAGTCGTCGACCTCGCGCTCGTCGTCCCCGTCCCTCTTCGGACGCTGGTCGCCCGCGGGGCGGGTTGGAGCCGGGTTGCGGCCGGGCGCCTCTTCGTGACGCTTCGGGCCCTGTTGGTCCGGCGTGTCCGGCTGCTTCTTCTCCCGTTCTTCGTTGTGCTTCTGCCGCTCGTTCGTCTTGTGGGATTCCATGTTGAAAACCCTTCCTGCCCCGAGCGCTTCTTTCGAGGCTCCTGGCTTTTCGCAAGAGCCGCGCCACGGAAGAGTTTTCCCAGCGCGCACGATTGAAGATCCGGGGTGGTATCGATCTTGCGCTGGTTACCGCGGAGGCACTCATAACCGTCAGAGTGCCCTGACCGCCTTTCAATGCTCCAACCCTTCCACGAAGGAGGCGCTATGTTCCTGGCCCTTGCCATCATTCTCGGAACGGCGTGGCTCCTCGGACTCATGCTCTTTCATGCCGCTGGATTCGCGATCCACATCCTGCTCCTATTCGCCGTCATCTCCGTCATCGTCCATCTCGTGAGCGGTATTCGTCCACACGCCGCCTGACCGCCCGAGCCGGAAGGGACCCGCGACTCCTTGTGAAGTGAGCCGCTCGTCCGCGATCAAGCCGAAGGGGCGGGCTTTTCGCCCTTCATGACGGCCTCGACCGCCGCTTCCTGTCCTTTCGCGTTCTCGTCGGTCGCGGCGCGAAGCGCGGCGTGGTCCTCGATGGCATCGGGATTAAGGTAGTCGCTGAGCCAGTGTTTCTCGACGACCGGGTACGCCGCGACGAGCGGAAGGACCAGGATCGCCCCGATCACGCCATCCAGCATGCCGCCCGCCACGATCGCGAGCAGGACCGTCAGGGTGGACAGCCGGAGGCGGTTGCCATAGAGGCGCGGGACGAGAACGTACGTCTCGAAGAGATGGTAGATGAGGTAGAGGCCGAGGACGATCAGAGCCGTCGCCGGGCTGACGGTGAGGGAGATCAGGGCCGCGGCGACCATCGCGATGAAAATCCCCACCACGGGAACCGCGTCGCAGACGCCCGCGAACAGCGCCAGGGAAATCGCCGCAGGCACGTGGAACGCCGTCAGGATGGCAAACGTGAACACCGTGAATAGCGCGGACGTGATGAGCTGCCCGATCGCGTAGGCCTTCACGACCCCGAAGACCTCCGGAATCATGGCCGACATCTTCCCGCGATGCTGGCGAGGCACGTAGGCCAGCAGCCACGCGACGACCGTCCTCCCATCGAGGATCAGGTAGAGAGAGAGGACGGCCACGAGGAACGAAGCCGCGACGGCCTCCACCGCCGTCGGTCCCCATCCCATCGGCCGGGAGAGCCAGGCGTCGAATTCGGGGGACCGAGGAAGATCGAGAAGCGGCAGCACCAGGCGCGAAGCGAGCCCGCTGCGTTCCATTTCGTGACTGATGTTCTGCCGGAGATGCGGGAGGCTCTTCCACAGGGCCGACAATTCGTTCGTGAGCGGCGGCAGCACGAGGGCGAGGAAGGCGCCGAGGATCGTGACCCCGACGACAGCCAATGTCGCGACCGCCCATCCCCGGCCGAAACCATGGTCTTCCATCCAGTCCACGGCCGGACTCAGAGCCACCGCGAAGAGTGCGGCGATGAGAAGAACCTCGAACCCGACCCAGAGGTGGACGAGGGCCCACGCGGCGAGGACCGCCGTCAGAATCTTGAGGAGAGTGGCCCAAGCCACGCGGATCTCGGTCACCGCCAAGTCAGGCCTTCTTCTCCCCGTTGAAGGACTTCAGGAGGTCGGGCATGTCGTCCGGGTGCTCTTCCTCCTGAGTCTTCTCGGCACTCACGATTCCCGCGTGACGAGGTGTCCGACGAGAAGCCCGACCCCGAAGGCGGCCACGGCGACGAGGGCGGTGTTGTCATCCGCGTAAGTCGTGACGTGCTCGGCAGCCTTTCCGACCTTCTTGCGCGCGGACTCCACGTAGTCGCGGGCGCGGTCGGCGACACCCTGGGCATCGAATCCGAACCCCTCGGCGGCTTCCTTGCCACGCGAGACCACGTCGTCAAAATTCTTTTTTACTTCTTTGCCGAGCTTCTGGGCTTCGCGAGCGGTCTTCTTTGCCTGGTCCTCGACCTCTGGGCTGTAAATGTTTTCCATTTGAATCCTCCGGCTTCCGAAGGCTGCAACGGATGTGCCATGACCCGCCTCGAAAGGCCCGGGCGTCGATCTTGCAGCTCGTAAGGAGCCGGACTCTTCCGGAAGGAGTTTCACGATGACGAAGAACGCTTTCAACCAGATCATTTCCGCGCTCCGGGGCGGCTCCTCGGAGCTCGGCAGCCGTACCGAGGAGACCGTGACGCAGGTCGCAAACTCCGTCGGCCGCATCCTCGACGAAGCGGGGACGGAAGGCGCGAAGATCAAGAAGATCCTCGTCCGCAACTGGACTTCGCTGGAACGGCCGCGCCGCAACCGGAGCGTCCCCCTCCTATTCGGGGTGCTCGGCGTGGGAATCGCCGCGGCTTATCTGCTTAGCCGCGTCGCGGCGAGCTCCCCGAAGTCGCGCGGCTGATCCGTCCTCAGCCCTCCGGCGCGGCCTTCCTTCTCGAACCACTTGGACGCCCCGAGGATATGGAAGGCCGTTCCGCTCCCCTGAAGGCCGACCCCGATGGACAGGCGGCCCTTCCGGATCAGAAGCGCCCCCCATCTGCGTCGACGCGCTTCGCGGTAGTCGCCGGCGAGGAAGAACGTGCCCGCCTCCAGGCTCGCCTTCGAGATCGTCAGACGGCCCGGGGTGTACACGACGCGGCCCTCCGCCCCGAGGCCGCGAAGATCGAGGAACCCCGCCAGCCACTTCGGCAGGCCGGGCGGAAGGAGAGCCACGAGTGGACGGCCATCCCGAAGGCGGGCGACGACCCGTGCGTCAAGTGAGCCGTCGGTGAGGTGGAGACGCGCTCCTGGTGTCGTGAACGTTCCGTCCCAGGCCTCTCCCGCCGCACCGTCCAACGAGAAATCCGAAAGCGCGACGTTCGTCCCGGCGAAAGAAACCGTGCCTGCGTGAAAGTCGATCGCGCGCGCCCTCACGGCCGCGCGCAGGGAGCCGCGGAGGACGCGCTTTCCCGCATGCACGACGAACCGCCGCGCGTCGGCATCGACACGCGCGCGCCCCCGTCCGCCGTCGAGCACCAAGCCGATCCGCGCGGACCCGATCCCGCCCGCGACGCGCAGCCCTTCGCCGTCGGCGGAAAGAAAGTCGAGGCCCTGGAGAGTGCCGCGAAGGACGACCATCCCCGTCATGAGCTTCCACACCTCGTTGCCCGGATAGTCCCGCGTCTCGAAACGCGGCAGCGCAGCACGGACGGCTCCCAGAGTTTCGCGGGAGACCTCGCGTTCACCGAACCGGAGGGTCCCGCCGGCGACGGAGAGCTCGGCGGGAAAGACTTCGGCCTGACGGCCCGGCAGCAGGTCGAGTCCTCCCTCGAGGCGCGCCGATCCCGTCCAATGCCAGGAGTCGATCCAGATGTCCCTGACGACGCCGACGGCGAGATCGTCCACCACGACTCGCCACGGGTTTCCCGGGTCCGCAGGGAGCGCTGGCGGGTCCCGGAGCGGCGGTTCGCCGAATCCCACGATGCGGGGATATCGCGCGAGCCGGGCGGGTATCGCCTCGGACCGCTCGAGACGCTCCCGGAGGCGGAACGACAGGGCGTTCGCTCGCACGGGACCTGCCCGGAAACGGCGCCTCAGAAGATCGAACAGGCGCACGCGAATCGACACTTCCTCGAGCCGGGCCTCCCATTCGATGTTCGAATCCCGGCTGCGGAGGAGGAGCGTGTCGAATCGAAGGCTCCCGGGCAGGAGCGATCGCGCACCGGTATATGTGACGAAAAGCGTCGCGGGGTCCGAGTTGATCTGCCCGGAGAGCCAATCCGATCTCAGAACGACGTTCGTAGCGCCGACGACGAAAACAAGAAAAACACAAAGGGCCCCGACGAGCCCGAGCACGACCTGACGCGGGCTCGGGTGCCTCATCGGGGCCGACGAGCCTCAGCTCGCGGGATTGACGGTGAGCGTCTTGATGCCGTTCGCATCCTTGGACTCGACGATCTTCACCTTCGTGCCGACGGCTACCGACGGGTCGACCGTCGTGTTCACGGACTTCGAGTCGAGCGTGAAGGAACGAGTCTTCTTTCCGACGAGGACCTCGATCTTCTTGCCGGCCTCGTATTCCTTAACCGTGCCCACGACCGTGTGGCCCTTGTACTTCATCGTGCCGTCCGTCGTGGTGACCTTCTTCTCGTCGGTCTTCTCCATCGGCTTGTCCTGCGCTAACGCGGCAGAACCACCGAGCAAAAGTACCGAGAGAACGGGAACGAAAAACTTGCGATTCATGTAGACCTCCTTCGACACCAGTTGCACCCTTCGTGCCACGTCACGCGTGAACGGTCGCGTGGGCCGGCGTTGCGGACATCTCGAAGCGGCGTGTGGACTCGTGCGAACCGAAATCCCGGGCCAGCTGCGCCCCGAGACCGGCAGTCTTTTCCAGATTCGTCCGTTTCCTTGTCAGATTTCCAAAGTAGACCTCGTGAAGGCGCATGCCGTTCCATTCCCAGCCGAAGCGGCGCTTGAGCTCGGACCAGGCCGGCGTGGGCGGCTTCGCCGGAAACGCGTCCAGGCGCGAAGAATCCTTTGCCGAGTAGAGAGCCATGGCCGTCCTCCTGAGCGATTGCCAGCACGAAACGAGCCAGCGCGCGGCACGGAGGTTGCGGCATGGCTGTTGCTCAAGGCAAGCCCGGAGGAAGAACATGCTTTGGACCATCTTCGTGATCCTGCTTGTGCTCTGGCTTCTGGGAATGGTGACGTCCTATACGATGGGAGGATTCATTCACATCCTCCTCGTGATCGC
>DAIOUV010000045.1:0-26944 GCA_036759345.1 Acidobacteriota bacterium | reverse complement strand
TGACCTGCTCCCTGGAAACTGATCCACGGAGGGTGTGAGTTCTCCATAGGCGGGGTCCTCTCCCCGTTCCTGAGCCTTCGCGAGCGTCGGCTACCCGGCGTCCCGTCCCATCGGCTGCCACAGCTCGATCGGGTTTCCTTCGGGGTCGTGGAGCCGTGCGAAGCGGCCGTTCGGATACGGCTCTGGATCGACTTCGACGGTGATGCCGGCAGCGCGGAGCTGGGCGGTCATGGCGTCGAGGTCGCGCACGCGGAAGTTGATAATCCACGTCCGCCGCGCGTCGCCGAAATACGTCGTCGACTCCGGCAACGGCGCAAACACGGCTGGCCCCGCGTCCTGCCGCCAGGGCGCCGCGTCGTAGGTCGGGGGCGCACACTCGACGCCGAGATACTGGCTGTACCAGCGGCTCAAACCGTCGGGTTTCTTGGCCACAAAGAACACGCCGCCGATGCCGTTCACTTTCTCCATGGTGTCTCCTCCGTCCGTCTGACGTGGGGGCCCAGCCTCGCGCATTCTCGCCTATGGTCTTTTCACGCCACGACGAGCACGCCGGCGCCGCGAATGGCGTCCGTCTTCAGCGCGATCAACGCATCGTTCGCCTCCTCGAAGGCGAACGTCCGGACGTGCGTCGTGACCGGGATGCGCGCGGCCTCGGCCAGGAACTCGCGCCCGTCGTCGCGGGTGTTGTTCGCGACGCTGCGGACGACGCGCTCCTGGTAGAGGAGCTCGTACGGGATCGGCGGGGAGTCGCTCATGTGAATTCCGCCGAGAACGAGCGTTCCCCCCTTGTCGAGCGCGGCGAGACCGGCAGGAATCAGCTCGCCGGCGGGGGCGAAGATGATCGCCGCGTCGAGCTTCGACGGAGGGATGTCGCGCGCGCCGCCGACCCACGCGGCCCCGAGCTCCTCCGCGAGGGCCTGGTGGCGCTCCCGGTCTCGCGTCATCACGTAGACGTCGGCGCCTCTCGCGCGCGCGATCTGGATCGCGATGTGCCCCGCCGCGCCGAAACCGTAGAGTCCGAGCCGCGCCCCGCGGAAGCCGGAGGGGCGGCCCGCGAGGCCCGTCAGGCGGAGAGCGCGGTAGCCGATGATGCCGGCGCAGAGAAGCGGCGCCGCGACGACGTCGGAGAATCCGTCGGGAAGCTCGTAGACGAAATCCGCGTCGGCCAGGATCGACATGGCAAAGCCGCCGTCGACGGTCCATCCCGTGAACTCGGGGGCGTCGCACAGGTTTTCACGGCCGCTCATGCAGAAACGGCAGGAGCCGCAGGTCCGGTGGAGCCACCCGATCCCGACGCGCCGGCCGAGGAGCGCTTCGGCGCCCGTCCCCGCGCCGACGACCGTCCCCGTGACCTGATGGCCGGGAATCACGAGCGGCCTTACGACCGGGAGCTCGCCCTCGACGACGTGGAGATCCGTCCGGCAGATTCCGCAGGCCGAGACCTTCACGAGGACCTGGCCGGGGCCCGGAGTCGGATCGGGAACGTTTTCGAGGACGAGGGGCCGCGTCTCGACCGGAGCCGGTGCGTGGAGCCGGAGGGCGCGCATCCGGGAAGGATAGACCTCGTCCGAGCCGGCTTCGGCGTCGAGCGCAAGCCACTTGCTTGATGAGCTATGCTTTCCTCGTGACGTTGACCGTCGAGATTGAGCACGCGTCCTCGGGTGAATGGGTGGCCGAGGTGATCGAGCTGCCGGGGTGCATGGTCGTCGAGCCGTCCGAAGATCAGGCCTTGGCGAGGGTGGAAGCGCTCGCCCTGCGCGTACTGGCGGACCGGCTGGAGCACGGGGAGGCGAAGGTCGAGAACCTCGGCCCCGTCGCCTTCATCACGCGCTCGGCAGCGTGAGCCGCTGGCCCTCCGCGAAGGCCCCGAAGGTCCTCGCCTCGCTTCTTCGAATCGGGTGGAGCGTCAAGCGGACGACGGGCTCGCACCGCGTTCTCGAACGCCAAGGGTGGCCGGACTACGTGTTCGCCTTTCACGATCGGAAGACGCTCCCACCCGAAGCCGTCGCGCGCGTCGCACGATCGACCGGCCTACACCCCGAGGACCTCTGACGCGAGGTTCGAAGAAGGATTGACGGTCATTCCCGGCCGTTGCTCCACTCCTGCTGTCGACGGAGTTCCTTGAGGACGTCGTCGGTCATGTTTGGGTCGCGGCCTCAACGACCTCGATCTCTTCCGGCGAGAGGTCGTAGAGCTCGTAGACGAGACGGTCGATGCGCTCTTCAGCGGAGGTGATCTGCCTCGTCAGGCCACTGCGATCGTGGGGGCTTCTCGCATCTTTGAGCTGCCTATGCAGCGCAGTGACATCTTCCGCGAGCTTCGACAGGCGGCCGTAGGCCTCAACCCAGCGCTTCGGAAGAGGGATCTTCCCTACCTTGAAGCCACCAACCTCCATGAGAACGCCGTACCGTTTCACGAACCACCAGTTGGCGAGCTTTGAATTGAAAAGACCGAGCACTGCCGACAGCGCGTCCCGCGGGGCACCCTCTCGAAGGACTAAGTTGGAAAGCGAATGCCTGTTGATGACTTCAGTCGTCTCGATGGCACCGACGAGCTGAATAGGGAGTTTCTTTCGGAGTCGATGGAAGAGAATCTTCGGCTCAGTGAAGAAGCGCACCTCACGTGCGCACCAGAGCCATCGGCCGTAGCGGATGTATGCCTCAGGAGCATCGACCTCGTACCGCCTCACCTGCGAAGCGCTTTCGAGAAGGGGTCTCCAGTCCTTCCCGTGACCGTCTGCTGCAATGTAGAGGTTCTCGGCGCCGTCTTCCTTCGTTTTGTATGGAATAACCCCTTGCGAGTACTCGACGAGGGAATCGAGTGTGACCCCTGACCTTTCAAGCCGATCGATGACGCGTATTTCCCGGGGATCCGCTTGAGTGTTGACGATTAGTTCGCTGTCTTGTGCCCACCGGCTCTGCTCGACGGCGAACTGAAGTGCGATCTCATGCGCTTCTGTGCCTCGCCAGACCTGAACCCTGTGCCCACTACTCGGCGTCCCGCGATTCACGACCACGATCGCGGTGTCGACAACGGCCTTCTGGAAGACTCTCGTACGCTCCAGATCGACCACGTGAGCAATCGCAGTTTCCTCGAGAACGAACTTCCGGATCTGCGCGCCGTAGTGGTTCGTCAACCAGGCATTCGGTGTGATGTACCCGAGGGCACCACTGTTCCGGAGAAGCGAGATCCCTTTCTCGAGGAAGTAGACGTATGTCTCGGGCTTCCCCTTCCTGTACACGTACCTCGACTGGAAGTAACGCTTCTGCCCGTCGTCGTAGTCGGCGCCGTATGGCGGATTCCCAACGACGGCATCGAAGCCGCCGCTCTTAAGGATCGACGCGAACTCTATCGGCCAGTCGAAGGTGTTCAAGCGGCGTCGTTCATCGACCGGAATCAGTTCAGCCTGTTCATCTTCGTAATAATCCGGCGCGATGAGCGAGTTTCCGCACTTGATGTTTCCTTCGAGGCTCGGGAGTGCCCGCTCGCCGAAGAGAGTGTGCTGCTTCAGCGTCTCGTCGTTCTCGCCTTCGAGAACTTTCAAGAGGAGCGAGAGTTTGGTCACCTCGACGGCCTGACGGTCGATGTCGACGCCGTAGATGTTGTTGAGCACGATGCGCCGCTTCTCGGCGGTCGTGAGGCGCCAGTCGCCGCCGGGACCGGGGAAGACCTCCTTGCGGTGCTTCTCCGGTTGGTGTCCGCGGTACCACGCAAGGTGCCGATCGAGGAGTTCCTGGTATGCCCGAAGGAGGAACGAGCCCGACCCGCAGGCGGGGTCGAGGATGCGGAGCTTCTCCATCTGCTTCGGGCTCTTGCCCTCGCAGAGCTCGCCGACCGTCTGCTTCACGATGTAGTCGACGATATACGCGGGCGTGTAGTAGACGCCGCCCGCCTTCTTCACCTCGGGCTTCTCCTCGACGACGGCGCGGTGGCCCTTCGTGAGGCGAATGACCTTGCCGAGGAACTGCTCGTAGACGTTCCCGAGGATTTCGACCGGGAGGACCGAGAACTCGTAGGGCGACTGCGGGTAGTAGAGGTTCTGGAGGATCGGCTTAAGGACCTTGTCGTCGATCGCGAGGCCCGTCGTGAGGCGGTCGGCCTTGAAGTCGAAGAGTCCGGAGTTATAGCGGGTGTCCGCCTTCCTGTAGAGGGCGACGAGGCGCGCGTAGATGTCCGCGCCGTTCACGAGGGCGAGGAGGCTCCCGTAGGGCTCGGCGCCACGCCCCTCGGCGATGCGGAGGAAGATGATCCGGTCGATCGTCGTCTGGACCGCGAAGTTCAAGTCGTCGACCGAGAGGTCCTCGTTTCGGATCGCGATGTTCCGGGCGAACTCGTCGCGCCAGCCCTCGATCTCGCGAAGGAACTCCGCGTCGACCTCGGAGGTGCCGCGCTTGCCGCGCGTCTCCTCGGCGTAGCGGTCGAACGATCCCTTGAGGACCGCCTCTTTCGAGAAGACGCCCCAGAGCTCATCGAGCCTCGGGAGCAGCTCATCGTAGGTAAGGTAAAGGATGCGCCCTACCGAGGGTTTGTCGCCCTCCTTCGGGCGGATGCGCGTGTCGTAGACCGCGATCTCCTCGAAGTCCGTGAGGACGGAGAGCGGGAGCTTCGCGCTCCAGGCGTAGCGGCGGAGCTGGTAAGCAGGGGCGGGATCGCTCTTTAGGTCGACGAAGGGCTTCTTCGCCTCGACGAAGAACTTCCGCACGCCCGCGACGCGGAACGTGTAGTCCGGCGCCTTCGTGAAGTCGCCGACCTTGATGCCCTCCTCGTGGATGAGGTCCTTGTACTGCTCAGCGTACCCGGCCTTGTTCGTGACATCCCACCCGAGCGCCTCGAAGAGCGGCGTGATGAATTCGGCGCGGCAGGTCTCCTCGTTGTACGTCGAGGACCGGTAGCGGTCGCGATTTCGGGCGTAGCGCTCGACGAGGGCAGCGATGGCCGCGCGGGCCGACTCCTGGCTGCTCGCTTCAGGCGCCATCGATCTAGTCTCTCCTTGTCGAGACACGCGGCAGGATAGGGGAAGTGAACACAAATCATGCTAGCACCGGGGCAGTTCACCCTCGGCGAGGTGGAGATCCGTCGAGGGCCGGGTGGCTCACCGTCGGGACTGGCGGGTTTACCCGGGCGATTCGAACGTGAACGCGTAAATCTCGATCGAGCCGTCGTCCCGGATTCTGTGAACCGCTTTCAGCACCTTGCCCCGCGGCGGCTCGAGGTCCTGCCGGAACGTGACCTCGATCGTTCCTTTGGCGGTGTCGTGAACGGGCCGACCGACGAGTTGCCCCACCTGGAGCACGTCGTTCCGATTCAGCGTCACCGCCTCCGTGAGGCTTTCTCCAAGTGCTCCGTGTTCAACCTGTTCGGGAGTGAGCTGGCACGTTACGGTCTTCACCATCCCCCGATTCTATGACTCAGCCGCGCAACACTCTCCGTTGCTCTTCGAGCCGGCCCAGGAGCCTGAGCAGGCCGTCGAGGATGGTGAGAGGGTGCGGCGGGCAGCCGGGAATGAACAGGTCGACCGGAAGGACGGACGCGGCGCCGTCGTGCTGCTCGGGATGGCCGGCGTAGGGCCCTCCGCTGATTGCGCAGGCCCCCACCGCGATCACGATCTTCGGCGGCGGCACCGCGTCGTACGTCTTTTGCAGCGCAAGCCGCATGTTCTCGGTCACGGGCCCGGTGATGAGGAGGCCGTCCGCATGGCGCGGTGAAGCGACGTAGTTGATTCCGAACCGCCCGAGATCCCAGCCGATCGTCCCGAGGACGTTGACATCCGCGCTGCAGGCGTTGCAGTCGCCCGCGCTCACGACGCGCAGCTTCAGCGAGCGCCCGAACAGCCGGCGGAGCTTCCGCTCGAGCGCGTCCGCGAGCGGCAGCGCCTGCCCCGTGAGGACGAGGTCCTCGCGCCGGCGGGCCGCGAGCCGGAATTCGTGCGTGAACGCGATCGCGCCGTCCGGGCAGGCGGTGACGCACTCCGTACAAAACAGGCACCGGCCGAGATCGAGCGCGAGCGGGCCGTCCCCGCCGATCGCGTCCGTCGGACAGACGTCGGCGCACGCCCGGCACCCGTCCGGACACTTCGCGGGGTCGAGAATGGGCGCGCCCCGGTACCGTTCGGGCATCGGGGGCGGCTCGCCCGCGGGATACGCCATCGTGCGGTGCCCCTGGTGCGCGCGCGCGAGCAGCGCTTTCAGCATGAAATCTCCCTCACAGGTCGTGGCCGCAATAGGAGAGGTTGAAGCTCTTGTTGCTCAGCGGGAAATCCGAGATCTGGCCGCCCCTCACCGCGAGGGCGACCCCCAGCCAGTTGTGGAAGGACGGATCGGTGATCTTGTAGCGCGAGAAGCGGCCGGCCGCGTCCGTCATCGCGACGTGGCAGATTTCCCCGCGCCAGCCTTCCGTGAGCGACACGACGAGCGCGTCCGGTCTCATTGCCCCGGCTTCGGCACAGGCTCCCCCCGCCGGAAGCTTGTCGAGCTGCTTGAGGATGAACGAGATCGACTGCTGGATCTCGAGCCAGCGGACGTAGGCGCGGGAATTGACGTCCCCATGATGGGCCGTCATCACGGGAAGGTGGACGAAACGATAGATGCCCGTGGGAAAGTCGTGCCGCACGTCCCGCTGGATGCCGCACGCGCGCGCCGCCGGCCCGACAAGACCCACGGCTTCCGCGTCCTCCGGCGTGACGGTTCCCGTCTGGTCGAACCGCTCCCTCACGCTCGGCGTCTCCCAGAGAAGCTCCACCGCTTCCGTGACCTCGCCGCGCGCTACGGCGATTCGGGACTTCAGATCCTCGACCTGCGCGGGGAGGAGGTCGAATCCGACGCCGCCGGGCCGGACCAGACCGCGCCCGAATCGCGAGCCGCAGATCTCCGCCGTCATGTTCAGGAAATCTCCGCGCTGGCGTCCGCAATACGACGAGGTCGGGAGATACGCGACGTCGCCCGCCAGGGCTCCGAGGTCGCCGACGTGGTTCGCGAGCCGTTCGAGCTCGAGCGCGATGCCGCGAATCGCGTGGGCGCGCGCGGAGACCGGCGCGTCGGCTAGCGCCTCGACCGCGTGAGAGTAGGCGAGCGCGTGGCCGATCGTCGTGTCGCCCGCGACGGTCTCCATGTACGGCAGCGTCCTCTTCGTCGGCCCCCCCACGAGCGCGCGCTCGACGCCGCGATGCTGGTATCCGAGAGCGGTCTCGAGATGAAAGACCAGCTCGCCGTGGCACTGGAACCGGAAGTGGCCGGGCTCGATCACGCCGGCGTGGACCGGGCCGACCGCGACCTCGTGTACCTCGACTCCCTCGACCCGGAAGAATTCCGTCACGCCCGGCGGGATCGCGGCATCCGTCGACCGGCCCCAGGCGTCGTGGCCGGGACGATACGAATGATGGAAACGCACCGGTTTGAACCAGGGATGCCCCTCGAACGTCACGCCGTACTGCTCGCCGATCTCGCGCTCGAAGAGATGCGCCTGCGCGACCGCGGGAACCACGGACTCGAAGGCCGTTTCGTCGCACGTCGAGCGCGCGACGAAAAGGCGCCCGTTCGCGTCGTCCGCGAGCACGGCCACGAGACCGATGCCTTCAGCCGCCGGCCCGCTCGCCGGATCGGCGGCCATGCCGAAATACGACGCGACGCGCCTTCCCTTGTCGCGCACGCCACGGACGAGCCACTCGCGAAACGCGGAGGGCCCGAAGAGGGGCACGTCCTTCAGCGCGAGAACGCGCCCGTTCCGGACCGTGCCGCCCGCGGTCACGACGCGCCCTCGAGGGTCTTCGCGGCCGCGCGGACCAATCCGTAGACCGCGTCCGGGATCCAGATGCCCATGACGACGACCATCGTCAGGGCCGCCAGCATCGGGGCGACCCTCCAGAAGGTGTCGCGAAAGTCGGTCGTCCCGCCCGCCGGGGAAACCGGCCCCTGGACCACCGCGAGAACCGTCGCGCCCATGCCGATGAAGATGACGAAGAGGAAAATCAGGTAGAGGGCCGCCACGACGAAGTGGCCTCCCGCCATCGCGCCCGAGAGGATCGTGAACTCGCTGACGAACGGTCCGAATGGCGGCGAGCCCGTGATCGCGAGGAAGCCGGCGAGGAAGAGCGCGCCTGACAGCGGAACGCGGCGAAGCGCGCCGCTCACCTGGTCGATCGTTTTGCTCCCGTACGCGCGGTGAATGTTGCCGGCGGAGAGGAAGAGGACGACCTTCGTGAGGGCGTTGTTGATGACGTGCAGGAGCGCGCCGACGATCGCGATGCCGCCGACGCCGATGCCGATGACGAGGATTCCCATGTGCTCGACGCTGGAGTACGCGAGCATCCGCTTGAAGTCGCGCTGGCCGGCCATGAAGGCGGCCGCGACCGCCATCGAGAGCAGCCCGAAGCCGAGAAAGAGCTCGCGCGCGAACGCCCCTTCACCGGCCGCCTGCATGACACGGTAGACCCGCAGGAGCGCGAGGAAAGCGCAGTTCGTCATCCCGCCGGCGAGAAGGGCCCCGATGATCCCGGGGGCCTCGCCGTAGGCGTCCGGCTTCCAGGTGTGCATCGGCGCGAGCCCCATCTTCGTCCCGTACCCGACGACGAGGAGGACGAAGCCGGCCCGGAGCCAGGGCCGGGACAACCCGCTTCCGTGCTCGAGCAGGGCCCCGAAGAGGAGACTCTCGTCCCCGGAGGCGCCGTGGAGCGCGGCGTACGCCACGAAGAGCGAGCCGAGGAGCGCGAGCGCGATCCCGACCGATCCGATCATGAGGTACTTCCACGCCGCCTCGAGCGAGCGGGCGTTCTGGTTGAAGTAGATGAGGACCGCCGTCGAAAGCGTCGCTCCCTCGACGGCGACCCACATGACCGCGAGGTGCTGCGCCATCGTCATCGCGGTCGTCATCGACAGGAAGGTCAGGAGGCAGACGCAGAAAACGAGGTTCGGCCTCTCCTTCCGGATCCGCAGGTATTCGACGCCGTAGAGCGCGCAGAGCGTGAAGAGGACGGACACGACGAGGAGGACCAGGCGTCCGAGCGGGTCGGCGAGGAACCAGCCCCCGAAGATCGCGTCGCCCGACCGCACGGTGAGCGCCCCCGCGAGATGAAGGAGAGCCGCCCCGGCGACGATCAGCGGCCGCGCCCGCGCCGAGGGCGTCACGGCGGTTACGAGGGCCGCGAGGAGGGGCAGGAGGATGAGCCCGAGCAGCAACATCGGGTCAGTCCCTGAGCTCCGAGAGGCGCTCCGTGTCGAGCGAGCCGAACTCCCGCTGGATGTGGTTCATGACGATTCCCATGACGAAGATCCCGACGACGAGGTCGAGCAGGACGCCCACCTCAACGAGAGTCGGCATCGCCTCGTGGAGGAGCTGCGCGAAGACGAAAATCCCGTTCTCGAGAATGAGGTATCCCGTCACCTGCGAGATGGCCTTGCGCCGCGTCGTCAGGAGGAGGAATCCCGCGAAGAGTGTCGCGAGCGCCACCGGAACGACCAGGAGATCTTTATGCGACGTCGTGAGCGGAAGATGGCTCGCGAAGAGAGCCGCGCCACCGGTCCCGACGGCCAGGAGGAGCACGGAGGGGACGAGGCCCAGATAGAGCTCCACCTCGTGCTGGATGTGTACCTCGCGGAGCGCCCGGATGAGCATCCCCGGGATCACGAAGGCCTTGACGACGCCGGCCACGATCACGAGGACGAGGAGGCGGGCCGTCGGCTCAGTCGAGAAGAACAACGGGAACACGCTGACGAAGAAGCCCTGCAGGGCCGCCGCCCGGATGCACGCCTTCAGGTTCGAGGAACCGAGCGCGAGGAAGTTCATCGTGACGGCGAGGATGAGGATGGACGAGGCGACTTCTCGCATCGTCTACCTCAGAACCAGAACGACCGCGAACCCCGCGAGGAGCGTCGCCGTGACGAGGAGCTGGGGGACGCGGACGAGGCGGAGCCGCGCCATGCTCGACTCCACGAGCCCGACGACCACGCTGACCCCGACGAGGCCGCCCGCGAAGAGAACGAAGTCGAGCGCGTGAGAGCCCGAGCGGGACGGGATCAGGAGCGTCACGAGCAGTGTCGCGAAGACGGTGAGCTTGAGCGCGACTCCGTAGACGACGAAGCCAAACGCGGGCCCCGCGTGGTCGAGCACCATCACTTCGTGGATCATCGTCAGCTCGAGGTGCGTCGTCGGGTCGTCGAACGGCACGCGCGCGTTCTCGGCGAGGAGAACGATGAACCAGCTCGCGAGGATCAGGATGATGGAGGCGCTCGCCTTCTGCCAGGCCCCCGCGGCGCCCGGGTCGAGCATCTTCGTCAGCGACAACGAGCCGGACATCCGCGTGAGCGCGAGCATGCCGAAGAGGAGCGCCGGCTCCGCGAGAGCCGAGAACGTCACCTCGCGCGCCGCACCCATCCCTTCGAACGGCGAGCCCGTGTCCATGGCCGCGGCGGCAACGAAAAATCGCGCGAGCGCGAACACCGAAACGAAGAGAATCATGTCTCCCGTGAACGAGAGGACCGCGGGCCCGCCCCCGAGAGGCAGCAGGAGCAACGCGACGAACGGCGCGACGACGGACAGGACCGGGCCGGCGTAGAACACCCACGTCGTCGTGCGGCTCACGACGAACCCCTTTCGGAGGAGCTTCGCGAGGTCGAAATAGACCTGCAGCAGCGGGGGCCCCTTGCGCCCGGCCACGAGGGCCTTCGTCCTGTTGATCGCGCCGAGAAGAAACGGCGCGAGGATGAGCACGGCGGCGAGGTTTGCGACCGAAGTCACCATGACGCGCTCCACGCGAGCAGGACCACGAGCGTGACGACGATGTAGAGGAGGTAGGCCTGGAGGCGGCCCACCTGAATCACGCGCGCGAGGCCGAGGAGCGAGCGCCCGCGCGAGAAGAGAGGCAGCAGGAAACGGTCGAGCACCGGATCGGGCGCATGGCTCTCGAAGCGCTGGCCCGCCGCGGGGAACGGGCCGTTCAGGCGCGGGCGGTGCTCGTCCGGCAGCACGGCCCAGCGAAACAACCCCACGAGCATCTGGGCGAACGACGAAGCGGAGTACTGGATCCGCGGGCTGCCCGCGGCGTAGCCGCAATCCCACGTCGTCGTCCGCGCCGTCGGCCGCATCAGCACCCTGCCGGCGACCCCGGCGGCGGCGATCAAGCCGAGCAGGAAAAGAGGCATCCCGCCGAGAACGCCAAGGTCGGCGCTCGCGGCGGGCCCGGCATGCGCCCCGAGGAGAACGTCCGCCGCGCGGCGGCTGACGCCCGCCGCGCCCGCGGGCCAGAGACCGATCGCGGCGCAGGCGAGGGCGAGAGCCCCCATCGAAAAGCGCATGGATCGGCTCGCATCGGCGACGTCGCGTGTCGCATGCGGTCCCCGCGGCGTTCCGAGGAAGACGGCCGAGAAGGCCTTCACGAAGCACGCGACCGCCAGCGCGCCGATGAGCGCGAGCGCGGGCGCGGCGACGGCCGCCCCAAGTATCTCCACGCCGCCGCCCTCGCCCACGAGCGCCCGGAAGCTCGCGAGAGAGATCAGCCACTCGCTCACGAAGCCGTTCAGCGGCGGCAGGCCGCAGATCGCCACGGCGCCGACGAGGAACGCGGTTCCCGTGAAGCGCATCCGCCGGAACAGCCCGCCGAGGGCGTCGATCTCACGGGTCCCGGTCGCGTGGATCACGGCGCCGGCCGAATAGAAGAGGAGCGATTTGAACGCCGCGTGGTTCCAGACGTGAAGGAGGCCGCCGGCGAACCCGAGCACGGCCCAGTCGAGCCGGTGCCGCGCCATCCCGAGCGCGCCCACCCCGAGACCGATCAGGATGATGCCGATGTTCTCGATCGAGTGGTATGCGAGGAGGCGCTTGAGGTCGTGCTGCGCGAGCGCCATGACGACGCCGAGGATGCCGGACGTGACCCCGAGAGCCACGAGCGCAAGCCCGAGCCACGTCGGATACGCCGGCAGCATCGAGAGCACGCGCACGAGCCCGTAGATCGCCATCTTCAGGACGACGCCCGAGAGCAGAGCCGAAACGTGGCTCGGGGCCACCGCGTGCGCCTCCGGAATCCACACGTGGAGCGGGATCGCGCCCGCCTTGAAGCCGAAGCCGGCGAGCGCGAGGAGCAGAATCGGGCGGAGGAGCGGAGACGAGCCCAGCGCCGCCGAGGGCGCGAGGAGCCACGCGCCGGTGGCGTCGCGAAGCAACGCGAACATCGCGAAGAGGATCAGCGTGCCCGCGTGGGCCGACACGAAATAAATCCACCCCGCGCGGAGCGCCGCGGCGTCGTCCCGGTCCGTCGTGACGAGGAAGAAGGCGGCGAGCGAGACGAACTCCCAGCCGATGAGGAAGCTCCAGGCGTCGCCGGCGACCATCACGAGCGCGAGACTGCCCGTGGCGAGGCCGTAGAAGCAGCGGAGCTTGCGGCCGTTTTTCGGATGGTGCGCCTCCGCCCAGTAGCCCTCGCCGTAGATCGACCCGAGGCCGGAAACGACGAAGACCGGCACGAGGAAGAACGCCGAGAGGCGGTCGAGCGAAAAGGTCACGGACCCGCCGGGTAACGGCCACGCGAACCGCGCCGTCGCGGTGTCGCCGGCGAGCACCCATGCCGCGGCAACGGCGCCGGCGGCGCACCCGAGGACGTGCAGCACGGTCGCGATCCGCTGCGCGGCCGTCGATCCCGCCGGGAGCAGCAGCCCCGGCAGCCCGCTGAACGCGACGAGCGCCGAGGCGACGGCGAGAAGCTCGAGACTCGTCGGCGTCACGCCGCCCCTTCGACGATGCGCGCGATCTCGATCAGGCGGGCGGCCGGCGCGCGGCCCCGGATCGCCTCGCGAAACCCCGGATCGCGAAGAAGGTACGCGATTTTCGCCAGCATCTGCAGGTGAGCGCGGGTCGTCGGGCTGACGAGAAAGAAGAGCGCGAAGACGGGTTCGCCGTCCGCCGCCGCGAAGTCGACCGGCTGCCGGAGGAAATAGAGCGTGAGGGAAGGCTCGTCCGCCGAGAGGGCGATCGGATTTCTCACGTGCGGGATCGCGATCCCGTCGCCGACCGGCACGACCGCCGCGGCGTCGCGGGCGAGGAGCAGCTGAAGGAGCGTCTCACGGTCCCCCTCGTCATCCAGCTTCAGCAGCACGATGATCGACCGGAGGACCTCCTTGCGGGTCGTGCCGGCGACGTCGTGGAAGACGCCGCCGCGCTCGAGGCTTTCGGCCACCGACGGGATGCGTTCGCCCTCTTCGGATTCCTGGAACAGAGCGGGTGCGACGGGGAGATTCCGTTCGGTCGCCCACTCGAGGAGCTCGCTCCGGTTGATCCGGTACTGGTCGTTGATCCGGTACGCCGGCAGGTCGCCGGACTCGATCCACGCGTACACCTTCGCCTCGGCGGCGTTCAGGAGAGCCGCGGCCTCCCGGACCGTCACGCGCATGCCGAGCCCCGCCTCACCGGGATACGGACGCCATGAGGCGCTCCTCCGCGTCGCGGATCGCGGCGATCACCTCTTCGGAGCTGCCGCTCCGGGCGATGCGCCCGATCAGGGCGGGGTTCCCGAAGAGCTTGACGGCGCGCGAGATCGTGAGGAGATATCCCTGGATCGTCCGCGCGAGGATGACCACGATGACACGGGGCCGGTAGCCGTTAGGGTCGTTGAAGATCACGGGTTCGCGCGCGACAGCGAGCAGGACCCGCTTCTTCTTGAACCCGAAGTCCGACGGCTCGTTCGGATGAGGGAACGCCGCGTCCTTGACGAGCGCGGTCGAGGAGAGCTCCTCACGGGTCCGGATCGACTCGTAGAGGGCCTGCCGGTCGACACCGGCATCCAGTGTCGCGTGCATCACGATCCACGAGAGCAGCTCGTCTCGCGGCAATTGCGGCACGCCCGGCCACACGTTCTTCGGCAGCAGGAGCGGGAGAACGTCGATTTCCGACGGAGCGAGCTCCTCGAGCACCGCCTTCTGCCCTCCGATCTCCACCTTCTTGACCTGCTCGTCCAGCCAGGCGTCGATGTCCCTCTTGCGGAACCGCCACTGCGCCCCGACCCGCACCGCGGGCAGGAGGCTCTTGTCGAGCATCCGGTAGATCGTCTTCTCCGAGACCATGAGGTACTCGGAGAGCTGCCTGATCGTGAGGATGTCGCCCGTCGGGGTGAGCGGACTCAAGCCTTTTTTCTCACCACCGATGGACAACACTGGACAACAAAGTACACCGATACCCTCTCTAGCGCAATCGCGATGGACCAGCCGTTCAGAGCGTCCGATGCCGGAACGGACGGGCGTCTTTCCCGCTGTACGTCGCCACGATCTGGCCGCTGCCCCTGAGCAGGTATTTGTACGTGACGAGCCCGTCGAGGCCCACGGGGCCGCGGGCATGGATACGGCTCGTCGAGATTCCGACCTCCGCTCCGAAGCCGTAGCGGAAGCCGTCGGCGAAGCGCGTGGAGGCGTTGTGGAAGACGCCCGCGGCGTCAACGTGACTCAGGAACGCCTCCGCCGCCGACTTGTCATCCGTGACGATCGTCTCCGTGTGGTGCGAGCCATAGCGGTTCACGTGCTCCACGGCCTCGTCGAGCGACTCCACGAGCTTGACGGACAGGATCGGCCCGCCGTACTCGGTCCGCCAGTCTTCCTCCGTGGCGGGCGCGAGATCGAGTGACGGCGCGAGCGCTCGAGTCTTCCCGCAGGCGCGGATCTCCACGCCTGCCTGAAGGAGCCGGGCGAGCAGCGGGATTGCAAAGCGCGCCACCGCGTCGCGGTGGAGGAGAAGCGTCTCGGCCGCATTGCACGCCGCCGGGTACTGGAGCTTGCTGTCGAGGACGATCGCCATCGCCATCGCCTCGTCCGCCGCGCGATCCACATACACGTGGCAGACGCCCTCGGCGTGGCCGAGAACGGGGATGCGCGTCGCCGCCTTTACGTGCCTGACGAGGTCGTATCCGCCGCGCGGGATGACGAGGTCGATGTGCTCGTCGAGCGCGAGAAGCGCGTCCACCTCGGCCCGGCCCGCCAGGGAGGAGAGCACGCCTTCGGGGATCTCGGGGAAGGACGCGAGAGCCTTCGCGAAGACGTCGAGGAGCGCCGCCGTGGAGCGGGCGGACTCGCGCCCCCCCTTGAGGATCGCCGCGTTGCCCGACTTGAGCGCGAGCGACCCGATCTGCGTGACCGCGTCGGGGCGCGACTCGAAGATGACGGCCAGAACGCCGAGGGGACACGCCACTTTCTCGAGGACGAGGCCGTCGTCGAGGAGCGTGCGTGAAAGGAGCACACCCGAAGGATCCGGCAACGCCGCAACAGCGCGAACACTTTCGGCCATCGAGCGAATCTTGTCGGCGTCGAGCGAAAGACGTTCCAGGGCGGACCGGGGAAGGGCACCTTCTTCGAAAAGGGGACCGGAGGCTGCGAGGTCGGCCGCGTTGGCTTCGAGGATGGCGCCTGCGGATTGCTCGAGCCCTTCAGCCACCTTTCTCAGAAGATCATCTTTCGTTCCCGTCGGGACGACGGCCAGCTTCCGCGCCGCCTGGCGCGCACGCAGGACGATCTCGAGGACCGCGCTTTCTCTCATGTCCTGGTCCCGGCCCGCGGCACGAAGACGGTCCCGACGCGCTCGCCCGCGAAGACCCGGTCGAGGACTCCGGGCGTCCGGCCGTTCGCGATGATCGCGACGCCGCCCGAGCCCGTCGCGATCCTCGCCGCCTCCAGTTTCGAGGCCATGCCGCCGCGGCCGCGCCCGCTTCCGCCGTCGGCGTACCGCGCGATCTTTTCCGTGAACTCCCGGACGAGCGGAATGAGCGTGGCCGCGCGGTCGTGCGCCGGGTTGCCCGTGAAGAGGCCGTCCACGTCGGAGAGGATGACCAGGACGTCCGCCCTCACCTTGCTCATGACGAGCGCCGAGAGCCGGTCGTTGTCGCCGAAGAGACTGCGCGCGCCCTTGCCGTCGGGCGGCTCCAGCTCCAGCGTCGAGACCGTGTCGTTCTCGTTCAGGATCGGCACGGCATCCAGCTCGAAGAGCTTCTCGAGCGTCGCCGAGAGATTCTGAAAACGCGTCCGGTCGGTGAAGTCGTCTTCGGTGAGAAGGACCTGCGCGGTGAGGAGGCCCATCTTCTCGAAGCCCTCTTCATACACGGACATCAGCCGGCTCTGCCCGATCGCGGCGCAGGCCTGCTTGAGGGCGAGCGAGCCCGGTTTCTTTTCCAGACGCAGCCGTTGCGCCCCGAGTCCCACGGCGCCCGAGGAGACGATCAGAACACGCCGCCCCTGTTTCTTCAGGTTCGCGACGGACTCGATGAGCCCGTACAGGCACCCCAGCGCGACCGCGCCGTCGTCGCGCATGATCACGTTCGTCCCGGCCTTCACCACGATCCGCCTCGCCGCGGCCACGCGTTGCCGTATCAGCGCCTCGTCCATCCGGGGATTGTAGAGGCCGGGAGCGAGAGTGAGCCGCCAGCGAACTTTCTTGCCCAGCCTCCGTATATCCCGTCGAGAGGTCTCGTATGTCGAAGAAGCTCAAATGGATCCTGGCGTCCGCCGGCGTGCTCCTGCTCGCGGGAGGAGGCGTCCTCTTCGCTTCCCGAGGCAAAGACAAAGGCAAGGAACCCGAGCCCCCTCCGTTCCGGGTGGGAAAGGTGCAGGCGGAAGATCTCCAGGTGAGCGTTCGCGAGGTCGGCGTCGTCGACCCCGAGACCAAGGTGGACGTGAAGTCCGTCGTATCGGGCCGCGTCGTTTCGCTCAAAGTTCGCGACGGCGCCATCGTGAAATCCGGAGACGTCCTTGCCGAAGTGGAGCCCGACGTCACGCAGGCGCAATCCCTTTCCGACGTGAGGGCCGGCGTCACGCAAGCCGAAGTCGCGCTGAAGGACGCCGAACGTCAGCTCGCGTCCCAGGAGCGCCTCTTCAAGGAGGGCCTCATCGGGAGCGAGACCCTCAAGGACTTCGTCACGAAGCGCGATCTCGCGGCCGAGAACGTCAAGGCCGCCCAGCAGCGCTACGAGATCGTCGAGCGCCACGGCATCCCGATCTCCGGCGATGCATTGACGCAGCGCGCGCGCGTGACGAGCCCGATGTCCGGCGTCGTCATCACGAAGGGTGTCGAGCTGGGCGAGACCGTCACGTCCGGCGTGTCCTCGTTCAACGCGGGAACCGTCCTCTTCACGGTGGCCGACCTCAAGACACTCCTCATCCGGGTCAATCTGAACGAGGTCGACATCGCGAAGGTGAAAGTCGGACAGCCCGTGAGGATCACGCTCGACGCGTATCCGCAGAGGGTCTTCACGGGGAAGGTGCGCTTCGTGGCCCCCGCCGCCAAGCTGCAGGACAAGATCAAGGTCTTCCCGGTCGAGGTCGCGCTCGACGAGCTCGGCGACTCGTACCGCACGGGCATGAGCGCGAACGTCGAGATCCTCGGCGAGAAACGCGAGAAGGCCGTCTCGATTCCGCTCGAGGCGCTCCAGCGCGCCGACGGGAAGACCGTCGCCTACCGCCTCAAGAGCGATCTCAAGCCGAAGCTTCTCGCCGCGGCCAAGCAGGGGCTCAACGGGCGTGGCAAGTACGTGTGGCTCTCGGACCACTGGAAGGACTACTACGAGGCCGTCCCCGTCGCCGCCGGCATCGCGACGCTCGAGCGCGTCGAGATCCTGTCGGGCCTCAAGGGTGGCGAGCAGGTCGCGCTCGAGGACCCGACGAAGAAGAAGGTCGAGAAGGACGACGACAACTGACATGCGCCTGATCATCGAGACACACGGGTTGACGAAGGTTTTCGGGTCGAACGGCATGGCCGTGCACGCGCTCTGCGGCATCGACCTCACCGTTTCGGCGGGCGAGTTCGTGGCCCTCGTGGGCCCCTCGGGCTCCGGCAAGTCGACGCTCATGGCGATCATCGGCTGCCTCGACTCTCCGACGAAAGGCTCGTATGCGATCGACGGCACGAACGTGGAAGGCCTGTCCGGCGCCGCGCTCGCGCGCATCCGCAACGAGAAGGTCGGGTTCGTCTTCCAGAGCTACAACCTTCTGCCGAGAGCCTCCATCGCGCGAAACGTCGAGCTGCCGCTGCTCTACGCGGGCGTCGGCCGCAAGGAGCGCCGGCGCCGCGCACTCGAGCTGCTCGAGCGCGTCGGGATCCCGGAGAAGGCGAACGTGCTGCCGGGCGTGCTGTCGGGCGGCCAGCGGCAGCGTGTCGCGATCGCGCGCGCCCTCGCGAACACGCCTGCGCTTCTCCTCGCCGACGAGCCGACGGGCGCCCTCGACTCGAAAACGGGCGAGGAAGTCCTCGCGCTCTTCAAGGAGCTGCACCGGCAGGGGAACTCCGTGATGCTCGTGACGCACGACCCGCACATCGCGTCCCTCGCGGAACGACGGGTCGAGCTGCGCGACGGCCTGATCGTCTCCGACGTCACGGAGAAACAGGCGGCCTGATGCTGAGCGGCGCCTTCCGCGAGCGCCTCGCGGGATCCTGGGTCGAGATCCGGGAGAACTTCGGCCGCTCGACGCTCCAGACGCTCGGGGTCATCCTCGGCGTCGCGTCGGTGCTCGGCGGATTCTCGATCTCCGACAGCCAGCGCAGGCGCTCGGACGAGCGCTGGATGAAGCTCGGCGGCATGGACCGCCTGAACGTCCAGCCCTCGGAGGCGATTCGCGACGGGCAGCCCACCGCGCTCCAGGCCGCGAATCTCGGCCTCCGGAACGAGGACGCGAACGAAGGAGGAGCCCTCGACACGAAGGCCGTCTCCGGCGTCATGCAGCAGAAGTTCGCGCGGGCGCGCGTGCGCTCGCCCTACGCCGACCAGGACCGGCAGCTGACCGGCATCGGGGGCGACTACATGGCCCTCAATGGCTACGCCATCGAGAAGGGCCGCGAGTTTTCCTCCGAGGAGTTCGAGAACGGTCGCCCGGTCGCGATCCTAGGCGCCGAAGCCGCCGCCACGTTTTTTCCGACGGGCGACGCCGTCGGCCAGACGGTCCGGCTAGGAGACATCCCCGTCTCGGTGGTCGGCACGTTTGCCGAAAAGGTGTTCCGGTGGCGCGACGGGCAGGGGAACCAGTTCGCGTGGCGGAACCGGATCGTGGCCGTTCCGTCGACGCTCGTCGCGCGCCGCATGCAGGGGGACAGGTGGCAGCGCGTCGACAGGGTCGCGTTCCGCATTCGGGACCTCGGCGCCATGAAGGCCTTCAGCGAAGGGCTCACCGCGATCCTGCGGGGAAACCACCGCCAGCAGGAGGACTTCCGCATCGACGACGTCGCCGCGCGGATGCGCAAGCGGCAGAGCCAGGGCGACGTCTACAACATGATCTTCATGCTGTCGGGCGTCCTGTCCCTCATCGGCGGCGGCATGGTGAACGTGAACATCCAGATGGCGACGCTCAAGGAACGCGTGCGCGAAGTGGGCGTGAAGATGGCGATCGGCGCCTCGGGCCGCGAAGTGTTCAAGGAGTTCATGACCGAGGCGCTCCTGATCACGGGCCTCGGGGCCCTCGCGGGATTCGCGGCGGGCGTCGCCTTCTCGAAGATCATCACGTCGTTCCTCGAGATCAAGCTCTACATGCAGCCTGCCAGCTTCCTGTGGGCCTTCGCCCTCGCGGCCGCCTTCGGCTTCCTGTTCGCGCTCTACCCGGCGTGGAAGGCCAGCCGGCTTTCCCCGATGGAGGCGCTGCGTTATGAGTAGCTCGCTCACCGCCCGACTCAATCTCTTCTGGGAAGTCATTGCCGGCGGGCTCGTCGAGCTGTGGGCACACAAGCTGCGCTCGATCCTCACGCTGACGCTCCTCATGCTGGGGGTCTTCGCGCTCGTCGTCATGACCTCCGTTCTCGACGGCGTCCTCGACAAGGTCTCGACCGGCTTCGCGGGCATGAGCTGGGACGGCACCGTCGTGATTCAGCCGAAGACGGCCGAGACGACGGAAGAGCAGAAGCGCTTCGCGATGAGCCCGGGCCTGCGCTACGAGGATCTCGCGCGCCTGGCGGCGCCGCATCCCGCCGTCGTCGCTTTTCTCCCCCGGGCCACGAAGCGCACGAGCGTCCGGGTGGCCGGCGGCACGGAGCGCATGTGGGTCACCGGACTGACGCCCGACTACGCACTCCTCATGAATCGCCCGATCGCCGCCGGGCGCGGCCTCACCGACGACGACCGGCGGCGCCACAGCACGGTCGCCGTCGTGGGCTCGACTCTGGGCGCGAAGCTGTTCGGGGGCGCGGAGCCCGTCGGCCGCGACGTCCTCGTGGACGGCGTGCCGTTTCGGATCGTCGGCCTGCAGGGGCCCGTTCTCATCTTCAACGAGGAGATGTGGCTCGATTCGAACGGCATCATGATCCCGCTTGAGACGTACATGGACCGCATGGACGCGGACCACAAGCTCACCCAGGTGGCCGTGAAGCTCCGGAAAAAGGGAGACCTCGTGGCCGTGTCGGCTCTCGTTCTCGGCCGGACGAAGCAGGCCCACCACGGCATCGAGGACGTCGAGATCAAGGACCTCGAGTCCGAGGCCGCGAAGAGCTACGCGGGGTTCATGGAAGAAATGCGCGGATGGCGCGTCGTGCTCTCCAGCCTCGCCGCGTCGGTCCTCCTCGTGGGCGGCGTCGGCGTCCTCTCGGTCATGCTCATCTCGTTTTCGGATCGCAAGTTCGAGATCGGCCTCCGCAAGTCGCTCGGCGCGAGCGACGGCGAGATCCTCGTGCAGTTTCTCCTCGAAGCCTGCGTTCTGGCGGCGCTCGGGGCGAGCATCGGCACGGTGAGCGGCGCGGTGCTCTGTCGCGCCCTGTCTCCGATGTTCCCGTGGGGCCTCGTCGTCAACCCGATGGGCCTCGCGGTCGCATGGGCGGTCGCGATCGGCCTCGCGCTCGTCTTCGGCCTCTACCCCGCGATCCGCGCCTCGCGCCTGTCGCCGATGGAGGCGATGCGGTAAAGAGGTCGGGGCAGAGTAAAATCCTCCGGGTGTCGACGAAAGAAGAACGATCGCGCTGGCCCGTCCGAAAGCTCCGCCTCGAGGATGAGGGAAAGGAGCCGGACGTCCTCCGCTTGACGCCTTCGGAGCGCGTCGCCATGGTATGGCCGCTGACCCTTCAAGCGTGGATGTTCAAGGAGGGACTCTCCGATGAACCGCGTGTTCGTCGAAATGTCGTTCATACGTTCCGAAACCGGCATTGAGTCGACGAGGCCTGGCCTCGACGGACGTCCGTCAATCTTCCGGGAGTCGTCGCTCCGGTCATCGGAAGGGCGGATTTCGTCCTGAACAAGCGCGCGACCGGCCGGCCGAAGGATCTGGCAGACTTGGCGCTGCTTTCGGACGCCTCGAACGAGGGCTAGTTGGCCCTAAGATCGCCGGATGGCGACGCCGAGAGGGAAGAACGTCCACCCCGCCAGTGCCCGCTCCCTGCGCGCGGCCGCGGCGCGATTGCGCCGCGGGGAGCTCGTCGCGTTCCCGACGGAGACGGTCTACGGCCTCGGGGCGAACGCGCTGGACGAGAAGGCGGTCGCGAAGATTTTCGCGGCGAAGGGGCGGCCTCCCGACAACCCGATCATCGTTCACGTGAGCGATCAGAAGATGCTTAGAAAGGTCGCCCGGCGGGTGCCTGCGCGCGCGAAGAAGCTCATCGCACGATTCTGGCCCGGCCCCCTGACACTCATTCTTTCCAAGAAATCTCTCGTTCCCTCCCTCGTCACTGCCGGCCTCGACACCGTCGCCGTGCGGATGCCGCAGGGGCTCGCGCGCGATCTCGTCCGCCTCGCGGCCGTGCCGATCGCCGCGCCGAGCGCGAACGTCTCGGGGCACCCGAGCCCGACGACGGCCGCGCACGTCGCGGAGGACTTTCCCGGCGTCTTCGTCCTCGATGGCGGCCCGACGCGGCACGGCGTCGAATCCACCGTCCTCGCGCTGGAACCACATCCGGTCGTCCTCCGCCAGGGCGCCGTGACCGAGGAGGCGCTGCGTACCCTGATCCCCGAGCTCCGGGGCAGCGGCGGCGCGCGCCCCGCGACGCGCGCCGCCGCCCCCGGCTCCCCCGCCGTCAGCCCCGGCACGAAGTACACACACTACGCGCCGAGCCGCCCGCTCATTCTCTTTCTAAGAAAGTCCTCTCTTCTTTCCTACTTTCGCAGGCATCCCGGCGCGCTCATCCTTTGCCCGAGCCGCCTCTCTCCCCTTTTTCCGAAGCAAAGAATTCTTCCCCTCGGCGACACCCCCGAGGAGATCGCCCGCGCGCTGTTCGCGGCGCTGCGCACGCAGCGCCGGGGGACGGAGCTTCTCGCGCTCGCAATCCCGCGCCGCGGCATCGGCCGCGCGGTCATGGACCGGCTCACGCGCGCCGCGACACGGATCGTTCCCTAGCCGGAGGCCGCCACGAACGCGCTCGGGAAGCGGGCCAGCAGCGCGACGGCATCCACCACTTCGCGGAGGTCGACGCACTCCCCGATCTTGTGCGTGTTCTGCTCGATGCCGGGCCCGATGCCGAGCATCGCCGGGTGCTTCACGGCGCCCGAGGTGACCCAGCGCTTCTTCTCCGGAACGGCGATCGAGACGTCGTCCTTCGGCACCGGGAAGCCGACGCCGTCCGTCGAGAAGATCCACCGGTCCACGCGCGGCTCCCTGCGGCGGGCGCCCCGATCGCCTCCGGCCGCCACGTGCGGCGACACGACGCCGCGGTACGCCGCGACGGCGGCCTGGATCGCCGGATGCTCCTCGGGTGTGAGCCAGCCCATGTAGATCTGCGGGTTGTGGAGGACGAAGCCGGTCCACGTGGGCTCCTCGTAGGTTGGCACGGTGACGTCGACGGTCAGCCCCGCCGCCCGTGCGGCGGCCACCGCTTGGAGCCCCTCGACGTCGGCGACGGCCCTCTCCGGCGTCTCCCCGATCGTGAGGCGCCGGTCGAAGCGGAAGACGAACCGCTCGGGGACGGCGCAGTCGCTCGGCGTGTCGAGGCGCGCCCACGAGGCTGTGCGCGTGCCGTGGCCGAGGAACGGGTGGTCGAGGAATCCCTCGCGGGCCTCGTAGCGCTTCGCCGCTTCGGCGAGGATGGGCGCGCCCCATTCCAGCGGGTTCTTCCCTTCCCACGGCATCGATCCGTGGCAGGACTTGCCCGTCACGCGCACCTCGATCTGCATCCGGCCGCGCTGGCCGCGATAGATCCCGAGTGCTCCCTTCGAGGAATCCCCAGTCCCCTCGGTGAGGATCACGGCGTCTGGCACTAGCTCCGGCGCGGCGCCCGGCAGGACCTTCTTCACCAGATACTGCGGCCCGCCGCCGTCGTTGTCCTCCTCCGTCACGGTCGCGTACGAGCGGACGATCGCGCCCCGGAGCGCGCCCAGCGGGACGAGCTCGAGCAGGATTTTCGTCGCGATGACCTGCGTGACGACTCCCGAGAGCTGGTCGGCCGAGCCGCGCCCGAAGACAAGGTTGTCCCACTCGGCGTCGGGCGGCAGGTATCCCAGCTCACCCTTGAGGAAGTCGCGCTTGACGGCGGCGGAGTCGACGAGCCCGTCGTAGGCGTCCACGCCGCCCGTCTTCCCCCTCCAGGCAGATCGGAGCGAATTCACTGTATCGGTGTGGCCGTCGAAGTAGACGACGCGCTTGTCCTTCGCCGGGACGCCGTCGGACGGGTCGTCGACCGTCCAGACGAGGTTCCCGTAGCCGTCGTAACCGACGTCTTCGGCCCGGCGGACGGCGCCGGCTTCGATGATCTTCTTCCTCAGGTACTCGAGCCTCGGCTTCTCGTGGTTCGAGAGTCCGCAACTCGGGTCGCCGCCGGCGCTGCGCGGGCGGTCGACATAGTCGGCCGGGATCCGGATGACTTCCCTGAGAATCTCTGCCGCCAGCGGCCGGTAGCGGGCCGCGAGTTCGGCAATCCGGGCGTCGAGCTCGTTCATCGTGTTCGTCTCCATTTCACTCACAACGCCTCCAGCCGGCGGGCGAGGCCTGGGACCTTCGCCGCCGCGAGGAGCGCCATCACGACGTAGACCTTCCAGTTCGCCTCGCACGCGACGTTCGTGGCGTGCTTCGCCATGACGCCAGGCGAGACCTCCGCCCCGATGTCGGCGGGCAGGCAGTGCATGTAGAGGGCGTCGCCTCCGCGCGTCGCCTTCATCCGCCGCTCGTCGCAGATCCAGTCCCTATGCCGGGCGTTGCGCTCGAGGGCCTCTTTCTCGATCTCCCCCATCCGCTTCGCATCGCGCGCGCGGTTCGCGTCGACGCGGGAGAGCATGAGGTCGTAGGGCCCCCAGCTCTTCGGATAGACGACGTCCGCGCTCTCGAACGCCTCGTCCATCGAGGAGACCGTTCGGAAGGAGCCGCCGGAGGACGCGGCGTGCGCGGCGGCGGACGACAGGCACCGGTCCATGAGACGGTACCCCTCCGGGTGCGCCAGCGTCACGTGGGCGCCGAAGCGCGTCATGAGCATGATGAGCCCCTGCGGGACCGAGAGCGGCTTGGCGTAGCTCGGCGAGTACGCCCACGACACCGCGATGCGTTTTCCGGCGAGGCCCTCCGGGAACCTCTCGCGCAGCCAGCAGAGGTCGGCGAGCGTCTGCGTCGGATGGTCGATGTCGCACTGGAGGTTCACGACGGGCACGCTTCGCGGATCGCCCGTCGCCGCGAGGTAGTCGTCGATGCCCTTCTTCACGTCGCGCATGAAGGCGTTGCCTTCGCCGAGAATCAGGTCGTGCCGCACGCCGAGCGCGTGTGCGTTCATCCCGAGCATGGCGCCGGTCTCGGCCGCGGTCTCGCCGTGCGAGACCTGCGTGGACGAGCCGTCCACGATGACGGGGTGCATGCCAAGCCGGGCCGCGGCACCCGCCCACGCGGACTTGGTCCGTGTGGAGTTGTCGAAGAAGAGCGCGTAGGCGAGCTCGTGCGGGAGAAGCGCCGTCTTCTTTCCCGCGCGGTCCAGCGCGGCGAGGCGTTCGGCGACGGCGAGAAGGGCGGAGAGCTCTTCCGTCGAGGCGTCGTCGGTCAGGAGGAGGCTCCGGCCGCGGAGGCGATCCGCGGCGGCAAGGTCGATCGAGGCGGTCGTCGTCATCTCGAAATCTCCAATGCGGACGTATCCGGGAAAGTCGCGGTCAGCCAGGAGACGGCCCCCGGCGCGAAAAGCCCGGTCACGACCGCGCGTAGCGCGTGGTAGTGGCCCACGGGCACGACGTGCCCCTCGGGCGCGGGCGGCGCGAGAAGGCGCGCTTCCTCGGGAGCCGCGGACCCGGCGGATGCGAACCGCAGCTCCGCGACGCCATCCCGGAAGAGCGCCGAGCCGCCGGGCGCGACGAGCAGCTCCACGTCGCGGCCTCCCCAGCGTCCCCGGGCGGCGAGCGAGCCGTCCTCCTCCCGCTGCGCGAAGAAGCCGGGACGTGGCGCGTCGGAAAGGAAAGAGGAGAGGGACGAGAAGAGCCGGGGCTTCTCGATGTAGGGGCCGCCGTCCTCGGGGCAGAAGACGTCGCAGTTCCCGCAGTCGTTGCAGGCGTCGGCCCAGTTCGCGAGCTGGTGCGGCGAGGACTTTTCGCCGCCCAGCGCCAGCGTCCGTTCCTCTCCGGGCGTGAGACGCCCGCCCTCGACGACGAGGTCGCGGTAGGCGATCGTCCTCGGCGGCGTTTCGTAAGCGAAGTTCGCATCGTTCGGGCAGACGGGGATGCACTTGTCGCAGTTGATGCAATCGAAGAGGTGCAGGTGCGAGCCGATCTTCCGCGGCGGCTTTCCCGTGCGCCCGGCCGCGTAACGCGCGTTGCCGAGCGCCTCGGTGGCCGCGCGGCGATGGTTCGTGAGAGAGGCCTCCGCGAGGTTGCCGCTCGCGTGCCCCGCGCGCGCCCGGATGAAGGCGGGCAGCGTCGCGGCACCCGCTTCACCCATCGCCGCCGCGAGGGCCTCGGCCTGCCGGTGCAGGCGCTGGTAGCCGCCCGGGCGCAGGAGGTCCGTGCAGCTCGTCACTGGCACGAAGCCGCAGGCAACGACGCCGGCCACGTTCGCCGTGTCGACCCCGGCCGAGAAGGAAATCGGGAAGGCGGCACCCAGCTCCTCGCGGAGCTTCAGCCCGAGCCCGAGCGCGAGGACGTGGAGCGGCTCGCCGGAAAGGTACGCCTCGTCGCCGGGCATGAAGTCGCCCGCGTTGACGACGACGAGCGTGTTCGTGACCTTGAATCCGAAGCCAAGCTCGCGGCGCGCGGCTTCCCCCGCGAGGTCGCGCGCGATGGAGAGCGCGTCGGCCCACCTGAGGTCTTTCTCGAACGCCGAGCGCCGAAGCGCGATGCGCTCGTATCCGAGCCGGCCGTGCAGGATCTCCTCCGTTTCCTCGTAGCCGAGGAGCGTGGGATTGAGCTTCACGATCGTGTGGAGGCCCTGTTCCACGAGGAGGTGGCGGGCGATCGCGTCGATTTCCTCCGCCGGACAGCCGTGGAACGTCGAGAGCGTGACCGAGTCCGAGAGACGCTCCGGGCACGGGACGTCAGCGCAATGCCGGAGTGAGGCCGGAAGCTCCCGGCGCAGCGCCGCGCGCTCCTCGTCGAGGATCGCGCTCGCGTCGCGAACCCCGTCGAAGAATGTGGCCATCTTGCGTGACCGGATGCCCTGAAGGTCGTAGCCGACGGAGACATCGAGGACGAAGTCGCGCTCCGCGTCGGGAATGCCGCACAGGTCGGCGAGAATCGCGACGAGGAGCCGCGCCTTTGCGTACTCGCGGAGGGAGTCTTCGACCGTCAGCTCCTGCGACCACTCCACGTTGAAGCCCACGGTCCGCATGTCGATGCACGGGCGCGGGATCACGAGGCGGTCGTTCACCTGCACTGTCTTGAGCTCGAGGATCCTTCCACCCGCCAGGAAGGAGAGCGCGACGTTCTGCGCGAGCTGCGTCTGGGGGCCGGCGGCGGGGCCGATGGGCGTCGCACAGCGATGGCCGTGGAATCTCACGGACAGGTCGAGGCCCGGGAAACCCCTGAAGACGTGGCGCACGGGAAGGTCGTAGACCGATCCGGTCGGAAACTCGTCCGTCGCGCGGCGCACGAGGACGGAGAGCGGGAGCGGGCGGAGCGTGCTCACGCCATCCG
>DAIOUV010000044.1:19190-26999 GCA_036759345.1 Acidobacteriota bacterium | reverse complement strand
CTCCTGCGCTCCAGCGCCGCCGGATCCGAAGACGCCCCTCCGGGAGACGTGACCGTTCTTCACACGCACGCCGTCGCGCCGCGCCCCGAGGGGATCGCCGAGGCGCTCGCGTTCGACGCCCGGGACGCGACGCTCGTCGTCTCGTCGAAGGAGACGATCAGGTTTCTGCTCCCTCTCTTTCGCGCTCCCTTCGCGCGGATGCTCGCTGTCGGCGAGAGCACCGGGGATTTGCTGAGAAGGGTGGCGGCCGGAGAGGCGCCGGTCGTCGTTCCCGAGATACCCGGAGCGGCGGGTGTCCTGGAGTTTCTAAGAAAATCTTCTGCTCCCTCTGACGTGCGCGTCCTCTGGCCGCACGGCTCCGACGCGGCGCTCGAACCGCTGGAACAGATTCGCGCGCTCGGCATCCGGCTCGTCGCCCCCGTGGTCTACGAAAAACATCCTCTTTCTCTTTCCGAGCTGAATCCTTCGATCCTCTCCGACTTCCGTGCCGGCCGGTTCGCCGCCGTGGCCGTGGGCTCGACGGCGGGCCTCGACGCGCTGCTCGCAGCCCTGGACGTGCCGGTCGCGTCTCTCCCGCCTTTAAGATGGGGCGTGCTCGGGCGCGAGACCGCGAAGGCCGTCACGGCCCGGGGGCTGCCTCCGCCTTCCATTCCCGCTCACGCGCGACTCTCCGAACTCCTCGACCTCCTCCGGAAGGAAATACGATGAGCTTTCCCCTCCATCGCTACCGCCGCCTGCGGCGCTCCGAGAGCCTCCGGACGCTCGTCAGGGAGACGTCTCTCGCTCCGTCGCACTTCATCGCGCCGCTCTTCGTCGTGCCGGGACGCGGCCTGCGGCAGCCGGTGCCGTCGATGCCGGGGGTCGACCGGGTTTCGGCCGACCTGGCCGCGAAAGACGCGAAGGCCCTCGCCTCTCTCGGCGTCCTCTCCGTGATCCTTTTCGGAATTCCCGAGCACAAGGATGCGATGGGCACGTCGGGCGCCGATCCCGAGGGCCCGGTCTGCCAGGCCGTGCGGGCGATCAAGGCCGAGAGCCCGGCCACGGTCGTCATGACGGACGTCTGCCTCTGCGAGTACACCGACCACGGTCACTGCGGGGCGCTCGCCGAGGGCACCGTGGACAACGACGCGACCCTGCCCCTCCTGGCGGCGCAGGCGCTTGCGCACGCGCAGGCGGGCGCGGACGTCGTCGCGCCGTCCGACATGATGGACGGGCGCGTCGGAGCGATTCGCGCGAAGCTCGACGGCGGGGGATTCGAGGGCGTCGCTCTCCTCGCGTACGCCGCGAAGTACGCGTCGGGGTTCTACGGCCCGTTCCGCGAGGCCGCCGGGTCGACGCCCTCCTTCGGCGACCGGCGCTCCTACCAGATGGATCCGGCGAATGTGCGCGAAGGCGTGAAGGAGATTCTCTCGGACGTCGAGGAGGGCGCCGACCTCGTGATGGTCAAGCCCGCGCTCGCGTACCTCGACGTCATCCGCGCGGCGAAGGAAGCCACGAACGTGCCCGTCGCCTGTTACAACGTCTCCGGAGAGTACGCGATGGTGAAGGCCGCGGCGGCGAACGGCTGGATCGACGGCCCGCGCGTCACGCTCGAGATCCTGACGTCGATGAGGCGCGCAGGCGCGGACCTCATCCTGACGTACCACGCGAAGGAGGCGGCGGAGTGGCTGGCGTGATGCGAAAGCGTCCTCGCAGAACTCTTCAATCCGAAGCCCTTTTCGAGCGGGCCAAGAAACGCATGCCGGGCGGCGTCAGCTCGCCGGTGCGCTCGTTCGCGGCCGTCGGCGGGACGCCGTTCTTTGTGAAGAAGGGTCGCGGCGCGACCCTGATCGACGCGGACGGGAACCGGTACGTCGACTGGGTCATGTCATACGGGCCGCTCGTGTTCGGGCACGCGCACGGGCCGGTCCTGTCGGCCATCCGCAGGGCGTTGCCGCGCGGCACGTCCTACGGCGCGCCCTCGAAGGGCGAGGTCGAGCTCGCCGAGCGCGTCACGAAGGCCTTCCCGTCGATGGAGAAGGTGCGATTCGTGTCTTCGGGAACGGAGGCCGCGATGAGCGCGGTGCGCCTCGCGCGCGGCGCCACGGGCCGCGACCTCGTCCTGAAGTTCGCGGGCTGCTACCACGGACACGCCGACTCGTTTCTCGTTTCGGCGGGCTCGGGCCTCGCGACGCTTGGCATTCCGGGCTCGCCCGGCGTCCCGAATTCTCTCGCCGGCCTCACGCTGACCGCGCGTTACAACGACCTCGCCTCGGTGGAGGCCCTCTGCGCGGCGCACCCGAAGCGCATCGCCGTCATCGCCGTCGAGCCGATCGCCGCCAACATGGGCGTCGTGGCGCCGGCCGCCGGCTTTCTCGAGGGCCTCCGCCGCATCGCGGACCGCGAGGGAGCGGCGCTGCTCTTCGACGAGGTCATCAGCGGCTTTAGAGTGGCGAAGGGCGGAGCGCAGGAGTTGTACGGAATCCGGCCCGACCTGACGTGCCTCGGCAAGATCCTCGGCGGGGGACTGCCCGTCGGCGCCTACGGCGGCCGTGCGGACCTCATGGCGCAGATCGCGCCGGACGGCCCCGTGTACCAGGCCGGAACGCTCTCCGGGAACCCGCTCGCCATGGCGGCGGGGAAGGCGATGCTCGATTCGCTGACCCCGGCCGTCTACGCGAAGCTCGAGAAGACCGCGAAGGAGCTCGAACGCGGGATGAACGCCGCCGCGAAGAAGCTCGGCGTCGCGGACCGCGTCGTGATCAACCGCGTGGCGTCGATCCTGACGCCGTTTTTCACGAAGGGCCCCGTCACGAACTTCGACGACGCGAAGAAGTCCGACGTCGAGGCCTTCAAGCGCTGGTTCCACACGCTGCTCAAAAGCGGCGTCTTCGTGGCTCCGGCGCAGTTCGAGGCGATGTTCGTCTCGACCGCGCACACGGCCCGCGACGTCGCGGCCACCGTGAAGGCGCACGAAGCGGGGCTGAGAGAGGCCTTCGGTCTGACGGCCCGCGGTTGACGAACCGGAGCGCCTTCCTCCACGACCTTCCGGGCAAGTAACGCGTTGCGGAAACGCCGCATAACATGCCCCGACGAGAGGTCCGAGAATGGGACATCTTGTCCCGAGAAGCCTGCCTCTTTTCGTGCATTGGGGGCCGGGCGGCCTCTAAGCTTGTACTTCGCAGTAATTTGATGCAACTGAATCAAAGCTTCGGCAGGGCCTTGCTCCTACTCTGACCAACGGATGAAAACGGCCACTTCCTTCGAACGTCTGTTCGTTGACGATTTGCAGATTCTTTTCCGGCAAGGAGGCTGACGATGTCACTGGTATCACGTACGGCTCTCACGCTCCTCGCTGGTCTCGTCGCGGTACCCATGACGCCCGTGACGCACACCAGCCCCAACGCTCCGGCGGCTGCCGATGTCCCGGTGGCTTACGCCTCGACCCAAAAGGAGGCTTTCCTCGCGCCGGACCAGCTCACGTACATCCGCCCCGGTCTGAACATGAAGATCGCGTCGGTGACGAACGTCGCGCCCGGCCAGAAGCCGGTCGTCGAGTTCTATCTGACCGACGACCTCACGGGGCCCCTCGACCGCTACGGCCTCGTGACGCCGGGCGTCGTCACCCCGCGGTTCATCATCGGGATGTGGAACCCGAGCACGCGCCGTTACATCAACGTCGTGGGGACCTCCGGCACGGGCAGTGACCGGACCGGTACCTTCCAGGACTTCGAGGTCGGCCACTACAAGTACACCTTCTTCAACGCGCTGGCGACAACCTACGACCCGACGCAGGCCACGACGCTGGCCGTGTTCGGCAGCCGGAACACGACGGACATCGTCGGGAAGAACTACTACGCGACGCCGCAGTACAAGGACTGGGTCCCGTCCACGAACGCGACCGCGACGACGTTCAACGCGATGACGGTCGCCCGCTGCAACCAGTGCCACGACCCGATCGCTCCGCACGGCGGCAACTACCGCGACATCAGGCAGTGCGTCCTCTGCCACAACCCGAACGGCATGAAGGGCACGGCCGCGCCCTTTGACGGGCAGATCTTCTTCCACGCGCTTCACCAGGGCAAGAACACGACGGTCGGCGCCATCACGTACCCGCAGGACATCCGCTTCTGCACGACCTGCCACGACCCAGCGGCCGCCGGTGGCGCGAACTGGTACACGTACCCCTCGATCGCGGCCTGCGGCTCCTGCCACGACGACGTGAACTTCACGACGGGCGTGAACCATGCGGCCGGCCCCGCGGCCGACGGCACGTGCGCGAGCTGCCACACCCCGCAGGGCAACGTCGAGTGGGACGCCGGCATCAAGAACGCCCACATCGTTCCTCTCCTGTCGTCGCAGCTGAAGGGCTACACGGCCAAGATCCTCTCCGTCACGAACGCGGGCCCCGGAAAGAAGATCACCGTGACGTTCCAGCTCGCGAACGGCGACGGCTCGTTCGTCGACCCGGGCGTCTACAAGGTCTCGGCGAACGGTTCGCTCAGCATCAAGCTCGGCGGCCCGACGACCGACTACACGAACCCCGGCATGCTCGCGAACGGCCAGCCGTTCAGTGAATCCCCCGCCGCGACCGCCACGTACAACGCCGCGACCGGCATCGCGACCTACACGTTCACGAACGCCATCCCGGCCGCCGCCAAGGGCACGTACGTCGTCTCGATCGAGAGCCGCCGCCCGTACACGTTGAACCCGGCCCCGACGAAGGGTCCGGCGACGGTCAACGAGGGCGCCCCGAACCAGCCCTTCTACTTCGCGGTCACGGGCACGACGGTCGTGCCGCGGCGCACGGTCGTCTCGCTCGCGAAGTGCAACGTCTGCCACGCGAGACTCGACATCCTCTTCTCGCACGGCAACCAGCGCATCGACACCCAGCACTGCCCCATCTGCCACAACCCGAACGGCACCGACCTCGCACGCCGGCCGGCCGACGGCTCGGCCAACCCCGGTGAGTCGATCGAGTTCGCCCGCATGATCCACCGCATCCACACGGGTGAAGAGCTGGCCCAGGACTACACGATCTACGGCAACTCCGGCCTGCCGGGCAGCTTCAACGAGGTCACGTACCCCGGCGACCGCCGGAACTGCCTCGCCTGCCACGTGAACGCGGCCACCTACGCGCTCCCGCTCCCGATCACGAACGTCCCGGTCGTCACGGACCGCGACTTCTTCTCGCCGCGCGGCTCGGCGACAGCCGCCTGCACGGGCTGTCACGACAGCCGCGACGTCGCCGCCCACGCGTACCTCAACACGGCGTACTTCCCGAACAACCCGACCGCACCTGCCGAGGCCTGCGGAACCTGCCACGGCACCGGAACCGATTACGACGTCGCGAAAGTCCACGCGCGGTAACGAGGACAGGCCGTGAAACACCTCTCGCCCGGAGCCTTCGCCGCCGCCGCCCTCGCCGTACTCACGGCGGGGGTTGCGACGGCCCAGGCTCAGGCTCCACCAGCCAGTCCGGCTCCCGCGAAGGTGGAGGCCGGCCCTGCGTGCGCCGACTGCCACGACGAGGCCAAGATCTTCGCGGGTAATCCCCACACGCGTGCCTACGGCGCCGCCCACAAGGGCGCCGCGAGCAATGAGGTCTGCGCCACGTGTCACGGCGACGGGACGAAGCACATGGAGGCCGGAGGGGACAAGACCCTCATCCGGACGCTCCATGGCCGTACCGGCGCCGAGACGTGCGCGACCTGCCACAAGCAGTCCGCGGAGCGCTCGTCATTCAAGACGGGCGTGCACGCGCCGTCCGAGGCGGTCAACTGCCTCTCCTGTCACGCCATCCACAAGTCGAGCCCGAAGCAGGCGAACCTGCTCGTGTCCGAGCCGACCCAGCTGTGCGCGACCTGCCATCAGGACGCGGCGTCCTCCTTCCGGACGCTTCCATACGCGCACAGGCTGAAAGAGGGCGCGCTCTCGTGCGTGTCCTGCCACGACCCGCACGGCCGTTCGGCGAAGCACGCGGTGAAAGAAACCCGGGCGGGTGAGCCCGGCTGCGTCTCCTGTCACGCGGAAGTGCGCGGTCCCTTCGTCTATCCGCACGTCAACGGTGTCGCCGGCGATTGCACGAGCTGCCACATTCCGCATGGCTCCTCGTACCCCCACCAGCTGCAGAGGGCCACGATCGCCTCGCAGTGTCTCGAGTGTCACTCGACGCTCGGGGTGGGGACTCTGGGCTCGCAGCCGCCTTCTTTCCACAACATCTCGCTGCCGCGCTACCGGAACTGCACGACCTGCCACGTCGCCGTGCATGGTTCCCAGCGTTCGCCGCAGCTGCTGAAGTAAGGACAGGCCGATGCGAACATTCCGCTCCGCCTTCCGAGCCGCCGTTCTCGCCTCGGTTCTTGTCTTCACTCTCGGTTCGGCCGGCGTCGCCCGTGCCCAGGCGATTCCGTTCGACATCGAGGTGGGCTACCGCTTTCTCACTCTCAGCGGCAGCGAGGAGTCCTATCGCTCTCAGATCAACGAGCGCGAAGGGTTTCTCGTGCGCAGCATCCACATCGGTGAGGACGGGAAGACCAGTGGTTTCCCGGCCCTCGATTACCTTCGGATCGACGGCTCCGATCTCGGGGCCGGCCCCGCCGGTTCCCTGAGGCTCGATGCGGGCCTCACGGGCGCCTATCGCCTCCGCGCCTCCTATCGCCACCTCGATCAGTTCAGCGCGCTCTCCGGCTTCGCCAATCCGCTCGGCGCGGTGGTCGGTCAGCAGACCTGGGATCGCACCCGGGACATGGTGGACATCAACCTCGAGCTTTTGCCCGGGGCGGTCGTCACACCTCTTCTCGGGTACACGTCCAACCAGCTGGTTGGCCCTGGGTACTCGACGGCCTTTCTCGGCCAGGACGAATTTCGCCTCGGCCAGGATCTCAAGGTCCACGACCAGGAGTTCCGCGTCGGCGCCGGATTCCACGCCGGACCGGTGTCGGGCGAGGTTCTCCAGGGCTGGCGCCGTTACCGCGAAACCGAGGTGCTCAGCCTCGCTCCGGGCGCGGGCGCCGGCAACAACCCGGGGACGGTGCTCGACAAGAATCTGAACCTCTCTTCCTACTCGAACTCGAGCGTCACCGACATCAACACCCCGACGACGTCGGTGTTCGTGCGCGGTTTCGCGACCGATTCCCTTCAACTGATCGGTCTCTACGTCAAGTCCGACGCGACCGGCGACGACACGGAAAACCAGAGCGCTTTCGGCTCCCTCGTGTCGTTCCCTCTCGCGCGCTTCTTCACCGGCCTCACCGAGAGCGCGTCGTCCCGCGTCCAGAACACGGTCTGGCGCGCCGGCGCGCGCGTCGAATGGCACGCCCTCGAGGGCATCGATGTGACGGGCGGTTTCGTCCGTCGTCACGCCACCTGGGACGGCCAGGACCTCGTGAGCAGCCTGTTCACGGGAACGACGGGCTACACGGGCTTCACGCTCGCGGACATCCAGACGCTGCTGAACGCGAAGAACTCGATCGAGCGCACCGAAGACGTCTACGACGTCCAGGCGGCCGCGAAGGCCTTCGGGCCCTTCGGCATCCGCGCCGGTTACTCGCAGACTCAGCAGAACCTCATCGTCACGCAGGATCCCTCCGAGATCATCGTCCCCGGCGGACAGGGCGGGAACTTCAACCGCACCATCAACCGTTACGAGGGCGCCCTCACGTTTGCCGCGGGCGGTCTCTTCGTCGTGGGCGAGGCGTCGTGGGACGACGCGGACACGGCGGTTCTCAGGACCGACTTCACGAGCCGCAACCGCGAGCGCGTGCGCGCCACGTGGAAGGGCTTCCCGTGGCTCACGCTCGGCGCGACCGGTCTCTGGATCGACCAGAA
>DAIOUV010000044.1:0-19090 GCA_036759345.1 Acidobacteriota bacterium | reverse complement strand
TCCAAGGGCACCTCGCGCCAGTACACGGGCGACGTCACGATCACGCCGGTCAAGATGCTGCGGCTCCACGGGGCCTACGGCAAGATGCAGGCCGACAACACGATTCCCGTCCGCGCCCCGCAAGACTTCACCGTGTTCGACTCCGTCGACAAGGAAGACGGCGAGCTCTGGGAAGCCGGCCTGGGCCTGAAGTTCGACAAGCTCGCCATCGACGGCTTCTGGACCCGCTTCGCGAACGAGGGCACCTACGCGTACCGTCTCTATCGCGGCGGCGCGCGCGTCGACTTCGACGCCACCCAGCACCTCGGACTCATCGGCGAATGGTCGGTCGACCGGTATCTCGACTATCAGATCTCGACTTCCAGCTTCCGCGCGAATCGGATCGGCGTCTACCTCAAGTGGCGCCCCTGAAGGGAATAGCGACATGAAAAAGACACGTCTCGCAGTGGTCTCCCTCGCCTCGGCGGTAGCGCTCGTCGCAGGGACCGCGCTCGCCACGATGGATCTCCAGAAGGAGGTTCTGAAGAAGTACCCCGATTCCAAAATCAAGTGCGGCTCCTGCCACACGAAGGCGATGCCCAAGAAGGGCGAGGCCGACGTGAACAAGTTCGGTGTCGACGTCAACAAGGTGAAGGGCAAGGACGGCAAATACGACTTCGCCGCTCTCGAGAAGATGGACAGCGACGGAGACGGCGTGTCGAACCTTGACGAGCTCAAGAAGGGGACGAACCCCGGCGATCCCGCGTCCAAGTAAATTAATGCGGATGAGGCTCGGGGGCGTACTCGCCGCGTTTCTGCTTACGGCCGCCCCCCTCCGGGCGGCGGCCCCGCCGCCCCCGAAGCCTCCCGCCAACGACGACTGTCTCTCATGCCACGCGGACCCGTCCGCCAAGAGGGCGAACGGGTCCTCCATTTTCGTGGACAAGAAGGTGTTCGGCGATTCCGTGCACGGAGCCGCCGGCGCGTCCTGCGTCGACTGCCACCAGGACCTCGCCCGGACTACGGATTTTCCCCACTCCGAAAAGCTCGCCCCGGTCGACTGCGCCGTTTGCCACGCGTCGCAGGTCGAGGAGTATCACCAAAGCGTGCATGCCCGAGAACGCGGGAAGTCGAAGGCCAGCAAAGCGGCCACCTGCACGGACTGCCACGGGATCCACGACATCCTGCCGTCGAAGGACGCGGCGTCCCGGACGAATCACTTCAATCTCCCGACGACCTGCCTGAGGTGCCACGCGAACATCGCGGTCGTGCCGGGCGCGGGCGGGCCGGCGGTGAACCAGCCGGCCCTCTTCCACGACAGCATTCACGGCAAGGCGCTCGAGAAGAGCGGCCTCAAGGTCGCGCCGAACTGCGCGAACTGCCATGGGGCGCATGCCATCCGCGATCCGAGGACGGATCCCGAGAGCCTGGTGTTCCGGTCGAAGGTCCCCGCTACGTGCGGCTCATGCCACTCGAAGATCCTCGACGAGTACTCGGCCTCGATCCACGGCGAGCAACTTGCGAAGGGCAACCAAAAGGTGCCCGTCTGCGCCGACTGCCATACCGCGCACGCGATCACCGCGGCTCCCGAGGTTCGGCGCCTCCAGATCCTCCATGAGTGCGGCGGCTGTCACGAGAGCCACCTCAAGACCTATCGCGACACCTATCACGGCCAGGTCAGCGCCATGGGCTTCTCTCGCGTGGCGACTTGCGCGGACTGCCACACGGCGCATGAGATCCACCCGGCCGGCGACGCGCGCTCGTCCGTGGGTCCCGCGAAGCGACTCGCGACCTGCCAGAAGTGTCATCCCGGAGTCGGGGCGAGCTTCGCGAAATACGACCCGCACGCCGACACGCATGACCGGGGCCGGAGCCAGCTGCTCTGGGCGACCTCGCTCTTCATGAAGATCCTGCTCGTAGGCGTCTTCGCCTTCTTCGGGGTCCACACCGTGCTCTGGTTCCCGCGCTCGGTGAAGGCGCGCCGGGATACGGACGCGAAGAAGAACGGAGAAGCATGATGTCCGAAGAGTCTCCCGCGGCTCCGACCGCTGAGGCGGCGGCGACCGGCTGGGTCCGGCGGTTCGACGGGTACGACCGCTCGCTCCACGTCCTCCTCATGGCGAGCTTCCTCGGGCTCTCCTTCACGGGGCTCCCGCTCCTCTTCTCCGAGCGCGCGTGGGCCGCGAGGCTCTCGCGCGTCGTGGGAGGCTTCCAGGCGGCGGGCTTTCTTCATCGTATCTTCGCCGCGTGCATGCTGCTCACGTTCGGCCTGCACCTCGCGCGCCTCCTGAAGAGGATCTTCGGCGACCGCGACTACGGCATCCTCTGGGGTCCGCGCTCGATGGTGCCGCGGCCCGAGGATCTCAAGCAGCTCATCGGGCACGTCCGCTGGTTCGTAGGCAGGGGCCCGCGGCCCGAGTTCGACCGCTTCACCTACTGGGAAAAATTCGACTACTGGGCCGTGTTCTGGGGAATGGGGATCATCGGCGGTTCGGGCCTCATCCTCTGGTTCCCGAGGTTCTGGGCTCACCTCCTGCCCGGCGATCTCTTCAACGTGACGCTCCTCATTCACGGCGAGGAAGCGCTTCTCGCCACCGTTTTCATCTTCACGATTCACTTCTTCAACGGGCACCTCCGGCCCGAGAAGTTCCCGATGGACACGGTGATTTTCACGGGAGTCCTGCCCCTGGACGAGGTCCGGCACGAGCGTCCCGCCGAATATGCCCGCCTCGTCGCGGACGGCGAGCTCGAGCGGATCGCGGCGCCGGCGCCCGACCCGGAGATCCTGAAGCGCGGGCGGATCGTCGGCACGACGGCGGTGCTGCTCGGACTTCTCCTCGTGACCCTGACGCTGTACGCTCTTTTGTCCTGATCATTCATCGCGGAGGAACCACATGACCGAGGCGAAATCCGGCCCCCTCGTGGGGTGGCTGAGGCCACTTTTCTACCTGGGGCGGAACCGCATTTCGCAAATCGGCGTCGGACTCACGACGAGCGCCGCGGTGACGCTGGTCGGATTCTGGCTCTTCGAGACGATGGACTCGAAGCCCGTCCATCCGTACTCGGGCATCGTCTTCATTCTCGTCCTGCCGTTCTTCTTCCTCCTGGGTCTTCTTCTCATCCCCGTCGGGATCTTCTTCGAGCGTCGCCGGCTCCGCCGGGAGGGAACGCTTCCCGCGGAATATCCGAAGGTGGACCTCGGGGACGTGAACCTCCGCCGCACGGTCGTCTTCATCGCCGGCCTGACGGTGGTCAACGTTGTGATCCTGAGTCTCTCGGCCTTCGTGGGGGTCGAGTACATGGACTCCGCCCGTTTCTGCGGCCTGACGTGCCACACGGTGATGGCGCCCGAGTACACGGCCTACCTCGACTCGCCGCACTCGCGGATCGCATGCGCGAGCTGTCACATCGGCCCTGGCGCCCCCTGGGTCGTCAAGGCGAAGATCGACGGCGTGCGGCAGGTCATCGCGGTCACCTTCGGAACCTACGCGCGCCCGATCCCGTCTCCGGTGCACACGCTTCGTCCCGCGCGAGCCACCTGCGAGCAGTGCCACTGGCCGCAGAAATTCACGGGGGACCGGCTCAAGATCATCTCGAAATTCGGCGACGACGAAAAGAACACACCGACGAAGACCGTCCTTCTGCTCAAGCTCGGCGGCCGCATGGGATCCCGGGCGGTCGGCATCCACGGACGGCACTTCGACGACAAGGAGCGAATCTCGTACCTCACTTCGAGCCCGCGCCGTGAGGTCATCGATTCCGTGACGTACATCGGGGACGACGGGAATTCGGTGGAATACGCGTCGACCGAGGTCCAGAAAGACGCGAAGGCCGCGCCGGCGGCGCTTAAAGCCGAGCGACGCACGATGGACTGCATCGATTGCCACAACCGGCCGACTCACGCCTTCCAGCTTCCCGAGCGCGCGGTGAACGAGGCGATGGCCTTAGGCCGCATCAGTCCGGATCTGCCGTTCATCCACAAGAAATCAATCGAGCTGCTCAAAATTACGTATCCGACCCGCGAGGAAGCCTTCGCGCGCATGGACAGGGACCTCACGGAGTTCTACAAGACGAAGTATCCGGACGTCTACCAGGCCCGGCGCGCCACCCTCGAGATCGCGGTGCGCGAGGTTCAGAAGATCTACGGCCGAAACGTCTGGCCCAACATGAAGATCACCTGGGGAACGCACCCGAACCACCTCGGCCACGAGGACTTCCCGGGTTGCTTCCGCTGTCACGACGGCAGCCACAAGGCGGCCGACGGGCGTGTCATCTCGGCCGAGTGCGACGCCTGCCACTCCCTGCTCGCGCAGGATGAGACGAATCCAAAGGTGCTCGCGGACCTCGGCGTGAAGTGATCGCTCCGCTTTGAAACATGTGCATCATGGGAGTGTGAATCGACAGGCGCCACTCTTGGGATGCTGTGGATCTCACGACCTCGTACCTCGGGCTCAAGCTGGCGCACCCGCTCGTTCCGGGAGCGTGTCCCCTCACCGCCGAGCTCGATTCGATCCTGCGGCTCGAGGATGCGGGGGCGCCGGCCATCGTGCTCCACTCGCTCTTCGAAGAGCAGATCGCGGCCGATCCCCTTCGCACCGAGCGCTCACCCTCGGATCCCGTCGGCTATCTCGAGCACGTGAACCGGGTCAAGGAATCCGTTCACATTCCGGTCATTGCGTCGCTCAACGGGACGACCGACGAAGGCTGGACCTCGTTCGCTGGACTCGTCGAGCAGGCCGGGGCCGACGCCCTCGAGCTGAACCTCTACCACCTGTCCACGAATCTCTGGACGAGCGGCGCGACGCTCGAGGCCTACACGCTCGACACGGTTCGGACCGTGCGCTCGCTCGTCTCGATCCCGGTCGCCGTGAAGATCTTTCCGTATTTCTCCTCGATCGCGTCGCTTGCGCGGCAGTTCGAGGAGATCGGCGTGAACGGGCTCGTTCTCTTCAACCGGAGCTACCAGCCGGACATCGACCTCGAGACACTGGAAGTGAAGCCGGACTTGCGCCTCTCGAGCTCGACCGAGCTGCTGTCGCGCCTCTACTGGATCGCCATGCTCTCCGGCCGCGTGGACCTGTCGCTCGCCGTGACGGGCGGCGTCCATACGGGAGCCGACGCGCTGAAGGCGATTCTCGCCGGAGCGGATGTCGTTCAGATGGTCTCGGCTCTTCTCCAGAACGGTCCCGGCCACTTGAAGGTCGTGCGCGAGGAGATCGAGCGGTGGCTCGAGGCCCACGGCCATTCCTCGCTGGACGAGGTCCGGGGAAGCATGAGTCTCGAAAAGAGGGAAGACTCCCGCGCGTTCACGCGTGCCGGCGTCCTGGAGGTCCTTCAAACGGGGATCCGCCCGGGGAGCTGAAGAACCGGCGGGGTCCGGACGTCAGATCCAGCCGCGCCGGAACGCGAGCGCCACGGCCTCGACCTGGCTGTGCACCTCGAGCTTTCGGAGGACGTTCTGGATATGGTTTCGCACCGTCGCGTGCGAGAGGTTCAGCTTCGCCGCGATGTTGAGCGCCGCGTAGCCGTTCGAGAGCAGCATCACGATCTCTCTCTCGCGCCCGCTGAGAGGGGAAACGGAAATCGGAGGATCGACGGGAGGGAGGCCGGACGGCGCGCGCACGGCCGAGCGCAGCGCGGCGATGAGGCTGTCGAGAGCCTGCCCCTCGGTCTCGAGGAAGTGCATGAGCACCGCGAACGAGGGGCCTGCCGCGGGCAGCGGCATGGCGCGGACGATGAGCTTCACGGAAGCCGACCCCTTCTTCTTCACGTCGAGAAGGTAGGGCCGCACGTCGTCCCCCGCGATGGCGGACACGACGATGGGGCACTCTTTCGTGCAGTAGAGGTTGCCGAAGACGTCTCGCCCGGCGAGGACGTCGAAGCACATCTTTCCGAGGACGTCATCGGGGGGCCAGCCGAGAGCCTTCTCGGCCCCCTCGTTCCAGTAGACGATGCGGTCGTGGCGATCCATCCCGTAGGCGGGGGCCTTCGATTCCGCGATGAGTTCGAGGGCATCTCGCACGGGCAAGGAAAGCGGACTCGGCATGGACTCGTATTCTGTCAGAAAACGGGCCTTCAGGAACCGAGGTCCCGAGCCGGATCGAATCGCTCGAACAGGCGGGCAAGCAGGAAGACTCCTCCGGCCGCTTCGGCGAGGACCGGCAGGGCCGCGAAAACAGCGGCGATGGGCAAGGACCAGAAGCCGAGGGGCCTGAAGGTGAAGAAGATCAGGGGCCCGGCGAGGAGCGCCGCCGGGACGAGGGCGAGGGCGAGAACGAGAGACGTGCCGAAAAACGACAGCATGCGGAGGCCCGACTGCTCGAAACCGACGGCGCGTTTGCGGCCCGCGGGGAACCAGGCCGGGAAAGCGAGGACGGACGCGTTCTGGACCACGAGGGCGAGCGCGACGAGGCTGGGCAGGAAGACGGCCACCGTCAGGGCGACGGGCACGAGCACCTCGAACCGCTGGAAAGAGGCTGAGGCCGAGGGCGCCGTGAGGGCTGTTCCCAGAAATGCTGCCCGCGCCGCGCGACCCGACGCGATCGCGAGGGCGATCGCGATTCCTCCCCAGCCGTAGAGCACCGCGACGGCCGCCGGCGCGCCAAGCTCGGCGAGGACGAGACGCTCGGCCGGGAGCGGCCATGTCCTGAGAAGCGCGGCGTACTCGAGATCGCCGCGTAGGTCGATGCGGGCGCCGAGAGGCGTGAGGAGAGCGAGGAGAGCGGTCAGGGCGAGGCACGCCGCGCTTCCGATGGCGGCCGCGGCGTCGGCCGAGGGCGTCGCCAGGAGGGCGGACGCCGAAAAGAGCGCAGCCGCGAGGGTTGCCACGATCGCGGCCTGCCGGCGAAGGCTCGTGCGATTCCAGGCGAGGAGGTTCTTCCACACGATTGCGAGCTCGGGCCGGCCTCGGGGCGCGAGCCGGAACGGCACGGTGCCGCGGCGCTTCTCGGACGGGAGGGCTTCGAGGCGACCCGCGCCGCGGCGGGCCCGAAGCGCGGCGCGCCGCGAGGCCTGGGAGAGCGTGGCTTCCTCGAAGCGGACGGCCGTGAGAGCGACGCACGCATAGAGGACGCCCACGAGGCCGAGAGCGGGCGGCAGCGCGAGAGAGAACGCGCGGGCGGTCGGAGCCAGAAGCGGGGCGAGAATCCAGCGGAACGGGGCGAGGAGCGCGAGTGGCGCCGGGCCGAAGGGCCCGGATTGGAGCGCGGCGACCAAACCGCCGAGCGAGGCGAACCGCTCCTTGCCCGGGCCTGACGCGGCGGCGAGAACGCCCGCCCCGAAAGTCACGACGAGCATTCCGAGGGCGCTCCCCGCCACGGCGAAGGCCACGATTTTCGTGGCCCGGCGGGAGGCCGGCGGAAGCTCGTTCCAGCGCGCCTTCGTAAAGGCGAGAGCGAGATTGTGGAAGTGGACGGCCGTCAGCAGCAGCCAGAGTCCTAAGCCGGTGAGAATCGCGGCCCCGTTTCCGCGACGCCCTGACACGATCGTGAGGATGAACGCGCTCAGGAGGACGGGAAACTGCGCCTTCAGGAGGGCGTAATGCAGGAGAGCGCGCCGGGAAATGGGAGCCGGAAAGAGGAACTGGATCTCGGCCTCCGACAGCCCGAGTGATGGCTCGCCTTTCCGGAAGAGCCATGTCAGGAGAGCGGCGGCGGCGAGCGCGGCCGCGCCGGCGAGGAGGAGGATCTCGTTCATGTGCCCCGGAAAGCGTGGCGGAGTCGGCGTCCGGCCCGCGCGGCCGGGCCTCATGAAGAGCATCGCGAAGTACGCGGCGCCGACGAGGAAGCCGATCATGTACCGCGGTTCGCGCAGCCGCCCGAGCTTTCTTCGCGAGGCGTTTTTCAGCATCCTTTTCGCGGTGAAAAACACGAGCGGGAGGGGCGAGGGCGATACGCTCACGACCCGCCCGTGACGCGCAGGAAGATCTCCTCGAGCGACGCGTCCCCGCCCGCGCTCGCCCGGATCTCGTCGAGCGTGCCGAGGAGCACGGCCTTCCCGCGCGAGAGGACGAGGACGCGGGAGCAGATCTCCTCCACGAGCGGCAGCAGATGCGACGACACGATGACGGCGGCGCCCGCGGCAGCGCGGCGGACGATCGTCTGCTTCATCTTCCGGATGCCGCCGGGGTCGATTCCCGTCAGGGGCTCGTCGAAGATGAGGACTTCGGGATCGTGAAGCAGGCCACAGGCCACGACGAGCTTCTGTTTCATTCCCCGCGACAGCTCGGCCGGCAGCGCACGCTCCTTGCCCGCCAGCTCCAACTCGTCGAGGAGGACGCGCGCTCGAGCCGCGGCGTCCGCCACTCCGTACATCCGCGCGGTGAAGGCGAGGTGGTCCTCGACGGTCAGGTACTCGAAGAGGCGCGGCTCGTCCGGCATGAACGCGAGGCAGTGCCGCGATTCCACGGGCTGCGTGATGAGGTCGAACCCCCCGAGACGGATCTTGCCCGCGTTCGGCGGCAGGATTCCCGCGAGGCAGCGCAGTGTCGTCGTCTTCCCGGCGCCGTTCGGGCCCACGAGCCCGAGGACTTCTCCCCGCGCGACGCGGAAGCTCAGGTCGTCCACGGCCGTGACGCTCTGGTACGCCTTGACGAGGCCTTCGACTTCGATCATCAGGGCGGAGTCTACGGAAGAGGGCGGGTCCCGCCCGCAGAAGCTACACTTCGTCGTATGCCGCGCCTCACGCTCCAGACCGCCGGCGAGTCTCACGGCCCGCTCCTGACGGGCCTCGTCACCGGGCTGCCGGCCGGCCTGAAGATCGACATCGCCGCGCTGAACGCCGACCTCGTGCGGCGGCAGCACGGCTACGGACGCGGCGGCCGCATGAAGATCGAAAGGGACGAGGCGCGCTTCACGGGGGGTCTCCGCGGCGGCGAGACGCTGGGCGGCCCGATTGCCTTCGAGATCGCGAACCGCGACCACGGAGTCTGGGAGAAGGTCATGGGTCCCCTGGACGTCGAGCCCGAGGCGGCGGCGAAACGCCGGCTCACGTCGCCGCGCCCCGGGCACGCGGATCTCGCGGGCGGACTCAAGTACGGCCGTCGCGACCTGCGCGACATCCTCGAGCGCGCGAGCGCGCGCGAATCCGCGGCGCGCGTGGCGGCCGGCGCGCTTTGCCGGCAACTGCTGCTCGCGCTCTTTGTGCGCGTCCGGAGCGGCGTCCTTTCGATCGGCGAGGTCGCGGTGCCGGAGGGGCCACGCGGATTCGAGGATCTCGAGAAGGTCGACGAAGCGTCGCCGTTTCGGCTCGTGGACCGAAGCGTCGAGACGGCCATGATGGACGCGGTCGACGCGGCGGCGAAGGCGGGCGACACGCTGGGCGGGACGATTCTCGTCGGCGCGCGCGGCGTTCCGACCGGCCTCGGCTCGCACGTTTCGTGGGAGGACAAGCTCGACGGACGGATCGCCCGCGCCCTGATGTCGATCCCGTCCGTGAAGGCCGTGTCGCTCGGAGAAGGAGTCGCGAACGCGTTCCGACGCGGTTCGGCCGCGCACGACCCGATCGCGTACGACGCGGCGCGCGGCTTCTCGCGTACGTCGAACCGCGCGGGCGGCCTCGAGGGTGGCATCACGAACGGCGAGGACCTTCTCGCCACGATCTACCAGAAGCCGATCTCGACGCTCCGGGACGGCCTCCCGTCGGTGGACATCGACACGAAGCAGCCGCACCGCGCGTCGTACGAGCGCTCGGACGTGACGGCCGTGCCGGCGTGCGGGGTCATCGCGGAGGCCATGCTCGCCTTCGTCCTCGCGGACGCCCTCCTCGAGAAGACGGGCGGAGATTCGATGGAAGAAGTGAAGAGGAACTTCGAGGGCTTCGTGAAAGCCCAGAAGCAGTATTGAAGGGTCCGAAGAGATCCTTCTCTTAGAAGGGTAAGAGGGGCCGCCGGGCTCGGGATTCCTCGCGGCGTGCCCGCCCGGGGAGCCGTCCGCATTCACCCTTCTAAGAAAAACGAGTCGAGGCGCCTGTCGTGTGGCCCGGCGATGTGCGTTTCCCGACCTCTCCCCGCTCGAGGGTGTCGACCGTTCTGAGGGCGTCCTCGACGAGGCTCTCCGGGAAGGCGGCGCTGGCGAGGAGCGCGGCGTCGCTTTGTCTTCTCGCGACGGCGGTCCCCATTCTCATTTGCATGCGGCGCGCCGGGGCGCTCTACGCGGGCGGAACGGCCGGCCTGTGGCACGACACCGTCGGGTCCGTCGTCCGGCTCTCCCTGCTCAATCTCTCGCCCTTGCTCGTTCACGCGGCCCTCGCCGCGTTGGGGATCGGTCTTGCCGCGCTCACGGCCCTCGCGGCCTACAGACTCGTTCGGCCGGGGACCGGCGGGCGCGTTTTTCTCGCGCTCTTTTCGGTCCTCGTCATCCTGTGCGCTACCGTCCAGGCACAACACGTCTTCTTCGGTGCGAGGTTTCCCGAGGACCGGATCGCGACGGTATTCCTGCCGTTCGTCGTTTTCGCCCCTGCCGCTGCCTGCGGTACGACGCCCGCTCCGTTCGATCGCGCCGCCGGATCGGTGTTTGGGGCTGCTGGGCTCCTGGCTCTCGCTCTGTTCGCGCGGCGCGCGAACCTGACGCGCTCGGATCTCTGGTGGTTCGACGCGGACAACGTGCACATGCTCGAGGACCTCGACCGGCTGCGCGTGAGCCGGCCTGGCGCGTTCCATTCCGTGCGCCTTTCAATCAACTGGCTCTTCGAGCCGTCGCTCAACTGGTACCGACAGACGGAGGAGTTCGCGTTCCTCTCTCCGGTTTCGCGCGATGGTTCGTTCGAGGCCGCGGACTACGCGTTCGTCCTCGGTCAGGACGAGGCCGAGGCGGTCCGTCGCGGCTATCGCGTCCTGACGCGTTACGCGGGAACCGGGAACGTCCTCCTCGAGCCTCCAGCCGCCCCGCCGTCAGCGCGCGAAGATCGGTAGCGAAGGCAGGTCCGGAGGCGTCGGCTCGCCACGAAGCCCGGCGGCTCCGATCCAATCGACGTCGAGCACGAAGATCCGCGGATCGCGAGGGACCCAGCGGTCGTTCACGAGCCGGTGGACCTCGTAATGCAGCCGTGGCGTGACGGCGAATCCCGTCGTGCCGACGCGGCCGATCGGAGTGCCGCGCGATACCCGCTGGCCCTTCTTCACGAGGGGCACGGCGAGGTGGCCATAGATCGTGCGCGTGCGGGTGTCGTGGGCCAGCACGACGATCGTGCCGAGGCGGCGCCAGATCGCGTCCGCGTGGCGTGAGACCGGGCCTGCGTGGACGACGACGCCGGCCGCGGGCGCGGTCACGAGCGCTCCGGCGGGGGAGGCGAGCGTGAGCCCCGAACAGAATTCGTCGCGGCGCGTGACCTCGGAGGCGTGCCAGCCGAACAGTTCGATCGGAACGGACGACGAGGGCTCGACCGGCGCCCGCGACGGCACGAAGACAGGGTCGAATCCGGCGGGGAGGGGGACCGGCAGCGCGGCGAGCTGCCGTCGGAACAGCTCGAGGAGGCGGGTGCGCCTGGCGAGATCCGCGGCCTCCGCCTCCATCGCCGCGGGAGTCGCCGGCGCGGCGTCCCGCGGATCCCCGGGAAACCGGTCCGGCGGCGGGATCTCGAGGATTGCGCCGACGCGGGCGAGAAAGAGCTCGTCCGCCGCGAGCCGATTGCCGAGCGCGAGGGCGCGCCGTCCGACCGACGCGAAGGATTCGGCGCCGCGCTGGGCGGTCTCGCGGATCGCGCGCCGGTCGGCGGCATGCACGGCGTCCGACACGACGCTCGGAGCGCCCGCGAGGCCGAGGACGATCGAAGCCCCGCATCCGAGGAGGAGGCCCGCGAGGGCGGCGCCGCCGCGCGGTCCGATCGGGAAAGAGCGGCCCTTGCGGCTCGGATCGCCCGGATACACACGCAGGAGACTCATCGGGGGGCCGGCATCAGCGCGGGGGCGGAGCCGATCTGGATGCCGAGGAGACGCGGGTCGCGGCGTGAGGCGGGCCGGAACGGCTGGACGATGCGGAGCCTGAGGATCGCGTTTTCCTGCGGCGGAACGGCGAGCTCGATTCTCTTCCACTCGCCCGGAGGCAGCATGACGCGCCCTCGGAGCGTGTCTCCCCAGAAGACGTCGACGCCCGCGGGGCGCCCGTCGGGCCGGCCGTTGCGCACCGAAAGGGCGAGCACCGGAGACGGCGATCCCGCCGCCCGAGGGGGCGGAGAGACGGGCCAGGCCGCGGACTCGCCCGTCCATCGGAACGGTCGCCCTTCCGGGTCGTGCTCGACGTCATAGACGCCGGCGCTCGCCGCATGCCGGAAGGCGGCCTCGGCCGTCCGGGTCTCCCAGGCCCGCGCGGCGACGCCCCCGATCGCGCAGACGAGAGCGCCCGCGAGCACGACGGGCACGACGGCGGCGAGGAATCGGTCGGTGCGGCCGTCCTCGCGGAGCGGCAGCCGCGCCGTCAGCAGGCCGATGAGAGCGGCGATCTCGGAATAGACGAGGTGCGAGCCGAACAAGAACACGACGAGGAGTCCGATCATCGACGCGGCGGCGGCGGCGCGGGCCACGGTTTCGTCGTCGTGGGCGTCGCCCTCGAGCGTCAGCGCACGGCCCGCCGAGCGGGACACGCCCAGGAGCAGAAGGAGAAGGAGAGAGGTGCCGGCGAGTCCCGATTCCGCGAGCGTGCCGAGATAGAGGGACGGCGGGTGGTCGGTCGTGCGCACGGTGCGGCCGAGCATCTTCGAGGCGAGATCGGGAAACACCATGTGGAACGAACCGAGGCCGAGACCCGCGACGGGGTGCGTGCGGAAGGCCTCCCATGCGCCCTCGTAGAGGAGCAGACGGCCCCGGGTCTCCTCGAACGGCGTCGGCTGCGTGCGAAACGGCGCCTCGAGCCTCGCGAGGAGCGCCGACCGGACGGCTCCCCGGTTCGGCCACGAAAGCGCCCCCGCGAAGAGGAGCGCCGAGAGGATCGCGAGGGCGCCGATCGTTCCAGCGACGCGCCGGCGGGCCCCGCCGCCCTCGCCTGCCGCGAGGCGCGTGAGCCCCCAGAGCACGAAGACGAGGGTGGCGGTGACGGTGCCGACGAGTCCCGCGCGCGAGCCCGCGTCCGCCAGGACGACGAGGAGAGCGGCACCGGCCGCCAAGGCGACGAGCCGGCGGGCGACGCTTCCCGTGGCCGCGAGGGCGAGCACGGGAATCGCGAGAAGCGCGACCGCGACGCCGGCGGCCGACGGATCGGTGAACGTGCTCTGCGCCCGGTGCCATTCCGCCCACCGCTGCGCGCGCAGGAGCGGAAGGGCCCCGGTCTTCTGGAGCAGGGCGACGCCGCCGGCGAGGAGCGCGCTCGCGAGAAGGGCCCGGTCGAGGACGGCGGCCCGGCCTTCGGCCACGAACCGCGCCGCGATCCGGTGCACGCCGGCCGCCACGAACAGGGGGAGCAGGGCGCCGAGTACGCCCGGCAGGACGCGGCTCGCGTCCTCGCCGAGAATGTTGACCGCGTACGGCGCGCCGACCCCGCGGTCGAGCAGATAGCTCGTCCTGAGCCCCACGAACGCCGCGGCGCCGGAGACCGCCGAGACCGCGGCGAAGGCGCGCAGGGGAGCGAGAAGCGGTGGGCGCCGGCCCGGCGGGTCGATGTCGTAGAGGTCCTTCAGGCTCGCGCCGGCGAAGTATCCGAAGAGGACGAGCGGGGTCGCGGCCAGCGGCTCGGGTGCGCCGAATGCGAGGGCGGAGGCGCCGCCGAGCGTGGCGACCGAGAGCGCGAGCACGTACGCGGGCCGGGGCGCCGCGAGAGCCGCGCCGAAGAGCAGGATCGCTACGAGAGCGACGGCGGTGCGATAGCCGGCGTAGGGAGGCAGGACGAACGGCAGCGCGAACGCGAGGAGGGCTGCCCACCCGAGACACGACAGCAGCGCGGCCGAAGCGCGCCTCACGGGGCATCCCCGGACGCGAGGCGGAACGAAAGCCTTCGGAAGTCGGCGCTGCCGATCAGGTCATGCGGGACGAACACGGGGCGTCCGCTCACGCGGAGAACCTGCGCGCCCGGGGGCACCGCCACGGTGAGAGCGCGAGTGGAGGCTCCCGGAAGCTCGAATGCGGGTTCGAGGCGACCGTCCAGGTCGATGGCGAGCGTCACGGGACGTCCATCCGGCCGCGCGTTCTCGACGCGGAACGACACGGACGTCTCCCCCGGCTGAATCCTGCGGCACGCGCGCGGGCCGCTCCAGACGAACGGATTGGGCGACGGAGCCGCGCTATACAGGCCGATCCAGCGTCCGAGCCGGAACGGCGCCGCGGGGGCCGCGGTGGGCAGGGCCGCGGCGAAGGCGCCGACGATTCCCGCCGCCGCGAGCAGGGCGGGAACGTGCGCGCCGTTCGCCGGCGCGTCCTCGGCGGGCCGGGCCCGTGCCTCGAGGCGGGGCACGAACAGGAAGCCGGCGACGAGGCCCGCGAGGAGGCCGATCTCGGGAAAGCGCAAATGCGAGCCCGTCTGGCAGGCCACGAAAAGCCCGAGGAGCGCCGCGCCCGCGGCGCGCGCCGTCCCGTCGAGCGGCGTCTTCGCGAACGTGGCGTTCCACGCGCGGGCGAGGAGCGGAGCCACGGCAAAAATCGCGAGGGCGAGGCCGGGCAGGCCGCACTCGGCGGCGACTTCGAGGAAGGCGTTCGTCGCGCTGTCCGTGACGCCGATGGCGCCATGGCGGCGCGCGTAGGCGCCCGGGAACTCGTATGGAAAGCCGGCGAGCCCGATTCCCGAAAGCGGTTCGTCCCACGTCATCTCGACCGCCGTCCGCCAGAAGAGCGTTCGATGGTTCGCGAGGTCGGCGAAGCTGGACGAGGACAGGCCGGCTCCGAGGCGCTGGAAAAGACCGCCCACCGCGATTTCCCCGCCGCGCGGCAGCGCGGGAACGAGCGCGGCACCCGCGAGGACCGCGGCGGCGAGGGCGGTGAAGAGCGCTCTTTGGGAAACGAGGCGCGCCCTTGCGAGTCCGATGGCGCCCGCGATGACGGCGACCGCGGTGAGAAGAAGGCCCGTGCGCGAGCCGGAGGATTCGAGAGCCACGGGTGCCGCGGCGAGCGCGAGGAGGGCCAGGCCCCGCCGGGGTGCGTCCGTGGCGGTGCCGCGTCGCGGAAGGGCCACGACCAGGAGCGGCACCAGCAGACCGACGCCGACGCCGAGGGCGTTCGGGTCGGTGAACGTCCCCGCGCGCCGATGCATCTCGGTCCAGGGATGAAAGGAGGGGTCGAGAGGCAGGAAACGGGCGACCGCGGCGATGACGAGGGCCGTCGCGGCGCCGGCTGCCGTCGCGAACAGGAGCCGATCGCGCCCCTCGGGCGTGAAGGACAGCCGCGAGAAGACCTCGAGAGCGAGGAGCAGCAGGACGAGCCCGAGAAAGGTCAGGATCGCGTCGCGGCTCCGCTCGGCCGCCGTCATGCCGAGCGTGTTCACGGGAAGAGGGTCGATTCTCCCGCGAAAGAGCAGATAGAGCGTCTCGCCGCGCGCGACCGAGGCGGCCGCGGATCCCGCTGCGAGAATGAGGAAGGCGCCGGCGAACTGGCGGAGGCGCGGTGGAAGGTGCGAGCGTTCGCCCTTCGCCCACGATCCCGCGAGCGTGCTCCCGAGCACCGCGAGCGCGAGAGCGGCGAGAACGGGGGCGCCGGAGCGGTCGCCGAACAGGCGCGCGAGGCCCGGCGCGAGCGGCACGAGAAAAGCGAGCGCGCACGCGGCGACGCGGGGGCGGAGGAGCCCGGCCGCGGCGCCGGCGATCGCGAGGGCGAACGTGATCCCGAGTGTCGCGCGCGCGGTCGAGGCCGGAAAGCTCCCGAAGGCGAGGGCCGTCAGGCCGATCGTCGCGCCGAAGGCGAGGGCCCCGCGGCGCGCCGGACTCAGACGCGCACCTCTTCCTGGAGGGGGGCGTACGTGAGGGGCCCCGCGGCGCGCGCCCGAATGGCCTCGAGCGCGGCCGAGGCGGCCGAGAGTGTCGTGAGGCACGGGACGTCGCGGTCGAGGGCCGTGCGGCGGATCGCGACCTCGTCGTAGAACGACTCCCTGCCGAGGGGCGTGTTCACGATGAGGTCGACGCGGCCGTTGATCATGAGATCCACGATGTTCGGACGCCCCTCGTTCACCTTGAGAACGATCTCCGCCGTGAGGCCGCCCTTCCCGAGCGCCTTCGCCGTGCCGGCCGTCGCGAGGAGGTGGAAGCCCAGCGCGTCGAGCTCGCGCGCGAGCGGGAGGAGAGCGTCCTTGTCGCCGTCGTGCACCGAGAGGAAGGCATTGCCATTTTCGGGCAGGCGGATCCCGGCGCCCAGCGCGGCCTTCAGGAACGCGAGTCCGAAACTGCGGTCGCGCCCCATGACCTCGCCCGTCGAACGCATCTCCGGGCCGAGGATCGTGTCGACACCCTCGAAGCGCCGGAACGGGAACACCGGGGCCTTGATCGAAAAGCCGAACACGGGCGGCTCCTCGGTGAGGCCGACGCCGGGCAGCGTCTCCCCGAGACAGAGCCGCGCGGCGAGGCGCGCGAGGGGCACCCCCGTGGATTTCGCGACGAACGGCACCGTGCGCGACGCCCGCGGGTTCACTTCGAGGACGAAGAGCTCGCCTCCGCGAATCGCGTACTGCACGTTCATGAGGCCCACGACCTCGAGCGCCTGACCGAGCTTGGTCGTCGCCTGGCGGATCTCGCCGAGCGCGGCGCGCGGCACGCGCCGGTACGGCGGCAGGACGGCGTACGAGTCGCCTGAGTGGATGCCCGCCTCCTCGATGTGCTGCATGACGCCCGCGATGACGACGTGCTCGCCGTCGCCGAGCGCGTCGACGTCGAGCTCGTAAGCGTCTTCCAGGAAGCGGTCGATGAGCACGGGCCGGTCGGGAAAGGCGGCGATCGCTTCCTCGAGGACGTTCTCGAGGGCCTGCTCGTCGTATGCGATGCGCATCGCGCGTCCGCCGAGCACGTAGCTCGGCCGGACGAGGAGCGGGAAGCCGAGGCGGCGGCCGACCCTGAGGCCCTCGGCGACGTCACGCGCGGCGCCCCACGGCGGGGCCTGCAGGTTCACGTCCCGCAGCAATTCGCCGAAGCGCTCGCGGTCCTCGGCGCGGTCGATCGCGTCCGGGGTCGTGCCGAGGATCGGAACCCCGGCGGCCTCGAGCGGCTTGGCGAGCTTCAGCGGCGTCTGGCCGCCGAACTGCACGAGGACGCCCTTCGGCCTCTCGCGTTCGACGACCGCCATCACGTCTTCGAACGTGAGGGGCTCGAAATAGAGCCGGTCGGACGTGTCGTAGTCCGTCGAGACCGTCTCGGGATTGCAGTTGATCATCACCGACTCGTACCCGGCGGCGGTGATCGCCTCGGCCGCGTGCACGCAGCAGTAGTCGAACTCGAGACCTTGCCCGATCCGGTTCGGGCCGGAACCCAGCACGATGACCTTCTCCCGGCTCGAGGGGTTCGATTCGTCCTCGGTCTCGTAGCAGGAGTAAAGGTACGGCGTGAGGGATTCGAACTCCGCCGCGCACGTGTCGACCCGGTTGAAGACGGGCGTCACGTCGCGTTCGAGCCGGGCGGCGCGGACCTCGGCGGTGCTCCGGCCCGAGAGCTTCGCGAGGTCCGGGTCCGAAAAGCCGCTCTGTTTGGCGCGAAGGAGAAGGCCCGCGTCGGCGAGCACGCCTCCTCCCTTGCGCCGGACGAGAGTCTCGGTCTCGAGTACCTCCGTGAACCGGTCCAGGAACCACGGGTCGATGCCGGTGATCTCCGCGACCGTCGCGACCGGCGTGCCGGTGCGGAGGGCCGCGAGGACGGAGAAGATTCGCTCGGGCCGCGGGACGCGCATCGCATCCGGCCGAACGGCGGGCGCGGGGCCGGCCGTGGCCGCGTCCGCGTCGATCCAGCCGGCCCGTCCCGTCTCGAGCGAGCGGAGGGCCTTCCCGAACGACTCGGCGAACGTGCGGCCGAGGGCCATGACCTCGCCCACGGACTTCATCTGGACGCCTAGGGTCGTGTCGGCGCCGGGGAACTTCTCGAACGTGAAGCGCGGAATCTTGACGACGACGTAGTCGAGGGACGGCTCGAAGGACGCCGGAGTCTTCTTCGTGATGTCGTTCGGGATCTCGTCGAGGTGGTAGCCGACGGCGAGAAGCGCGGCGATCTTCGCGATCGGGAACCCGGTCGCTTTCGAGGCGAGCGCGGACGAGCGCGAGACGCGCGGGTTCATCTCGATGACGATCCGGCGCCCGGTCTTCGGGTGGACGGCGAACTGGATGTTCGACCCGCCCGTCGCGACGCCCACGGCGCGGATGACCTTTTTCGCGTCGTCCCGCATGGCCTGGTACTCGACGTCGGAAAGCGTCATCTGCGGCGCAACCGTGATGGAGTCGCCCGTATGGACTCCCATCGGGTCGAGGTTCTCGATCGAGCACACGACGACGAACGTGTCGGCCGTGTCGCGCATGACCTCGAGCTCGAACTCCTTCCACCCGAGCACCGACTCCTCGATGAGGAGCTCGTGCACGGGGGAGAGCGTGAGCCCGCGCTTCACGATGGCTTCGAAATCGTCCTTATTGAAGGCGATGCCGCCCCCGGTGCCGCCGAGCGTGAACGAGGGGCGGACGACGACCGGATAGCCGAACGGCACCGCGACGGCGCGCGCCTCGTCGAGGCTTCGGGCGATGCCCGAGCGCAGGACGTCGACGCCGACTTCCTGCATGGCCTGCTTGAAGAGGAGGCGGTCCTCGCCGAGCCTGACCGAATGGATCGACGCGCCGAGGGTCTCGACTCCGTATTTCGCGAGGACGCCCGCTTCGTCGAGGGCCACGGCGAGGTTGAGCGCGGTCTGACCGCCGACGGTCGGCAGCAGCGCGTCCGGCCTCTCCTGAGCGATGATCGCCGCGACGGTGTCCCTGTCCAGGGGCTCGATGTAGGTCGCGTCCGCGAACTCGGGGTCCGTCATGATCGTCGCCGGGTTCGAATTCACGAGAACGACGCGGTAGCCCTCGCGCCGGAGCGCCCGGCACGCCTGTGTCCCCGAATAGTCGAATTCGCAGGCCTGGCCGATCACGATCGGACCCGACCCCAGTACGAGAATCGACTTGATGTCGGTGCGCTTCGGCATCGGTCGCGGAGTTTACGGGATGCGCACCGGCGGCGTTTGGCGGCGGACGCGCGT
>DAIOUV010000043.1:0-27617 GCA_036759345.1 Acidobacteriota bacterium | reverse complement strand
TCGAGGGGGGTCAGTTTTACTGGCGTAAGGGGGTCAGTTTACGTGGCGCCTGACACGCTCTTAGCTGCTCAGAGTTATCTGCTACACCCATTATGTCGCCACAGATTTCTATCGTCTGCCTCTTCTTTGCTAACCAATCCTGCTTGGTCATTCCCGCTCGCGCTGCCTTCTTATTGTCTAAGTACTCTAGCCACACCTGATCATTGAAACCGAGGCCCAACGCTTTCATTTCGTCCAGCGTCAATGGAACGGCGTCTTCGGGCGCAATAAGCATCATGCGATCAAAAAGCGATTCACTGACATTCACGTCTCGCAAATAGCTTTTCGCCTTTTGTCCAATCTCAGCAAAGTGCTGTTGCGTCGCTTCGAACGACGCTGACGAACCAACAAGGTAAGGCCGGTGGATGAGCACCCGCCCGTAGGGTAAACGTATCACCCCCCCCCGCGTAGAGGAATATACACGCACTTGCGCATTTGCCGTCCCCTCGTACGACAACGGTCATCTCGGCATTGCGAATAATTCGGCCCAGAGTCAGTGCGGTCTCTAAACTCCCTCCTGGAGAAGAGAGATAGAGAGTATCGCATCCTTGTCGGACATTCTCGCGTAAGAAGCTGACGTCCGAGCTAACAAGAGTGCCATCGAGGCCGCACGTGGCGGCACGACCACCTGTTTTTTGATTGAGGTAATGGTCGGCCCCGTTCACGATCTTGAAGGGGCAAAACAGTATCGAGGCGGCGATTGCGACCACGTGCGCTACCCGAACCGCACCAGATGAGCGCGCGACACTAGGAACCACGAGGTCAGCGCCGCTACGGATTGAAGATTTGTAGCGCAGTGCTATCACGCTCATCCCCCCTTTTCTTTACCGCCAAGGATATCGCGCTCAGTGGCGAGCGCAAGCTGTCAAGGGACCGGAATGCGAAGGGGGTTCCTCGATCTCGGCGTCGTCGCGTACACGCCGAACCCCGTCCGCCGCGTGCATCCCGCAGTCGGGCACGCGCGAAAACCAGGCGATCCCTTCCGCACGTGGACGATCCGCCGGCAGTCTCGGCAGAAGTAGTTGTCGTAGTCCGGCAGGCTCGAGCCGATCGGGGCGAAGGACTCGCGGGCAGAGCCAGCGTTCACGGGAATTTCACGTCCAGCGTGGTCGGAGGCGGATACATTCCCCGACGGTAGCACTCGTCGCAGAGCCCTCCCCAGACTCGCGCCAAGGGAATCTGCGAGACTTTTCCCGTGAACATCGCAGAGACGATCGGCGGCGCCCGCTGCGCCTTCGAGGTCGCCGGCCAAGCTGCTTCGTTCCCGCCGAGAATCCGATCAAGGCCTGAGCGCGGGTTTCAAGGAGACCGGTCGACAGACGACGTCAACCTTCCCTGGCGTTTCGGGAGCGTCTCGGGAAGCTGCGGGAGGACCGCCGGGGATTACGGCTGATGGAGATGGGGCGACGAATCGCTTCAGGAGCGTGGCCCCCCGGGTAGAGCAGCAGAGACCCGTCGTTGCCGAGGCATCCCATGTCTCCCGCAGGAAGGCGGACAGGCGCGATCGGGATCGCAGAAAGCCTGGAAACATATCCAGTGCGGATTATGCGCCGCCCGCTTCACTCCACCCTCACCGTCCTCTCGTGTTCGGGTCTTCACGCCGCATTCGAGGTGTTTGGGGTAGGAGCGTGCGAGGTCGCTGCAAGCGGACTAGGCTATCGGCCGCGAGCAGCTTCTGAAATCGCTCACGCAGGGTTTTCCCGGGCTCGTTGGTCAGGAAAGTGAGGTCGGTAGAGGTGCGTTGGGGCGGGGCCGTCGTTGGCCCCGAGCGCCGGCCCGGCGCCTCGTGTGTCGGTCGCGTCCCCATCTGCGAAAATATCCTAGGGAAGTGTAACCGGTTCGCCACCTCGACCTGAAGGCTTCGCTCGGGTGGCGGGCCAGCGTTGCCCCGCCTGCTTCGCCCGCTCTGATGGCGCCTTCAGACCTAGCCTAAACTACCAGGCATATGAACGCGGCTGGGGCCTCGACCGCGCTGCAGGATTCGTCCGCAACGCTCCCCGCCGCTCCCGCTGACGCCGAGATACGCCCTGCGCTCAGAAACTGGCTTCTCGCGCGGGCGGCACGAGGTGGGGGCGATGTGGTCCTCGAAGAGTTGGGCCTCCTCCGCGGTTGCGTCCGAGTTGATCTGGTCCTGGTGAGCAGGATCCTCCATGGATTTGAGATCAAGTCGGACCGGGACAGCCTCGGCCGTCTCGAAAATCAAGCGGAGGTGTACGGCAAGGTACTCGACCGGGCGACACTCGTCGTCGGCGGGCGCCACCTGGCGAAGGCGATGTCGATCATCCCGAGCTGGTGGGGTGTTATACGAGTCGAGGCCAGCGAGAGCGGCCTTGATTTCAAGACGCAGCGGCGCGGCCATATGAATCCGTATCGAGACCCTCGGTCTCTTGCAGAGCTCCTGTGGCTTGAAGACGCGCTGTCTCTCCTGGCCGAACGCGATCTCGCGCGTGGAGCTCGAGGGAAGACGCGTGCCGCCGTCTGGGACCGGCTTTGCGCGCACCTTGGAGTTGAAGAGATTGCCGCTGCGGTGCGCAGCCAGCTCAAGGCCAGGTCAAGGACGCAATGCCATCGACGGCTCGCGTGATGTGATGGGTCGTCCCGAGCCACCGCCATACGGTTAGTGAACCGAGCTTCTCGGCACCATCCGCAGCTGCCGCCACGCCCGTGCAACCCGTGCAGTGCGCTGACCCGGCAAAGTGAGCCTTCAGATGCCCATTCACCAGCTGATCCGCGAGCCCAGGAAACTGTTTTGATGGGCTAACCTTCCTGGTGCCCCGGCCCTTAACGATCAACCAGCTATCCGGAAGGGTGTATCGGATCGACGCCGAGCCCTGCATCGTCTTGAAATCGAACCCTTCGACTCCGCTGGGATGCTGAATCCCGCAATCCCCGAACGCGGGGAGCCGCGTCAGCCGTCCACGGCTCGCGTAGAGGGTGTCGCGCCACGCTTTCCATTCGCTTCGTTCCAAGAAGCCATGCGAGCTTCCCTTGACTCCCCCTAATGCCTTCGGGAATGCGCTGGCGGTGACGGTCAGCGTCCGCCACGAGCCGTGATCGGGCGTTTCCGCCAGGAACGAGCTGGTGAGCGCTGCGACGCCCTCAGAGACCATTTCCTCCACCGAGCCGAGGTCGACGATGAGGTCCACCCCACCCGGTACCAGCCCGTGTCGCGACAGGAACGCCGGCAGCAGGAGGGGGATTTGCCCTTCCTCGAACTCCCGCCGCGTCAATCGCAACGCGACCCCGTTAGCGGCACTCGAAAGGGCGGCGCTCACGCCGTCGACGCGGGTGATTCCAGTCACTGGGGTGAACACCATCCCCTCGGAGTCGGCCTTTTCGAAGGCCTCCGCGACCGCTTTCGTACCCTCACTCTCGATTTCGCGAGCGTCAAGAAAGCACCTGGTATACGGGCGGACGGAATCGGAGAGGTCCTTGAAGGCCGTCTTGAGGTGGTCCGTGATGGACTCCTTCTTGTCCTTCTTCCACTCGACGATTTCAAGCAGCGGTGTGATCATCGGCCGCCAACGCGCGGCAATCGACCGTAGGGCCTTTTTCTCTCCCGCCTTGACCTTAAGAATCGGGACGTAATGGTTCGGTCCGAAGTTCACGTCGTCTCTCCTGGTCTCGGATCCCATAGAATCAACGGCTGGACGTCGACTGCGAGCGAGCTGTAGTACGAAACCAATGCCTCTCGGGGATCCGGGTTGGCGGCCGAGAAGCAAACGATCAGGGTCTTATCGGTCGCCGTCAAGGAGCCCAGCCGCCGCCGAACTTCAACGTGCCCCAAACGTGCGCACAGCGCGAGGAGCATGGCTTCGAATACAACGATGCGCCCCGAAAGCGCTGCCGGGTAGCCCGGAACCCCTTTCAGCGCGATTACCGCACGCTTGTCGCCTGTAAGCACGTGCGCACCGTGCTGCGCGGCAGCCGCGAACAGAATCGCTTCACCTGGGTCGATGCCGTCAACCGACGCGAGCTTGCCGAGCCATGCGGCGTCGGGTGCGGGGGCAGATTCCATCTCAAGGGCGTCCGGCCGAAGCGCAGCGCAGGCCTCCTCACCGTAGGCCCTTACCAGCGCTCCCCGCCTGAGCATGTAAGGCAACGCGGGAGGGCGGGCACAGTCACTGATTTTCATCCCCAGGATTTCGGCAGCGTCGGTCAGCATGCCGCTCACCCCAAGTTTGCAGAACGCGTCACCGTCAACCAGGAGAGCCATCGCGCTCCGCGCCCCCAAAAACGCAACGCAGCAGAGCACGATCGCTTTCGGCGGCGGCGTCAAGGTCAACGTGTTGTTCGAAGTACTGACGCAGGAGCTTCCGGGCTCCGCGGGCGCGATAGAGTGCCTTCAAAGCAAGAACGGCGCTTAGATAGTCGCCGGACTTTCGCGCCCAGGACCAGATCAGAGCTCCCGCATCAGCACCGGTCTCCCTTTCGATTGCCACGGCTTTGGATGCAAGATCCTTCGGACTCGTGGCGCTGACGGTGCGGACGGCTGAACCGCCCGTCAGCAACCCGGTCGCATAGGAGTCGGCGCGGCGCTCGACAACGCTGTTATCAGCGATTTCGTCATCCTCGTCGATGACTGGGTGGTCGGGGTCGCAATCGCCAGCCGTCAAGTGGCCGACCTCGTGCGCAACTAGGAACGCGATTCGCCCCGGCTCGTCGTGCTTGTGGCCCAGGGCCACGACGGGGCGGCCACCCACCACGCATGCAAGGCCCTGGAAGCTCGGCGTTGGCAGGAGGTCGACAGGAACCACGGGGATGCCCCGCTCCCAACAGTCGGCCAGGACGTTCTCTAGCTTTACCGCAAACCCTCCGGGGGATATTTGAGCGCGCCAGGTAAGGGCATCCGTCGGAGGCATGCGCACCGGACGGTTCGGTTCGCGCAAGCTTCGAACTACCGCTGCAGAGATCTGAATCGCGGCGTGCATCGCCGCTGCCAGGCGGTCACGCTCTATTTCAACTACCCGCCGAAGGCGAGCGCCCGGATACGGGGGCGCCACCAGAGCAGTACCGGCCGTTCGCACGGACGCGACGGGCGCAGCTAGAAAACGGGCGACCCGCAGCTCGATGTCCGGGAGCACCGCGACGTCTTCTTCGCATCCCTCCTCCCACCAGTCCGGGAGGATCGCCGAGCGGACAAAGTCACCCTTGAACCCAGCACGCGCCAGGCGCCGCATGAGGGTGTTGAAGCTATGAGTCGTCTGAGTTTCCTCCCGGCCTAGAGACTAGCGGATCGGCACCCGCCGCGCACGCGGTGAAGCGCCTCTCCGGCGCCGAGATCATCGTCAAGCCGTTTCCGCAGGCGGGCTATGCCGCGCGGTCGGGCGCGCAGACGATCCTCGGGAACGCCGCGCTCTACGGGGCGACCTCCGGGCGTCTGTTCGCGGCGGGTCGCGCCGGCGACCGCTTCGCCGTGCGCAACTCGGGCGCGGTGGCGGTCGTCGAGGGGCTCGGCGCCCACGGCTGCGAGTACATGACGGGCGGTGTCGTCGTGGTTCTTGGGACGACGGGGGCGAATTTCGGCGCGGGCATGACGAACGGCGTCGCGTTCGTCCTCGATGAGGATGGCCGCTTCGCCTCGCGCTGCAACACGGAGCTCGTCGCGGTCGAGGCCCTCACTGCGGCGGACGAGGAGATCCTCCTGCCGCTCGTCGGAGCCCACCTCGAGAGGACCGGGAGCGCCGTCGCGGCCCGCATCCTGACCCAGTGGAAGTCCGTGCGACCCCTCGTGCGCCGCGTGGCGCCGCGCCCGGCGCCGGTGATGCCCTTGTCTCTGGCCTCGCCTCCCGCGGCGGAGCTCGCGGTTCCCGAGAAGGAAAGGATGGCCCGCCCGGCGTAGACGCGCCCCAATCCTCGGTCGCGGGCGTATTCGCGTGTTTTCGTGAAGCTAGAATGCGAGGGTAGGAGGCCAGAAGAGTGCACAGCTCAAGACCCCTCGGGGACGTGCGAGCCGAGTCCGACAAGGTGATGCTGGACGAGGCGTTTTTTGAGTCGTCCGACTACCGAACACTCGTTGAATCATCAGAGCGATTTGTTGTGGTGGGTCGTCGTGGGGCGGGTAAGAGCGCGCTCGTCTACAAGCTCGGTGAATACTGGCGCCAGGCTGACAAGACTGTCTTACGATCAGTCGCACCTGAAGAAGACCAGCTATTCGGACTCCGCGCATTAGCCGTCAGATTTGGCGACCGGTTCGCGCTCATTCGGGCAGCGTCCCGAATTGCCTGGAGGCATGCCCTGTTTTTGGAAGTGGCGGAGGCGCTGTCGGGTAGTTACCGATACAAGAGGTTCACGAGTGATGCCGAGCTTGACACTTCGCTCAGAGAATGGCGGGGCTACGGCAATACGATTGTGGCCCGACTCCGCGGAAGACTGAAGGACATTTATCGAGCCGGAGTCGATTCGCAGGAAATGCTGGCCGATCTCAATGGGCTGCTGAAGAATCAGGCACTTCAAGACTCGATCGCCCGAGTCCTAGAAGCGACCCACGAGCAGTGCATTCTTCTGATTGACAAGGTCGATGAGGGCTATGAGGCGGATGAAATCGGTGTCGCACTTGTCGACGGGCTGGTACAAGCGACGATTGATATAAACAATAGGATTCCAGCCGTTCGAGCGTCGATCTTTCTCCGCGACAACATTTTTAGGTCAGTGGCGAAACATGACCCTGACTACTCGAGGAACGTCGAGGGCCAGGTGCTCCGCCTCCACTGGGACGAAACGCAACTATTTAACATGGTTTGCAAACGCCTTCGTGTTGCTTTTGGCATCGACGTGGAGAACGATAGGCGCGTATGGAATCAATGTACGGCACGGGACCTGGAAGGAATGGACGGGTTTCGGAAGTGTTTGCAGTACACGCTGTATCGGCCGCGCGACCTCGTGGTGCTCCTGAACGAGGCATTCCTAAATGCAGCGAAGGCTAGCAGAACGCAGATCGTCCCCGAAGATGTTGAGGCGGCGGCGCGCAGCATCTCGATCCATCGCCTCGATGATCTGCATAAGGAATATACGGCCATCATCCCGGGCATTAACGGATTTACAGAGACCTTCGCCAACGGCACGCCTGAGTTAACCCTCACAGAGGCGGAGGGCAAAATGCAGGCGTTAGCTGAGAGGGATGACCTGCCCGCGGGTATTCGCGAGGGTGTTGCAATTTTTGATACACCAGCGGCGATAGTTAGGGCGCTCTACAGTGTCGGCTTCATTGGGGTGAAGGACAGTGTCGGGAGCACGTTCCTCTTCTGCCACGACGGGCGCGCGGCCGATCGTGAATTCCGGCTAACCGACAGAATGCTGATTCATCCGTGCTATTGGATCGCATTGAACCTCTCTCGAAGTGGGCCGTTTGGAGAGAATGTCACCGAAATCAACGACGAGTACGATATCGGAGTAGCGTCGGAGACGAAGGAACTGCGCGACAAGCGGCTCGGCCAGGTCATCGGGAGCGTGGCCAAGATTCCTGAGGGCGCGGATGGCTCCGGCGAATTCGAGCGTTGGTGCCTAACGGCTGTGAAGATCGCGTTTGCCGGCGGTCTTCGGAACACTGAGCTGCACCCGAACAAGAACCAGCTACAGAGACGCGATGTAGTCGCAACGAATCTGGCCGAGACCGCGGCGTGGAAACGAATCCTTGCGGACTACGGGGCGCGGCAAGTGATTTTCGAAGTGAAAAACTATGCGCAGCTCACGGCCGACGATTATCGCCAGGTCCTCAGCTATAGCGGAGGTGAGTATGGGAGGCTCGCCTTTGTCGTGTGTCGCGACATGGAGATGACCCTCCGCTCGGGGGGCGAACTGGACTGGTTTAGAGAGTTGTATTTCCGCGACCCGAAGCTCGTGGTCGTAAAGCTGACTGCTCGATGGCTCTCAGAGCAGATCTCAAAGTTGAGAAGCGTGCAAAAGCACGACGCACCGGACAAGGCACTGAACGGGCTTTTGGATCAGTATGCGAGGGTGTATTGCAACGTGGGCCGATCACTCGAAAAGAAGAAGGGTGTTCGTTAGGCCAAACGTCCGCTTCTCGCGTGGGTTGTTCGGAGTTCGGAGTGAAGAAAAGCGTCGAGGCGATCCGGGCCGCCAACGAACGAGAGCCATCGGATGCCTCCTCGCGTCGGGTGTTTTGGCGGACGTTACACCGGCGAACCCCGGTCCAACGCGGTCGTCCGCAGGCGGCGAAACGAACTCGCCTAACCCACACGGCTCGGCTCGGAAAGCTCGCGCGCAGAGCTAGGACTCGCTCTTGAACCCGATGCGCTTTGGAGTCGGATGCTCAGGAGCGCGAGGCACCGCGACAAAGAGGACGCTGAGTTGCGTAGTGTGCTGCACTAGCCTCACGCGCTTTCCCGATTCGATGGCGACTCCGTCGAAGGTGAGGAAGTAAGGATTCTGGTAGCCGACGTCCTCGATCCGCACGAGAACCTCTCGACCGAATGAGGCGAAGAACCCTCCTAGCTCCTCCTCGTCAGTAAGGTCACTTTCGAAGCTGGCGGCTTGTTTCATAAGGCGCTCGTACAGGACATGCGCCCAGCCCTGCGCAACGCGGATACTCTCCATCATGTCTCGCATCTGATTGCCGCTCTGGATTGCGCGTTGAAGGTCCTCTGAGTCCACGTCGGCCCCCTTTTTCAGTACAAACTGACCCTAAAGTGACCCGCCCGACGATTTCCGAGCGGCGGCGCGGGCCAGCCTGTGTAGCCCGAGCAGGTAATCCGTCGTCGTCAGTCCGAAGCTCTTAGCGGCGCGCTGAATTTCGGCCTTCTCTTCGAGCGAGACCGCGAAATTAATGCGCGCCGCCTTCTGTAAAGCACGCCTGAAATGCTCGGGGGGAACCTTCGCCATCGTGGTCTGAAGCGACCGGAAACCACGCTTCTTCGATGCCACTACGCTGCCTTTCGAGTGTCAGCCGTGCGCCGCAGAACGGCGGCGAGAACTTTCGGGGACCACTTCGTGCCCCCCGACTTAGTCGGAACTCCGCGAGCCGCGAGCCTGCGCGAAATCTTTCGGAGCGACAGCCCTCGTTTCCGGAGCCGATGAATCAAGATCACGATTTCCTGTTCCTCTTTCACCGGGACGAGTCGGTCCCCTCTCAACGAGAGACCGTAGGGAACTGTACCCGAATAACGTTTTCCTGACTTCTTTAGATATGCGAGCGCGGCGGCGGTGCGTTCGCTCACGAGATCGGATTCGAATTCCGACAGAACGGCGAGGATTCGGAAAATCATTTTCCCCGCCGCGGAAGTCGTGTCGATCTGCTCGGTGAGGGATACGAGATCGGCGCCCGCCTTTTCGAGCTTCTCGGCGATCTCGATGGCGTTTTTCGTCGAGCGGGCCAACCGTGAAAGCGAGTAGACGACGAGAATTCCGTGAATCCGACAGACCTGCGTCAGGGCTTCCTGAAGGGCGGGTCGATTCGATGCCTTCGATCCGGAAAGCCCGGCGTCGGTATGAACCGCCGCTAGATTCGCGCCTGTCATCGCACACCACGCCTCGATCCGAGCGCGCTGAGCGTCGAGGGAAATCCCCTCCGAAGCCTGCCGCTCGGTGGAAACCCTAACGTAGGCGATGACTTGTTTCTTAGGACGCATGTGTATTACGCTACGCATGAGAAGTATGACAGAAACCGAGGAGGCGGACAAATGGACTGGCGGGCGCCGATAGACGGGACGTTACGGGCAGGCCGAATGACCTGCTCCCCGCTTCAGACGATCTCGGAGGGGTGAAGAGTGGGCTTGGACTAGAACCAGATATTCATGGACCGACCGTCAGCGGACTTGAACTCAAGATCGGGAATCCGACCACTGCGGAGGCGATTCGCACCACGGACCTCAGAAAATTCGAATATCCCTGCTCACCCTCGGCTGGATATCCCTGCCCATTCGCGGCAAAATCCTTCAGAATTCGAATAGCGATGCCCATTTCCCCTCTCATCCACCTGCGGCCTAATACTAGTTAGGCTGCACGAATCGCACTCTCTCGGCTAACATTGGAAACGGAGTCACGGCATCATGGTAAGGGTCTTCCTGAGCCACAGCTCACGTGACGACGCCCTCGTGAAGGGCCTGCTGGAACTTCTCCGCGCCAGTCTTCGCCTCAGAGCAGAAGACATACGCTGCACCAGCATCGATGGCTATCGGCTTCCAGTTGGCGCGACAACCGCCGATCATCTTCGCGTCGAACTTCTCGAAGTACCTGTCCTTGTCGGACTCATCTCGGAGGCGAGCTTCGAGTCGGCCTACGTTCTTTTCGAGCTTGGCGCCCGATGGGGCACCGGTAAGCCCCTCATGCCCCTGCTCGCGCCTGGCGTAGCACCCAGCATTCTGCGCGGTCCATTGGCGGCCCTCAATGCGCTCAGCTGCTCCGTCCCGGCGCAGCTGCATCAATTCGTTACCGATCTCGCCGGCGCACTCGAAATCACACCGGAGCCTCCCGCCTCGTATCAGGCTTATATAGAAGCGTTGGCCTCACTCAACCAAAGCACGGCCACCCTCACCCCCCAGCACCACGGCGCCCCGGCTTCTGGCCCCGCAGTGCCCGACCTCGGTCCCCCCGACGTCCCGCCCAACGTGTTCAAGAGCATTCGCGCTGAGGCTCAGCGCCGCCATCCGAACAACTTCGGAATGCAGGAGTATGTCGAATCGCAGGAGCTTGCGGCCTACAGGCGCCTTCAGGCACCGAGAACCGCGGGTGCAGCCTAACCCCTCGTATCTGGACTCCTCCTTGGGATCAAGTGCGGGCGGTCTCTAGGTTTCTCCTTCTAAGAAAGCAGAAGTTTCGGTCGTCGAGGTGCTTGCCGTGTCGGAACGGTCTCGATGGTGATGAGCGTGGGGTCACGACGGCACACGTATCTACGGCCTCTTTTGTTGGAGCCAGCGTGGGCTCCGGGCCAGGATGAAATCCGCACACGGGGAGCCAATCGTTGTGCAACGGCTTCTGTGAGCCAGCGGAGTTATCGGCTTTTCCCCGTGTCGGTCGGACCGAGCTCATCTGTCGCATCTTTCGCGTTCGTCGGCGGGAGGACCCTGACGGACTGCTTTCGTTCGTGACTTCAGGCTGGAACGTTCTGCGGTGCGAGCGGGATCGGATGGAAGGGAACACCTCGCGTCGAGACGGCCCAGATGATTCGTGCGAGCTTGTTTGCCACGGCGACGACGGCGCGGTTTCGTCCACGCCAACAAGGACGGACGGCCGGCGCTGGTGCTGGACCTGATGGAGCCCCTGAGGCCGGTGGTCGATCGGCTACTCATGGAGTTCGTCGCAGCGGAGCGATTCTCCCCGAGCGACTTCTCGATCTCACGGACTGGCCTGTGCCGGCTGCATCCGCAGCTCGCGCGGCGGGTGGTGCAGGCTGTCTCACGGAGCCCGATACTCACGATAGGCATGGCTGAGACCCACGATGGAACTACGAAGAGAAAATGGCTTCCTCCCGCCGCTCGCTCTGGGCACCTGGCCGCGAGCGCTCCGCTCCGCACAGACCCAGCCACCCCCCGCAACAGGGTACTTCACGAGGAAGGGAGAACTGCCACACGCTCTCCGAGCACCGATGACAGCATCTGGGGTAGAGTCACGCTGAACTCATGACGGATCCATCGGCCCAGCCCAACACCTATCGAGGACTCCTCTGGCAAAGCGCCCAGGCCGTCCACGCCCCCGGGCTAGCAATCCTGAGCTCAATTCTGACCGGCGCAGCGTGGGTGTACCCGGATGCAGTTCGAAACGATTTTTCACTTAAGTTCCCATATGCACTCGCGCTGGCGCTTGGGCTGGTGATAGCGCTCACGGTTCTGACTCACGCAACGCTCAAGGCCTTTGATCTGATGCAGAGACCGCTCCCAGCTGTGCGTTCCGCCCGCGCAGCTTCCTATGCGCGTGTCGTCTGCTTTCTTGATCCTTCGCCGCTATTCAGTCACGGCGCAGGAGTCTCCTTCTTCTTGTTGGAAGATGGCAAATACGAGCTCTTCGTCGGTGTTGGTGGTGTGGTCAACGTTCAAGAAAATGGGCTCATTCAAGTGGCCCTCATAGATGTTCAAGACAGCCAGGAACATGTCGTGCAGAAACTTCTAAACAACGATACGGACCTTCTCAAGAAACTCCTCGTGAAACCTACCATTCCATACGCGGAGTACAGCATACTCAAGGGGTAGTGATGACATCGCTCGGCGAGACGAAACAAATACTTGCGGGACGGCCGTTTCCTGCGGTTGTGGTTCAGATTTTGAGTCATCAACTAAGGGTGGTGATCAATAGAGGAAGTGTCGATGGTGTTCGGATTGGGCAGCGATTTCTGATCTATGGAATTGGCGATGAGATCATTGACCCTGAAACTAAGAGCAGTTTGGGCAAACTGGAGATTCTTCGAGGACCGGGAGAAGTTATCCATGTCCAAGATAAGATGGCGACGATCGAGTCCACTCGCAAGCGAGCTGTTGAAAAGAGGACGCGCACGGAAATGACTCTGAACCGGCTCTACGCCCCATCCCAAGAAACGGTCACTTCCGAGCCGGAGAATCTAGAATTCGAGTATCCGCAAGAGGGTGATTTTGCAAAGCCGATATAGGCATTTATCCTCCAGTTCCGCGAGCGCCGGGCATGGAGTTTCGTCGGAGCGGCGCGATTATCGCCGAGCGACGTTTCGATCTCACGAACGGGTCCGTGCCGACTGCATCCGCAGCTCGCACGGCGGGTTGAGCAGGCCGTCTCGCGGAGCCCCGCGCTCACGCTCGGAATTGCAGGAACCGACGACGGCTCCCGGCCTTTTTTTTAGGATGGAGCCCAGCCGTCTTTCTTCAGTCCGTGGGACTTTGCTCCCCTTCCCATGTTCCCTTGCCCACGCCGGATTCTACCCCCCTGTAGCCGGAGTTCTCTTCCTCCCCTCGCGGGACTTTCCCGTGACGTTCTCGGGCCCTCGTCCCTCGTCGAGACTCGCGCGTAGATTGCCCTCGTCATGTCGCGATTGAAGGAGAAGTATCCGGGCGGACGCACCCTGCTCGTTCGGGAGACTTCTCGTTTACTTCACGAGGCATCATGAAGCGGCTCTATAAGGAGTACCAGGCCATATTCCTGCTCGAACCCACTAAGCTGCGGCGCATCCTCGACACGATCCATAAGCGCCTCGCAGAGCATCTGGGTTCTTCGGCCCACGACGTTTTCGAAGTCTTTTTCGCCGGCAATCGTCAGGTGGAATTGACCTCAATCGATGACGTTCTTGCCCTGGATAATTCTCGCCGGCAGAGAATCAGGCGGCTGGTAATCCAGTGTGCGGCGGTCCTTCCCGGCTCGCCGCGACCGGATCATGAAGTGCAGGTTGATTTTGCCGGCCCGAAGCCGGGCGGCACGAGTGGCAGTTCAAAAGTCGTCAGCATTGACGTGCGCAGCGACGCGGCGGGATGGGCTAGCCGCACATTGTCGGAGGTCGAGGAGCAGGTAGAGCGTACATGGCTCCGTCACTCGCGACCGTTGTTCAGTCTCCTCGGCCTGCTGTTGGCTGCCCTCATCCTTTTGGCGTCCCTATTTGTCAGAATCGGACCCGATGCCATGTCTTGGTATTTTAGCCGCTCAGATCGCGATCGCATCAGGGTAATGCTGGCTCAACACGAAATCCTTACCGACGAGAACCTGCGGGAGGTGTCGACGCTGCAACTGCGTAACGTCGTCGACTTCCAGCCGCCACCCGGCATTAAGGAAGACAAGCAGAAGCGACCCACTCGCATCCTGGCGTTGCCCTTGTCAGTGGTCGTTGCACTCATCGTCATCTTGCTTACCACCTGCTATCCGGGTGCAGTGTTCTTGTGGGGTGACGAGATCGAACGATACGCGAACACGGTACAGAGGCGAAAAGTGATATGGACGATAGTCGTCGGAGTAACAACCGTGGGCGTGCTCTCAAGAATCTTTGCGGAGGAGTTAACGTCCTGGCTTGCTAGGCTATAGCCGCTCGCTTGCGGCTCGCCGCCGAACTCGGTATCGTTTAGATGACGTAAGGAGGGCCTGTGCCAGTCGTTTCGATCGATCTCGCATACCGAAGTTACGACGATTTCGGCGTAGCCGTCCTCGAATCGGGTCCCTCAGGCGCAGTCTACGAAGTAGTGCCTCTGTGGGCTGGCGCGTCGCGAACGCCCGAGCCTTACAAGGTCGCTGACCTCGCGATTAGGATCTGCGAGCGCGTGGGGGCATCGGTCCTGCTTCTCGACGGCCCGCAAGGTTGGAAGGATCCCGACAACGGGCTCACCCACTCGAGGCGCTGCGAGCGCCTGTTGAATGCCCCTGCCAAGACCGGTCTACCTGGCACTGTCAAGCCATCGAACTACCTTCCATTCGTTACCTTTGCGGTCAAGGTATTCGACTCGTTACAGACGCGAGGTTGGGATCGGTTCGACACCGCAACCTGGCTGCTCGGCCATCATGTGGCAGTCGAGTCCTTTCCGTTGTCAGCGTGGCGCTCGCTGCAGCTGCCAGCTCTCCCAGCCAAGGGCAAGGCACAAGAGGCCGATATCCGACGGCATGTAACGTCTCTCGTCGAACTGAAATTGCTCGCGGCAGGTACTCTACCGAATCACGACCAGCTCCAAGCTGTGGTCGCTGGTCTGGCGGGCCTCGCCATGATAGGTGGCAACCTCACTGGTTACGAGCCCGTAGGTTGTTCCCCGTTCGCCTTAGAAGGCTCATGGCGGGAGGGGTTCATCGTCAATCCGACCCGCTCGCGAAGGCCATCGGCCGCCGCAATCTAACCACCCGTTGCCGTGGACGCGCTCACGCTCGTCACACCGGAAAGGCGCTCCGACTTGGTGAGGTCAAGATTGTTCACTGCTCGTCCGGTCTCCCAGGTCCATTCCGACGGTCCACGTCGAACCAAAAGCTGGAAGGACGTTCACCGCTCTGCCCGACTTCGACCTCTTTGTCCGATCACTCCTCGTCGCCGTCCTCTCGGTCCCGCTCGTCCCGGTGCTACGCTTCCTCATGGCCGGTGTCCCTTCTGGGCCTCGAGCCCGCGATGTCCTTGCAGCGGATTTTCCGACTGCGCCGGGGAGGCCGGCCTTCTCATCCCATCTGGCTTGCGCTCGCCGCTGAACTCGATATCGTTAGGCCGCTCTGGCGCCGTCATCGCCTGGGTACCGAAATCATGTCAACGGGCTTCTCTCTTTGACCCGTCGTACTCTGCTTAGCCGAGGAGGCGAGCCATGTCAACTCGAGAATATTGCGGCAGGCACTCCATTCATTACGCAGGCGACAGCTGCCCGCGATGTAATGCCGAGGAGCGCCACAAAGAGCTTCTCAACGCGACGGAAGCGGGTGCTGCAGAAACCGTTGAGGCGATGCGCCAGTCGGATTATCAACGAGCGAATCCCGGTGACTATGCGTGCCCCCATTGCAAATACATCTCACTCAGGAGTGGAGCGTCACGCTGTCCCCTATGTCGCGGCGACGTTGGAGGCGATTACTGGAATCGCGTTCGAGCCGCCGAGAAAGCGGCGGAGGAACGCCGGCAAGCCGAGGTGGCGGCACGAGTGGCTGAGGAGAAACGAATTGCGCCGGCTAGGGCGGCAGCAGCAAGAGAAGCGTTACGTGCTGAAGCACTAAAGAAGAGGAGAGCGGCGATTAGCGCCATCGTTGGCGAATCCTTTGTCATGGCGCTCGGGGTTGGAGTGCTCGCCTACTTCATCGGCAGCCTTGGCGGCTGTCTCTCTCGGTGGGGACAGGGAAGACCCAGCGAGGTCCTATTCCGGTACTCCCTTAGCGCCTGGAAGAGCACAGGGCTAATGTGGGCGGTTGTCGCAATGGTCGCCGTCTGTGCGATCGGTCTATTACGGTGCCTGTTCGTCAAGTCGGTAGACGGCTAAACGTCGCTCCTGCCTATTTATCGCCTTCGAGGAGGCGCCTTAGAGAATACAGGTTCTCAACGCGGCCTAACCCCTCGTATCTGGACTCCTCCTTGGGATCAAGTGCGGGCGGTCTCTAGGTTTCTCCTTCTAAGAAAGCAGAAGTTTCGGTCGTCGAGGTGCTTGCCGTGTCGGAACGGTCTCGATGGTGATGAGCGGAGGGGGTCGCGACGGCACACGTATCTACGCGCTGCGACGGTAGTTCCCGAAAACGCGGCCATGGTGGGTGCAGGCTTTCTGCGGACAGGACTGTTCTGGCGATGCGGCAGTGTTACCCGCCGCTCGGTCGGTAACAGCCGGGACGGGTTTTAGAGGCCCGATGGTCGTTCAGGGGGGACGGGGGATTGCCGCGCTCTGCCCTTGAGGTCGACCGGAACGCTTCCAAACAAGGGTCAGAGAAGAACGTGTCGGGCAGACCTCGGCAGGACGGTCAGCCCGGGGTGTTCGGGGGGGCGGGTAGCACCAGTTCACCACTTGCACCAGTGCACCGGTCACCCATCTAGATCTCTAGCATTTCTCTTCCCCCTACCCGTACCCCACCTCCTCCTGTTACCCCTCCTGCCTCTTTTGTTTCATTAGTAAGTGGTGATACTGGTGAGAGTGGTGATGAGGCCGATGAACCCGTGGGTTTGTCGTCACCACTCTCGCCGGCCGTTACTGGTGAAGCTACTGGTGCGCCCGGGGTGTACCCCCACACCCGGACTCCGTCGATGACGCGCTGCTTACGCTGCCAGCCGAGCCGCTTGAGACAGCGGGAGACGCGATTTTGCTCGGGCTGGGTTTGATGCGGAGTGTCCACACCGATCCCGGTCAGGACGAGGCCGATCGTCGTCCAGTCCTTCGCGCGGACCCAGCCTGCAATCTCGGACTCCCAGGCGTCGGTCAGGAAGCGCGCCTCCTGTTCAACCTCAGCCGATGCGACAAGTTCCGCCGACTCGAGCCACCACTTCTCTCCCGCCATGTAGCGCGCCACCGCCTCGGCCCAAAGCTGGTCGCAGTCCCGTTTAAGGCCTTCGATGTCGATCTCGCCACTCTTCGTCACGGCGGAGCACTTGACCGGCCAGAATCGGCGGTTTCCCGTCTCGTCCCTGAGGTAGTCGCTATGGTTGACCGTGCCGCCGAACACGCATTGCCTCTCGAAGCGAATCGCATGTTTGCCGTAGGGCGGCCTGAATCTGTCGAAGGACTTCGACATGAAAGCCTTGATGCGGCTGACTTCGGGGCGGCTCATGGCATCGAGTTCGGGGAGCTCCACAATCCAGACGCCCTGCAGCTGTGTAGCGGCATCCTTGGAACCGATCGCATCGATCTCGTCCGTGAACCAACTGCTGCCGAGAACCCGGAGACCCGTGCTCTTCATCAGCCCCTGACGGCCCTCAAGGATCAGGACGTGGTCCGCCTTGCAGCCGGGCGAGTAGACGCGGGCGACCGCTGAGATGAGCCACCGAGAGCCAACGGCCGTCGTGTATTTGGACTCCGCGGCACCAAAGTAGGTGGTCAGCATCGAGTTCAGGCGCAGAACGCCGTCCCAGTGCAGCCCATTGAGGTAGTCGCAAACAGGGTGGAACGAATTGTCCCGAGCGGTCGTCAGAATCGCTTGACGGGCAACCTCAGGGTTTACGAGAAGTTCGTATTCGGTCTGAAGCCACGCAGCTGTCTGAATGTCGTCCTCGTCGCGCCAGTCCCGCGGTTCGAACGGGCGGTCGGTGTTCTCGTATGGCGGTGTCCGGCGGACGGAAAGCCGCTGGCCGAATTCGTCCCACCCGACAACGCCGTTCCAGCGGACGTCGTTCCGCAGGACCAGGATTGCGTTGGCGACGACAGTTCTTGGCTTGCGTTTTCCATACCGGTCAACGGAGCAGATGAGGCCGGCCTGCCAGGCTTCATCGGCGGGAGGGCTTGCACTCTCCCGAGCGATCGTCCAGTCGATCTTGGCGCGAAGAAACCCGTCCGACACGTACCGCGCGATCTCCTTCTCGTCGCGCCCGCCCGGATCGGCGTCCAGCACGACGGAACGAATCACCGCGATGAGGGCGTCCCTATCCGTGCCGTCTGCTCCATGTGCGTGCACGTAGGCTGCGATCGCGGACATGATCGGCTCATGGAATCCATCCTCGGTTCCGATCTTCGCGAGGTACCCGTCGAAACCGACCGCAGGCTTCAGCCCGCCGCCGAAACCGCGCGGCTTCTCCTGCGTTCGCGCCGGAAGGACGATCGCAACCACATCGACCGCCCCTTTTTGGAGTCCGGACCGGCAAGGGAGCGGGTCGGGAATCCCGTCGAACACGGGGGCTGCCGTGTAGTGGACCTGAGCCGGCCGGAAGACCGCCGGGTCGATGCCGATCGACTTGTGCTGCTTCGCCCACCGTTCGAGATCGGCGTCCTCGACCTCCCGGTCGAGCCAGAACCACAGGTGCGCCGAGAGCAGACCGGGCTTGAACCCCTGACTCGACCCGAACTGCCAGTGACACGTCGCGTCCGCAAACTCGGGAGGTAGAAGCGAGATCAGGTAGGCGACAGCCGCTTCCGGGTCGGCCACGGGATCCAGTCCTTCCGGGCAGAGGACGTTGTCGAAGTCAACCATGATCCAACGGCGCGGCCGACCGACAAGACTCGGCTTGTCATCGCCATCCGCATAGAGGAGGCGTCGCATCCGCGCGGTGTCCACGCCCTCGGCGAGGCCGCCACGTACGACGCAGGCGCGCGGATCACCTTCCAGCGCGCTCAGCTTGGCTGACAGGCCGTATATGTTGCTGATCTCGACCGTCTGAGCCGAGAACCATTTCGCATTGCCGTACGGAGTTTTCACGACCTCGCCTGTTCTCGGATCGACGCTGAACCTCTTCGTCGCAAGGGGCCCGAGCGTCCGAAGCACGGTGAATCCGGAAAGGGCTAGGTTAGCTGCGCCAACCCCACCTGCACCGATGTTTCTTGCCTTTTCATCACGAGTTTCGGTCGTCGTACCATGATTGGGATTCGGGTCGCACTGGGGTGAATTCATACAGCTGCTCCTCAAGATTTTGGAGCGGTGCGGAAACTCCCCAGCCCCTCGGAGCGCTTATACAGTCCCGGTCCGCGGCCACCGGGCGGCATCTAGTCAGGTAGCAAGATATATCAAGCCGATTACCAATGTCCAGACGGCGACATCCGGTAGGTCCAGGCGGTCAATGGTCGCGCTCACTTGTGCGTACGTCGCCATAGTTAAGTCGCGCGCGTTAGTAGTGTCAGGAGAGGGAGACTACCCGGCGGCCATAGCTGTCCTCGTCGAGCCACGACGGGTCACTCATTGCCCTATTTGCGTCCTGCGCCCGAACGACCGGAAGATGCGCCAAGAATTCCTCGACCCAAAGGAAGTTCTTCTCGTAAATCTTCCCGATCTTTACTCTGTAGAGCGGATCCGACGGACTTACCGCCGCAAGTTCACTCCAGATACTCGGCTCCTCATCTTCCGGTGGATCGCTGGCAGAGCCGTCCCAGACATCCTCTAGCCGGTCGATGCCTGGCCGAAAGATCCATGAATCGTCCTGAGGTTTCTTCTTCACTGACATAACCCTCCGTCGATAGTGGGCTGGCCAGCCACTGCACGGACTGCAGCCCCCTCAGTGAAAACATGCGACACAATCCCCATCCCCGATGGCCCTAAATTGCCTTGCATTCGCGTCAGGTTGCCTTCTGTGACCACGGCAGGTCGAACTTCGAGCCTTGTTTCCCGATTCCGTCTCAGGCAGATTCAGGGACTCCGTAGGCCAGCTGTGAAGTTCAGCTCCGCACCATTCACACTCGAGCGTTCGCCTAAACGTCAAGACAGCTCCGCAGACACCAGAGCCGATTGCAACGAAACTACCTGCTGATAGGCATCGATGCGGTCCAGAACCGGATCCCAGTCTTTCCAATCAAAACGCCCCAAGAGCGCCTCGTGAACTATCTCCCGGAGAACGTTGCATTCCCGCTCGCCAATTTCGTCGCGGATCAAATCTAGTACATCCATTGCAACCCGATAACGCATCCAAGCCAGCACTTTCTGGTTGAGGTCGAGGCTGTCTATGATGTTGGAATCGCGTTTGGGGGTATCCGGGATGTTGGTCATGTTAGTTGCCTCCTGAGCTTGATTCGCTAGATGGGGTGTCGTGCCGTGTCCGATCCGGATTTCATGAAAGAGCGGAGGAAGTGCTGCCGTAACACTCCCCGCTGGGCCGGTCCCGCCCGGAGACGATGACGCTGGGCGGAGTGGTTGGTTCGGCCCGGGATCAGCAACTGCGATCCCGTCGCGTCCGCTCGTGACCGGTCCCTTGGTCCGCAGGACTACTCCCGCTTCGGAGCGATCTGGGCGTTGGTCCGGATGACAGCGTCGGCGCACGCACTACGAATAGCAGCCAGAGCGCGACACACCGGAAGATATTGATAGGACACGGGTTACGCCTCGCCGCGCAAGAGCTTACAGCGGCAAGAAAGTTACTCGAACTTCTTGGGTTGGACGCTCTTCACTTTCCGCCTGAGGGTCTCACGCGAAATCTGGAGATCATTTGCCGCCCGGATTCTTGCCGCAGCCTCGCGTGAAGGGCTCCGCCGCCGCGCTGGTTCCTGCGGCTCAGGGAAGATAGTTAGGTCTTCCGCCCGCGCCCCCGGGTCCAAGTCCCCGACGTACCACCGCGCCTGTTCGAGGGCTTCAAGAGCGTCCTGCGGCGACACACCAGTTCCCGGAGGGCGACCCTCGGAGTAAACCCTACGTCCTTCTGCCAAAGCCAAGACCTGTAAGGCGAGACCTCCATCGGACATGAGCGACTGGAATGCGTCCTCGACGACTAAGTTCTTGAAGGCTCCGAAGCCCCACCGCCAAAACGTGGTTCCAAGGCATACCGCACGGGCTACAGCGTTCGAGCCGGGTCCGAGGACGCGGGGATCGAAATCGTGCAGATACCGCCTTGGTGCGATCTCTAGGAAGAATTTGTCCGGCGACGCATATGCCCAGACCAAAGAACGGACGTGGAACTCAAGGTCGGCTGCCAGACTCCGGACCGGATCGGGGTATCGGAGAAGTGCTTTCAGTTCGCGTTCGGTCCGGTCCTTGTGCGGGAGGTACGAGTCCGAATTCGAGTCGATGAACCTTAACGCCCCTTCGTAATCTAGCCCGTCGGGACCGAGGGCACGGATGATCTGATCAACGGCTGCGCGGCAGAGCGGGACCTTCTCCCATTCGCACACGAGCGATGCTTGATGAAAAGCTCCTCTCACCTTCCGCGAACGCAGTTTCTCGACTTCGCCAACCACGAACCTTACGAAGCCAGAATCCGGCGTCTCTCCCGATCTCAGTTCCGCCTCCATCCGGGATATGAGGCCGATGAGGTGCGTCCGTGATCGGAAGCCCTCATCGAGTTCTCTGACGAGGTCTTCTGTACTTGTTTCGGCGACGACCGTCGATGTGGTTTTGCCCCGCATCTTCGACGGCAGCTCCTCCATCGGCTTATCTGCTCGGTACGCCTTGAGCGCATCTCGAAGGGAAGCGAAACGCCGCAGGTAGTACGCCTCGAAGGGTTTTGCCGGAAGCCGGAGTTCTTCCCTCTCGGGTCTCCGGCGTGCCTCGGGTTCCGCAGCCAGTGCGCGGATTGCAATTTCCCGCTCTGTTTCCTCCCGTTGAGCACGGGAGTTCTTTGAATGCCGCTTCACGGACGGAAGTATGAACCGTAGGTACAGCCGCGAGCCGTCAGGCTGCTAGGCTGCCAGCGGGTCGCAAAGTGAAGACCCTCCGGCCTCTCTCCACCCTGGGGGTGTGCCATGCATCTCCATAACAGGGGTCTTTTGACATGTTAAAGCGCCTCGGAGCCGCGTCCTTACGACTCGGAGTTTCATCTCTCGCCCCGGGGAGACCCTATGTGTGGGCCGCGCATGCCTCAGGGGAGGGGCTCTACTGCACCAGCGACCGGAAGAAGTGTGCGACTTCCTCCGGGGTTCCCGTCGCCTTGTGGGTTGCCGAGAGCGCCGCGAATGAACGCCGACCTTCCCTCTTCGGCTGGGGCTTGACCTTCGCTGCGGCCACCTTCTTCTTCCGGGCACGAGCGCGGCGGAGGTGCCCGGAGACTTTCTTCTTCCCGGGTCGGAGGTGAGATACGTCGGGCGCCGCAAGGCTGATCCCGAACTTCTCCTTCACATCCTCGATGACCTTCTTGGCCTCGAGGGTCGGGTACTTCGCCAGGAGGTTCCGGGCGTAGGTGATGGCCCTGGGACGGTCGATCCCGAGACTCTTCCGGACTTCCCGGATGACGCCGGGCTGCCGAAGAGCTACCGGGATCGGCCCCGGCTTCTGGAACAAGCCGCGCCCGGATCGAGATCATTCACGTCGATCTTGCCGGGGCGGACGAGAGCGGAAGCCGGGCGAAGAGTCCGTCCACGTATCCCCTCGAAGAGATCGTCCGCGACCTTGAACGTGACGACACGCTGCTCACGAACAAGAAACAAGGCGGACGCCGTAAGACATAGCAGTTCGCCACCGGGAACTCACGCCCGGCACGAGCGACGGGAGCTTCAATTCGAGAGAGCGAAAGAGCCTCGTTTTTCACCCTTCCGTCTACTCCCGCGAACGTCTCCTTGACGTGCCAAGTCCCGAAATGGCGCGAGATACTGCCTCTGAACCCGTTGGCCACGCTTTCAGAATCTCCATCCTGCTTGCGGCACGGACTGCCGCGGCCCTACCTCCGTCCCGATCACGCTCACCCCTCCTGCGCCTCGCCCGAGACTCACGTTCCCTACGCCGGAAGCCGTCCAGATCCTTGGCGCGAGCCTCGGCCCGGAGACGGGCGACCTTCTTTCTGTGCTTAGCCCGCCTCTGAATATTCCGTTCGTCGAGCCAGCTTAAATCGTTGACTGCACGAAGAACGTCCTGCGCCCGGATTATTTTCGGGAGGGTAGCCAAGAACTCCTCCGTCCACGGTCTGGTCGAGAGTCTCTTCAAGAAATTCTCCAACCATCCCAGACTCTCTTCGCCGAGCTTCTGGCTTTCGTCTAGCCCTTCCTTCATTCCGAAGACTGGTTCTGGATTTGGATGACCTTCCGGAGGCGCTCCAAGCGCCATTCAAACGAAACTAGAATCTTTTCGACGACTGCCAGAACGTCCTCCTGCCAGTGCTCGTCTTGTAGGTTTAGCGCAGCAAGCTCGGCCCACGCTCTGCGTTCCTCACCTGCCCGCGGATCTCCTTCGCTGCTGAACCAGAACTGCTCGATCCGGCCTCTACCTCGTTTCCGCTTCTTCATGGCCGCTCCCTAAGGCCAGATCGTGCTGGCCGATCCCTTCGGTAGTACGCCCGCATGTAAGCCCTTTGGTACATCCTGATCCGCTTTCTGTTCTTCTCTCGGTACGCTCGCCGGTAAGCCCGGTACCGCTCGCGGTTTCTCTCTCGATACAGCCTCGCGACCGTCCTGTGCAGAGACGCCTTCTTCTCTTCTTGAGTCATCTTCCCCTGCGGCTTGTCAGGGATTCGTGGTCTACCTCGTCCCAGCGGTCTGCTTGTCATGGTCATAAGTTGGCCCCATTAGATAGTGGTATAGGAGGCTACTGATCTGCTCAGGATGGGCGTTTTTCCGGGCCTTCTGGAAGGAGGCGTCTGAGAAGCGATCCCTAGAAACCCAAGACCGGTTCGGGGCTAGGATCAGGCAGATTCCATACGTTTGTGGTGCCTCGGTCGTTGCCACAACCTCCCTTTGACGTCTGTCCGTACAGCGTCGGTGAGAGTCCCTCGTCGAGAGGCCACGGGGAGATTCCGTAGATGATTTCGAGTTCTCTACAGGCTTATAGCCGAATTGAAATAAAGGACGAATCCCGCCATTCGGAGAAAAGGGGTAACCTCTGGTTCCCCTCCCCAGAGGTTAGTCTCCTTCAATTCATTTCAATGTTTTCGCTATAGGGCGCCAAATATAAATGCCCATTTCGGATTTCGTTTGATTTGCTCCAATCCGCTCAAAATGCCGAAACGAGAGCGGGTTCCTACCCCCCCCGGTGGACTCCCACGAGGGGTGTCGCGCGGCTCACTAAATGATCGATGCCGGACCTCGTCACGACCCTTTAGAAATCAGCGAGTGGCGTCCCTAGAGAGGGACGACGCCAACGCGAAGACATCCCTGAGCCAGTCCGATCCTGACGGCGTCTCCTGTTCGCCCCTTCCCGTTGAAGTCCCGCCTCGAGAAGTGACGCTAGCAGCCCCCTAATCGGGCGCTCCATTGCCCTTAGCCCTCAAAGGTCGAGGAAGTGACCCACGGGCTCTCCCTGAGTCGGCTGTGGCTCCTGAGGCCCCTCTGGCGCGCACAGAGACCATTCTATGCAGTCCTGACGACGGCGAGGCGACCAGGTGTTGGAAGACGGGCCGTCCACATGTGGCAGTGAGAACCCGTCGTGTTATCATCGCGCACGGCTAGTTCGACTTTCTCCGTGGGTTCCTTGACGCCCCACTTACAGTGACAAGTGCCGAACGCAAAATATATTTTCGCGATGGTTTTGAGCGATCAAAACGAGCGAAAACGCCAATGAAAGCCGCCGGTTTGATTCATCGCCTAACAGTTGCTCTCAGGGCTTGACATGCCAAGAATGCCTAAATAAGCATGCGCGCGTGGGGGGCTAGGCCACTATCTCTTTGAAGGTTATCAGAGACATCTTTCAGGGAGATACAGATGACGACAGCGCCCACTTTTGATGACACCCGAATTCACTTTGAACCGACTTCCTTAGAGATCCACATGTTGGTGCGTTATTGGCGTCAGCGAGCGAGTGACACCGTCCTGCGGCATGGCTCCTACTCGCCCGCTTCGATCAACCGGACCCGTGCCGTCCTCGAGAAGATCCTTCACGACGCAGTTGACCGCGAGATCATCGTGACGTTTCCGATTCGCGGGAAGCTCCCGAAGGAGAAGGGGCCGATCTTTCCGAAAAAAAGAAACGAGGGCTGGCCAAAACCGCCCGCTCTGCTAACACCAAGCCGCTTAGGCAAAGTCACGACAGGTTTGAATCAAGTCGTGGCGGCCAGAAATCGCTCAAGTAGAGTCGCAACTGAACTAACCAATACGGGCTTGTGTGTACCTCTCGCACTGGACATGGAACAGACTTCGTGATCTGCTGCACGTCTGTCATTCGGGTCGTACCGCGGGAGCGGAGGATCTTTCAGCAAAAGGCGCCTCTGGCTTGCTTTCGTGAAAGATTCCACGTACTCACGACACTACCTAGGAGAAAGACGGGGACGGAGGGAAAAACATGCAACTCAAGGACGTTCTGCCGCGTTACGTGCACGGCTCAGCTCACTACCGTTCCAAGCTCACGGACGAGGACGTGTCAAGGATTCGGGACCTGCGAGCCCAGGGCGCCACGATGTCGGGGCTTGCGCGAGCCCTCGGCGTGAGTGCCCCGACAATTCGCTGCGTCCTGACCGGGGAGACGTGGCGGCACGTTCCGGTGTCAGACAAGGCCGCACCGACGACGACCACAGCATGAGCACCGCCATCAAATTCCACGAGATCGCGGATCTCTTCCCGCTTCTCGAAGGCTCCGACCTCGACGCACTCGTCGCAGACATCAAGGCGAACGGCCTGTGGGAGCCGATATGGACGCTCGACGGCAAAATCCTCGACGGGCGGAACAGGGCTCGCGCCTGCGAGCTGGCGCACGTCGAACCGAGGTTCCGTTCGTACACGGGCGACGACCCCCTCGCCTTCGTCATCTCGATGAACTTGGCCCGCCGCCATCTAGACGCCGTCCAGCGCGCGGACGTTGCCGACGCTCTCACGACGCTGGGACGGGGCGGGGACCGGACCAAAGGGCCAAATGGCCCTTCGCTCGCCAAAGCCGCAGAGCTGATGCACGTCGGACGAAAGACCGTCCAGCGTTTCCGCATCGTGAAGCGGCACGGCTCGCCGGAACTGCTCGCCGACGTGAAGGCCGGGCGGGTGCCGCTCGCGGTGGCGGCTGAGAAGGTGTGTGCGTCGCAGAAGACGTTGGCGGCAATAACCACGGCGCCGAGCGAGGGTATGAGGATCGCCCGCACGGCAATGGGCAAGTTGAACAAAATCAGAATCGACGACCTCGAACTAGAGCAAGCCCAAGCCTTCTGCAAGAACTGGATCGAAGCGTTCTGTCTTCGCATACCGAAGAGGCCCAAGAAGACAGCGAAGGCGCCCGCCGCGAAGAAGTCCGACACAATGGTGCTCGCCACAAAGGAACACCCATACCAGCCGCGCACGAAGAGGCGCGCCGGGAAGCGCGCCGAGTACGAGGCCGAGCGCAAGGCCGAGCTCGCGAGGATGAAAGCGATGAAGCCCGGCGACATCACGGTCCGATGCAAGGTCTGCTGGCGTATTTTCACGGCCGCGAATCCTTGCCCGGATCACGAGGCGCCCAAGCCCGGCACGACGAAGCCTGCTACGCCCGCAAGCACCGATGATGCCGAGCCGTTCAATCCAGAACGCGGCAGCACGTGCATGCTCTGCGGAGCCCAAGACGCCGCAGGCGCACTAGAGCACGATTGCCCATTTGACGGCCGCGAGATGTCGCGCCTTGTCAGCGAGGGTTTGCCCTTCAAAGAAGCCCGGGAGAAGGCCAGGAAGCCCGTCACAAAAAAGCCCGACACGGATGCCGAGACGGCCACGGGCAACACAGCGCCGGCCGTCATCAAGCAGGAGGAGCCCATCGACCGATCTCACGGGCCACACCCTTGGAACGGCGCCAAGCTCGCGGCATGAGGCTCCACTCGCCCGTCGCCGCGCCGTTACTCGATGCGGCCCCCTGCGTTCACCTAGAAGACACCCTCCCCGCCTACCGGATCGCCATGAGCCTCGACCATGAGACGGGCCACGAGCGCGACCCGTGGGACTTCGAGATTCCCTGCGCGCGCTGGAAGGGCGCGATCTACCCGCACGGCGGGACGCGGCTTCAGGCGTGGATCACGACGCACCGCGTCAAGGGTGCTCTCGCGGAGCTTCAGGCGGCCGGCGCGACGCCGCATCAGGTTGGGGACACCGAGGCGACGGTGATCTTCGAGGTCGCGGACTTCAACAGGGTCGCGGCGGTCCTGCGCCCGAAGAAAAAGCGGGCAGCCCGAGGCCGCCCGTTCCTCGCTGGGCACCGCAAACCGGGCGGTTTGGAGGCTCCAGGAGCCCGAGCGTCCGCCGGCCCGGCCTTAGCGACACGTGCGGCATGAAAGGGACTCACCTTCGTCTCCTGGACGAAATCGAGAACGCCTCACCGGACGAGCTGGTCGAGATCTCCCGCTGCGCGTCGGGATCTTTTAAAATCGGGGCTTCGATGAAGCTACTCTCCCCGGCCACGCTCGCCGCTCTCCTCGACCGCAACGTACAGACGCTCGCCGTCTGGAGGACTCAGGGACGCGGGCCGCAGTTCGTGAAGCTCGGGGGTGGCGCCGGTGCGCGCGTGGCCTACCGGGAGGCCGACGTACAGGCTTGGGTCAAAGCCCTGCCCACGTTCGCGAACACGTTGGAGCGGAAGGCCGGCCCCGGCCGCGTGGCTGCCCCGTGCCGCCCGGCCGTGGTAGGGTCCCCCTCGTGAGCCACGTCGCCGCCCTGCCGGCCCTCCTGACGCCGTTCTGTCGCGCCGGGCAAGGTATGGGCAAAGTGGCGGGGATGGTACCCCTGACTCTGGCGCGCAAAGCATTGCATCTGGGAGGTTAGCTCAGCGGCAGAGCGTCTGCTTTACACGCAGCAGGTCATCGGTTC
>DAIOUV010000042.1:0-28206 GCA_036759345.1 Acidobacteriota bacterium | reverse complement strand
TCGCCCGTCGAGGCGCGCATGCCGGCCCAGACCGCCGCGCCCTTCCCCAGGTTGCGCGTCTGCAGGAGAACGCGCACGCCGTTCTTGCCGTCGAGCTCCCGGAGAATGTCGCGGGTGCCGTCCGTCGAGCCGTCGTCGACGATCACGATCTCGCGCTCGAGATCCCCGAGGTCCACCGCGAGGACCTGCGCGAGGATCTCGCGAATCGTCCGGCGCTCGTTGTACGCCGGCATCACGATCGACAGCTTCATCGTTTCTGCTCTTTCAGGTCGTAAAGAACGATCGAGTATCCCACGCGATCGACCGGCGTTCCCCGCGTTGCGACCGCCTGGCGGAGACGGCCGAAGCCCGCGGCGCCGGCGGGATCTCCGTGAAAGGCCGTCACCTCCGGGCCGCAGCACATCAGGAAGGAGGAGACCGCCCAGAGGCCCGGTCGGATCGGCGTGTCGGCGGGCGCGAACACGGTCGCCCTCGGCGTGTAGTACGGCACGTCGCCGCCGCCGAAATACGCGATCGTCGCGCGCTCCTCGTCCCCACGTTCCCGGAGCCGGCGCGCGAGACGCCCGAGGTCCTGTCCCCAGTCGAGATTCGAATCGTTGAGCCAGGCCGCGCCGTTCGCCGGGCCTCCGGCCGCCTCGTTGAAAAAGGAAAGCTCGTGGGGATGGACCCGGAGGGTCTCGCCGAGCTGCAGCGTGGCCCCGGCGAGGAGCACGGCCGCCGCCGCGCGCGCGGGGAGAGCCCGGAAGAGAACGAGGACGGCCGCCGCGAGAAGGAGCGGATACACCGGCAACATGTGCCGGATGCCGATGTTGTAGGACGTCGCCATGCCGGTCAGGAACAGATACGCGGGAGGGAGCACGAGCGTCAGGAGCACGAGGTCGGGCCGCACCCGTCGCAGGGCGCCCACGCCGCAGGCGACGACGAGAATCGCGAGAAACCCGAGCGAGCTCTTCACCGCGAACGCGACGACGAAGTATTCCCAGAATCCGTCCACGGAGAGCCTGCCGCGCAGGTAATTCACGCCGCCGCCCGTCCGGTTCTGGACGGCGATCCCGGCGAGCCCCGCCGCGTAGTGACCCGCCTCCTTCGACAGCCGCGAGATCGCGAGAACCCGGTCGATCGTCTCCGGAGGGGCCTGCCGCGAGACGAGGAAGATCCGCACGGCCTTCGCGGCCTCGGGCCCGCTCATGTGCCGCATCGCGACCGCGTAGCTTCCGAACAGCACGACGGCCGACGCCACGCCCGCGAGGAGAAGGCCGCGAAGCGCGAGAAGATCAGGCGGGCGGCCCGCGCGCGCGGCCTCACGGCGCTCCCGGAAAAGCCCGACGAGCGCGAGAATCGCGAGCATGGGGACGAGGAGGACGCACGAGAACTTCGCGGCGAGGCTCGCGCCCAGCGCCGCGCCCGCGGCTCCCCACAGGCCGAGGGAACGCCGCTCGAGGGCGCGCACGGCCAGCACGAGCGTGGCGAAGAAACCGAGAGACGCCGCGAGGTCCGTGTGCACCACGCCCGCGTGCGCCAGAAGGTTCGGTTCGAAGGCCAGGACGGCGGCGGTGAGGATTCCGGCGAGGTCACCCGCCCACGCCCGCACGGCCCACCCGGCTGAGACGACGAGGAGGAAGAAGAGCGCGGCGACCGGCGCGCGCGCGACGCCGAAGAGCCTCTCCGGCGCGAGCGGCGAGTGAAAGCTGAAGGGACGGGGTTGCTCGGCCACAGCCATGGAAAAAGGGACGTCCATCTTCGGCGCGCGCGCCCCGGCCGCCCGGATGGCGAAGCCCGACAGGAGCTTCACGAGGGGCGGGTGCTCGAGGTTCGCGTAGTACGTCCCCGAGATCGCATACTCCGCCGCCGCCAGCGTGTGGAACGGCTCGTCCATCGTCGGGCTGTCGAGGCGCGCGTGGTCGTAGACGAGAGCGACGCCGCACGCGGCCAGGAGGAGCACGGCGAAACGGAATCTCACGCGGCGAGCCTCGGGCACCGGGGGATTGTAGGGGGAGTGAGCCTCCGGCCCTGTTACGCTCGCGCCCGTGAGCGCGCGCTCCGGAGGCCTCTCGCGGGACGGGCGGTTCGTCCTCCTGGTGTTCCTCTCGGCCCTCGCGCTGCGCCTCGCGCCCTTCCCCGACGCCACGGCCCGGGGATGGCGGCTCCTGTCGCCGGACTGCTACGGCCACCTTCGGCGCACGGTCTCGGTCGCCCGCAACTTCCCGCGCGTTCCGGTCCGCGATGCCTACCTCAACCATCCCGAAGGCGGCGTCTTCATCTGGCCGCCGGCGTTCGACTTTCTCGCGGGCGGCATTTCGCGCGCTCTCTACGGGCGCGCGGCGACGACGGAGCAGGTCGTGAGGGTCGCGGCAATCCTCCCGGCGCTCCTGGGCGCGCTCCACGTCCTCCCTCTCTTCGCGGTCGCCCGAAGGACCCTGGGCAGGCGCCGCGCACGGATCGCGACCGTCGCCTACGCCGCGATCCCGGCCGCCGTCCTCTGGGGAGGTTTCGGACACTTCGACCACCACGTGGCCGAGGCGCTCAACCTGCTCCTCGTCCTCGCGGCCGGCGCGTGGACCGTGGCCGCGCGCGGGCGCGTTCGATTCGCGCGCGCCGCCGTTTTCGGGGCCGCGATCGCCCTTGCCGTCCTCACGTGGCAGGGAGCCGTGTTCGTGGCCGGCCTCGCGTTTCTGTGGGCGGCGCTCGCGCTCGGCGAGGCCGCGGCCGTCGTCGGCCTCGTCGCGGCCGCGCTCGCCGCCCTCGCCACAGTGGCCGTCCTGCCCGCGGAGCCCGTCCCTTTCTCGTTCGTCTCTTTCGGTTGGTTCCAGCCGCTGCTTCTCGCGGGCGCCACCGTGCCCCTCCTCGCGCTGGCCGCGTGGCGCGCTCAGACCCTGCGAAGACGGGCTCTCTGGGGACTTTTCGCGGCCGCGGGCCTGGCCGTGGCCCTGCCGAACGCGCACCGCGTCCTCGCCGCCGTTTTCCACGGGGGCGCCTACGTCTTCAAGCAAGGCGCGGGCGAGAGCGCGAACGATTTCGCGGACGGCGGCTTCCTCTTCTATCCGCAGGAGTTCCTGCGCCTCGTCGCCGAGTGCCAGCCGCTCGTGCGCGGGTGGAGCTCATTCGAGCGCGCGGTGCGCGAGGTCTCGCCGGGCTTCCTCCTCGTGCCCCTGGCGGCGTTCCTCTGGGCGACGGCCGGCATCCTTCGGCCGCGGCGGCCGCGTGCCGCCGGCCGCCTTCTTCTTGCCCTCTTCGCCGCGACCGTCTTCGCCATGGCACTGTTCCAGCAGCGCAACGTCTACTACCTCGCCATCTTCGCCGCGCTCGCACTCGCTGAGGCGTGCGCGCGCGTCGCCCCGCGCGCGCGGGGTTTCCCGAGCGCCGCCCTTCCGTTCCTCCTCGCCGCGGGCCTCGTGATCGTGCCGGGCTGGCCCTATCTCCAGAGGGCCCGCGCGTTCGCGGACGGCCCCGGATACGACGTCCTCGACCTCTTCGCGAGGCTTCGCATCCTGGACCCGCCGGCGGTGGACCCGGCGGCCATCCCGCAGCAGGCTCCGGGAACGATTCCCGGCGTGATGCCGCCATGGTCCGCGGGGCACTTCGTGACGGCGCTCGCGGAGCGGCCGGCCGCGGCGGACCCGTTCGTCTACGGATGGCGCCGGCAGTGCCGGCTGTTCACGGCGACGGACGACGGCGAGGCGTTCGCGATTCTGACGGCCGCGAAGTGCCGGTATCTCGTCACGACGGACCTCACCCCCCTGCTGCCAGCCTACGCGGCCACCGCGGGCCGCGCGCCCGCGCCCACGCGCGCGATGTTCGTGCGACGGGTGCACGAGTCCGACGCCGCGCGGCCGCTTCCCTTCCTCGAGAGAGTCCTCGACTCGCGGACGGGCACGCGCCGCGCCGACGGAACATTCCAGCCGCGATTCCGCGTCTTTCGCGTGCTCGGCGCCGACGCACCCTAGAATCCGGAAATGCCGATCCAGGGGAAGCGTGTCGCGGTCGTGATGCCCGCCTACAACGCCGAAAAGACGCTGAACAAAACGTGGCACGAAATCCCGAAGGACTGGGTCGACGACATCATCCTCGTGGATGACGCCTCGAAGGACCACACCGTCGAGGTCGCGCGCGCGCTCCCGGGAGTCCACGTCGTGACGCATGCGAAAAATCGCGGCTACGGCGGCAACCAGAAGACCTGTTACGCGACGGCGCTCGCGCGCGGCGCCGACATCTGCGTCATGGTGCACCCGGACCACCAGTACGACGCGACCGTCCTGCCCGACCTTATCGGCCCGATCGCGCGCGGCGAGGAAGACGCGATGTTCGGCAGCCGCATGCTCGGCGGGCGCCCGCTCGAGGGCGGCATGCCGAAGTGGAAGTACCTCGCGAACCTCTTTCTCACCGCCGTCGAGAACGCCACGTTCTATCTCTACCTGACCGAGTACCACTCGGGTCTGCGCGCGTATTCGCGTCGCTATCTCGAGAGCGTCAACCTCGAGGCCTTTTCGGACGACTTCGTCTTCGACACCGAGATCATCGCCGCGGGCATGTGGAAGAACATGCGCATCCGCGAGGTCCCGATCGTGACGCGCTACTTCGACGAGGCCTCCCAGATCGACTTCGTCAGCTCGTGCGTCTACGGGCTCTCGATCCTCGGGGTGATGGCCCGCTTCAAGGCGCGGAAGTGGGGATGGCGGGACGACCCGATCTTCCGGTGAGCGAGCGGCGCGCGCCCTTCGCTCGGACCCTTCTCACCCCGGCGGCGCTCGCCGCGGCTCTTCTCGTCGCCTCGGTGGCTTTCACCCACGCGGATCTCCTCTCGGGCCGGACGACTCCCGCCTACCGCGACATCGCGACGACACAGCGGCCGGCACGCGCGCTCGCCGCCCGCCTCGGGGCGGCACGCCTCGACCCCTTCGCCTCGTTCGGACAGACCTATCGGGGAAACCCGAATCTCGTCCTCGCCTATCCCTTCCCCGCGAATCCCCGCTTCCTCGGCCTCCATTTGCTCCTCCACCTCGGTCTCGGCCTCTTGGGAGCCTTTCTCTTCCTCCGCACCGAGGTGAGGTCCCGGGAGGCCGCGCTCACCGGAGCGTTCGCCTTCGGCCTTTCGGGCTACGTCCTGTCCTCGGCCGCGTTCCTGAACGCCACGACGACGATCGCGTGGATGCCCTGGACCCTCCTTGCCGTCCAGCGCGCGCGGACGGCGGCGACCCGTGCCGATCTCCTCCGCGCCGGAGGACTCGCCCTCGTCGCGTGCTCCCTTCTCGTGCTCGGAGGCGAGCCGGCTCTCGCGGCACTCGCGATCCTCCTGGCCTTCGCGCTCGCGGCCCGCGGGCCGGCCCGGGCGCGTCACGGCGGACTCCTGGCCCTTTTCGGCGGAGGCCTCGGGGCGGCACTCGTCGTCTCCCCGTGGCTTCTCGAAGTCGCCCGCGCCTCCGCCTTCGCGGCGCGGCGTTCGCGCGGGTTTTCCTGGAACGAGTTCGCCGCCGTTGGCTTCCATCCCCTGCGCTTCCTCGAGACGCCGTTCCCGCTCGTCTTCGGAGATCCCACCCGCCTCGTGTCCGGAGCGTTCTGGGGATTCGCCGTGACGCAGGGCAATCCGCCCTATCACGCCTCGCTCTCCTTCGGCGTCGTCCCTCTCGCTCTCGCCCTCGTGTTCGTGTGCTCGGCGCGCCGCAACGAAGGGCGCTTCTGGATCGGCGTCGCACTGGCGGCGCTCGCGGCGTCGCTCACGCCGTGGCTCCCGGGCGCGCGCGCCCTCTACGAAGCCGTGCCGGCCGTCCACGTCCTCCGCTACCCGGTGAAAGCGCTCCTCCCGTTCACGCTCGCGCTCTCGGTCCTGGCGGCGCTCGGCGTCGACCGGCTTCTCGTGGAGGGCGCCCTCCCGCGTTTCCGGCGCCGCACCGCCGGCTTTCTCTTCGCGCTCGGCGGCCTCCTGGCCGCGCTCGCGATCCTGGGGCGGCTCTTTCCGGGCCGCGTCCGGGACCTGCTCCTCTCGGGCTGGGACCCCGCCTGGCTGTCGGACCCCCGTGTCGTCCTCGCCCCCATCGTGCAGCGTCTCCCCGGTCAGGCGGCTCTCGCCGCCGCGGGGCTGATCGTCCTCGCGCTGCTTCTCCTGCGCGGGATCGGCGATCCCCGCGGGGCACTCTTCCTGTTCGGCGCGACCGCGCTTTCGCTCCTCGCCGGAGCTCCGCGGACGATCCCGCGCGTCCCGTCCGCCCTCTACGAGGCCCCTTCGCCGCTCGTGGCCCGCGCGGCCGCGCTCGGCGGGCGCGTCTTCGAGCGCGCGTCTAAGGACTTCGACGCGGTGCGCCGCGGTCTCGCGGGACGCGCCTCAGGCGACGATCTCCTCGATCTCGTCTCCGCGCAGGCGCGACAGGGCTGGGCGCTCGCGGGCGCTCCTCACGGCCTCGCCTACGCCTGGGATCCCGACCCGGACGGAAGCTACACGATCCTCACGCGCTACGTTCACGACCTTCTCCGCCAGAGAAGCTGGGAGCGGCGCGTGAAATGGCTGCGCGCGGGGGCGGTGCGCTCCGTCATCGCCTCGGACGTGCCGGCGGACACGCCGGGCCTCGCGCCCGTCTTCGTGGAAGCGTCCGCCGGCGTGCCCGTGACCCTCTGGCGCCTGACCGCACCGCTGCCCGGCGTGAGGCGTTCGAGCCGCGTCGTGGCTTCTGGCTCGATCAGCGAGACGGTGACGGCCTTCGAACGCGACGACTTCGAGCCGGCCACCGACGTCGTCGTTTACGGTCGGGAGGCCGCCGCCCTCGCGTCGGGCGACCGCGATTCCTTCGCCGAGGCCCGCGTGACGGAGGAATTCCCGGACCGCCTCGTCATCGAAACGTCCGGGGCGCGCCCCGCCGTCCTCCACGTCGACCGCAGCTTCACGCCCCGCGTCGTCGCGCACGTGAATGGCAGCCCGGTCACCCCGCTCGTCGCCGACATCCACCTCATCGGCGTCCCCGTTCCGGCAGGCCTCTCGCGAGTCGTCGTCGACCTCGCGCCCTGACGGAGCCCGCTCAGGGCGCGACGCCGGTGGCGACGGGCGTGGCGCGGCCGGGGAGCGTCGTGAAAGAGAGACGTTTGACGGGAATTACGATTTGCTCCCGTGCGCTGCGTGCAGGCGTTTGCGCGGGGAGTAGCGTTCTGCAAAGTTCTTCGAAGGTGAGGAAGGCAACGCCGTCGCTCTTCCATCCGCGCAGCTGTTCCGCGAACCAGTCGTGGAAGGAGACGGCGCCTTCGATCTCGGTATGGATCGAGTGGACGTGAAGGGGAGGCGCCGCGCCGGCCGACCGATCCGCACCGCCCTCTCGCACCTTCATTCGAAGAAATTCGCAGATCCTCTCCCGCTGCGAGCCAGCCCCCGGCAACGAGACGGCGAGCAGCTCATCCAGCGTGGGCAGGGTCGACGGAATCTCGAGCACCTTCGACGGCATGCCGTCCGCCCGGATCGGAAAGAACGGCCCTCCCCCGCGCGTGTCCGAGGTCGCGACGATGCCGTGCGCCTCCTGCACCTCCGCCGAGAGCGCCGTCGCCGTCCAGCCTGGCGCCGCCTGAAACGCCGCGGGTCTTCCGAAGATTTCCCGGAAACGGGCATGCTCTTTCGCGACGACGTCCTCGATCCGGCCCCGCGACATCGCCGGCAGGTGGTCGTGCCAGTCGATGTGGTCCCACGCGTGGATGCCGACCGAGTGCCCCGCGGCCGCCGCCTCGCGCATTCGCGCGACGGTCTCGCTCCGGCCGCCGATGTCGGGCGCGGGGAGGAGCGTCCCGTAGAGCATCGTGCGAAAACCGTACGACGCCGCGGGACTGGCGGAGAGGACTTTCTTCACGAAGCCCTTTCGGAAGACGCGCTTGATCGCCTTGCCGCTCGTGTCGGGCCCGAGCGAGAAGAAGAACGTGGCCCGGAGGCCATGCTTCCCGAAGAGATCGATGAGCCGCGGGACGCCCTCGAGCGTCCCGCGGTACGTGTCGACGTCGACCTTGAGGGCGAGGCTCTTCAAACTTCGGGAGGCTTGCGGCCTTTGAGATAGAAGTCGAGCGTCTTTCGGAGGCCCGCCTCAAAGTCCGTCTTCGGCGTCCACCCGAGGAGTCTCTTCGCCTTCGCGACGGAGGGAACGCGCCTCGTGATGTCCTGATAGCCCTCGCCGTAGTAGTCCTTCGACGTGACCTTCACGATCTTCGTCTTTTTCGCGGCGGCCTCGAACTTCGGATACGTTCCGACCGCGTCGATGAGGGCGTGCGCGAGCTCCTCGATGGACAGGTCGGCGCCGGGGTTTCCGAGATTGAAGATCTCGCCGTCGGCCCGGCCCTTCGGGTTCTCGAGGATCGTCATGAGGCCGTCGATGCCATCCTCGATGTAGGTGAAGCACCGGCGTTGCGCGCCGCCGTCCACGAGCTTGATGGGCACGCCGTAGAGGATGTTGTGCAGGAACTGCGTGAGGACGCGGCTGGACCCTTCCTTCGGCGCGTCCACGTTGTCGAGGTGCGGCCCGTACCAGTTGAAAGGCCGGAAGAGCGTGTACTTCAGGCCCTGTGCGGTGCCCATCGCCGCGATCACCCGGTCGAGGAGCTGTTTGGAGGCGGAATAGATCCAGCGTGGTTTCGCGATGGGGCCGTAGACCAGCGTCGACCGGTCTTCGTCGAACTCCTTGTCGGGACACATGCCGTAGACCTCGGAGGTGGACGGGAAGACGACACGCTTGCCGTATTTCGCGGCCATCTTGATGATGCGAAGGTTCTCCTCGAAGTCCAGCTCGAACACGGAGAGCGGGTTCTTCACGTACGCCGCGGGAGTCGCGATCGCCACGAGCGGCAGCACGACGTCGGCTTTTTTCACGTGGTACTCGATCCACTCGCGATTGATCGAGATGTCGCCCTCGAGGAACCGGAAGCGCTTCTCGGACAGGAACTCCTCGATGCGGTCGCTGCCGACGTCGAGGCCGAAGACCTCCCAGTCGGTGCCCGTCAGGATCCGCCGGGTGAGGGCGTTTCCGATGAAGCCGTTGACGCCGAGGATCAGAACTCGCATGCGTCTCCCTTCCCTAGGTTCGATCCGATCGAGTCTACGCGACCGGATGGATGCCCGACGGGCGGACGAGCCAGTCGCGAAAACTGGCGGCGTCGAGATCGTTTCCGCCCTCGGGACGCGCCGCCAGGATCTCGAGCGTGTGGTCGTCGCCCGCGAATACGATCACGGAGCGCTCCGTCAGCTCGACCTTTCCCGGGAACACGTCATGTCCGCCGTATGGCGAGAGGCGGGTCTTCCAGATCGTGACCTCCTTTCCGAAGACGTCCGTAAAGGCGCCCGGCCACGGCTTCGCGACGGCGCGCACGAGGTCGTGGATCTCCTTCGCGGGGTGCGACCAGTCGATGACGCCGTCTTCGGCCTTGCGGCCGCCGAAGTACGAGCCCTTCGAGAGATCGAGCGGGATGCGCGGCGCGTCGCCCGCCTTGAGCCGCGGAAGAGCCCGCGCGAGCACCACGGCCGCCACGTCCGACACGCGGCGCGAAACGGTGAGCGCATCGTCCTCGGGACCGATCGGGACCCGTTCCTGGTCCACGAGGTCGCCGGCGTCGGGCTTCTCGGTCATGTAATGCAGCGACGCGCCCGTCTCGGTCGCGCCCTTCAGGATCGCCCAGTTCACAGGCGAGCGGCCCCGGAAGAGGGGCAGGAGCGAGCCGTGCATGTTCAGGGCTCCGCGCCGCGCGAGCGACAGGATACGTCCCGGAATCATCTTCCGGAAGTAGAACGAGAAGAGGAAGTCGGGCTGGACGGCGCGGATGCGCTCTTCGTCGGCGGGCTCGCCCATGTCGACGACGCGCCGCGGCTCGATGCCGTGCTCGCACGCGAGCTCGGCCACGGAATCGAACCAGCGCTCTTCGCCCGGCGCGTCGTCGTGCGTGTAGACGAGGCGCACGCTCTCGCCGGCATCGAAGAGCGTCTTCAGGCACTTGTAGCCGACGTCGGAGTAAGCGCAAACGACGATTCCGCCCATCAGGCCCCCCACACTTTCCGGATGAGAAAGCGCGGCCGCCCGCGCACCTGCTGGTAGATGCGGCCGACGTACTCGCCGACGATCCCGATGCCGGCCATCAGGACCCCCATCACGACGAAAGCCAGCGCGAAAAGCGTGAAGACGCCGTCCACCTCCACGCCGACGACGAGCCGGCGCGCGAGGAGGAAAACGCCAAAACCGACACCGGAAAGGGCCGTCACGAAACCGAAGAGGGAGAACATCTGCAAGGGGACGACGGAAAAGCCGGTCATGAGGTCGAAGTTGAGCCGCACGAGCTTGTAGAGAGAATACTTCGATTCCCCCGCCGTGCGTTCGGCGTGCGCCACCGGGATCTCGATCGGCTTGCGGGCGTATTGCTGCGCGAGCGCCGGGATGAACGTGGCCGCCTCGTCCGAGGCCGACATGGCGTCCACGACGTCGCGGTGATAGCCGCGCAGCATGCAGCCGTAGTCGTTCAGGCGCATGCCGGTGATCGCCGCGGTCGTGCGATTCACGAGACGCGACGCGGCGCGCCGGAAGAACGTGTCCTGCCGGTTCTGCCGGATCGTCCCGACCACGTCGTACCCGTCATCCATCGCCGCGACGAGCTTCGGAATTTCCTCGGGAGGATTCTGGAGATCGGCATCGAGCGTGATCACATATTCGCCGTCCGTCGCCGTGAGGCCCGCGAGGATCGCCATGTGCTGTCCGGCGTTGCGCACGAGCTCGACGACCTTGACGACGCCGGGATTCTCCCGGACGGCCGCCTTGAGAATCTCGAGCGAGCGGTCGCGCGAGCCATCGTCCGCGAAGACGATCTCGTACGGCCGGCCGAGGCCGACGAGGGCGGGCAGGAGGCGCGGGAGAAGGAGCGGGAGGTTCGCCTCCTCGTTGAAGACGGGGACCACCACGGACACCTTCCGCGGCACCGCGGCCCGCTCATCGCTCCGGTTCACGAGCGCGATTCTAGCGGGTGGAACCGGGCGACCGGCGTCCGTCCCCGCGCGCTAGCTCGCCGAGCCCTCCGCGGATCGCCGGCTGGTTCGGGTTCACGGCCAGCGAGCGGTTGAAGTAATCGCGTGCACCGGCGACGTCGCCGAGACACCAGGAGGTGAGCCCCATCAGGTTCAACGCCTCCGTGTCGCGGGGATTCCGCGCCGTCAGGTCCCGGAAGATCGTCTGCGAGGCGGCGCACTCCTTCGCCTCGAAGAGGGCCTTGCCCAGCGACGCGCGGTACCTGAGGCTCTCCGGGAAGGCGTCCACCGCCTTGCGCAGGAACTTCACGAGCTGCAGACGCGATTTCGGATCCTTCTCGCTGCGCTCCGTGTAGGACGCCACGCGGCGGTACACCGCGGCCTCCGGGTCGTGATAGCCGTTCCGTACGGCGGCCAGGAGGGTGTCGTCCGACTCGTCCCACTGGTTGAGGATCTGGAGCGCGACCGAGTAGTTGAAGAGCGCCGTCGGCGCCTTCGGGTTGACCTCCAGCGCCTTGCGGTACCACGGAAGCGCTTCCTTGGCCTGGCCGCGGGCCCGGAGGAACGTCGCGATGTTCTGGAAGGTGCCCGCCGTCTCCGTGCCGGCGCGCTCGGGCGGGCGCGCGTCCACCGCGGCCGCCTCGGCTCCCGTGAGGTAGCCGAGAGAGATCAGCTTCTTCGTGAACTCCTCGCTCGCCTTCCTGTCGGCCTCGCTCGAGGCGCGAGCGGCGAGGCGCTCGACCTTGAAAGTCTTCGTCCACGAGACGGCCGGCGGTGCGGCGGGAAGCCGGCTCCCGGACACGGGCCGGCCCTCGAAGGCCGGGTCGCCTGGGAGCCCCAGGAGTCGGCAGAGCGTGGGCGTCACGTCGAAGACTCCCGCCTTCCCGCGCGCGGCCGCCGCCGGGAAGCCCGGCCCGACCGCCGCGAGGATCCCAGGCGACTCGTGCCACAGGTACGCCGTGTCGAACTGGATGGACGAGTAGAAAGTCGGCCGGTCGGCCCACTTGAAGCCGTGGTCCGACATGAGAACGAGATTCGCACCGGCCTTCTCGGCGCGCTTGAGGAACTCGCCCAGAATCCGGTCGGCCTCCTGGAAGTAAGCGGCGACCCCTCCCTCGTATTTCCGGAAGTCCTCCTCGGAGATGTTCGGGAGCCTCGGCGGGTAGAACCGCGCGAGGAGGTGCCCGATCTCGTCGGTCCCCTCGAAGTAGACCATCAGGAGATCGGGCTTCTCGCGGTCGTAGAGCTCGAGCGCCGTCCGCGCGTAGACCCGCGTCGAGCCCACGATCTTCTGATAGCCGGTGATCGGGTCGGCGAGGTCCTTCTTCGCGGCGACTGCGGCGTCGAACTCCGTCTTCGTGACGCGGAGCGCCTGTGAGACTTCGTCGAAGCCGGGCGTCCCTTCGCGGCGTCCGACGAGGCGGACCCCCTCGGCGAGACCCTCGGGCCAGGTCAGCGCCGGAGAGCCGCTCAGAACCTCGGCCGGAAAGAGGACGGGCGAGGCGCGATCCGACACGAAGAAGCCGTTGACCTTCTCGGCGGGCCACGTCGCCCACCAGCCCACGACGCCGACCTTCAGCCCCTTCGCGCTCGCGACGTTCCAGATGGCGGGGACCTTCCGCGACCAGCCCGAGATCGGAAGCCGCGCCCGCGTCTTCGGGTCGAGCTCCTGGAAGTCCGCGACGCCGTGGTCGACGGGCGACCGTCCCGTCGCCAGCGTCGTCCAGATGAGCGGCGAGATCATCGGGTTGAAGGTCTCGAGGTTCCAGATTCGCCCGCGCGCGACGAGCCCCGAGAGATTCGGCAGGAGGCCGCGTTTCATGAGCGGATCGAGGAGCTTCCAGTCGGCCCCGTCCCAGCCGACGACGAAAAGCGGAGCCGGGCGGGCCGGCTTTGTACCACCTTTCACAGGCGCGGACGTCGCCGGAAGGGGGGCGAGGAGGAGGGCCGCGATCAGTGCGACCGGCAGGCGCGTGGGCTTCGACATGAGAAAAAAGGGGAGGCCCGAAGGCCTCCCCCGCATGATACCGGTATCGGAACCGATTAGAACGAGAGCCGGGCTCCGAGGCGGACGGTCCGGGGATTCTGCCACTGGGTGGCGAGCATGTAGTTCGGGTCGGTGGCGCAGGCCTTGTTCGCGTACGAGGCGTTCTGCGCCGTGCATCCGGGCTGCCCGATCTGATGGGCTGGGTTGTTGCTGGCCGCGTTCAGTTGGTTGAAGACGCCGTGGACATTGGTCACCCCCTGCCGGTTAAAGAGGTTGAAGACGTCGAGGACCGGGGAGACCGTGACCGGACCAAGGCGCAGACCGTAGTCGAGGTGCAGGTTCGCCTCCCAGATCGACGGCATGTTGCCGTCGAAGCCACGGTCCGGGGTCAGGTATCGCTCGGTGTAGTAGCCGGCGCGGGCATAACCCGAGATCGCGAACGGCGCGCCCGTCATGAAGTTGAACGTGCCGCCCGCATTCAGTCCGAAGGGGAAGCTGTACATCCCGGAGATCTTGACGACGTGCCGGTGATCCAGCGAAAGCGGGCCGTAAGAGTTCGGGACCATGTCGACGTAGTCGAAGTTCGCGTTGATGTTCGGGTCCTGCTGGCCGTTGTTCTGCTGCTCGTTGCCGTCGAAGTTCCCCACCAGCTTGGAGTAGACATAGCTGGCCAGGACGTAGAACTGGTCGGAGAACCGGTGGTTGAGATCCAACTCGACGCCGCGGTAGATGCGGCTGGCGTGCATCGACTGGCAGTTTCCCGTCAGCGTGCCGTCGGCCGCCACGCAGGCCGGGTTGGTCGGGTCGGGGAAGAAGTCCACCCCGGTGCCGCTGGCGCCCAGGTTCGTGAGGGCGCAGGTCGTGAGCGCGCCGGCCGGGACGTAGCTCGACAGGTTCACGCGCGGGTCCTGCAGGTCGCAGCGGTCGTCGATCGCGCGCCCCAGCCCCTTATAGATCCCCTTGACGCCTATGGACCAGTTCTTGAAGACCTCGTACTCCACGCCCAAGACGAGCTCGTCCAGATAAGAGCCCTTGAGCCCAGACATGGACAGCTCGCCTCCCTGGATGTAGGCGTACGAAGCCAGGTTCGGGTCGCTCACCGGGTCGCGCTTGCTCTGCGAGTAGTTGTAGGAGAACGTCGCGTACTCGTTACCCAGCGCACGGGTCTGGACGTCCTGCGGGATGACCGTGTAGTACCGGCCGTAGCTCCCGTAGACCTTCGACTTGCCGTTGTTCGCCGCATCCCACACGACGCCGATGCGCGGCGACCACTCGTTCGTCAGCTTGATGAGGTCGTTGCCCTCGGCGTCCTTCAGGTTCTGGTTGTCGTAGCGGAGTCCGGCATTGACCGTCAGGTTATGCAGGACTTTCCACGAGTCCTGCGCGAAGAACCCGGTATTCTGGGTGGAGGGATTGTTCTGGACTCCGTTCAAGGCGATTGAGTAGCCCAGGCACGACTGGATGTTCGGCACCAGCGGGTTGTTCGCCCCCGGCTGCCCGAGGTTGCCCGTCTGGCCCTTGGTGTTCGCGAGGCAGTTGAGCGGAACCTGAGCGTAATAGCGGTCGCCTGAGTATTGGTAGGCCCCGCTCGCGCTCAGGAAGTTCGTCTTCCGGTCCGCACCACCATTGAACTCGGTGAACGTCGAGGGCAGGGTCTCGTACTCGAGACCCACCTTCACGTCGTGCGAGCCGAAGAAGCCGGAGGCCGAGAGCTTGTAGTCGTCGCGCCGGTACTTCTCCTGCGTGTAGTAATACATCCCCCCCGAGTAATTGGAAATTCCATTTTGCCGGTTCCGGATGGACAGGGACGTGTCGAGGGGGGTGTCCCAGGTCTGCTGCGTGTGGTACCCGTACTGGGCCTGGATGAGGAACATCGTGCCGAAGATTCCGTCGTACTTGGCGGAAATATCCGTGCCGCCCCTCTTCTCCGTGCCGTTCTGCGTCGAAGGAGGGCCGATGATGCCGACCGCAAACGGGAGGTTGCCTTCAAACGTGCCCGGATCGCCGAATACCGACGCCGTGAGGGTGTTCGAATCGCCGAGCCGAAACGTCAGCTTGCCCGAAAAGAGGTCGGTCCGCGTCGTATCGGTCTGTTGCTGGGTGGTGATGCCGTTGGCAAGGCTCCGGGAGGTCGTGATGTTGTTCTTCTGATCCTGGTTCGTGCGGTCGTAAGCGCCGAAGAACCAGATCCGATCCTTCAGGAAGTAGCCGCCGACGTCCGCGCCCCCGTCGAGGACCGAGGCAGGATTGACCGCGCCCTGCCCGACCGCCGCCCGGTCCGTTGTGCGCTTGTCGGAGGTGGCGAGGTTCGAGGTGGTGGAGTAGCCGAAGAGGTCGCCGTGGAACTCGTTGCCCCCCGACTTCGTGACGACGTTGACGATGCCACCCAGGGCTTTGCTGTACTCGGCCTCATAGCCGCCGGTCTTGATCTCGATCTCCTGGATGAACTCCTGGTTCATGGTCTTCCCCACGTCGCCGATCTTGACGCCCGTGGTGTTCACGCCGTCGATGACGTACTGGTTCTCCAGGCCGGTGGCTCCGTAGACGGTCAGGCCGCCGCCCACCGACGTGCCGGTGCCGGCGACCGTCTGTGCGATGGCCGTGAAGTTGCGCGCGAGCGGGAGCCTCTGGATGGTTTCGGCGGACGTCGTCGCCCCGATGATGCCATGCGCCGTGTCAACGACGGGCGCCTCAGCCGTGACGACGATCTCTTCCTTGACGGAGACCGACAGCGTGATCGGGAGCGTCGCCGTCGCGCCGAGCGTGACGCGGATGTTCGTCTTCTCGACCTTCGTGAAGCCGGAGAGGGCCGCCGTGAGGGTGTAGGAGCCGGACGGAAGCACCGGGAAGCGGAAGCGCCCGGCGGCGTCCGTGACGGCCATGCGCGTGCCCTGGAGCGCGGGCGACTTGATCTCGACCGAGGCGCCCGGGAGGGACGAGCCGTTCGTATCCGAAACCGTGCCCTCGATGTCACCCGTGGTCTGGGAATAGGCCACGTTCGCCGTCAGACCGAGGACGGCGAGCGTGAGCACGAGGAACGTGCTCAGCCAACGAAATTTCATGTTCAATCTACCTCCTGAAATGAAAGAAAAAGAGATGTGGTGGTCTCAACGTAAGAGTTCAACGTCGGACGGAAGGAAACGGAAGCAACTCCTTTCGCGCTTGGTTTTGTTCTCATGTCGTGGTCGCTGATTTCTCGATTTCTTTTTTTCTCGTTCTGACGCACTCGTTAATACGTCTTAACCAGAGCCTGTGACCAGTCCCACAAAATCAGGTACAAACACCCTGCCTGCAAGTAACGAAAGCCTACAGTAAGGTAAGACACTGTAGTCAAAGGGAAAAAATCGGGAACGGTGGACCGTCTCGCTCTCTCAATCCAAGGTATTGGATTTCGATACCGTTCGCCGATTCGAGAGGAGAACGTGCTTGCCGCTGGCCTCCTGGGCGACGATCTCCGCCGGAGTGGACGAAAGAGGGGGCCGACCGAACGCTCCGAGGTAGTCGCGGTGCACCACCACGAGCATCCGCCGGTCCCCGTTCCATCTCGCCGCGAACTCCTCGTCCGTCGGAAAGAGTGCCTCGCTTCCTGCGTGCGAGCGCCCGAAGTCGAGCTCGCTCCAAGAGAGCGAGGAGATGGGCGTGAGACGCTTCGCGTAGAAAGGAAGCACCTCGAGGTAGTGCCCCTTCTGCAGGAGAAGGTCGTCCGCTTCCAGAATCTCGAGCGCGCGTGACGTGACCGGCCACGGGGTGACCGCGCGCGCGGCACCGGGCAGCACGACGAGGAGGCCCGCGACGAACGCGAGCCAGGGAGCGGCCACCCATGGAACGGGGTCTCCCTCGCGCCGGAGGCCGAAGAGCCGCGGCGACACGTTGACGACGAATCCTCCGAGAAGCGCGCCGAGCGCGAGGAGGCCGCTTCTTCCGCTCCCGAAGCGCTCGAAAAAGCCGGCACCCCAGCCGTAGGCCGCCGCCGCGGCGAACAGCAGCCCGAAAAACACGGCCGTGAGGCGACGGTCTCCCCGGAACTCCGCGCCACGCGCGCGGGCGCGCTCGATGCCGAGCGCGAGGAGCACCGAGAGCGCGGGCCAGATCGGAAGAACGTACGGAATGAGCTTCGACTTCGACGCCGAAAAGAAGGCGAAGACGAGCAAGGCCCATATCCAGAGGAAGGCTTCGGTGGAACGGGCCCGCCACGCACCGCGCGTGAAGCCCGGCCAGGACTCCCGAAAACGCCCGAAAAACGCCGTCCAGGGCAGGAAGCCGGCGACGAGAACCGGAATGAAATAGACGGCCGGCCCCGTCCGGCGGTGCTCCGTGGTCGCGAAGCGCTGGAAGTGCTCATGCACGAAATAGAACTGAAGAAAGTCGGGATGGCGGAGCGCCATCGCGACGTGCCACGGGACGGCCACCGCGAGAAACAAGAGGAGCGGCCCGGGCGAGAACACGCGTTGGAGCGTGCGCCAGCGACCCGTGACGAGCGTCCAGATGACGATCGCACCGCCGGGAAGCACGACGCCGACGAGCCCCTTCAGGAGAATCGCCGCCGCGCACGCGGCGTGGAAGGCGTAGAGCGCGCGGCGCGAGCGCCGCGCATCCCCCGCGGCATCCCCCTCCGCGAAGGACACGAAGGCGAACGTCGCGGCCGCGAGCGCGGCCGAAAGCATCGGGTCGATGAGAGCGATCCGCGCCAGAGCCACGAGCAGGATCGAGGTCGCGAGAATGAGGCCCGCGAGGAGACCCGTCCGCGTTCCCCACCGCCGCCGCGCGAAGGCGACCGCGAGGAGGACCATCGCGACCGCGGCGAGCTTTCCGGGCAGGCGCACGGCCATCTCGGTCGGGCCGAGGATCGCGATCGAGGCTGCGACGCTCCAGTAGTAGAGCGGCGGTTTCTCGAAGTAGAGAACGCCGTTCAGGCGCGGGGTGAGGAAGTCCCGCGCCGCGAGCATCTCGCGGGGAATCTCTGCGTAGCGGCCCTCGTCCGGCTCGAAGAGCGGGACCGTTCCGGGCTCGAAGACGAGCAGGAGAACCGCGAGGAGGAGAAGGCCGAACAGCGTCCGGTCGACGCGCTCGCGCCGTTTCACCGCGCACCGACCGAGACGCCGCCCGAGAACGTCCAGCGGCGCTCGGGGCGGTAAAGGCCCGCGCCCTGGTCCTCCGAGTCCACCTGGAAGCGGCACGCGCCGCGCCAGTAGTCGTAGGGCGTCTCGCGCTGCGAATGAACGGCCACGTCCACGAGATACGTTCCCGTCCCGAGGTCGAGACGGGGCAGTGTCACGCGCACGGTGCCGGGCCCGTCGAGACTCTTCGGCAGGAAGCCGTCGATTTCCGTGTTCGTGCCGTGCACGCAGACCTCGTCGGGCGTGAAGATGCCGATACCGAAAACGAAATCTGTGGTCGGAACCCGCGGCGCCACGGCGATCTCGATCGTCACGGACTCACCCGACCGGAACGCATAGCGCTCGACGCCGGACGCATCGAGAAGGCGGCAGCCCGTGATCGAAACGTCCCGGTTTCCCCAGCGGCGGAGAGGAGTTCTCTGCTCCAGAGATTGTTCCGGCGGCGGTTCCGCATCCTGCTTTCGAGAAGCGTCGGGTAACGGTGGGTTTTCTTCGATGGGTGAATGGGCGGGGGCGCGCAGAATCTCCTGGTCCTTCCGATGCTCCATCGCGAGTCGCGCGCCCTCCCCCGCCGCGACATCGAGGCGGTAGGCCGCCAGCATCTCTCGCGGGTCGCCGAGGCCCTTCACGCGGCCGTGCTCGAGATAGAGGACGCGATCGCACAGTTCCTCCACGAGGACGAGCGAGTGCGACACGAAGAAGATCGTCTTTCCGCGCCGCGAGAACTCCGCGATCGTGTCGAGGCAGCGGTGCGCGAACGCCTCGTCGCCCACGGCGAGCACCTCGTCCACGACGAGAATATCCGGGTCGACGTGCACGGCCACCGCGAAGCCGAGGCGCACGTACATGCCCGACGAGTATGTCTTCACCGGCTCGTCGATGAAGTCCTCGAGACCCGAGAACGCCACGATCTCCGGGAGCTTTCGTTCGATCTCCTTGCGCGTGAGCCCGAGCATGACGCCGTTGATGACGACGTTCTCGCGCCCCGAGATCTCCGGGTGGAAGCCGGCGCCGAGCTCGATGAGGGCCGAGACCTTGCCGTCCACCGTGAGCTGCCCGGACGTCGGTTTGAAGAGGCCGGCGACGAGCTTCAGGAGCGTCGACTTGCCGCTGCCGTTCGGCCCGACGACGCCGAACGTCTCGCCCCGCGCCACCGTGAACGAAACGTCCGAGAGGGCAACCACCACCTCGGACGGAGCGAGCGCCGCCCCGAGCGAGCGCCCGAGGAGCGCCGACTTCAGCGTGCCGAACGCGCGCGTGCGTCCCCACTTGCGATACGCCTTCGAGAGGCGGGCGGCGGTCACGGCGGGCGTCAAACGGCCTCCGGATACGAATCGCGCAGCCGGTCGAAGAGCGCGTAGCCGGTGAGGAAGGCGACGCCCGCGATGGCGAGGAGGACGCCCCAGCGAGACGGCTCGATCCAGCGGCTGTAGAAGAGCGCATCGCGCCAGGCATCGAAGAGGGGCGCCGCCGGGTTGAGGACGAGAAGCGCGCGCACGCGCTCCTGCTTGACCTCGGAGAGCGCGTAGAGGACGGGCGTCGCGAAGAACCAGAGAGACAGCGCCGTCGCGAGGAGATCCTTCACGTCGCGGAAGTGGACCGTGAGCGAGGCGAGGAAGAGGCCGACTCCAGAGAGGAACACGCCCTCGAGAACGAGGAGCGGCACCGCCTGCACGAGCGGCCAGCCGATCGGGACCCTCGTGCCGAAGACGCCGAGGGAGCCGAGGACGAGACCCGCGAGGAGGACGGGCACGGCGAAAACGAAGTGGATGCCCTGCGCGACGACCGCCACGAGGGGCAGCACCTCGGCCGGGAAGAGGATCTTCCGGAGGAGCGCCCCGTGAGTCGTGAGGGACGAGGCCGCGTCCGTGAGGGCCGACGAGAGCCAGTTCCACGGGAGGAGTCCCGAGAAGAGGAAAAGCGCGTAGGGAGACGTCGACGCGCCGCGGCCCTGGAAAATGACCGCGAACACGAGCGCATAGACGGCGAGCATGAGGAGTGGATTCAGGAGCGACCAGAAGAACCCGAGGACGCTGCCGCGGTAACGGGCCTTCAGCTCGCGGGCCACGAGAACGTAGAAAAGCGCGCGATGGCGCCACAGGCCGGCGAGGTTCTTCAGCACGCGAGCCGGCTCCGGCGCGCACCATAGAGGAAGTACACGACGAGGCCGACCGCGAGCCAGATCCCGAAACGGATCCACGTGACGGCCGGCAGGCCCCCCATCAGGACGAGGCACATCACGATCCCGAGAACGGGCGTCACCGGCGAGAACGGGACGCGGAATTTCCGCGGCCGATCGGGCTCGCGGACGCGCAGGATGAGGATCCCGATGCACACGAGCACGAACGCGAAGAGCGTGCCGATGTTCGTGAGCTGGACGACTTCGTCGATGTTCGCGACGGCCGCGAAGAACGCCACGAAGATTCCCGTCAGGATCGTCGTCACGTACGGCGTCCGGTACTTCGGGTGGATCTTCCCGAACCACGGACCCAGGAGCCCATCGCGCGACATCGCCATGAGGATGCGCGGCTGTCCGAGCTGGAAGACGAGGAGGACCGACGTCATCGCGACGACGGCGCCGAACGCGAGGATGCCCGCGGCCCACCCCTGGTTCACGTACGTGAGCGCGGCCGCGAGCGGGTCGGCAACGCCTTCCAGCTTCGCGTACGGGATCATCCCCGTGAGCACGAGGGCCGCCGCGAGGTAGAGAACCGTGCAGATCGCGAGCGAGCCGAGGATTCCGCGCGGCATGTCGCGGCCGGGGTTCTCGCATTCCTCGGCGGCGGTCGAGATCGCGTCGAAGCCGATGTACGCGAAGAAGATGAGGGAGGCTCCCGTCCAGACGCCATGAAGGCCGCCGGGGAAGAACGGCTGCCAGTTCGAGGGCTTCACCCACATCGCGCCCACGACGATGAAGAACAGCAGCGTCAGGAGCTTCAGGACGACGATCACGTTGTTGAAACGCGCCGACTCCTTGACGCCGATGACGAGGATCCACGTGATCGCCGCCGTGATGACGACCGCGAGGAGATTGCAGACGATCGGGATCCCCGCGAGGACGGGATGGTGCAGGTGCGCCTCGTAGGCGAGCGCGTATTCGGGGCCGAGGCTTGCCAGGCCGGACTCGGCGACAGACCGGGCCGCGAGGACCGTCGAGCGGTAGTCCGTCGCCATCCACGCGGGGATCTGCACCCCGAAGCCGACCATGAGCTGACGGAAGTACGCGGCCCACGAGATCGCGACGGCGATATTTCCGACGGCGTACTCGATGATGAGGTCCCACCCGATGATCCACGCCACGAGCTCGCCCAGCGTCGCGTAGCTGTACGTGTAGGCCGAGCCCGCGACCGGCACGAGGCTCGCGAACTCCGCGTAGCACAGCGCGCAGAAGCCGCAGGCCACGGCCGTGAGGAGGATCGAAACGGTGACGCCGGGCCCTGCGGGCGGGGCGCCCGTGCCGCCGGACGTCGCGCTGCCGAGAGTGGCAAAGATGCCGGCTCCGATGATCGCGCCGATGCCGAGCGCCATCAGGTCGACCCAGTTGAGAGTCTTCTTGAGACCGTGGGCTTCGTCGCCGCCTTCGGCGATCAGGGCATCGAGCGGCTTGCGCCGGAAAAGCGACGACATGTTCCGGGGAGTCTAAGCCGTGAGGTGTCCGTCGAACCTCGCGGGCAGCTCGGCCAGGGACGCGATGGACTCGACCTCGGGAGGGTGACGGCCTCCGCGGTCGACGAGGAGAGCGCGGAGGCCCGCCGCGCGGGCCCCGTGATAGTCGTCCGTGAGCGAGTCTCCGACGTGCAGCGCGGCTCCGGGCGCCACGCCCGCGCGCCGAACGGCCTCGTCGAAGATCCCGCGGTCCGGCTTGCTCACACCCACGACGGCCGACACGATGACGTCGTCGAACGAATCCAGGACTCCGAGGCGCGAGAGGAGCGACGGCAGGCTGGAGTCCCAGTTCGACACCACGACCAGCTTGACCCGCCTCGCGCGCAGGGCGGCCAGAACCTCGGGGACCTCCGGGTAGAGAGCCCAGTGAAGCTCTTCACGGAAGTGCGCGATGAGGTGCGCGAGAAGCGGCTCCGGCATTTCGCCGCCGCCCACCCGCGCGAACACGGCCGCGACGAACCGTCGCCAGAATCCCGCCTCTCCGCCCGGCCCCTTCCAGCGCTCCTCTCCGCGCGCGCGAGCCGCGTCCACCTCCTGCCAGGTCGCGTGCACGGCGCCGTGCACGTCGTCGGCCGTCGCCTCCACACCGTGCCGCGCGAATGCGGCGCGATAGACGTGGTCGATCGGCGGGTCCGCGGCGAGAAGCGTGTCTCCCGCGTCCAGGAAGACCGCGCTGTTCTCAGGCACGCACCCGCCGGACCGCGCGCTTGCCGGATCGCCGCGTCAAGGCATCACCTGCCCGCCATCGAGCACGAGGGCCTGGCCCGTCATGTTCCGCGCCTCGGGTGACGCGAGATAGGCGACGAGGCCCGCGACTTCGGGAGGGGAAAGCACCTCGCCGAGAGGCGCCATCTTCTCCGCGAGCGCGAAGGCCTCCTCGACGCTCTTCTGCAAGGCCTTCCCCATGCGCACGATCCCCGAGCGCCCCGTGTCCGTGTCCACCCAGCCCGGGCACACCGCGTTCACGGTGATCTTCCGGGGCGCGAGCTCGAGCGCGAGAGAACGCGTGAGTCCGATGATCCCGTGCTTGGACGCGCAGTAGGCGGCCATCGTCGCCACTCCGAATCGGCCCGTCACCGACGAGATGTTCACGATGCGCGCGCCGTCGGGCAGAAAGGGCCGGGCCGCGCGGCAGACGCGCCAGGTCCCGGTGAGATTCACGTCCAGGATCTGCGCCCAGGCCTCGTCCGAGCGGACGTCTCCGTCGAAGGGCGAAGGGCTGCCGATCCCCGCGTTGTTCACGAGGATGTCGAGGCGGCGGTCGGGCCGCGCCGCCCGCTCGACGCCGGTCGCGACGGACGCCGCGTCCACGACGTCGAGGAGAACCGTCTGCGCCGAGCCGCCGGCGCTCGCGATCTCGGCCACGACGGCCGCCCCGTCGCTCTCCCGGCGCGCGCCGACCGCCACGTGCGCGCCCTCGGCCGCGAGCCTGATGGCGATCGCCCGGCCGATTCCCCTGCCCGCGCCCGTCACGAGCGCCGTCTTACCCGAGAGACGTCCTTCCGGCATGTGTCCTCCGGCCGGCGATTCTATGGGCGGCAGCCCCCTTGTAAGATCGCAAAGTGGAGATCAAAGTGAGGCTCGCGTGAAAGTCGAGGTCCTGCTCTTCGCGTCGCTGAGGGACGCCGTCGGGCGCACGATCGCCGTCGAGGTGAGCGAGCCGGCCACGGTGACGAGTCTTCGGCACGCCCTCGAGGCCGCGCATCCCGTTCTCGCGCGGTTTGGGACGCGCGCGAAGCTCGCGATCAACGAGACCTGGGCGAAGGAAACGGATTCCATCGCGCCCGGCGACACCGTCGCGCTCCTGCCGCCGGTCGCTGGCGGCTAGACGAGCCTGAGGTCCTCGGCGAGCAGCGCGTAGTCGACGGCACCTCGCGACGACCCGTCGAACTCGAAAATCGTCTTGCCAACCGACGGGGCTTCCGCCAGCGCCACGTTGATCCGAATGGGCGAGAGGATCTTCGTGAAGCGCTCGCGCAGCGTTTCGAGGAGCTCGGTGGAGACGGCCGTCCTGAGGTCGTAGAACGTCGGCAGAACGCCGTCGATGTGAATCGGCTTCTCGCGATGCGCGTTTGCTTCTTTCGCGAAGAGGCGCGTCTTCTCGAGCGCCGGAAGCGAGAGGAAGTCGAGCTTCGCCGGAAGGATGAGCTCGTCCGCGAGGTGGTAGATGTTCTCGAGCAGGAGCGAGGCGGCCGGCGGACAGTCGAGGATGACCACCTCGTAGCCCTCGTCGTCGAGCGCCTCGAAGCGCTTCGCGAGGCGCGTCCGCCGCTTCTCACGGCCCTTTTCGCGAAACAGATCCTCGACGTCGAGAAGCCGTTCTCCGGCCGGCAGGACGTCGAGACTTTCCCGCGCCGCGCGCACGACCGACGCGTCGAACGCGGCGTCCTTCGCGAGCCAGGCCGCGAGTCCGCGCGCCTCGGGCGGAAGGCCCAGCGAGGTCCCGACGCTTCCCTGCGGGTCGGCGTCGACGAGAAGCGTCCGGCGTCCCGCGCGGGCGGCCGCGGCCGCGAGATTCACGGCGGTCGTCGTTTTCCCCACGCCGCCCTTGAGCGCGGAGATGGCCAGCACCCTACGGCGGCGGGTCGTCATCGTCGACTTTGTCGTTCTCTCTCGAGCAGGGGTCTTATCATGTTTCGATGTCCTTCCTCTCGGACGGCCCCGTCGACCCCGGGTCCCTTCTCGACGCCGTGCGGCGGGATGGCGACGGGGGATTGGCCCTGTTCGTGGGCGTCGTGAGGGACCACAACGACGGCCGCCGCGTGGACCGGCTCGAGTACGAGGCCTACGGCCCCATGGCCGAAAGCGAAATGGCCCGCATTGCCGAGGAGCTCGCCCGGGCACACCCCGAGGCCCAAGTCATTTTCCGCCATAGGGTTGGAGCCCTCAGTGTCGGCGAAGTCGCCGTCGCCGTCGCCGCGGCCGCCCCCCACCGGTCCGAGGCGTTCGCGGCCTGTCGCGCCGGAATCGAGGCCATAAAAGCCCGCGTTCCAATCTGGAAACGGGAATTCGGCCCCTCGGGAACCACCTGGGTCGAACCCTGCGGCGAGACGGGTCATGGCGACGAAAGTGATTGAAAACTCAACCACTTCCTCCTAGAATCCAACTTCCGGGATCAGTTCTGGCCGGCTCCCCCCGGGACGGAGGAACGCGGACGGACTCGCCAGGTTCCGAGGAACCTTTTCGAGACCCCCGCCCTTCCGGGAGACGGTTTCGGAGGTTTGACGATGTTCCTTGCCCTCAGGCGGATTCATGTTTCCGCAAGTGACTTTCCGCGCTCCCGCCGTTTTTACGGCGAGACTCTCGGTCTCCCCGAAGGCGGCGGCTTCGAGAACGACTGGGTCGAGTTCGCGCTGGGCCCGCTGCTCCTGAAGCTCGTCCCGCTGCGTTCGGGCGAGGTGCCCGCGCGCAACCAGGTGGCCGCCGTTTTCTCCACGTGGTCGCTCGACGAGACGATTGCGAAGCTCAAGGAACGCGGCGTTACGGTGACCCGGGCCCCCGCGGACGAATTCACGGGCCGCTCGGCGGAGATTCTCGATCCCGACGGCTACCGGATCATCGTATTCCAGGCGTCCGAGCTGCATCCCGACGAGGACTGGGTCCAGATGTCGCAGGTGGACGACCTCGTGAAGCAGAAACTCCACGCGCGCAAGAAGCGGGAGCAGGCGCGCATCGGCGGACCGAAGAGCGGTGCCGGGAAGAAGAAGAAGAAGAAGAAGAAGGCCGCAAAGAAAAAGCCCGCGCCGAAAAAGGCCGCGAAGAAGAAGCTCGCGAAGAAGAAGCTCGCGAAGAAGAAGCCCGCGAAGAAGAAGGCGAAGGCGCGCCGGTAGATCGAACGACCGGGGTCGGGACGCGTCGTCGTGGGATGAGTCCCCGCGCGGACACTCCTTTCCGTTGGAAGGAGAGCCACGATGACGACTCGATCCCCTCTTGCGCGCATCCCTCGACGTTCTCTTCCTCCTCTCAAGACCTCCTCCGCTCTCGTCGTGGCTCTCCTTCTTTTCGGCCTGGCGCCTTTCGCAGCGGCGGCGGACGGCTTGCCGGTGCCGTCGCCCGCGAGACCGTCCACCGTCGAGGGAACGGTTTCGAAAGTCACCAGTCCGATCCTCGACCTCATCGAAGGCGGAATTCAGATCGACGTCACGAATGCCACGATCACGGGCGGTGACGATCGCTTCGCCAACCCTCTCCCGTGGTCCGGCATTCTCGTCGGCGCCCGCGTTGTCGCGCAGGTGACGGTGCCGGATGCGATCCCGGCCGTGGTTCCGCCGCCGCCCCTCGCGGCGACGAACGTGGTCGTGTTTCAGACGCGCGCGGGCGAGCTCTCGGGCACGATCCAGTCGGTGAACGTCGCGGGCGGTAAGTTCACGCTGCTCTTCCACACCGTCTCCACGAACGCGAGCACGAAATGGTCCGGAGGCGGTCCGAGCGGCGCCGTCAAGGAGATCGGCGACCTCTCGGCGGGCATGTTCGCGACGGTCTCCGTCGTGAATTCCGCCGGCGGTCTTCTCGCGACGAGCGTCGAGGCCTACGGAACGGTCGCACCGCCCGAGCTGATCGCATTCCGCGGCCCGGTGCAGACGATTTCCGCGACGACGTGGACGATCGCGGGCCGCGGCGTGACCGTCAACGCCGACACGAAGATCGTGGGCGACCCGAAAGTGGGCGACACCGTCGACGTTCTCGCGCGTGTCCAGAACCCGCCGCCCGGATCTCTCGCGCCGTCGTATCTCGTCGCGCTCTCGATCGTCAAGACCACCATCATCGTCCCGCCGGGCCCGGGCGACCGCGCCACGGAATTCGACGGCACCGTCGAGTCGATTCCCCCGGTGGCGACGGCGGGCGGCGCGCCGCTGGGACACTGGAAGATCTCCTCGCGCGACGTCGTCGTGAACGGGCTGACGAAGCTCGACTCCGGCATCGCGGTGGGGACGCCCGTCCACGTGAAAGGCGCGTTCCTGATCACGTCGGGCATGGGCGGAAGCCTCTTCGCAACGCAGTTCGTCGCCAGCGAGATCCGGAAGAAATAGGCTCACTGGTTCTTCGAGTCCTCGCGGCGGGAGCGGCGGGCACAATGGCCCGCCGCTCGTCTTTTCGGGTTACCCTCTCCCGCATGAGCACCAGCCTCACCGAGTTCTGTCGCGCGGAAATCGCCGCGTTGAAGGAAGCGAAGACCTGGAAGAAAGAGCGCGTGCTCGAGGGACCCACCGGAGCGCGCGTGCGGGTCGACGGCCGCGACGTCCTCATGCTCACCTCGAACAACTACCTCGGCTTCGCGAACCATCCGCGCATCGTGGAGGCGGCGACAAAGGCGCTTCACCGCTGGGGCAACGGCCTCGGCTCGGTGCGCTTCATCTGCGGGACGCAGGCTCTTCACAAGGAGCTCGAAGCGACGATTTCGAAGTTCTTCGGCACCGAGGACACGATCCTCTACATGTCGTGCTGGAACGCGAACGAGGGGCTCTTCGCGCCGCTTCTCGCGGAGGAAGATGGGCTCCTCACCGACGCCCTCAACCACGCCTCGATCATCGACGGCGTGCGCCTGTGCAAGGCGAAGCGTTTCGTGACGCCGCACGGCGACCTTGCGGCCCTCGAGAAGGCTCTCCAGGAAGCGACTCCCCTGAGGCGCCGCCTCTTCATCACGGACGGCGTCTTTTCGATGGAAGGCGAGATCGGGCCGCTCCGCGCGTTCGCGGATCTCTGCGAGAAGTACGACACGGCGTTCGTCGTGGACGATTCCCACGCGACGGGTGTTCTCGGAAAGACCGGCCGCGGTTCCGCGGAGGAACTGGGCGTCATGAGGCGCGTCTCTCTTTTCACCTCGACTCTCGGGAAGGCGATGGGCTCGGCCGCGGGCGGATTCACGACCGGTCCAGCGCCCGTCGTGGATCTTCTCCGCCAACGCTCGCGCACGTCGCTCTTCTCGAACGCTCTTCCTCCGGCGGTCGCGGCGGGTTCGCTCGAGGCATTCCGGATGCTCATGGAGGATCCGTCACCCGCCCACCGCGTCCAGAAGAACGCGCTCACGTTCCGCACGCGCATGAAGGCCGCGGGCTTCCGGATTCCCGACGGGATCCATCCCATCGTCCCCGTGATCGTGGGCGACACCGCGAAGGCCCTCGCGATGTCGGACGCGCTCTTCCAACGCGGCGTCTATGTCTCCGGTTTCGGCTTTCCCGTCGTGCCGCAGGGGCACGCCCGGCTGCGCTGCCAGATTTCCGCGATCCACACGGAGGCCGACCTCGACGAGGCGGTCGAAGCGTTCGTCGCGGTCGGGAAGGAGTTCGCGGTGGTGTGACGCGGGCCTAAGGCACGACGCTCACGTGGAAATGCACCTCGACCGACCGCGGCTGGAAACCGGCGGGGAGCGGATCGAAGGGCCACGCGGACGTCACCGCCTTGAGCACGGCGGTGTCCCAGCCCTTCTTGCCCGAACTCAACGACACGACCGCCGAGATGAGCTTGCCATCCTTAGCGAT
>DAIOUV010000041.1:0-29062 GCA_036759345.1 Acidobacteriota bacterium | reverse complement strand
AGCTTACGCCGGCGCGCCCCCCTGCGCCCACGCGTGGTAGGCGTCGCAGACGTCCGCGGCGGGGCCGTCCTGCATGACGCGGCCCTCGGCGATCCAGATGGCCCGCTGGCAGGACTCGACGACGTCCGTGAGGTTGTGCGAGACGAGGAGGAACGTCCGCCCGTCCTCGCGCAGCGCGGCCATGCGGTCTTGGCACTTCGCGCGGAAGCGCTCGTCGCCCACCGCGAGCGCCTCGTCCACGAGGAGGATGTCGGGGTCGACGTCCGTCGCGACGGAGAAGGCGAGACGCGCGGACATGCCGGTCGAGTAGGTCCGGACGGGGGCGTCGAGGAACTCTTCCAGTTCCGCGAACGAGGCGATGGCCGGCGTCCGATTCGACATCTCGCGCCGCGAGAAGCCGAGAAGCGTTCCCTGCAGGATGATGTTCTCCCTGCCCGTGAGGTCGCCGTGAAACCCGAGCCCCAGCTCGAGGAGCGGCGCCACGCGCCCGCGCACGACGAGCCGGCCTTCCGTGGGCCTCCTCACGCGCGCGATGAGTCGGAACAGGCTGCTCTTCCCCGCCCCGTTCGCTCCGATGACCCCCACGCGCTCGCCCCGGGCGACCGTGATGTTGACGTCACGAAGGGCGACGAGCGTGTTGTGCTCCATGCGGCCCTGCAGCTTGCGCAGGGCGTATTCCTTGAAAGTGACGACGACCTCGCGCGGGATGCGGTAGCGCAGCGTGACGTGGTCGAGGAACACCGCGGGTCCGGTCGCCAGGGCGGCGGCGACGGCGGCGGCGTCAGTGGCGGGTGCCATAGTCCTCGATCTTCCAGGCGTAGAAGAGCCAGCCGAACGCGAGCGACAGGACGCCCGCGAGGAGCGAGAAGAGGAGCGTGTTGCGGCCGGGGAGCCAGCCGTCATAGATGGGCGCCCGGAACATCTCGACGAGGTACGTGAGCGGATTCAGGCGTATGAAGAGTCGGTACTTCGGCGCGAGAATCGCCGGCGTATAGACGATGGGCGTCAGGAAGAACCACGTCGAGAGGACGACGAGGTACGTCTCCTTCACGTCCACGAAGCGCGAGGCCATCGTGAAGATCACGAGACCGACGCCCGCCGTGAAGAGAACGGCCACGAAGATGGAGACGGGGAGGAAGAGCCACGTGGCGTGGATCGGGTGCCCCGTGGCCGCGATGATCAGGAAGAGGGGGACGAGCGTGTAGAGGAGGTTCACGAGCGCGCCCCCGATGGCCGCCGCGACGAAGACCGAGCGCGGCACGTAGATCCGGCGCGAGATCTCGGACGCGTCGGCCGTCAGGGAGGCCGCGTGCGCCGTCGCCTGCGAGAAGAAGTTCCAGAAGACGGAGCCCGCGAGGAAGTAGGCCGGGTAGTTCGAGATCTGCTGCTTGAGGAGAGCCGAGAACGCGATCGTGAGGGCGACCATCGAGAGGAGCGGGCTCAGCATGCTCCATGCAACGCCCAGGACGGACCGCTTGTAGCGGACCTTGATGTCGCGGCCGACGAGCTCGGCCACGAGATGGCGGTACGCCCAGAGGGCTTTCGCCTCCTCCACGAAGAGGAAGCCCCGCCGGGCCGTGTCGTACACGGGAATGCCGGGGGCTTTGGCGCGGGAGGCGGACATGGCACGAGTTTAGACGGGGTGGCCCTCGCGCTTGACACGGCCTTCTCCCCGCTCGATCCTGACCCTCGAGAGCCGATGAACGTCTACTGGATCCGCACCGAGGACGACGACGCGTCGCACGCGATCGAGGCCGTGGGCCGGCAGCTCCGCGAGGGCGACCACGGCGACCCGCGGCTGGCCGCGAGCCTACGCACGATCCACTTCGACACGGCCATCGAGCACACGGAGGTTTTGGAGACGAAGCGGGCGTTCTTCGGCCCCGCGATCAACCTCTTCCGGCGCACGCTGACGAAGGCATTCTGGTGGTACGGACTTCCGCAGTGGGGTCAGGTGTCCGAGTACCAGCACGCGGCGAGCCACGTCCTCGACGTGCTCCTCGTCGAGCAGCGCGCGCTGCGCGCGCGCGTCGCCGCCCTCGAGGCACGGCTCGACAAGCAGGGCGGGCTCGAGCCCTCCGAAAAGAGCGGGACTCCCCGCGCGTGACCGGCCCGTTGCGCGTCACGTGGCAGTCGCGGTGGGGCCTGCCCATCGGCTACGCGATCCACTCCGAGGAGATGGCGCTCGCGCTCGTCCGGCGGGGCGTCTCGCTGTCGTACCGCGCGACGTCGTGGCCGCGGCGCAGCCAGATCACGGACCCCGTTCTCGGGCCGATCTCGCTCAGGCCGCCCTTCCCGGACGCGCCACAGGTGAGCTACGAGCAGGCCGACCTCTTCTACACCCAGCATCCCGGCCACAAGATCGGCTTCACGATGCTCGAGGTGGACGGCATTCCGAAGCACTGGGTGGCGGCGTGCAATCGCATGGACGAGATCTGGGTGCCGAGCCACTGGGGGAAGGAACGCTTCGAGGCGTGCGGGGTGACGCGGCCCGTCCACGTCGTGCCCCTCGGCTTCGACCCCGCGCGGTTCCATCCCGAGTTCCCGGCGGCCCGCGCGAGCGAGCGTTTCACGTTCCTCTCGATCTTCGAGTGGGGCGAACGAAAGGCCCCGAGCCTTCTCCTCCGCGCGTATGCGGCCGCGTTCACCGGACGCGACGACGTCCTGCTGCTCCTCCGGGTGAACAACTTCGACGGGCACCTCGACGTCCCCGAGGAAATCGCGAAGCTGGGCCTCCCGGCGTCGGGGCCTCCCGTCGCCATTCTCTACAACCACCACGTCAAGGCGCGGCAGCTCGGGAGCCTCTACCGGAGCGCCGACGCGTTCGTCCTGCCGACGCGCGGCGAGGGCTGGGGAATGCCGATCCTCGAGGCCATGGCGTCGGGCCTTCCCACGATCGCCACGGCGTGGAGCGGCCAGACCGAGTTCTTCCACGCGGGCGTGGGCTTCCCGATCGCCCCGAAGACGCTCGTGCCCGCCGACCCGCGCTGTCCCTACTACGAGGGATTCCGGTGGGCGGAGCCCGATTTCGACGAGCTCGTCGCGGCGCTCCGGCATGTGCACGCGCATCGTGAGGATGCGCGCGTCCGGGGTGCCGCCGCGGCCGCCGAAGCCGCCGCGCGCTGGACCTGGGACGCGACCGCGGCGCGCATCGAAGAGCGTCTCCGCATGATCGGCGCCTGAGGCGCCACGCCGTCACCAGCCGTCGAAGGCGAGAAGCGTGGAGACGACGCGGTCGAGGTCCGCGTCCGAGAGGTCGTTGTAGAAGGGCAGCCTCAGGAGCCGGTCGCTCACGTCCTCGGTGACCGGGCAGTCGCCAGGGCGCCCGCCGAACTTCCGGCCCATCGGCGAGATGTGGAGCGGCTGGTAGTGGAAGACCGCGAGGATGCCGGCCGCGCGCAGGTGCGCGACGAGCGCCTCGCGGACGCGCAGGGACGGCAGGAGCACGTGGAACATGTGGAAGGACTGCCCGCATTCGGCTGGCACGACGGGAAGACGCACGCCGTGCTCCGCCGCCCACGCGCCGAGCGCGCCCGCATAGAACTCGAAGACGCGGCGGCGCGCCGCGATCACGCGCTCTTTCGCCTCGAGCTGCGCGAGAAGGTACGCCGCGAGGAGATCCGACGGCAGGTAGCTCGACCCGAGATCGACCCACGTGTACTTGTCGACCTCGCCTCGGAAGAACCGGCTGCGGTCCGTCCCCTTCTCGCGGAGGATCTCCGCGCGCGGGAGGAGCGCGGGGTCGTTCACGACGAGCGCGCCGCCCTCGCCGCAGCTGAAGTTCTTCGTCTCGTGGAAGCTCAGCGTCGCGAGGCGTCCGAACGAGCCGAGGGGCCGGCCGCGATACGCGCCGAACAGGCCGTGCGCGTTGTCCTCGACGACGCTCAGGCCGCGCCGGCGGGCGACGTCGAGAATCGCGTCCATCTCGCAGCCGACGCCCGCGTAGTGGACGGGCACGACGGCGCGCGTGCGGGGCCCGATGGCCTTTTCGAGGAGGCGTTCGTCGAGGTTGAGCGTGTCCGCGCGCACGTCGACGAACACGGGACGCGCTCCGAAGAGGGCGAACGCGTTCGCCGTCGAGACGAACGTGAACGACGGGACGACGACCTCGTCGCCAGGCTCGAGGTCGAGTAGGAGGGCGGCCATCTCGAGCGCGTGCGTGCAGGAGGTCGTGAGGAGAACGCCGGCCGCCCCGAGCGCATCCCGGAGGACCGCCTGGCACTTCTTCGTGAACGCGCCGTCGCCCGAGATGTGGCCCTCGTCGAGGGCCTCGGCCATGTAGCGCTCCTCGAGCCCCGTCCGGCAGGGCCTGTTGAAGGGGATGCGCGTGCTCACAGCCACAGGTGATACCAGAGCTGGACGGCGTGCGTGAGGAATCCGCGCCGCTGGTAGGCGCGCTGAGCGGCGACGTTGCGGCCCTGCGTCACGACGATCACGGCGCCGACCGGGACGCCCCGGAACCACTCCTGGGCGCCGCCGAGAAGGCGCGACGCGAGGCCGGCGCCGCGCGCTTCCAGCGCGACGCCGAAGAGTCCGATCGAACCAGCTTCGCCGCCGGCCCGCGCGTGACACGTCACGAAGCCCGCGGCGCTTCCGGCGGCCTCGGCGACGAGGACGAGATCGGCGGCGCCCGCGCAGCTCTCGCGGATCCACCGCGCGTACAGGTCGCCGCAGCGCTCCGCCGGGTAGCAACCGTCGCGGTAATAGCGGGAGTCTCCGAAGCTCGCGCGGGCGATCCGCTCGAGGGCGCCGAGGTCGGCGTCGCGGGCAGGCCGGAGGAGCGCGCCCGTCGCCATCGAGGCGGGCTCCGGCCCAGCCGCCCAGCGGAGCGTCACGCGGACGTCGACGCAGCGGAATCCGAGGTCCGCCGCCGCGCGCGCGGACTCGTCCGCGCCCGACTCGAGGAGGAGGTGCGCCACGCGCCCGTCCCACGCGCGAATCTCCGCGAGCGCAGTCCGGAGCTGCGCGGCGTCCGGTTCGGTCGGGACGAGGCGCGCCGTCCGGACGCCGAAGACGGCCTCGTCCCAGTCCACCGGCCGCCAGAGAGCGTCAGGAGCCGGCACGCGCGCCGGCCGGGGCTGCTCCCGCCAGCCGTCTCCTCACGACGTAGGCGGGGCGGTCCATGACCCGGAAGTGGATGCGGGCGAGGTACTCGCCGATCATGCCGAGGGCGAAGAGCTGGGCGCCCGAGAAGATCGCGATGATCGACGCGAGGAACGGGAACCCGGGAACGCTGTACCCGAGGACGAGGTAGCGCCCGAGGACGTAAACGAATACGGCGATGCCGAAGAGCGTGAGCGCGAAGCCGATCACGCTCGAGATCTGGAGCGGGAGGACGCTGAAGCCCGTGACCATGTTCAGCGCGTGCGTCACGAGCTTGCGAAACGTGTAGGTCGTCTCCCCTTCCGCGCGGGCCTCGTGCCGCACCTCGACGCTCGCGAAGCGGCGCGTGGACCAGCTGAGGAGGACGTCGATCGAAACGTACTGGCTGCGGTAGTCCGCGAAGCCGTCGCGCAGCGCCGTGCGGAAGGCGCGGAAGGCGCTGACCTTTCCGGCAATCTCCACGCCCATCGCCGACCGCAGCGCGAGCTTCGTGAGAGAGGACGCGAGGTTCCGGACGAGGCCGTGGCGCGCGGCGGAGGGGGTGCCGTAGACGACGTCGACGCCCTCCGTGAGCGCGTCGAGGAGCCGCGGGATTTCCTCCGGCGGATTCTGGAGGTCGTCGTCCATCGTGACGACGACGTCGTGGCGCGCGGCGCGGATCCCGGCGAGAAGCGCGTTGTGCTGCCCGAAGTTCGACATGAGGTCGATCCCGTGAACCTCGGGGCGGCTCGCGCACGCCGTCTGGATCGCTTTCCAGCTTTCGTCCCGGCTTCCGTCGTTGACCAGGATGACCTCCCACGCTCCGCCGAGGCGGTCGAGGACGGCGGTGACGCGTCCAAGGAGCGCGGGGAGGATCCTCGCGCTCTCGTAAACCGGGATGACGACGGACACCGCCATGAGTCTTCGAAACTATACTTCCCTCGATGTCCGTTCGCGTTCCCGACGACGAGTGGGTTTCGGCCCGGCTCGAGAAGGCCCGCCACGAGAGGGAGATGGCGCTCGCGGCCGTGAGGAGGCTCGAGGAGGACGTCCGGCTCCTCGAATACCGGATCGCCGAGCTGGAGTCCGACCGGGTCGCGCTCAAGAACCGGACCGAGGAGGCCGAGTCATACGTCGCGGCCGTCAAGACTTCCCTGCCGTGGCGCGTCATCCAATGGTTGCGCTCTCTCGTCGGCCGCCAATGGTAGAGGCGGACGGCGGCCTCGCGCCGCTCGAACGGGAAGTCCTCGAGCTTCGCGCCCTCGTGCGGGAGCTTTCCGAAAGGCTCGCGGCTGCCGTCGCCGTCCTGCCTCGAGACGCGGCGCTCGCGCTCGCGCGCGGCGACACCGCCGAGGGCGGGGCGGACGGGTCGCCATTCCGCCTGACGGAATGGCACGAGACGATCGAGGTGACCCGCGCGGACATCGCCGCCGAGATGGACCTTCTCTGGAAGCGCGTGCCGCCCCGGGAGAGCGCGTGACGCGTCGGCGGGTGACGATCGTCATCCTCTGCTGGAACCGCTGGGAACTCACACGCCGCTGCCTCGAGACGCTGAAGGCGCACACCGACCTCGGCCAGGTCGACGTCCTCGTCGTGGACAACGGGTCGGCCGACGAGACGCCCGCGCGCCTGCGCGAGATTCCGTGGATCCGCGTCCTGACGAATCCCTCGAACCTCGGATACGTTCGCGGGAACAACACGGGGATCCGCGCCGCGGAACCCGGGAACGACGTCCTCCTCTTGAACAACGACGTCGAGATCCTGCAGCCGGGGTGGCTGGACACGCTCGGCGACGCGGCGCATGCGGCGCCCGACGTCGGCGTCGTGGGCTGCCGGCTCGTGCTGCCCGACGGGCGCCTCCTCCACGCGGGCACGTTCATCCTTCCCGACACGTTCTGGGGGCAGCAGATCGGCGCGCTCGAGGCGGACGTGAACCAGTACGCGCGGACGCGCGACGTGGAGGGCATCGTCTTCGCGTGCGCGTACCTCAGGCGCGAGCTCCTCGACGTTCTGTCCGGCCTCTCGGAGGAGTACGTCTCCTACTTCGAGGACACGGACTTCTGCCTCCGCGCGAAGGAGAAGGGGTTTCGCACCGTGTGCTGCGGAGCCGTGACGCTCCTCCACCGCGAGCACGGCTCGACGAGCGATGCCCCGGACCTCTTCGAGAAGATCTTCAGGAAGAGCCAGGCGACGTTCCGGACGCGCTGGAAGAGCGCTCTCGACGCGCGCTACACGCGCTCCGTTTCGTGGCAGTCGATCCTGAATTTCCCCACCGGCTACGCGATGAGCTGCCGCGAGATCCTCCGCGCGCTCGACGCCGAAGGCGTCCGCGCGGCCTATGCGTACGTGTACGGGCCGGGCACGCCCTTCCCCGTGCGCGAGCCGGAGAACGCTCGCGACTACCTCCTGAACGTGATCTCAAAGAGGGAGACTGGCCGCCGCCCTCCGGTTTCGGTCGTGTACGGCCAGGGTGACGTGTTCCTCCGCAACAAGGGCAGGACGCGCGTCGGCTACACGATGTTCGAGGTGGACGGCTTCCCCGCGGAGTGGGTGAAGAACGGGAACGAGATGGACGAGGTGTGGGTGCCGTCGGCCTTCAACCGGGACGGCTTCGTCGCGTCCGGCCTCAAGGTGCCTGTCCGGGTCATGCCGCTGGGCGTCGACGTCGACCACTTCCACCCGGCCGTCAAGGCGTTCCCGAATCCCGCGGGCGACTTCGTCTTCCTCGCGAGCTTCGAGTGGGGCGAGCGTAAACGCGCGGACATGATCCTGAAGGTCTTCAACCAGACGTTCCGGAGGACGGACCCCGTCGTTCTCGTCTGCAAGGTCCTCAACGTCAACAAGCCGACGAACGTCGGGCGGCAGATCGAGGCGCTCGGTCTATCCCGGGCGGGCGGACGCATCGCGTTCCTCCACAACAAGGAGTTTCCGTACCACCAGCTCGGCGCCCTCTACCGTTCGGCGGACTGCTACGTGTCGGCGGGGCGCGGCGAGGGCTGGGACATGCCGCTCATGGAGGCGATGGCATGCGGCCTGCCCTCCATCGCGACCGACTGGGGCGCGCACACGGAGTTCGTCCACGAAGGCATCTCCTATCCGCTGCGCATCCGCGGCCTCCTGCCCGCCGACGCCCGCGCGCCGTACTACAAGGGCTTTTGCTGGAGCGATCCCGACCCCGAGCACCTCCAACACCTCTTCCGGCACGTCGCGGAGCACCGCGAAGAGGCCCTCGAGAAGGGCCGCCGCGCGGCGGCCGAGATGACCGCGAAATGGACGTGGGGCCACGCGGCGCGCCGCATCGCGGGGCGGCTGGACGCGATCGGGTGAAGCGGGCCGCCGCCCTTTACGTCTTCCTGACTCTTCTCGTCTGGGGCCTCTTCGCCTTCGACCGGGGCCTCTTCCACGACGACGCGGCGCACCTCATGTGGGTCTCGCAGCACGTGGGCGCGCCGCTGCGCGGCCTGTTCGCGCCGCTCGTCTCGCCGACGCGCCGCCTGCTCGCGGCGCCGTACATCGCCGCCTGGGCCTCCCCCGCGCCGGCGGCCGTCCTGCAGGCCTTCCTCGGCGCGGCCTGGCTCGCGACGGGTTTCGCGGTCCGCGCGCTCGTCCGGCGCGCCGGCGGCTCCGCGGGCGCCGCGCTCGTCGCGGGGGCGCTCGCCCTCACCGCCACGGGCGACCTCCTCACGAACAGCAGCCTCGCGCTCGGCTACGTCGTGTCGGCCCTCGCGTTCGTCGCCGCCCTCGCCGCGGCGCTGCGCTTCCAGGCCACCGGCCGACCCGCGCCGCTCGTCCTCGCCGTCCTCCTCGTCAACGTGAGCCTCTTCACGACGGACGGCGCGGCCCCGGCCGCCGCTCTCGCCCCGCTCTTCTTTCTCGCATCGCGCGGCCGCGCCGACCGCGCCTGGTTCCGGGTATCCGCCGCCTGGAGCCTCGCGCTCGTCCCGTACGGGATCCTTTTAATCCGTTTCCTCACGGACCCGACGGGGTATGCGGCCGCGGCCCTCGTGGCGCGTCCTCCCCTCGTCCGCGCACGCCTCTTCGCCGCGCTCTTCGCACACGACTTCATGCCGTGGCGCTGGGCGTTCCGGACCCCGGTCTGGATCGAGCGGCTTCCCGCGATTCTCCCGGTCTGGCTGACCGCCGCGTGCGCGCTCGCCGGAGCCGCGGCCTTCGTCGCCGTCGCGAGGGCTGGCGGCGCCGCGACCGGCTCCCCCGTTCCCGACGAGGACCGGCTGCGGGAGCGGCGCGTCGCAGCGGCCCTCGTCCTCCTGATCCTCGCGACACACGCCGCGTTCTCGGGCGTGCAGGTCGCCGAGGTCCGGTTCCGAACCCAGCTCCTCACGCGCCTTTTCGCCTCGATGCTGATCGCCCTCGCCGCCGAGGCGGCCGCGCGCCGCCTTCGCGCCCCGCGCCTCGCGCTCGCCCTGCCGGCTCTCTTCGTCGGCCTCGGCGTCGCGGGAGGCCTCGAGCGGCAGGACACGTACCTCGCGACGTGGCGCCGGCAACGCGCCGAGCTGGCCTCGATTCTCGAGGCCACGCCCGCCCTCGACCCGAAGGCGACGCTCGTCCTTTCCCTCGTGCCGGACCCGGGAGGCTTTCAGGCGACGCGGGTCCCCTACCTCGCGTCGGCGTGGATGGTTCTCCTCCGGGACGACCCGTCCGTCGCCGGGCGAACCGTCGTCGCGCTGCCGGGCTGGGGGTCCGATTGCAGGCCCGTCGCCGCAGGCCTGTCCTGCACTGGCGGACCCGGTCCGGGCCTGCACGAGTGGGACCGTCTCGTCGTGCTGAGGTTCGATCCGACGTCGTTCCAATACCGGCTCGTCAGGGAGTTTCCGGAGTCCGCCGGCGCGTACCGGCCGAGCGCGCTCATCCGGCCCGCGCCGCTTTCGGTGCGCGCGCGCTCTCTGCTCGTGCGGCCCCGTCTCCTGGCCCGCCTCCTGCCCGGCGCGGGCGCCTCTGACGCTATGCTCACGGCGCCATGAGCGAGCTCGACACCGTCGCGCGCGTGTGGGGTGAGAAGGCGGAATCACGGGTCAATAACCCCGTGCAGGGCTGGCTGGGTTCGGCGCTCGTCCTCGAGGAGATCGTCCAGAGCAGGCAGACGGGGTCGCCCACGACGAACTGGCTCGTGGGGCTCATCGAGCGGCTCCGGATCCCGAAGGACGCGCGCTGGCTCTCGCTCGGATGCGGGGCCGCGGGCACCGAGATCTGGATCGCGAAGCTCGGCCTCGTGGGCTCGATCGACGCGCGGGACGCGTCTCCCGCCGCCCTCGAGACGGCCCGCCGAAACAGCGTCGCCGAAGGCGTCACGAACGTCACATTCGAGAGGGCCGACCTGAACGACGCGCGCCTCCCGAAGGGGACCTTCGACGTCGTCCTCATGAACATGTCGCTCCACCACGTGAAGAACCTGGACCGGCTGCTGGGCCGTGTGGCCGCCGCCCTGAAGCCGCGCGGCCTCTTTCTCACGAACGAGTTCGTCGGCCCGCGCCAGTTCCAGTTCGGAGAGGCCCGGCTCGCCGTCGTGCGCGACCTCCTCGCCGCGATGCCCGAGCGGCTGAGGGACGACGGGACTCTCAGTCCGAAGACGGCGTACCGCAGCTTCCCCGTGGAGCACTGGAACATCCACGACCCGTCCGAGGCCGTGCGCTCGGACGAGATTCTGGACGCCGTCACGCGCCACTTCGAGATCGTGTTCCGCGCCAACTATGGCGGCACGATCCTCGGGCTCCTCCTCGAAGACATCGCGCACAACTTCCAGAAGGAGCGGCCCGGGGACGTCGACGTGCTGCGCCTCCTCGGCCGGTTCGAGGAAATTCTCGTCCAAAGGCTGCGCGTTTTCCCGAACGACTACACCGTGCTCGCCGCCCGGCGCCCGCGCGGGGGCGCGCTCGGCCCGCTCCTCCACCGCATCCGGCGCGCCTTCGCCGAGCCGGAAGGAGACGCCCGCGGATGAGTCCCCTCCCGGCCCCCGTTGCGCCCCTGCCCTCCTCTCTCCGCTCCCGCTTCGAGGGGTCGTGCGCGCTCGTGACGGGGGGCCTCGGGTTCATCGGGAGCAACCTCGCGATCGCGCTCGTGGACCTCGGCGTCGACGTCTCCATCTGCGACCCGATGCTGCCGGGCTACGGCGCGAACCTCTTCAATATCGAGCCCGTGAAATCGCGCGTTCGGGTCTCGGGTGGCGACATCCGCGACGCGGAAGCGATGAAGAAGGCCGTCGACGGACAGGACTTCGTCTTCCACCTCGCGGGCCAAGTGGACCACATCCTGAGCCTCACGGACCCGTTTCCCGACATCGACATCAACGTGAAGGGCACCGCCGTCCTCATGGAGGCGCTAAAACACCACAACCGCAAGGCGCGCGTCGTCTACACGGGCACGCGCGGCCAGTACGGCCCCGCGGTTTCCCTGCCCGTCAGCGAGACGGCGCCGACGCATCCCAAGGGCCTCTACGAGATCTCGAACCTGACGGCCGAGAAGATCATCGAGGTGTACGACGAGGTCTACGGGATCGCGTCCGTGCTCCTCCGGCTCACGAACATCTACGGGCCGCGCGCCCAGATGAAACACTCGCGTTATGGCGTCGTGAACTGGTTCGTACGCGTCGCCCTCGACGGCAAGCCGCTCCAGGTCTTCGGCGACGGAACGATCAAGCGCGACTTCCTCTACGTCGACGACTGCATCGAGGCGATCCTCCTTTCCGCGGCCTCCGAGGGCGCGCGGCGGGAGATTCTGAACGTGGGCGACGACCGAGCCACGACCTTCCGGGAGCTCGCCGAGGAGCTCGCGTGGCTCGTGGGCGCGACATGGTCCTTCGCCCCGTTCTCGGCGGAACGCAAGGCGCAGGAGCCCGGAGACTTCGTCTCGGACATCTCGAAAATCCGGCGCCTCCTCGGCTGGAGCCCCCGCACCTCCCTCGCGGACGGCCTGGCGCGGACGCTCGATTACTATCGCCGCTACAAGGACCGGTACTGGTAGATGGACAGGACGCTCACTCCGCAAGAGAACGCCATCGACCCCGAGGCGCGCCTCGGCGCGGGCGTCGTTCTCGGCCATCACGTCACGATCTACCCCGGGGTCGTGGTCGGCGACGGCGTCCGGATCCTCGACGGCGCCGTCCTCGGCCGCCCGCCCCTCACGGCGGGCAACACGACCCGGAAGGTCCCGAAAGAGCCCGGCCCGCTCGTCCTCGGGGCCGGCTCCATCGTGGGCGCGAACGCCGTGCTCTACGCGGGCTCGCGGCTCGGCGCGCGCGTCATGATCGGAGACCTCGCCTCGATCCGCGAAGGGTGCGACGTGGCGGACGACGTCGTCCTCGGGCGCGGCGTCCTCCTCATGTACGACTCGAGGATCGGCGCGCGCACGCGCGTGATCGACGGCGCGATCCTGACGGGGAACATGGAGATCGAGGAGGACGTCTTCATCGGCCCGGGCGTTCTCACGGTGAACGACAACGGCGTCTACCTCACGCGCTTCGGCCTCGCGCCGTGGTCCGTGAAGGGGCCGCGCATCCGGCGCTGGGCGCTCGTCGGCACGGGAGCGAACCTGGTGGCCGGAATCACGGTGGGCGAAGGCGCGATCGTGGCCCCGGGCGCGGTCGTGACGCACGACGTGCCCGATTGGACGATCGTCGCGGGCGTGCCGGCGCATCACGTTCGGGACGTTGGCGCCGCGGACAAGGAGGCGATAAGGGGACGATGAGCGTCCTCTCGATCGTCGTCCCCGTGTACCACAACGCGGCGAGCCTGCCGGACCTCCTCGCGCGTCTCGCGGCGCTCGCGGCGCGCCACCCCGGCGACACGTTCGAATTCGTGTGCGTGGACGACGGCTCGAAGGACGACTCCTTCGCGGTCCTCTCTCGCCTCCAGAAGGACGAGCCGCGCCTTTGCATCGTGAGGCTCTCGCGCAACTTCGGCTCGAACGCGGCGCTTCTCGCGGGTCTCTCGCACGCCTCGGGTGACGCCGTCGCGACGATTTCGGCCGACCTGCAGGACCCGCCCGAAACGCTCGACGCGATGTTCGCGCACTGGCGCGACGGGAAGAAGGTCGTGCTCGCCGCGCGCGACGGGCGCGACGATCCTGCCCTCGACGTCCTTCTCGCGAACGTCTTCTACCGCCTCTTCCGCCGGTTCGCCATCCCGACCATGCCGAAGCAGGGCTTCGACTTCTTCGTCATCGACCGGCGCGTGCGCGACCTCCTGCTCCAGATTCAGGAGAGCAACGCGTATCTCATGGGCCTCGTCCTCTGGCTCGGCTTCGACCCGGCCGTGGTGCCATTCCACCGCCAGGAGCGCGCGAAACGCTATGGGACGTCGATGTGGACGCTGGGCCGAAAACTGAAGTACTTCATCGACTCGTTCGTCGCGTTCTCGTACGGCCCCATTCGCGCCGCCTCGCTCCTCGGGCTCCTGATCTCAGTGGCCGGCCTCGGGTATGCCCTCTTCATCGTGGTCGCGCACTTCGCCTTCGACCTGAAGGTGCAGGGCTGGGCCTCGCTGATGGTCGTGCTCCTGATCGTCTCGGGCGCTCAGCTCCTCGTGATGGGCATCATCGGCGAATACCTCTGGCGCAACCTCGACGAGACGCGGCGGCGCCCCCGCTTCATCGTGGACGAGGTGCTGGATGCGCGGAAGCCGGACGACGCGAGCCGTGGACGCACCGGCGCCGGCTGAGCAGAGGCCCGGGCGCGTGGCCGTCGCCGCGACCGTCGCCTTCGTGCTGCTCGGCATCGCGTTCCGCGCGGCCCTCGCCTATCCGATCCACAAGTACCCGGCCGACGCGGATTGCCTGAACTCGGGACTCGTCGCGCTGCGAATCCTCGACGGGCGCCCACAGGCTTTCTACACGCCGCGGCGCCTCGGCGCCCTCGAGTGCTACGTGCACGCGGCCGCGTTCCAGGTCCTGGGCGTCGGACGGCCCGCCCTCGCGGTCGCGCCGTTCCTCTCGGGCTCGTGCGCGCTGATCCTCTGGGCGTGGCTCGCGCTCGCGCTCCTCGGCCCGGTCGCTGGGCCGCTCGCCGTCCTTCTCCTCGCTCTCCCGCCTCCGGCCTACGCGTTCTGGACGTACATGCCGAACACGTACCCGGAGACGATGCTCCTCTGCGTCGCCATCCTCGCGGCCGCGGTGCGCCTCCATCGAAGAGTCGATGCCGTTGGCCTCGCACTCTTCGGCGTCGCGGCGGGGCTCGGCTTCTGGAACTCCATCCAGACCCTCGCCGCGACGCTCCCGGCCCTCCTCTGGCTCGGCGCGTCGCGGCGCCGGGAGCTTCTGCGCGGCCGGACGGCCGGCCTCGCCGCCGCGGCCTTCGCTCTCGGCGCGCTCCCGTGGATCGCCTGGAACGTTCTCGTTCCCTTCGGGTCGTTCCAGGGCAACTTCTCGGTGCGCCCGGTGACCGGAGCCACACAGGTCGCCGACAACGTCCGGTATCTCGGTACTTACGGCCTGCCCGAGCTCACCGCGTCGCTCGACCCCGAGAACGGTCCGAACCCGCCGTCCGAATTCCGGAAGGCGCTCCGGCCGCCCGTCCTCGCGCTCTGGGGCGCGGCCGCCGTCTTCGCGCTCGTGCGCGCCGCGGCCTTCCTCAGGGCGCGGTTCGCCGGAGCGCGGCGACCGGCGCCTCCCGACGCGGTCCTTCTCCTCGCGGGCGGCGCCGTCCTCCTCTTCGCAACCGTGTCCGCGGCGGGCATGGCGCGTGGGCTCACCGTGCGCTACGTCCTCCCTCTCTACCTGACCCTCGCGGCCGCCCTCGCCCTCCTCCTCGCCGCGGTCGCGCGCCGCTCCCGAGCGGCCGCCGCCGCTCTCGTCGCGCTCGTCCTCGCCTTCAACGTCGCGGGCTATTACCTCCCGGGCTCCGCCGAGCGGCGGCTCTGGCAGAAGCGGCGCGACGCCGACGCGGAGGTGATCGCGTTCCTGTCGGAGAGCGGCATCGAGGCGGTCACGGGCGACTACTGGGTGGCATATCCGATGAACTTCCTCTCGTCCCGCCGGATCGCAGGCATCCCGTTCCAACAGAACGCGGACTTCTACGGCATCGAGGAGTCGCTCGGCGCGCACCCGCTGCGCTGGGCGGTGCTCGCGCACACGCGCGCGCAGCTCGAGTCGCTGATCGCCTGGACGGGAACGTCGGGCCTCCTCGTCGAGGTCGCGTACGACAGCTGGGCATTCATTCCCGAGCGCAATTCCGAGCCGGCCCCGGCTTTCCTCTCACGCTTCCGCGAGGCCTGGCGGGCGGGAGCCAGGCCGTGAGCCGTCACCTCGAACACCTCAAACGCGAGGCGCGCGCCCGGGGAGCGGAGCCGGGGGCGGGCGCGCCCCGCCCGCCGTGGGGGACGTGGATCCTTCTCACGATCCTCGTGTGGGGCCTCTTTGCGCTGGACCGCGGCCTGTATCAGGACGACGGTGCCCTGATGGCGGCGGTCAAAGAGGCTTGGAAGGCCGGCGGGCTCATAGGCCTCTTCGCGCCGATGGGAGCGTCCACCCGCCGCCTCCTCGGCTTGCCATATTTTCTCGCGTGGGCGACGCCCGAGCCCGTGTTCGCGCTCCAGCTCCTCTACGGCCTCTCGTGGCTCGCCGTGGGTTGGGCCGCTTTTCTCCTCGCGCGAGAGCTGTTCCCGGGCGCGCCGCGTGCCGCGTGGCTCGCGGGCACGCTGACGGTCTGTGCGACCGGCGATTACCTGACGGGCAGCCCCGTCGCGCTCGGCTACCAGGTCTGCACGCTCCTTGGCCTCCTCGCTCTCGCGTGCGCCGCGCGGTTCGCGAACGGGGAACCCTGGCCGTGGCTCTGCGCCGGCTGCGCCTGTGCCGCCGCCAGCGTCTTCACGGCCGACGGTGCGGCCCCGGCGCTCGCGCTCGGGCTGCTTCTCTTCGTCGCGCTCGGGGGCGTCACCGCCCGCAGCGTCGCCGCGTCCGCTGCCTGGGCCGCGGTCCTCGCGCCCTACGGGCTTCTGATGGCCGCGACGCTTCGCGATCCGAAAAGCTACGTCGGCAACGCGACGGCTCCGCTGACGATTGGCGCGCGGCTCGCGCGCACGGCGGTCCTCACGTCGAACGATCTCTTCCCGTGGACGTGGCCCTCCTCGCGCGTCCCCTTCGGCGACGCTCCGCCGCAGGTGATCCCCGTCTGGCTCTGGGCCGCCGCGGCCGCGGTCGGGCTCGCCTTCGTCACCCGCGGCCTCGCGCGCCTCGCGGACGACCCGCCCGCCCGCGATCCGCGGCGCGACCTCCTCGCGGCCGCGTGGTGCGCGCTCGCGGCGCTCGCCGTTCACGCCGCGTATGCCGGCGTCGCGTTCTCGCAATATTTCTACCGAACGCAGGTTCTCTCGCGAGCGCTCGTCTCGATCGCCCTCGGTCTCGCGGCGAGCCGGCTCCTCGCACGCGGCGGCGCCCCGCGAATCGCCGGGGTCACCCTCGTCGCGCTCTTCACGGGCTTCGGCGTCGCAGGTGGAATGGAGCGACAGGACATGTACCTTTCGACGTGGCGGCGGCATCGCGTCGAGCTGGCGTCCCTCGTCGAGGAGGTTCCGCGCGCGAAACTCCCGGCGACGCTGCTGCTCGCGGTCCCGCACGACCCCTCGTACCAGGCGACGGAAGCGCCGTACCTCGCGACGAGCTGGAGCCTGCTGCTCTGGGAGGACGAGGCGACGCGGCCGAAGGTCTTCCTCTGGTCCGTCGACGCGCAGGGATCCTGTGTCGTGGATCGTGAGGGGTTCCGGTGCCGCCCCTACGAGGAGAAGGACTGCTTCGACGCCGGCGCGTGCCCCGGAACGAGACTCCGCTGGCAGGAGGTCGCCCTCCTCACGTGGCACGCGGAGGAGGGTCGGTTCCGGCTCGAGGACGAGATCCCCGATCTGATCCTCGGGGGCCTGCCGCCGCCCCTCGACCTCTATCGTCCGCGGGATCTGATCATCCCGGGTCCGCCCGACCCGCGTGCCGCTCGCTACCTGCACGGCGACGTCGGACTCGCGCGTTTCCTGCACTGAGCGTCAGCCGTGAGCCGTCACCTCGAAAACCATGCGCGCGCTCGGAGAGCCGTGCGCCGCGAACCAGCCGACGCCTTCCTGCACGAGGTCGAACTCGAGGAGATACCGCCCGGGCGTCTCCGGCAGGGTGACGCGCGCCCTGAAGGAGACGCTGCGCTCCGGGCCGACGTCGAAGGGAAGCGGCGTACGCAGGCCGTCGTTCGCGAGGACGGTTTCGTCGAGAGCCCGCACGTGATACGAGAGGTTCACGACCTCTCCCGTGGCGTTCCACGCCGCCGCCTTCCAGACCTGGTCGCTCAGGTTCGCCACGGTCACCTGCCCTTCGATTCTCTCGCCGGAGCGGCCGGAGGTCGGGAATCGGGAGAGGTCGATCGACGCGCGAAAACCCGACTCCGGCAGGCGGGTGGCGACGTTGAAGCGCACGCATCCCGCGATGCCAAACGCCGAGAGCGCGACCGAAAAGGCGATGCCACGAACACGCGCCCGCACGGCCCCGAGTCTACGCGAGGGCTCGCGGCCGGCTGGAAGGGCTGGGTGCTCCTGACGCTTCTCGTCTGGGGCCTCTTCGCGTTTGACTGCGGCCTCTTTCAGGACGACGTGTCGATGCTCTCGATCGCCCAGGAAACCCTCCTGTCACCCGGCCTGCCTGCAACGCTCTTCGCTCCCATGGGCACCGAGACTCGGAGGCTTCTCGGGCTGCCGTTCTTCCTCGCGCTGGCCACCGGCCAGCCTGTCCTTTTCCTGCAGCTCTTCTACGGTTGCATCTGGCTCGCGATCGGGTGGGCCGCGGCCCGGCTCACGAAGGGCCTGTTCCCGGGAGCGTCCCGGACGGCGTGGCTCGCGGGCGCGCTCACGATCACGGCGACGAGCGACATCCTCACGAACAGCCTCGTCGCGACGGGATACAACGTGTGCGTCCTCCTCGGGATTCTCGCGCTCGACTCGGGCGTCCGCTTCGTCCGCGGAGCGAATCCCGCATGGCTCGTCTGTGCCCTCGCGTGCGCGCTCGGCAGCGTGTACACGATCGACGGCGCGGCAGTCGCACTCGCGCTCGCCCCGCTTCTCTTCCTCGTCGCCGCCGGAGGCCTCACGGCGCGTGCCCTCGCTCTCGGGGCCGCATGGGGCGCCGTTTTCGTACCCTATGTCCTGGCGACGCTCGCGGGGTTCCGCGATCCCTCGAACTACTTCGCGGTCGCGGCGCGGTCCTTGCCGCCCGTCGAGAGGCTCACGCGCACGTTCATCCTCGCCGCGAACAACGTTCTCCCGTGGCAGTGGACGTTCGACCGGCCCCTCTTCGGTGAAGCGCCGCCCCACGTCCTGCCGGCGTGGCTCACCGTTGCCGCCGCCGCCGCGGGTCTTGCGATCCTGAGGCACGGCCTGAGGCGCGCCGGAGAGGACGAGGAAGCTGCCGGCGCGCCCCCGCCCCGTCTCGTCCTCGCGTGGTTCATCGCCGCCGCGCTCCTCTCGCACGCCGCGTATGCCGCCGTCCAGTTCTCGGATCGCCTCTACCGGACTCACGTCCTGACGCGCGTCCTGACCTCGATCGTCATCGCCTGGGCCGCGGGCCGGCTTCTCGCGAGCCGGGATCGCGGCCGCCTCCTCGGCGGCGTGCTCGCGGGCACGTTCCTGGCCTGCGGCGTCGCGGGCGGCATCGAGCGACAGGATTTCTACCTCTCCATCTGGAGACGGCACCGCGCGGAGCTGAGTTCGATCGTCGACCAGGTTCCCCGCGCGCGGCCCGACACGGAACTTCTCCTCGTCCTGCCGTCCAACCCGGCCTTTCAGGCGACGAAAGTGACGTATCTCGCGCGGCGGTGGGCGACGCTCCTCTACCCGGATCCGGCCTACCGCCCCTTGCTGTTTCTCTGGGCACCCGACGCGGGCACCACCTGCGAGACGGAACCCGACGGCTTCCGCTGCCTGGAGGTCGAAGAGCGAGACTGCTTCTTGAAGGGCACGTGTCCCGGCAGAAAGCTCGCGTGGGCGAAAATCATCGTCCTCACGTATGACCCGGCGGCAGGGCGGTTCACGCTCGAGGACGAGATCCCCGAGATCCTCCTCGGCGGCAAGGCGATACCGGGAGACTCCTACCGCCCGCGAGCGCTCATCCTCCCGGGCGGTCCCGATCCACGCCTCGGCGGCATCCTCGTCCCCGAGCGCGGCCTCGCGCGCGCATTTCCCTCAGCGCCCTGAGCGTCAGCGCGCGACGTCGACGGACTTCCGGAAGACCGCGCCGCCCTTCTCGGAGAAGGCCGCGATCCCCTGCTGCTCGAGATCGAGCGTGAGGACATAGGCTCCGGGAGCGGCGGGCGCCTCGAGCGAGAAGCCGAGGGTCGACGCCTCGCCCGGCAAGACGCGCCGGTCGGGAGTCGCGAAAGCCTGGGTGATTGAAACGGGTCCCTTCCAGCTTGCGAGAAGCCGGACGGAATGCATGAACGTGCACGGGCCCTGGTTCGTGACGCGTACCGATGCGCGCGCGGCCTCTCCGGGGGCCATGCGCGCGAGAACGGAGTCGCCGCTCCAGGCCACGCGATAGGCGGCGGCGGGCATCGGCAGCGTGCCCGCCCGGCCGATCAGCGCGGCGGTCGCGCGCGGGAGCGAATGAAAGATCGCGAAGGCCCCGGCGGCGCGTTCGACGAACGGCTCGCCCTGCTCGACGAGATAGCTTCGGAAGCACGCGTCGCGCGGCGGCAGGAGGACGACCGCGGGGTCGGAAGCAGTCCGGACCGCCTCGTCGAACGAGGCTTCGCGAGCGCCGTCCTCGCGCGGGATCGGGGTCGCGAGGATTTCGCCCTTCGACTCGAACGTGACCCGGTACGCCGTCCAGTAGTTCGCCCAGGCACGCGTCACTCCCTCCGTTCGGAGCGCCGCGAGCAGAGTCTCGAGCGGCCCGGAGACCTGCGTGTCGTCCGTGTCCCCGAGGTGGCGGTGCGCGTGGATCGCGCTCGAGAGCTGCGCGGCGACGAGTAGGACGAACGCGGCGAGGCCGGCCGCCGCGAGCGGCCGCCGGTTCCCCATGAAGACCGAACCGAGCGAGATCCCGAGGAGCGGCGCGAGCACCGCGTACGCCGCGACAAGATAGCGCGGCTCCGACGGCGTGAGCCGGGCCGAGAAGACCGTCGCCGCCGAGAGCGCGAGGAGGGCCCCGAAAAGCAGGCGGACGCGCCGATCCCGCCGGGCCACGTCGAGGGCCGGGACGAGGAGGACCGCGACGAGAACGGGAACGGCGACGAGCGCGCCTGGAAAGGAGGCGTGCGGATCACTCGTGAAGTGGGGCCGCGCGGCCCCGAGGAGGACCGGCAGGGACTCCGCGAAGAAGCCCTTCGCGTTCGCGAGGAGACTCGCGCCGGCCGCGGGCGCCATCTCGGGCGCCCGGAGGCTCGCCCAGCCGTGGCGCGCGTTCCAGATCAAAGAGGGTGTAGCCCCCGCCAATGCGCCGAGCGCATACCCCGTCAGCGCGCGAGCCCCTGGCCGCGGGCGCGGCCGGCCGACGAGCCACAGAAAAGCCACGCCGGCCACCGGCAGCGTGACCGGCGTGACCCAGAATCCCAGCCCGGCCGCGAGGCCCAGGAGAAAGCAGGCACCGAGCGCCGGGCGCCTCGCGCCGAGACGCTCGTCCGCGGTGAGCGCGAAGGCGAGCGACGCCAGGCCGAGGAGCGCGACGCTCGCGTAAGCCCCGTCGGAAGTGAGCACCTTGTACGGCAGGAAGAACGGCGGCACGGCGAGGAAGAGCGCCGAGACGAGCGCCGCGGGGCGTCCGAAGAAGCGCCGCGTCAACGCGACCGTGCCCGCGAGGAAGACCGCGTAGAGAACGACGAGGAGACTGCGGTAGACGGCCGGCGAATCGCCGAAGATCTTGAACGCGCCGGCGAGGAGATGCGGCTCGAGGGAGCCGCCGTACGTCGAGCCCCAGTAGAAGACGGGGTGACCCTTCCCCTCGAGAATGTGGCGGGCCATGAGCGCCGGCACGGCCTGGTCCGCGCCACGCGGGATGCGGGAGGACACGAGGAGCCAGCCCGTCAGGCCGGCCGAGACGAAGGCCAGTGCGGCAAACGGAAGAACACCCCGGGACCGCTCGCGTTCCACGCCTGTGAATGGTACCCGGGGCCGCGCAAGGCGCGGCCCCGGGACGCGGACTTACTGGAAGTAGCCGGTGACGTCGAGGACGGCGTGCGTCGTGCCGCCGCCCGTCGCTGTGCCGTATGTGACCGACAGGTCGCAGGGCCCGAGCGGACAGGCGACCGGGCTCGCTGAGAGCGGCACGATCGCGCCGTTCGCGAGCGCGGGCTCGCCCGCGAGGAAGTTGATCGTGGACACGACCGGGAACACGCCGCCTGCCGGCCACAAGCTGAAGAAGCCGTCGAGCGTGGGCGTCACGATGGTCGCGTTCAGGGAGACCGCCATCGCGGTCGCCGGAATGCCGCACACGTTCTTGATGACGAGGTTGCGCACGGTGGCCGCGGGAATGACCCCGCCGAACCCGCTGCGCGTGTCGACGGCGCGACACGGGGTCACGGCGTAGAACTGGAGGCCCGTCTGCGCCTCGGCCGGCCGCGAGAATGCTCCGGCGGCAACGAAGGGGATGGCGAAAACGATCGCACGCCCGAAACGAAGATTTCTCATGGACAGCCTCCTAAGCTCCTACACTATCTTACTTAAAGCGAGATATTAGACCAATTAGGATCACGGGGTAGTGTCGGCACCTCACTGGAAGTACCCGTTCACGTCCAGGACGAAATCCACTGGTGCGATGCAATTGTTGTAAACGCTGAATGTGGGGGTCGTTGCGGCCAGGTAGACGAGCGAATTGTTGGCCCGGGTCCGGAAGGCCCGGAAGCTGATCGTGCTGGTGCCCGGTTGCGGGACATCGGAAGCGAACAGGACGAGCTCCCCCGACCCCGTGTTGTTGGTGACCGTCACATTCGCGGAGATCGAAACGGCGCCAGAGGGGATTCCGCAAACCCCCGCCACGTTGAAGTTCCGGGGCGCCATCGGGGCAAGGGGGGGCCCCCCCAGGGGGCCGCTCCCGACCCGCGTGTCGATGACCCGGCAAGGCGTGAGGCCGTAAAACGACGTCGGAACCACGGTCCGTGAGGCGCATGCGCCCGCATTCGGCGCGACGCCCAGCCGCCTCGCGTCGTAGCGGAACGCGCTCCACACGGCGGGGGTGGTCTTCGGGGTCGTCCAGGCGTAGACCGTCACGTCCACGGGAGAGGCGAAGGAGTTCTGCGACGCGGCCGCGATGTTCAGGATGCCGTTGTCGACGTCCAGGGCTGCGCTGGACGCCGCCGTCGGCATGTAGAGCGAGGGAGTGGTGTTTACGGCTTTCGCCGTCAGCTGGACACCCGTGTTCGAGAGGATGCAGATCTCGGAGTTCGTGGAGACGAGGACTTCGAGCTTGCCGTCGTTGAGAACGTCGGCGACGACGGGCTGTCCCGCGCTCAGATTAAAGCCCGAGTAGGCCAGTGGCGTCGTCTCCCACAGTTTCTGGGCAGGCCCCGCAGGGACATTCCCCTTGTAAGCGGCGACGACGTGTGGCCCCGACGTTCCGCCGTATTCGGAGACGATGACGTCGAGGACCCCGTCGCCATCGAGATCCGCGAGCGCGGGGGAGCCGGTGATGCGGCCCGTGGTCGTGACGGGCCAGCCCGGCACAGCCGTGCCGTCGCACTTCCACGCGTAGAGCTTCTTCGAGGACGCGGCGCCGCCCACGATCGAGTAGTACGTCCCCGTGCCGTGGATGATCTCGGGGCGTCCGTCGCCGTCGATGTCCCCGACGACGGGACTCGAGATGATGACTTCATCCACGTCCTTCGGAAAGCCGGGGTACTCCTGCGCGAGATACGTGAGGACGTGCAGCCGCCCGCCGGCGATCGTTGGCGGAACGCCGGGCGGATTAGCCGTGGGGTCCGCGTGCGAGTCCGTGCCGATGATGATCTCGAGCTTGCCGTCGCCGTCGATGTCGTATAGCGCGGGTGAGGACCAGATCGTGTCACGCACGAAGAGCGGCCATCCCGCCTTGGCGACACCCGTCCGCCCGTCGACCGCGTAGATGTGCCCGTCGAACGAGCCCCAGACGACGTCGTTGTGGCCGTCGCCGTCGATGTCGCCGATCGCCGGTGTCGAGACGACGCCAAGAGGAAAAGAACTTCCGCTCTCGTTCGCGCCGTTCACGGTCCAGAGAACAGTGCCGTCCCTCTTGAAGGCCCGCACGCCTCCGACGGTCGTGGGGTCGCTCCCTCCGCCACCGAAGCCGACGACGATATCGGGGAGTCCGTCGCCGTCGAGGTCGCCGACCGCGGCGCTGCTGCGCACCTCGCCCGGCAAAGGCTGCGGCCAGCCGGGGGCGACGGAGCCATCGTAGTTCACGACGTAGAGCTCCTTCGAGCTCGTCCCGATGATGATCGACTTTCGGCCCGCCGTGAGGCCGAGGTTCGCCCAGACCGGCTCGGCGGCCGAGGAACCCGTGTGTCCGTTGACATTGAGCTGCTTCGGAAATCCCGGCTTCAAGGCGTATCCCGGAGGGAGGGACTGCGCCAACGCGACGCGCCCGCCGACAATTAATGCCAGCGAAAAGCCGACCGCGGCAACGTATTTCGTCCTATTCGTAGTAGCCATTGACGTCCAATACGAGGTCCAGAGACCCGTTGGAGCCATTCCTTGCGGTAGCAAGGCCCATGCCGTCTGCCGAAAGCGCGACGTGCGCGTTGTTTGCGCGCGTCTGTCCCGTGCGGAAGCTGATCGCGGTCGCGTTCGTGGTACCCGTGCCGCCCTCGTATAGCGCGAGGCTGCCGGCAGCCCGCGGCGAGACGACGGTCAGGTTCAACGACACGACGACCGCCGTCGACGGAATTCCGCACGTCCCCGCGAGCGGGAACGTCCGCGTGCCGTTCGCCGCGAGCGCGGGGCCGCCGAGCGAGCCCAGCGGCCACCGCGTGTCGACGACGCGGCAGGGCGGGAGGACGTGGAGGCTCGTCGCGATCGGGGCCGCCGACGGGCGCCATCCGAGCTGCAGGATCTCGAAGTCACTCGCGTGGATCGCCGAGAACGCTGGATTCAGGACGCCATTGTCCCAACGCGTGTCGTAGGTGCCTTGCACGTAGAGGTCCGTCCCGTTGTCGGCCACGATGAGCCCGTATGTCTTCATGGCCTGGAACATCTTTTGCGCCTCGGCGGGAAACGTCGACACGTCTTTCGAGACCTTCAGCCGCAGGCGCGTCCCCAGCGGCGGGGCGCTCGGGTTCGAGCCCGCGACGTGCGAGGCCGGATACACGTATCCGTTCGAGTCGCGCAGCGTGACGCGGAACGCGTGGCGGATCGGGCCCGCCAAGGAGGCCTCGTCGTAGCGGACGAGGCCGGGAAGGATCGCGAGTCCCGCGGCGTCGGCGCTCGTCCACCCATCGGGCCGGCGCGCATTGCTGTCGAGCGAGAACACCGCGCCCGAGCCCGCGGTCCACGTGCACGACGGCGAGTTCGCGGGCAGACAGCGGGTGTTCCACGTCTCGAAAAGGAAGCGGTTGTCCTTGTCGACGATCAGCATGTGCTTGTCGCCGCGGCAGGGCGAGCCCACGGGAGACGAGTCGCAGTCGCCGGGATAGCCGCCTTCGATCCAGTGGCTCTGGGTCTTCGCCTCCACCGGGATCGGGTAGCCGGCCGGCCTGCCCGGCGCGCCCACGTCGCTCTCCGACGCGTAGTCGAATGCAACGGGCTCGAGCGGCTGCGTGCCGGGGACGACGACATACGGCATGCCGTAGATCGCGGGTACGCCGGCATCACCGCCGAAGTCGGGGTGCATGCCCTTCGAAGCGCCGATCCACACGATGAAGGCGGCACTGTTCGAATCCACGGGCGCCGTGCTCACGTCGGCGTTCCACCAGTTGTCGGCCGGGAGCAGCGGAAGCGGACCCGGGAGGGGGCCGCCCTGCACCGCCTGGCCCGCAAGCGGCGCGGCCGCGGATACCGCGAAGGCGATCAGGAGCGCTGCGTGGAGTCCGGCCCTCACTTGAAGTAACCGTTGACGTCCAGAACGAGATCGAGCGTGCCCGCCGCGTTGTTCTTCGCGAGGAGGCTGCCGTCCGATGCGAGGTAGACGAGCGCGTTGTTCGCCCGCGTCTGGCCCGCGCGGAAGCCAAGCGTCGAGGCCGTCGGCGGGGAGACGATTCCGTTCGGGTAGACGAGGAGGCTTCCGGCCGCCGCGGGGTTGACGACGGTGACGTTCGCGGAGAGCGCGACCGCGCTCGCCGGCACGTTGCAGACGCCCGCCACGACGAACGAGCGCAGGCCGCCGGCCCCGATCGACGGCCCGCCGAGCGGTCCCGCCGCGTTGCGCGTGTCGAGGACCCGGCAGGGGGCGATCGCGTTGAACTTCGTCGCGGCGGAGACGGGCGGGGGTGGAGCCGGCGGCGGCGGCGCCGCTCCCTGATAGACAAACCGCGCGACCTCCATGTCGTCGGCGCCGAGGGCGAACGGGAATCGGAGATTGTTGACGGTATTGCACGGGGCGATGCCGCAGGCGCCGAGGCACGACTTCATCGTCGCAAGGCAGTTGTTCGTGGTGTTCGTGTCGCGCGCGTCGACCCCGTCGTCGGAGTGGCCAAAGCCCAGAACATGCCCTAGTTCGTGCGCAAGGACGTTCACGAACGTAGCCGCGGACGTCGGGCAGGAATAGGCTCGCATCCACAGTTGGCCTGAGAGGATCGTGAACCAGCTCGTCCCGGCGTATGTGTGTGTGCCTCTCGCAGTGGGCCCGCCGACGCCGATGACGCCGCCGCCGCACAGGGCCGTGGTCCAGTTGCCGTTCGGGTCAGAAGTGACGTTGAGGTTAACAACGATCGTCGCACCCGCAGTGCCCGAGACCGGAGTCCCGAGCCGAAGGTCCGCCCCGGAAACACCCGCCCAGGAAGAGAAAGCTGTCGCGATGTGCGGAATTCCGGCTGAACCGTCGCTCACGTTCGTCTGGCCACCGGGTGTGTAGCCAACGGTCGCCGTGGCCTGGCCGCCAGGGTTCCAGTTCCAGCGGTACTGGTTCGGAGGACTCAGAAGAACCCAGTTGGGGTTCCGGCGCCCGCCATTCTGCGGTAGCAGCGTGCCATTCACGGTGCGGCTTGCATCGACGAGAAGCGCCCGGGCGGCGAACGATTCAGGAGCGCGGACGACCTCGCGGAAGGCCGCCAACTCGCGAACGGGCTCAGCTTCGTCGGAGGGCTCTCCGTCCTCGCGGGCAACGCGCGCATAACCGACGTCGCCGAGCGCGAGACGCGTCCGCATCGCAAACCTCTTGCCGCTCGCGTCCTCGACGACCTCGAACGCTCCCAGCAGGAGCTCGCTGATCCGAAACCGTCCGTCCCGTCCCGGGTTGAGGAAGAGAACTTCCTCATCGCCGGACCGAAATTCGGGCATCCCCCAGAAGTATGTCGTCTGCCGCCCGTCGTTGCCGCCCGGAACGAGAACCTCGATCTCCGGCGCCGATCCTCCCTTCCAGGTCTCGGCGACATGGAAGCGGTAGACGGTGACGAGACCCGCCGAACCTTCTTCAACGCGCGTGACGCCCACCGTTCCTCGCACGACGACGGCCGACCGTTGAATGAGATCAACGTCTGTAATCGGAATATAGGTCGTCGCGATTGCGGGCCGGGCGCCTACCAACGCAGCCCCCGTTCCAAGAAGGAGCACCAGGAGGCGGGCGGCGGAGCAGCGAGGTATGGTCATGCGAGTCCAGATGGAAGTGTCCTCTCACTCGATTCGCATACACATTTCCTGCCGGTTTTCCCGGAAGTGAGTGGGGCCACCGAACAGAAGGCCGAGCGGCCGGAAAACGCCCTGATTCGAGGGAGGAACGCCCTGTTTCGGGGGCTCACCAGCAACAAAATGGCTCTACACAGTGGGAGGGTCGACAGAATCTGTCGGACCCGTCAGCGTACGAGAATGTGCTGGGGCGGCGACCAGGACTCGACTCGCGTTCCTTCCGGGCCGCCAACGCCGAACTCCAGAACGTAATCGCCGGACACCACGCGCCCGTTCACGGTCACGTCGGCGCGCAGCCCACCGTCTTCTTCCGAGAAGAGTGGCACGCCACCCTCCGTCGCGACGACGGGACCGCCGGGCCGGCGCCACCTGTAAAAGAGCGTGTTGGCGCGCGGCGCCGTACCCGAAATTCCGACCGAGAATCGCGCGGAACCTCCTGACGCGATCGCTCCAGGGCCTTCGATCGTCCACGAGGGGCCGAACGCGGCGCCCTCGATGAGCGCGCTCGCGACCAAGGGCGGCTGCCCGCGATCGGAGAATGGACCGACACGCACCTGCGTGAGGCCGACGACGAGCGCGGCCGCTCCTTCCTCGGCGGGCGCTTCGACGTCGAACGCGGCGCGCGCGGTGCCGCCGGCCTTAAGACGCAGGAACGCCCAGCGCGTTTCCTCGGACAGGACGGGTCCCGGGGACCCGCCGCGCCGCCACGTCACGAGGAGACGCACTCCCCCCGTGTTCATGAAACCGCCGAGCCCCTTCCAGGAATCGTCTCCATCGTTCACGATGCGGATGGCGAGGCGGTGCCTCTCGCCCGGCGCCCAATGCGTCGGCGGCTCTTCCTCCCAGGCGTAGCGCACGGCCGTGGCGCGATCTTCGAGCGGAACGCGCGTCGCGAGCCGCGGCACGAGGAGACCGAGGAAATCGGGAGGCTCCGGCCCCGCGGCGAGAGCGAGCGCCGGCGACGAACGCCGAAGCGTCCACAGTCCGTAACCCCAATTCCCGCTGTCTCCTCCCGGATAGAAGAAGGCTCCGATGATCTGGAAAAAGAACGCGAGGGCGAGAGACGCGCCCACGAAGAGCCGACCCGACACGTGGCTCCACGCCGTTTCGAGCGGGCCGGCGAGGGACGCGAACAGAACGGGCAGCCCGTGGATCGCATACCGCGGCCCGTAGCAGTAACCGCCCGCCCAGTCGAACGACTGCCCGTGCACGTAGAGAGTCGCGAGATATCCGAGGAGGAGGAGCCTCGTGCCCGGCAGGCGATCGGGGCCGCGCCAGGGAAGGAGCGCGACGAGGAGCGCGATCGGGGAGAAGAAGAAGAGTCCCCGGTTGCTGAAGAGAAGTCCGGCAAGACCGGGCAGAGCCGCGAGACCGGTCCGGTTGCGCCCGACGAGCCTTCCGTCCGGGCCCGTATATGTGCCGTAACCGCCGAACACGTTTCCGAAATGAAGGAGGTTCCAGCCGAGGGCGAGCGCGCCGATCGCGAGGCTCACCGCGAAGAAGGGCCACGCGCGCCGTCCATGGCGCCGGACGACGAGAAACGCGATCGGCAGGAAGAACAGAACGTCAGTCGGGCGGTTCGCCGCCAGAAGACCCGCCACGAGGCCGAATCCCGCGAGAGAGCCCGGCGAGCGCACGTCCGACACGAGGAACAGAAGACACGCCGCGAGGAGAAGCTCTCCAGTGCCGTGCTGCCAGAGCGCCTGGCTCGAGATCGTGAAGGTCGAGGTTCCGAACGCGTAGGCCGCCGTCAGGAGGAGCGCGAAGCGCGGGCGCGTCAGACGCAGGAGCACGAGGAAGAGAACGGCCGCCGAGCCCGCGGCCACGACGGAGGCACCGAGCTTCTCCATGAGCACGCGCGCGATTTCGGGGTTGCCGCCGCGCGCGACCCAGACGGCCGCCGGAACGTAGAGAGGCGTGACGAGGAGCGGGGTCACGACGGGATAGAAAGAAACCCACGACCCCGTTCGCGAGCGCACGATCGAGTACGCGATCTCGCGGGGAATGCCGCGGGGTTCCTCGAGCGTCAGCCCGCGCCCTGAGAGGATGCGGAAAGGAAGCAGGCTCGAGGCGAGGCTGTCGAAGCTCGCGATGTAGCGCAGGTTCGCGTTGTAGACGAGGATCGCCACGAGGAAGACGAGTAGCGTTTGCGTGCCCGGGCGGCGCGGCATGGCTGGGCGGCCGTCAGCGCCGCCGCGCGGCTTTCATCTCGGCGCGCGCTTCGCGGTCGGCCTCGCGGCGCCGGATCGTCTCGCGCT
>DAIOUV010000040.1:22787-29145 GCA_036759345.1 Acidobacteriota bacterium | reverse complement strand
CATGAAGACGGTCACGGCTACTAAGGCGCGGGAAAACCTCTACCGGCTCATGGATGAGGTCGCGGTCACGAGCGAACCGGTTCAGATCACGGGCCGAAGGGCAGGAGCGGTACTGCTCTCGGAGACGGACTGGCGCGCCATTCAGGAGACGCTCTACCTGCTGTCGATTCCCGGCATGCGCGCGTCCATCCGGAAGGGCCTCAAGACACCTCTTTCGGAGTGCGTGGAGGAGCTGAACTGGTGAAACGCTGGCGGGTCGTCTTCACCTGCCAGGCGCACAGGGACGCGCGCAAGCTCGCGCGCTCTGGTCTCAAAGAGAAGACACAGCTCCTTCTCGACCTTCTCGCGGAGAACCCCCTCCGGAATCAGCCCCCCTTCGAGAAGCTCGTCGGCGATCTCGCGGGCGCTTTTTCGCGGCGGATCAACGTGCAGCATCGCCTCGTGTACGAGATCCTCGAACGAGAACGCACCGTGAAGGTGATCCGGATGTGGACTCACTACGAATAGCTCGCGAGACTCTTCGGGGGAGACTCGTTCTCGTCTAAGATCCGCTCACCTTGAGCGCGCGTGCGGCCCAATGCCCGAACTGTGGGGCCGAGGTGCGGTTCTGGACCGGGGCGTCGCTCGTCTCGATCTGCCCGCAATGCAAGTCCGCCATCGCGCGCAAGGGCGCGGATCTCGAGGCGATCGGCACGGTAGCCGAGCTCGTACCCACCTCGTCTCCCTTCAAGGTGGGCATGGACGCGCGCCCGCAGAAGGGGATGCGGCCTTTCCACATCGCCGGGCGGCTCCAGCTCTCGACGGGCGAGGGCACGTGGGACGTGTGGTACGTCGGATTCACGGACGGAACGTGGGGATGGCTCGCCGAGGCGCAGGGCGGTTTCTGGCTCATGATGCCGGTCAAACCGCCGGCGGTCCCGGCGTTCGAAGCGCTGTCCCCCGGGAAGACGCTCGACCTCGGCGGCTACGGCAGCTTCGCGATCACCGAAGTCCGCGAGGCCACGTACGCCTCCGCCGAGGGCGAGCTGCCTTTCGTCGCGCCGCCCGGGAGCGTCTTCCGCTACGCGGATCTCTCCGGAGCGGACGGGAGTCTCGCGACGCTCGACTACGGCGACGGGCCTTCTCTCGACGGCTTCTACGTGGGCAAGCCCGTCGCGCTCGAGAGCCTCGGCATCGCGGAGCTCGTCGCGTGGTCGGATCGCACGGTCTCCGTCAAGGCCCTCGCGCTGAACTGCCCGAACTGCGGCGGTGCGCTCCAGCTGAAGGACCCGGCGAACACGGTGCGGATCGCATGCCCGTTCTGCGGCTCGCTCCTCGGCTCGGCCGACCGCAAGGACGCGGGCCCGCCCTCGAAGTTCACGGTGCTCGAGAAGCTCGCGGCGGTTCCGTTCAAGCCACGGCTGTCGCTCGGCGCCGCGGGCGCGCTCCGCGGCCACACCTACGCGATCCTCGGGGCGCTCCAGAAGACGTGCTCCTCCGGCGGCGAGGACTACTTCTGGACGGAATATCTTCTCAAGGAGGAGAAATCGGAGGCCTACCACTGGCTCGCGGAGTCCAACGGCCACTACACCCTCCTCGAGCCCGTGCCCGCGGGAGAGGTGAAAGACGGACCGCGTGTGGCGACCTTCCGTGGCAGCACGTACCGCGTGTTCTCGCGCAATCAGGCGCGCGTCGCCGGGGTGCTCGGTGAGTTCTACTGGGCCGTCAAGACTGGCGAGGCGACCGAGGCCACGGATTACGTCCGTCCGCCGCGCATGCTTTCCAAGGAGAAGGCGAAGAAGGAAATCGCCTGGACCGAAGGCGCGTACGTCCCGCCCGCGGAGATCGCGGCCGCCTTCGCGCTCAAGGAGCCGGTCCCGGCCCCCGAAGGCGTCGGGGCCTGCCAGCCCTGGCCCCACACCGAGACGGCCAGGCTCTGGTGGAAGACGGCCTGGTTCCTGTCCCTCGGGTCGATCGTCGTCTACTTCCTCGCCCGCCTCCTCACGCCGCATGCCGTCGTCTACGACCAGACGTTCGACCTCGTGGATTCCGCGCGCGGCATCTACGCGGTACGCGGGGCGCGACGTCGACCTCGGCCGACTGGTCGCAGAGCGACGCGGGGGCCCCGAAGCCCGCGAACCCCATCGCGGCCCGGGAGGCCGCCGACAACGTGCTCGCGGCCGCGCGCGCCCTCGTGTCGGAACCGTTCGAGACGAAGCGCGGCGCGAATCTCGCCGTGGATCTCTGGGCGCCGACGAACAACAACTGGGTCGAAGTCGGCTTCAACCTGATTTCCGAGGCCACCGGCGAAGTCCGGTCATTCGACATGATTTCCGACCGCTACGCGGGCGTCGACGACGGCGAGCACTGGAGCGAAGGCAGCCAGAACCGGCGCATCTACGTGCCGCGCATTCCGGCCGGCAAGTGGGTCCTGAGGCTCGATCCCGAAACGGAGGCCGGCAAGGCACCGCCCTCGTTCCGCGTGCGGCTCACGAGCGGCGTGCCCCACGTCTCGCATCTCGTCTGGGTCATCCTGCTGCTCTTCGTGATTCCGACGCTGCTCAGCTTCTCGAAGCTCACGTTCGAGGGGCGGCGCTGGGCCGAGAGCGACTTCACGAGCGCGGGCGCGGAGCGCGACGAAGACGGGGGGGACGACAAATGAGGGAGGCCGGATGAATCCGATGAAACGTTTCTTTCAGGTCTTCGGCAGCACGCTCCTCCTCGCGTACAGCCTCGCGGCGTTCTCGGGGTGGGAGATGTCCGGAAACACGAAACGCAACACGCTGCCTCCGGGAGCCCGCAACGCGGGCGGCTACCGGACGTGGCACTTCTGGAGCGGAGGCAAGTGATGGACTGGTGGCAGCTGCACGGGCATCAGGTGACGTCGACGGTCGTATTCTCGGTCCTGGGAATGGTGCTTCTCGGCCTCTTCTTCGCGGTCCTGCCGCGGATCCTCCCCTTCTCGCTGAAAAAGGAGATGGAGGAAGACCAGAACGTGGCGCTCGCCATCGTGATCGGGTCGATCGTGATCGCCATGGCGCTCATCATCGCGGCCGCCGTCACGGGAGGCTGATCGCGTGGGCGACGGCGCGGACGGCGCCGGGTCCGGTCCCGGCACGGCCCCGGCTCAACGGCCGGGGCCGGTCTATCTCACGGTCCTCGCCATCGCGTCCTGCGGCCTCATCTACGAGCTCGTCGCCGGCGCTCTCGCGAGCTATCTGCTCGGCGACTCGGTCACGCAGTTCTCGCTCGTCATCGGCGTCTACCTCAGCTCCCTCGGGCTCGGCGCCTTCCTGTCGCGCTACGTCGTGCGCGGCGTGGCGCGGCGGTTCGTGGAGGCCGAGATCGCCGTCGCGTTTGTGGGCGGGCTCTCGGCGCCGCTTCTGTTCTTCGCGTTCTCCTCGCCCCGCTGGTTCGCGCCTGTCTTCTATGGCGTCGTCGTCGCGATCGGAACGCTCGTCGGTCTCGAGATCCCGCTCCTCATGCGCCTTCTCAAGGACACCGTCATCTTCCGCGACCTCGTGGCGCAGGTTCTCACCTTCGACTACCTCGGCTCCCTCGCCGCCTCGATCCTCTTCCCGCTGGTCCTCCTTCCCCGCCTCGGGCTCACGCGCACGTCGGTCCTGTTCGGCCTCCTGAACGCGGCCGTCGCGTTCTGGTCGATCCGCCTGTTTCGCGACCGGGTCGGGCCGCCGGGTGGCCTCTTCGCGCGAGCCGGAATCGTCACGGCGATCCTCCTCGCGGCGTTCGTCGCCGCGGACCGCCTCACGGCCGTGGCCGAGGAGAACCAGTACGCCGACGAAGTCGTCGTGGCCCAGTCCACGGCATACCAGCGCATCGTCGTGACGCGCAACCGCGCGGGCTTCCAGCTCTTTCTGAACGGGCACCTGCAGTTCTCGTCCGTGGACGAATACCGATACCACGAGGCCCTCGTCCATCCGGCCTTCGCGGCCGCGCCGCGCGCCCGGCGCGTGGCGGTGCTCGGTGGCGGCGACGGCCTCGCCGTGCGGGAAATCCTGAAACACCCCGAAGTCGAGAGCGTGACGCTCGTGGATCTCGATCCCGCCATGACGCGCCTCGCGACAACGCATCCTCTTTTTCTCGCGCTGAACGGCGGCTCGCTTCTGTCCCCGAAGGTCCGCGTCGTCAACGAGGACGCAATGATCTGGATCGAGAAGGAGCCCGACCTCTTCGACGTCGTCCTCATCGACTTTCCCGACCCGAACAGCTACGCCGTCGGCAAGCTCTATACGTCGCGGTTCTATTCCCTCGTGAAACGGAAGCTGGACCCCAACGGCGTGCTCTCTGTCCAGTCGACGTCTCCCCTCTTCGCCCGCCGCAGCTTCTGGATCGTCGACGCGACGCTCCGCGCTGCCGGCTTCGCGACGCGCCCGTACCACATCGCGGTGCCGTCCTTCGGCGACTGGGGATTCGTCCTCGCGGCCGCGAAGCCGCCCGACGTGAAGCCGCGTCTTCCCGAGGGCCTGCGCGCCCTCTCGACGGATCTTCTGCCCGGGCTTTTCGTATTCGGGCCGGACGTGGCGCGCGTCGAGGACGCGCCCGTGAACCGCCTCAACGACCAGGTCCTCGTGAGGACGTACGAGGGAGAGTGGAAGCGCTTCGAGTGAGCCGCCGCGACGCGATCGCGTCGCTCGTCGGCCTCCCCGCGCTGTCCGCCCTCGCAGCGGCCTTCACGGCCTGCGGGAAGACGGCAGGCCGCGGCCTGCCCTTCGGCGGCCGCATCGTGGGGCCGGATGCCGAGCGCGGCCATCTCCTAAGGTCGGGCGATCTTCTGTCGCGGCCCGCCGTGCGGACGGAGCGAGTCGGCACGGCCATCGTGGGCGCCGGCATATCGGGGCTCTCGGCCGCGTGGCGCCTCGCGAAGACGGGCGACCGGGACTTCCGCGTCTACGACCTAGAGGACAGGGCCGGCGGCACCGCCCTCTCGGGCGCGAACGACGTGTCCGCCTTTCCGTGGGGCGCGCACTACGTGCCCGTTCCCGCCTCGCCGAACCGCGCCCTCGAGGCCGTCCTCGAAGAAGCCGGCGCCCTCGTCTCGCGCGACGCGAACGGCGCTCCCGAGTGGGCCGAGGAGATGCTCTGCCGCGAGCCCGAGGAGCGCCTGTTCTTCGGCTATACGTGGCGCCAGGGCCTCTACCCGCGGGACGGCGCCTCGCCCGAGGATCTCGCCCAGCTTGCCCGCTTTCAGCGAGAGGCGAACCGCCTCGCGGGTCTCCGGGACACGCGAGGGCGGCGTGCGTTCGCGATCCCGACGCGCCTCTCGTCCGACGACGCCGACCTCATGGCTCTCGACCGCATCACGATGGCCGAGTGGATGCGCGCGAACGGCTACACGTCGCCGCGCCTCCGGTGGTTCGTGGAGTACGGCTGCCGCGACGACTTCGGCACGAACCTCGAAGGCACGTCGGCGTGGGCGGGCCTGCACTACCACGCGGCCCGGCTGCCCGGCGAAGACGACGACGAGGATCCTTCGGAATTCCTCACGTGGCCCGAGGGCAACGGCCGCCTCGTCGCCCTGCTCGCCAGGAGCGCCGCCGGACGCCTCGCGCCGGCCTCTCTCGTATTCGACGTGGCGCCGTCGAGGAAGACGGGGGCGCCCGTGACGATTCGCTTCCTCGACGTGGCCCGCAACGAGGTCGTCGCGGTCGAGGCCGCCCACGCGATCCTCGCGCTCCCGAAATTCGCCGCCGCGCGCGTCTTCGCGCCGTGGCGCGCGGCGCCGCCCGCCTTCCTCCAGAACATGTCGTGGGCGCCGTGGCTGGTCGCGAACTTCACGCTCCGCGCCCGGCCCGAGGAACGCGGCTTTCCCCTCGCCTGGGACAATGTCCTTCACGATTCGCGCTCGCTCGGGTACGTCGTCGCGACGCATCAGTCCGGCCGGGACGATGGACCGACCGTCTTCACGTACTACCTGCCGCTGACGGACGAGGCTCCGGCCGCAGCGCGGGCGAAACTTCTCGGAGCCTCCTGGGACGACCTCGCGTCGGCCGCCCTCGCGGATCTCTCCCGCGCGCACCGTGACCTTCCCGGTCTCGTCACGAACCTCGACGTAGTGCGCTGGGGCCATGCGATGGCGCGGCCCACGCCGGGCTTCCTCTCGAGCCCGGCCCGCCACCTCGCCCCTCAGGGCGGGGTCTTCTTCGCGCACGCCGACTCCGCCGGGCTCCCGCTCTTCGAGGAGGCGCAGGACGCCGGAGTCCGCGCGGCCGAGGGGATCCTCGCCGCGCGCGGCGCGCGGTTCGCCTCGATGGCCGCGGGCTAACATGGCTCTTCTCGTGATCTCTCCCTGGCTTTTCGGAAAACGCACGGACCTTCTCCTCTTCGGGGGCTCGGCGGGCGTCGCGCTGCTCTTCCTCGG
>DAIOUV010000040.1:14768-22687 GCA_036759345.1 Acidobacteriota bacterium | reverse complement strand
TGACGCCGCTTCTCTTCTGGCACGCGCACCTTCCCCGGAAATTCCAGTGGTTCCTGAGGGGCGACTTCCTGTCGGGCCTGCCCGAAGGCGTCAGTCGCGCCGCTTTCGTGGTCTACGCAGGGATCCTCGCCGCGTGGATCGGGAAGGAGCTCGCGCGCTCCCGCGCGGGCCGCCCGGTGTCGTGGGGCAAGATCCTGATCGTCTTCTCGACCGCCGCGACTTGGTACCTCGGAATCGTCGCCTTCGACTCGGACTACGCGTTCACGGTCATGAACGTCTTCGTCCACGGCATCCCGTACATGGGCCTCGTATGGTTCACGTCGAAGGCACGCGCCGAGGCGCGCCGCGACGCGGGAGAAGCGCCTTCCCTCGTGGACCGGATGGTTCCGAGGCTCGTCCCCTTCCTCGCGCCCCTCCTCCTCGTCGCGTTCGCGGAGGAGTGGGGTTGGGACCGCTTCGTCTGGCACGATCACGCCATGCTCTTCCCCGGGCCCGCGCTCGACCCCGGCGCGCTGCTCCTCGCGCTGATCGTGCCGCTCCTCGCCCTTCCGCAGGCGACGCACTACGTCTGGGACGCGTTCCTCTGGAAGGTCAAGCCCGCGAACGCGGCCGCCGTCGCCGCGCTGGGGATCCGATGAGCCCGCTCGGCGTGCACTTCCTCCTCGACATCGCGGGCGCGCCATTCGCGACGCTCGACGATCCCGTCCTCGTCGAGACGCTGCTCGTGGACGCCGTGAAGGCGATGGGCGCGAAGGTGCTCGGCATCCACATCCACAGGCTGAGCCCGCAGGGCGTGAGCGGCGTCGTCGTCATCTCCGAGTCGCACCTCACGATCCACACCTGGCCCGAGCGTGGCGAAGCGGCGGTGGATCTCTTCACGTGCGGCGACGTCGCGCGCGCGCGGACGGCTGTCGACGCGCTCGCGCAAGCGCTCGGCGCGACAAAGGCGGCCGTCGAGGAGCGTGTCCGCGGAGTCGGCGCCCGTTGAGCGCGATGCCCCGCCGGGCTGTCAAGGCCGATCCCGGCGTCTCGAAACGCGTTGACACGGCGGCAGAGCGGCCATAATCTCATGGCAGGTAAACTGCCATGCCTTCCGCTCCTCTTCGCAATTTCCACCTTCCTCTCACCGGTGAAACATATGACCGCCTGAAGGAGGAAGCCGCTCGAGAGCGCCGTCCAGCGACCATCGTCGCGCGTGAGGCGATAGAGGAGTGGCTCCGCGAGCGGCGCCGCCAGTTCGTGCGGGAAGAGATCGCCGCCTACGCCGCGATCGTCGCCGGCTCCGAGGCCGATCTCGATGCCGGACTCGAGAAGGCCGCCGTCGAACATTTGCTCGAGAACGGCAAGAAACGTTGAAGCGCGGCGAAGTTCACTGGGCCGACGTAGAGCCCCGTTCGGGCTCCGAGCAGCGGGGAAGACGCCCGGTGATCGTCGTCTCGAATGATGGGTTCAACGAGACACCGGGCTGGCGCTCTGTGATTGTGGTTCCCGTGACCACGTCGGAAAGCCAGGGTGCCAGGGGCCCGACCGCCGTCCGCTTGCCGAAGGGCGCGGGCGGCATGAGAAGAGTGAGTGTCGCTCTTTGTCATCAGGTCACGACCCTTGATCGTGGAAAACTGGTGGAGAAAGTCGGTTCCTTGACTCCAGAGCAGCTCTCGCTCGTCATGAAAGGCTTGAAAGCCGCGCTCGACATGGACTGACCGGCCCGGGACGCGCCCGCGCGCTGACCGGTCCCGCTGGGGCGCTATCTCGAGGGTGTCTCCCGTCGATGGGACGAGGCGCTCGAGCGGCTGCGGCGTTTCGTCGAGACAGCCTGAATCGCGTCTCGCCCCGCGTCCCTCAGACTCGGGCGGGCAATTCGAGGCCGGCGGCGGGGGTGGACGCGACGGCCGCCCCACCGCCTGCCGCCGCCTCGAAGGCGGCGCCGAGCGCGAGCGTCCATCATCTGGATCTCGTGACGCTGGAGGAGGTAGACGAGCTTCCCGTCCCGGAGGATGCCGATCGAAGGCGAAGACGGCGAAGCACCCGTGAAGTACGAGCGGGCACGCGCCGTCGCCTCGAGGTCCTGCCCCGCGAAAACGGTGACGAGCCTCTCGGGGCGGAGCGGATGCCTGACCGCGAGCGCGACGCCGGGGCGCGCCTGGCCGGCGGCGCAGCCGCAAACGGAATTCACGACGATGAGAGTCGCCGCCGTTACTTCGGGGCCTTGAGGGCGGCGAGATCCGCGAGCACGTCGTCGCTATGGGTCGCCGGGCTGACCTTCACGTAGACCTTCCGGATTACGCCGGCAGGGTCGATCAGGAACGTGTTTCGCGCCGACAGGGTCTTGTCGCCCATGGTCAGCACGGAGCCGTAGGCCTTCGAAACGGCCGCGGTCGTGTCAGCGAGGAGCCTGAAGTTAAGGCCTTCCTTCGCGCAGAAACCCTTGTGCGAGTCGACCGTGTCCACGCTCACCCCGAGGATCACCGCGTTCGCCTTCTCGTATTTCGCGAGGTCGCGCTGGAAGTTGTGGGCCTCCACCGTGCAGCCGGACGTGAAGTCCTTCGGATAGAAGTAGAGGACGACCCACTTCCCCTTGTTCTGATCGAGCGTAACCGCCGCCCCTTCCTGGCTTGAAAGCGAGAACGCGGGCGCTTTCTCACCGGCGGCGGGTTGATCGGCGGCGGTTGCGAACGGGGCGGCGAGGAGGAGGAGAAGGGGCGCGAGAGTCAGACTCAGTCTCTTCATGCGGCGAGCTTAGCAGAGCCCGTCACTTTCCCGGGTCGTCTCCCGAGGGCCCATAGATCGAGGGCACCTTCGCGCCCATCGGACGGAGGTACGTCGAGAGCTGTCCCCGGTGGTGGATTCCGTCGAAGAGGAAGCCCCAGAGCATGTCCCCGAGGGACGTCTCCCACGCGACCTTGCCGTCCATGAGGAACCGGGCCTTCTTCTTCCACGCGGCGTCCGTGACCTTCGCGAGGCGCCTCTTGAGCGCGGCCGCGTTCTTCTCGTAGGTCTTGACGGCCTCCAAGACCGTCGCGGGCGCCGGGTTCGGGGCCCAGCCGACCTCGCCCTTGTCGAGAAGCACGCATGCGTCGTGGAGCTCGCCCGCGAGGAGCCACACGATCTCCCCCGCCGACATCGAGCGCGGGTGCGGGCGGTATCCGGCTCCGCCCTCCGGGACGGCCTTCAGGACGCGGACGAACTTCGGGACCTCCGACTTGAAGCACTGGACGAAATATTCGCGGGTGTTCATCGATTCCTCCCGTGCATTTATCGTACTTCAGTTACGGGACTTGCCTGCCTCGAGCGCCTTCAGCCGCGCGGCCTCGAATTCGTCGCCCTTGTTCCAGCGCGGCATCCCGGCCGCGTCCGCGACACGGCAGCCGAGCCAGAACGCGAGCCGCGCGTCCTCGATCGCTCCCGAGAAATCCCACGTCTCCCGGAACTCGTCCGACGGCTGGTGGTAGTCGTTCTTCTCGAAGAGCTCTTCCTGCTCGCGGCCGAAGCCCGCCGGCTTGCCGATGACGTCGGTACCTTTCTTCAGGTATGCGGCGGGGACGCCGACCTTCGCGAAGTTGAACTGGTCGGAGCGGTAAAACGTGCCGCGGTCGGGAAACTGGTCACCCTCGACGCGCCGGCCCTGCATCTTTGCAAGGGCCTCGATGTCGGCGTCGAGCGACGACTTGCCCTTGCCGATCAGGACGATGTCCTTTGTCCTGCCAAACCAGCCGATACCGTCCACGTTGATGTTCGCCGCGATGCGGCCGGCGGGCACGGGCGGATGCTTCGCCAGGTACTCGGAACCGAGGAGGCCTTGCTCCTCTCCCGCGACGAACGCGAAGTACGTCGAGCGCGCGGGCGCCTTCTCGAGGTCTTGAAAAGCGCTCGCGATGGACAGGACCGCCGCCACGCCCGAGGCGTTGTCGAGGGCGCCGTTGTAGATCGTGTCGGCGCCCGGCTTGGCGCCCACCCGGATCCCGAGATGGTCGTGATGCGCGGTGTAGATCACGGCCTCGCCTGCGCGTTTCGGATCCGAGCCCGGCAGGACGCCGATGACGTTGCCGGACTCCTTCTGGCCAATTTCGCTCGTGAGCGCGACGGACATCGTCACGCCGAGAGGGACCGGTTTGAACGAGCGGCTCTCGGCCGAGGCGCGAAGCGCGTCGAGATTCTTCCCGCCGAGCTCGACGATCTTCTTCACGAGCTCGTCCGTCGCCCACATTTTCGCGGCGACGCGCGGAGCGCCGTCGTCCGGCAGCTCGAACTGCTCGCCCGCCCAGGACGTCTGGACGACCTGCCAGCCATAGCCCGCCGACGGCGTCGTGTGGATGACGATCGCGCCGGCGGCGCCCTTCTTCGCGGCCATCAGGTACTGTAATCCCAGCGGCCGTACCAGAGACGCGTTTTCCCCGCGAACAGGTTCGGTTCGGCCGGACTCCCCTCGGGGTCATTGTTCATCACGAGGAGGACCTTGCCCTTGAGGTCCGCATCCTTGTAGTCGTCCCATTTGTATTCGGGCGCCACGATGCCGTAGCCCACGAAGACAATCTCCGCGGCGTCGATCTTCGACTCCAGCTTCTGGACGCCGGAGACGGCGACGAAGTTCTCGCCGAGCGCGCCGCTGAGCGTGCCGCTGCCGGACTTGAAGACGGCCGGATCCGACGAGGTACGTTTGATACCGACGAGCGGGACCTTCTGGATCCACCCGCCGCCCGGCGCACCGGGCTTGAGGCCGAGGCCCTCCATCTGCGACTGGATGTACGCCTCGGCAAACTGGTCGCCGCGCGTCGCGGGCCCGCGCCCTTCGAGGAGGTCCGACGCGAGAAAGCGGATGTGCGCGCGGAGGAGCTCGGGCGTGATCTCCTTCGCGGCCATTTTCTGCGCGGCCGTGACCGGTGCGTCCTGGGCCACGGCGGTGAGCGCGGTGACCGCGAGAAGGCTCGGGAGGAGAACTCTTGAAGCTTTGTGCATGGTGGCGGATTATCGCCTCTCCCGTTGGGGATGAGGAGTTCTCATGCCGCACGCCGAATCCACGAAGCCCGCCCCCCATGAGGCGATCCCGTACTACTCGACGTACATCGACAAGGTCCCCTCGGGAGACATTCGCGCGACCCTGGAAACCCAGCTCGAGGAGACGCGCGCGTTCCTGAACGCGATCGGCGAGGAGAAGTCCCGACACCGGTACGCGCCCGGCAAGTGGAGCCTCCGCGAGGTGCTGAGCCACATCAACGACACCGAACGGCTCTTCGTGTTCCGCGCCTTCTGGTTCGCGCGCCGGTTCGATTCCCCGCTTCCGGATTTCGACCAGGAAATCGCGCTGGCCGCCTCGTCGGCGCACGAGGTCTCGTGGGCGCGCCACGTCGCGGAATTCGGGGCCGTCCGGGCGGCGACCACGCACTTCTTTCGCAACCTGCCGGACGCGGCCTGGACGCGGTCCGGCGTCGCGAGCGGGAACCCGTTCACGGTGCGGGCGCTCGCGTGGATCGTCGCGGGGCATGTCGCCCACCACGTCGGTCTCGTCAAGCAGCGCTATCTCTAACCGGTTCGGGCACGGATCCACTGCTCTATAGTTCCGCCGATGACGTCGACGAGAATGGCCCTCGACACGACGACCCCGCGCGCCGCGGGGTTCCGGCAGCCCGCGGAGTGGGAACGCCACGAGGCGGTCTGGCTCGCGTGGCCCAGCCACGAAGACCTCTGGGGCGACTCCCTCGAGAGGGTGCGCGCGGCATTCACGTCGTTCGCCGCCGCGATCGCCGACGTGAGTCCCGAGTCGGGGAAGGCCCGGGGCGAGAGGCTCGAGATCCTCGTTCCCGACCCGGAGAACGAAGCCCTCGCGAAAGCCGCTCTCCTCGGCCTCGGAGCCCGATTCCACCGCATTCCGTTTGGGGACATCTGGCTGCGCGACACGGCACCCGTGTTTCTCAAGGGCAAGAACGGCGAAACGGCCAGCGTGTCTTTCGCCTTCAACGGCTGGGGCGGGAAATACGTCCTGCCGCACGACGACGCCGTGTCGTCGCGCATCGCCGACGTGGCGAAGCTTCCATCCTTCCGCTTCGACTGGGTGCTCGAGGGCGGCTCCGTGGACGTGGACGGCGAGGGCACGTGCCTCACGACGCGGCAGTGCCTCCTGAACCCGAACCGCAACCCCGGGATGGCGATCGAGGCGATCGAGGCAGGCCTCAAAGAGGCGCTCGCCTGCACGTCGGTACTCTGGCTCGGCGACGGCCTCCTGAACGACCACACAGACGGTCACGTCGACACCGTGGCGCGCTTCGTCGCGCCCGGAGTCGTCGTGTGCATGCGCCCCTCGGGCAGCTTCGATCCAAACGCCCGGGCGCTCCTCGCGATCGACGCCGACCTCTGTTCCTTCTGGGACGCGCGGGGCCGGCGCCTGAAGGTCGTGAACGTGCCCTCCCCCGGGCTCGTCACGGATGGCGACGGGAAGACGCTGCCCGCGAGCTACGTGAACTTCTACGTCGCGAACACGACCGTGATCGTGCCCGCATACGGCACGCCGAACGACGAGCTCGCCCGCGCGGCCCTCGCGAAGCTGTTTCCCACGCGCCGCGCCGTCTCCGTTCCCGCGAAGGATCTTCTCGAGGGCGGCGGGGCCTTCCACTGCATCAGCCAGCAGGAGCCCGCGTGAGCGCGCCCAAGACGGTCGACAACGTCACCCTTGCCGCAGTGCAGTGCGCGCTGCCGGGCCCGCTCGACGCGAACGTCGCGAAGGTCGAGGCGCTCGTGCGCGAGGCGGCGAAGAGGGGCGCGACCGTCGTCCTGCCGCCGGAGCTCTTCGAGGGCCCGTACTTCTGCACGGAAGAGAAGGACGAGTTCTTCGCGTGGGCGAAGCCCGCCGACGGGCATCCCACGATCGCCCGCTTCTCGGAGCTCGCGAAGGAGCTCCATGTCGCCATCCCGGTTTCCTTCTTCGAAAGAGCCGGGCACGCGTACTACAACAGCCTCGCGATGATCGACGCCGACGGCACCATGATGGGGCTCTATCGCAAGAGCCACATTCCCGACGGCCCGGGCTACGAGGAGAAGTTCTACTTCCGTCCGGGCGACACGGGTTTCAAGGCGTGGCGCACGCGGCCCGCGGCGCTCGGCGTCGGGATCTGCTGGGACCAGTGGTTCCCCGAGGCGGCGCGGGCCATGCTGCTCGCGGGGGCGGACGTGCTTCTGTATCCCACCGCCATCGGATCCGAGCCCGAGAACCCGTTCCTCGACACGCGGGACCTCTGGCAGCGCGCCATGCTCGGGCACGCCGTGTCGAACGTGGCGCCCATCGTGGCCGCAAACCGCGTTGGAAACGAAAACGGGCAGGTCTTCTACGGGTCGTCCTTCATCGCGAACCAGCGCGGCGAAAAGCTGGCCGAGCTCTCGCGCGACGAGGAGGGGGTCGCCGTGGCGACGGTCGACCTCGCGGCCGTGAGACGCGAGCGCGCGTCGTGGGGCTTCTTCCGCGACCGGCGCCCTGACCTTTACGGCGTCCTCACGACTTAAGCCGGGACGCGCTCCGGCGTGGTGCCGGCGAGGCTCCAGACTTCCGTCAACCGGCAGCTCCGGTCTGCCGCGCGCGCAGCCTCCACTCCTGAAGCCGCCGCACCTCGGCGGCCACGCTCGCATCCCCTTCGGCCCGTCGCGCCTTAGCCCGCTCGAGCGCGCTCGTCGCCGAGCGAACCGCCTCCGAAAGGCGCGCGCGGATCTCGGCCTCGAAGCGGCGCCGGCTCTCGCGCACCCTCTCGATGAGGTCGTTCTGGACGCGCGCGCCCAGCACCACAATGGCCGCATCGACGTGCGGCACGAACTCGCGCGTGGTCATCGTGTTTCCAGCGAAGACGGAACCGATGCCGGGCGTGTCCACGAGGCACATTCCCGAGGAGAGAAGCGGGCTCGGCACGAAGACCTCCACCGCCTCGACGCCGATCTTGTTC
>DAIOUV010000040.1:0-14668 GCA_036759345.1 Acidobacteriota bacterium | reverse complement strand
GGAGAGAAGCGGGCTCGGCACGAAGACCTCCACCGCCTCGACGCCGATCTTGTTCAACGCGCGGGGAGGATTACGCGTCTGATAACGTTTCACGCCGAAGAGGTCGTTTCTCTTCACTCGACGCATGAAAGACGTCACGACCGCAAAACTGCTCAGGATCCACATCGGCGAGATGGACCGCGCATGGCACAAGCCTCTCTTCGAGGTGCTCGTCAACGAGGCGCGGGCAGCCGGCCTCTCGGGGGCAACCGTTCTGCGCGGCATCGAGTCCTTCGGCGCCTCGAGCGTCGTCCACCGCGCCCGGCTCCTCGAGCTTTCCGAAGACCTTCCGATCGTCGTCGAAATCGTGGACACGGAAGACAAGGTTCGCGGCTTCCTCGAACGCATCGACCCGATCCTGGAAGAGGCCGGTTGCGGCGTCCTCATCACGATGGAGAAGGTAGAGATCCTCCGCTGGGCGCCGAAGACGAAGGGTCCGCGCTAGTTCTAAAGGCTCGGGACGTTGTTCGCCAGGGGCCAGCCGGCCGCCGGGCGCGCTTTTCCCCCATCGCGCGCGTGCGTTAACAGGCCCGCTATCTGTCTTGACACATACACCCTTCCGGAGGTCTGCTAGGCGGCAACGCAGCCATCTCGTGGAAGGGGGTCTTCATGGGCCTGACTCGACGAACGTTCGTGAAAGCCGGAACCGCCGGCGGAGCGATCGCGCTCGGCTTCGATCTCCACGAGGCGCGGGCGGAGATGCGCGAGTTCAAAATCTCGCGCACGACGGAGACCCGAAGCACGTGTCCTTACTGCGCGGTCTCGTGCGGCGTGATCATCCACACGCTCGGCGACAAGGCCAAGAACGCCACGGCCTCTGTCGTCCACGTGGAGGGCGATCCCGACCACCCGATCAACCGCGGCACGCTCTGCCCCAAGGGCGCGACTCTCCGGGAAGACATCAACAATCCCAATCGACTCACCAGTCCCAAGGTCCGCCGGCCGGGTTCCGACAAGTGGGAGGCCATCTCCTGGGACGAGGCGATCGCGAAAATTGCCCGCCACATCAAGACGACCCGCGACACCTGCTTCGTCGAAAAGAACGCGAAGGGCCAGGTCGTGAACCGTAACCCGGGGATGGCGATGATCGGCGGCTGTACCGATACGAACGAGTTCAACTACCTGCAATGGAAGTTCATCACGGCCATGGGAGTGCCGTATCGAGACAGCCAGGCCCGGGTATGACACGGTCCCACGGTGGCCAGTCTGGCCGCCACGTTCGGGCGCGGGGCGATGACCAACGGATGGGTCGACATCAAGAACGCCGACGTCGTCCTCTGCATGGGCGGCAACCCCGCCGAGAACCATCCCTGCGGATTCAAGTGGGCGATCGAGGCAAAGAAAACACGCGGAGCCAAGCTCATCGCCGTCGACCCGCGCTTCACGCGCACGGCCGCGGTGGCCGACCTCTATGCCCCGGTGCGCGCGGGCTCCGACATCGCCTTTCTGCTCGGCGTCATTCGCTACGCGATCGAAACGAAGCGCTTTCACGAAGATTACGTCAAGCTCCACACGAACGCTTCCTACCTGATTGGTGAAAAGTACGGTTTTGACGATGGGCTCTTCAGCGGGTTCGACGACGAGAAGAAGGAATACGACAAGGCAAACTGGGGCTACGACGCGGACGCGAAGACGAAAGCTTACGGAGTCGACCCGACCCTCCAGAACCCGCGCTGCGTCTTCCAGCTCCTGAAGAAACACGTCGACCGCTACACCCCGGAAACCGTCGAGAAGATCTGCGGCACCCCGAAGGAAGCGTTTCTCAAGGTGTGCGAGCTGGTCACGTCCACCGGCAACGCGCAGAGAGTCGGGACGATCCTGTATGCGCTGGGCTGGACGCAGCACTCGGTGGGAGTCCAGATCATCCGCTGCGCGGCGATGCTGCAGCTGCTCCTGGGGAACGTGGGGCGGCCCGGCGGCGGCGTCAACGCGCTGCGCGGGCATTCCAACATCCAGGGCGCGACCGACCTCGCCGGAACGTTCGAGATTCTGCCCGGATATCTCAAGACTCCGGTGGGCCCCCAACAAACTCTGAAGGACTATCTCGAGAGCGCGACGCCCACGACGCTCAACAAGCAGGCCTGGGCGTCGATGAACTACTGGGTGAACTATTCGAAGTTCATGGTTTCGCTCCTCAAGGCGGCCTACGGCAAGAACGCGACGAAGGAGAACGATTTCGGCTACGCGTGGCTGCCGAAGGTGGACGGCAACTATTCCTGGATGTTCATCTACGACGACATGTACCGCGGCTCCTCCACCCGCGTCGGAGGCAAGGAGCCGGCCCCCGAGGGGTTCATCACGTTCGGGATGAACCCGGTCGGAATCGGACCGAACAGCTCGAAGATCATCAACGCCCTCTCGAAGCTGAAGTGGATGGTCGTCGTCGAGAACTACGAGATCGAGACGGCGACGTTCTGGAAGGCCCCGAAGGAGTACGGCGGGCCCGACTCGTCCAAAATCCAGACCGAAGTCTTCCAGCTTCCGGCCTCGGGATTCGCCGAGAAGGACGGTACCTTCACGAATTCCGCTCGCTGGATGCAATGGAAATGGAAGGCGCTCGACCCTCCGGGAAACTGCAAGACCGATCAGGAGATCCTCGCGCGGATCTTCCTCGCGGTCCGGGACCTGTACAAGAAGGAAGGCGGCCCTGGCGCCGAATCGGTGCTCAATGTCACCTGGAACTACACGAACCCCGCGGCGCCGGACCTCGGCGAGGTGCTGAAGGAGATCAACGGAAAGGCGATCACCGACATTCCGGACCCGAAGGACAAGACGAAGATGATCCGCACCGCGGGTCAGCAGCTCGAGAACTTCGGGCAGCTCCAGGACGACGGCTCGACGCTCTGCGGCAACTGGCTGCATCTCGGCGTCTACACGGAAGCGGGCAACAATGCCCAGCGGCGCAACAACGCCGACCCGACGGGCCTCGGGATGTTCCACCAGTGGGGCTTCTGCTGGCCTGCGAACCGCCGCATCATGTACAACCGCGCTTCGGCCGACGCCGAAGGAAAGCCGTGGGATCCGACGCGACCGGGGATCGTCTGGAACGGCGAGAAGTGGGTGGGCGACGTTCCCGACATCAAGCCCGACAGCAAACCCGGCGAGTTCGGAGCGTTCATCATGAATCCGGAAGGCGTCGGGCGACTCTTTGCGCCGACTCTCAACGACGGCCCGTTCCCCGAACATTACGAGTCCGTCGAGGCGCCGGTCGAAAACCTTCTTCATCCGAAAGTCACCTCGAGTCCGGTGACGAAGAAGTTCAGCTCCGACAAGGATGTCTACGGAAAGAAGGAAGACTTCCCGATCGTGTGCACGACCTACCGGCTGACGGAGCATTACCACTACTGGACGAAGCACACCGACGTCCTCAACCAGCTCCAGCCCGGTTTCTTCGTCGAGATCCCGGTCGCCCTCGCCCAGCAGAAGGGCATCGCGAACGGATCGAAAGTGAAGGTCTCCTCCGCGCGAGGCTCGATCGAAGGCGTCGCGATGGTCACGAAGAGGCTGTTCCCTCTCAAGATCAACGGGAAAGAGTTTTGGCAGATCGGCTTCCCGCTTCACTGGGGCTATGCGGCCGGCGACACGGGGCATACCGGTCCGCTCGCGAATTTCCTGACGCCCTCCGCCATGGATCCGAACACGTGGACGCCCGAGTTCAAGACGTTCCTCGTCAAGCTCGAGAAGGCGTGAGGAGGAGACGATCATGAGCGCACAGAGCCTCGAGATCCGCCGCTCCTCCGCCTCGGTCTGGGGAAGCTCCTCGGGCATGAGAAGCGTGCCTACGGTCGCCAAGTACATCGACACGTCCACCTGCATCGGCTGCAAAGCCTGTGAGGTTGCGTGCCAGGAATGGAATGACCTGCCTCCGCTCTCGACGCAACAGGTCGGTACCTACCAGACGATGCCGACGCTCGACGCCGGCTTCTGGAATCTCATCCGCTTCGACGAACGCGAAGTCGAGGGCGGGCTGATGTGGCTCATGCGCAAGGACCAGTGCATGCACTGCGCCGAGCCGGGATGCCTCGAGGCCTGCCCCGCACCGGGCGCCATCGTGCAGTACGCCAACGGGATCGTGGACGTGAATCAGGACAACTGCATCGGCTGCGGCTATTGCGAGACGGGCTGCCCGTTCGACGTGCCGCGCTTCTCGGCGAAGACCGGGAAGATGGCGAAGTGCACGCTCTGCGTGGACCGCGTTTCGGTGGGCCTCGAACCCGCCTGTATCAAGGCCTGTCCGACCGGGTGCCTGCATTTCGGCTCCAAGGAAGACATGGTCGGACTGGGGAGTCTTCGCGTGGATCAGCTCAAGAAGGACGGCTTCACGACCGCCGCGCTCTACGACCCGCAAGGCGTCGGCGGGACGGGCGTCGTCACGGTGCTCGCGCACGCGGACCATCCGGAATGGTACGGCCTGTCACGCGACCCGCACGTGCCGCTGGGAGTCAGGTTCTGGAAGAAGTGGCTCAGGCCGCTGGGATTCCTGGCCATCGCTGCCGCGGTCGTCGGCGCGTTCGGCCACCACCTCTACCACGGCAACAAGGGACACCTGGACCCGGGCCCGATCGGGCCCGATGAGACGAAGGGCTGAGGGAGGCGCGCATGAGCAAGGTCGTCCGTCAAATCGGCTTCGACGAAGGCGCCTACGTCGCCCGCGAGAAGGAAGACGTCGTCGTCGGCAACGAGATCATCCGCCACCGCCTCTCCTCGCGCGTCATCCACTGGTCCGTCGGCGTCAGCTTCTTCGCCTGCCTCGTCACGGGCCTTCCCGTCTGGACGCCCGTCTTCGCGTGGATGGGGGACCTCGTCGGGGGGCTCTCGGTCTGCCGCGTCATTCACCCCTTCATCGGCCTCCTGTTCGCGGCGGCGTCGCTCGCCATGGCCGTCCAGTGGTGGGGCGAGATGAAGATGACGAAGGAGGAGCGCGGCTGGGTCGGCCCGAAGCTTCTCGAGTACCTGCGCGACGCCGCGAACCACGACAAGATCGGCAAGTACAACGGCGGGCAGAAGGTCTACTTCTACACCTCCAAGCTCAGCGCCCTCGGCCTTCTCGTTTCGGGCGTTGTCCTCTGGTTCCCGACGTCGTTCCCGCAGTTGCTCCGCGTCTTCGCCATCCTCCTGCACGACGTCACCTTCATCCTCTTCGCGGTGTCGCTCGTCTTCCACGTTTATCTGGCGGCAGTGGCCGAGCCGGGGACGCTGAACTCGATGACCCGGGGCACCGTCTCGAAGGCGTGGGCGCGCATTCACCACCCGAAGTGGTACCGCGAGCTCATGGGACTCGAGAAATAGGCCGAACCGGCAGGACGGTTCCGTTCGCGGGGGCGCTCCGGCGCCCCCGCTTCTTTTTCGGGCCCTGCGGGGATAACGTCGGGACGTGACCGCCCTCCTCGACCCTGCGGCAGCTTTCGAGAAGCGCGCCGCGCGCGCCACCGCGCTCATCGCCTCGGCCCCTACCGTCGCCGAGCCTCTCGTCTTCGCCGCGAAGGCGTTCCGTCTGCAGGGCCGCCTCGCCACGGCCGTGGCATCCCGCCACGAAGAAACGCCGTTCTCGGGAGGCGCGGGCGATCTCCTGCGCATCGTCGATCTCCTCGCGCCCCTGCTCGCCTTCGCCGCCGCCGACGGGCCGCCCGAGCTCGCGGAGGCCGCTGAGGCACGCGTGAAGGACGACCCGACCGCGGCCGCCAGCCGGCTCCGCGCCTACTGGGAGGGCGAGCGCGAGGCCCCGGACGACTATCTGTCGCGGGCGTTCCTGCGGCCCTTCGCCGAGATCCTCGCCTCGAGGGGCGTCACGCTCGAGCGCCCGCGGCACGAAGGCCACTGCCCCGCCTGCGGATCGGCTCCGATCGTCTCGTATCGCAAGGAGCTCCCCGAAACGAACGGCGGCGCGCGCTTTCTCGTGTGCGGGCTCTGCGGCACCGACTGGCCCTTCAACCGAATCCGCTGCCCCTCCTGCCAGGAAGAAGATCCCGCGAAGCTGCCGGGCTTCCAGAGCGACGTGCACAAGAACGTTCGCATCGAGGCTTGCGAGACGTGCCGCGGCTACGTCAAGTCGCTCGATCTCACGCTCGACGCCCGGCCGCTGCCCGAAGTGGACGACCTCGTCTCGCTCGCGATGGACCTGTGGGCAATCGAGGAGGGCTGGACGCGCCTGGAGCCGGGCTGGGCGGGGATCTAAGGCCCCGCCCAGCGAGCCCGATCAGCGGTGAGGGCGCTCGTGACCCTCGAACGCCTTCAGCATGGGGTTTTCGATTTTCGTGTAGCCGGCCGGGATCTCCCACGCGGACGCCGGAATCGAGCCCTTCCGGACTTCGATCACTTCGCTCTCGATCGTGGTCTTGTGCCCCATGACGTCGACCGCCGTCGTCGTCGCCACGGGAAATCCCTTCATGGCCTTGAGCTTCTCCGCCAGCTCGGCCCCGCTCTTCGCCATGGGCCCGAAGCCGCTCATCACGTTCTTCATGCTCTCGGAGAAACTCTTGTAGGTGTCCCAGGCGTGAGCCGGGTACTGCAGCTCGCTCGTGACGCACTCCTTGATCGTGGAGAGCGCGCCCATCGTGATCGCCCATTCCTCGCAGCCGTAGCCCGCAATCTTCCGGGACGTCCCCGTTTTCTTCACGTCGAACGAGGTCGCCATCCCGGCGCTCATACTCTGCATGGCTTCCATGGCCTTCTTCATCTCCGGGGTGTTCATCCGCTCCTGCATCTTGGCCGCCATCTGTTCCATATCCTGCTTCGTGACGGTGTAGTAGGTCTTCTTCTTGCCATCCAGCGTCGTCATCACACCGGTTTTCAAGTCGACGATCGTTTCGTGCCCCCCTTCACTGGCCATCCGCACGTGGTCGCTGGCGAGATAGCTCGTGCTCGTGCCGGCCGGTTTGCCGTCGTGCGTGTGCTTCGTGACGATCGTCAGGTCGTCGGAGGCCACGACAGCGCTGGCCGCGCCGCCGGCGAGTAGGAGAGCCGTGAGAGTGAGGGTCGAAAATCGCATGAATCCTCCAAAAGAAAAACGTTTGCCGGGTGTTTCGTCGCTCATGGACATGTCAGCTTCGACGCGCCGGTTCAGAGTGTCAACCGAGTTGCGGGAATTCCGCCTCGGGCGGGGCATCGGAGTGCGCCATCGCCTCCCACGCGGCTTCCATCTCTTCCCGGGTCCAGCCGAGGAAGTGGCCGTCGCCCCGGAAATGAACCGCGCCGTCCGACGCCTCGAGGCGGACGATAGTGCCCGTGCCTTCATCCGCCGTCACCGCAACGCGCCAGGCCGAGCGCGTCAGCGACGCGCCGCGCTCCCTTATGGGCACGCGTTCGAGGAGGGCCGAGGGATTCGTGAGCGCCGTCCCGGCGCTCATCGCGAGGTCCCGGGGTCGCGGGCCGGGGGCGGCGCGCCCTCGGCCTCACCCACGAACGGCACGAACCGCACGGGCAGGACGCTTTTCTCCGAGTAGCCGCCGCCCTGCCGCTTGATGACCTTCAGCTCCTGGTAGAACGCGCCGACGGGGATGACCATCCGCCCTTCCGGGGCGAGCTGCTCGAGGAGAGGGGGCGGGATCCGCTCAGGAGCGGCGGTGACGAGAATCGCGTCGAACGGGGCTTCCTCTGGCCAGCCGCGATAGCCGTCCGCCGCCTTCAGCTCGACGTTCTTCACGCCGAGCTTCGCGAGACGCTCTTTCGCCTCGTGCGCGAGCTCGGGGCGGATTTCGATCGAGTACACCCGGGCGGCGAGCGACGCGAGGATCGCCGTCGAGTAGCCCGAGCCCGTCCCGATCTCAAGGACCTTCTCTTTCCCGGTCAGGCGAAGCTGCTCGGCCATGAAGGCCACGACGTAGGGCTGCGAGATCGTCTGGCCGCTCCCGATGGGAAGTGGCCGGTCGTCGTACGCGGACGCTTCCTCCGCGGGCGGGACGAAAAGGTGGCGGGGCACGGTGCGCATCGCTTCGAGGACGCGCGGATCCCGAATCCCACGCGCCGCGATTTGGAGCTCGACCATGTCGTTCCGCTTCTTCTGCATGGGATCGGCCGGGCCCTGGCAGCCTCCCGCGTGGAGGACGCCCATTGCCGCGAGCGCGGCGGCCACCGCCGCTCCCCGTAAATGGCGCTCCTGCACGCACCTCATTCTATCGTGCGATCTCCCGCGGGGACGCCTTCGTCTCGCGCAGGTGGCGCTCCAACGGGTTCTCGAGCACGAGCGTCATGGCGCCGAAGCGGATCTCCACGTCGAATGGGGACAGGAACGACGCTCCGAGGATGCCGTCCTCGATCCCGTCCGCCTCTTCCTTCACGACGATGTCCTTGAACCGCACCATGTATGCGCCCACGCCCAAAGTCACGTTCGAGATCTTCGCCCACGACACGCGGGACTGCCCGATCCCTTCGAGCGTCACCGGGTATGCCGCCTCGGGCTCGAAGAGACGCGTCTTTCGCAGCCCGCCGCGGGTGATCATCGAAGGCTCCGAACCCGTGTCGAGGAGAAACAGCGACCAGGGCTGCCCGTTGATTGACGCGCGCGCCATGGGCTTCATCCGGCGGAAGAACAGATTCTGGTCCTTCGAGCCGCGCACGAGGCGCCGGTCGAGCCGCCGTGCGTGGAGGAGACGGTCGCCGTAGGCAAGGCGCCAGTCGAACTCCTTCATGAAGTGCGCGCCCAAGACGCCGTTCAGGCGGAAAACCCCCGACGACCTGGTCTCGAACGTGAGCGTTCCATCCGGCAGGACGCCCACCGGGACGTCCGTGAGCGTCACGTCGCCGAGGCGCACGGAGTCGATCCAGCCGAGCCACATCGGGAGGTCCGTCGCATGGAGGCCTTTCGCGGAGGCGGTCGCTCCGGACACGAAGGTGACGCCCAGCCGCGCCGCCGCGCTCTCAGTCAGAAGGGACAGCGAGGCGCCGGAGTCGAGGACCATCTCTTCCGGGGCGTGCCCGTTCACGCGCACGGCGAGGCGGAGCAGATTCGGTCTCCCGACGTCGACGGGCAACGAGATCCGCTCGCCGGCGGACTCGCCGCCGTAGGGCACGCGGGTGGACTGCGACTCGAGGAAAACGAGCCAGCCGTCGGGAACGAGCTTGCCTTCGCGCTGGGCGACGCGCCGCCAGCGTCCCGCCGGGGAAAAGTCTCCGTCCCAGTACGCGCCTTGCGAGAGGAGCCATGCGAGATCCGCCCGGTCGGACGCGCGGCCCGTGCCCGCGAGCGCGCGTTCGAGACGCGGCGCCGCGCCTCGAAAGTCGCCGCGCTCGAGGAGCACCTGGCCGCTCAGGCTGTCGAAGCGGACGGCGTCGAGGCTCCGCCCGCCCGCGCTGGACAGGAATTCCGCGACCTCAGGAATGTACCCGCGTTGGAGCTGCTCTTCGGCGTTGTAGGAGTTCACGAGTCCGATCGGGACCGGCTTCGCGAGCTGATGGGGCAGGACCGTGAAATCGCGGGAGAACGTGCAGGCCAGGGCGCCGAGCGCGGCCAGAAAAAGGCCGGCCCCCGAGCGTCTCAAGACGCCGCCGAGACGCGGGCAATGAGGACCGTCTGGTCGTCGTACTGTGCGACACCGGTCGTGAAGTCGTTCACCGCGCCGAAAATGCGCCGCGAGAGCTCGGCGGGGGCCTGTACCCGTCCCGCGATGGCCAGCGCGGTGAGCCTTTCCATGCCGAACTCCTCGTCGCTGCCGTTCAGGGCCTCCGTGATGCCGTCGGAATACAAGAGGATCGTGTCGCCGGGCGCGACGCGGATCGACGCCTGCTTGTGAACGACGCCCGGCATCATCCCCACGGGCACTCCCCCGCTTGGCAGGAGGTTGACGCCTCCCGGCGAGATCCAGAGTCCGGGGTTGTGCCCGGCGTTCACGTAGGTGAGTGTTCCGGCCGCCGGGTCGAAGACCGCGATGAAGAGCGTCGCGAACTTGCGCGTCGAGGAAAACCCCACGAGATGGCGGTTCACGCGCGCGACGAGACCCGGCAGGTCCGAGGCGTTGTTCGGCACGAGAAGATGCAGGCAGGCGTGAACGGTCGACACGAGAAGCGCCGCCGGCACGCCCTTCCCCGAAACGTCGGCCACGCAGAAGGCCGTGCGTCCGTCCGCGAGCGGATACACGTCGAAGTAGTCGCCCCCGACCTGTTTCGCCGGCCGGTTCGCGCCCGAGATGACGAGGCCGGGAACGTCCGGGAGCGTGTCGGGAAGAATCGTCCTCTGGATGGAGGCCGCGAGCTCCATCTCGCGCTCCATCTTCTCCTTCTCGACGGCCTCGCGGTGGAGGCGCGCGTTCTCGAGCGCGATCGCGGCCTGGTTCGCGAAGAGCGACGCGACGCGTTCGTCGGCTTCGGTGAAATCGTCGATCGAGCCGTCGCGGTTCTCCTTGTCCGCCACGACGAGCACGCCGAGCCAGCGCCCCTCGGCGAGGATCGGCACGGCGAGCAGCTTTTCCGCGGGCGCATTCGCGAGGAGCCCCACGCGGTCCTGGATCGTGTTGCAGCGGAGCACCGTCGACGGGAGGAGGCGGGCCGACTCGCCGTCCAAAAGCGGCTCGCCCAGATGGCGCACGGTGACGGGGGTGTCCGCCGCGCGGTCGCACACGATGAGCGTTCCGGTACGCGCGTTCAGGAGCGAGATCGACTTGTAAAGGATGTCCTCGGCGAGGGACTCGAAGTCGAGGGTGCCCGCGATGGAGAGCCCGACGTCGTAAAGGCTCTGGAGCTCCCAGACCCGGTACTTCAGCTCGAAGTCAGCCTTCTGCACCTTGTCCGCCATCCGCACCGAATCGAGGAGGCGCGCCGCATGCGCCGTGACCGACGCGAAGCCGACCGGGTCGGCGGGAGGCTTCTCGAGCACGAGAAGCGCGAGCGTCTCGTCCCGCGCGGTGAGGGGGATCGCGAACGGCGGGTCTCCGGCCGCTCCGGCGTCCGAGCTAGACGCCCGCAGAGGATCCACGAGGACGCCTCGCTCCGCGTGAGCCGCCGTCAGGAGAGCGGCGAGGACCCCGTCGAAGAGCCGCTCGCGATCAGAAAACGGATCGAGCTCCGCGAGCCTCTCGTGCGCCGCGAGGATCGCGGCGTCCGGGTTTACCGCGGAGGCGGAAGACGCGGAAAGCGCCGCGCTACTCGGACTCGCCCCGGAGCCAGGCGAGGGCGGGCTCGGGAGCGGGGAAGATCCGTGCATATTGAGCGAGCCCCATGATCTGAAACGTCTTCTCGATCGTCGGCGTCAGCCGGCAGAAGGCCAGTTTTCCCCCCTGATCGAGGAGCTTCTCCAGGATCTCGATGAGAATCGAGATCCCGATGGAGTTGACGATCTTCGTCTTCTCGAGGTCGAGGAGCAGGCGGTTCACCCCCGACCCGAGAAGGGCATAGGCCTCTTTCGCGATCTCCTCGCCGCCGGTGTTGTTGATGTAACCGTCGGTCCGGAGGACGGCCACCGTGGCATCGGGCCGGTCCACGACGACTTTCAAGGTCTCGCTCATTCGGTCCTTTATACCTTATCGATACTTGCGCATCACGATGCGCGTCCCGTGTTCGCCGCTCTCGATCCGGACATCGTCCATCAGGCTTTCGATGATCTTGATCCCCCAGCCGCGCTTCCGGCTGGACCTCAGCGCGGCCGCGATCTCGGGAGTCTTGAGGCGGGTCGGATCGAACCCGTGCCCCGAGTCCGCGACGTCCACCTCGAGATACGCGCCCCGGCCGCCTTCTTCGGCGCCTACGCGGAAGGCGAGCTCCACCTTGTGATCCGGAGTCCCGCTGTGCTCGAAGGCGTTGATGCAGGCTTCAACGACGGCCATCTTCACCTCGTCGATCTTGTCGCGGCCCATCTCCATCCACTCGCCCAGGGCCGCGACCTGCGCCGTGGCGGCAATTTCCATCTCCGGCGCGACCGGAATGGTCAGGTGCACCTCGCGACGCTCGACCGACGACATCAGCTTACGGCAATCCCCTCTCGGAGCTTTAGAACGTCAGGAGCGCGCGAACCGCTGTGAAGAGGAACGCAGGAATCTTACCCGACCCCGAAGCGAGAGCGAAGGCGGCCGCTTCGGCGAGAAGCAGCGGCACGATTGCGCGGGACGCGCGCATCGGGGAGACGAGCGAAGCCGGGAGAGACGCGTGAAAGGAAGAGCGGAGCGGCGGAGACGCGACTCGCGCCGAAGCGCGCGCCGTCACAGCCTTGATTCCGCCCTCGCTGAACATCTGGTGCCTCCGGTTGTGACTTGCATCGCAATCGGCGGGCCACAGAGGAAGCGCCCTCATCCGAGGAGGCAGAAGTTAATGTAACCTGTTGAAAATATTAGGTTTCTTAGAAGGTAATAAGGAAAGACGGCAAAGGCCGGTGTTTGTGCCGAAATGTCACATTAATTTGACTGGCCACGCATCTGATCATATTACCATTCTAAGCAAATTACTTATATCTGATGAGCCAATACATTACAGTGTGACAAGACGCCATACTGTCGGGAGTTTAGTCTGGGGTTAGACTGCGCGGCCGATGACTTCCAGGCTTGAATACCGCGACGGCGTGCTTAAAGCGTACCCCGAGGTCTACACCCCGGCGGCACTCGAGGCGCTGGAAGCCTTGGCGCCTCTCAACCGTGACCGGCGGGACCTCACGACGGCGCGCATCGCCCGTCGGCTCGCGCGAGCGCACGGTCGCCAGCGCATCACTTTCCTCGAACCCGAGGCGCTGATCCCACGCACGGGCATCCGGGTTCAAGACGCCCGCCACGGCAAGTTCGAGGGCAGCGAGATCCCGGCCGATTTGAAGCGCCAGTGGATCCAGGGCACCGGGCCCGCCACCAGGCCGCGCGCGAGCACCGAGAACGGCCTGCGCAACGTCGCCTACGCTCTGCTCTCGGGCGCCGACGGCTGGATGTTCGATGGCGAGGACGCCCTCGGGCAGGTCAACACCATGTCTCTCGACAACCAGCGCAACCTCCGGCTGGCGATCGACAAGGACCCGCTCTTCCTGCGCGTCGCCGAATCCGTCGCGGCCGAGATGAACCAGTGGGCGCAAGGCTTCTTCGGGCGGCCCATCATCGCCGACTGGCGCCGGCAGCTCGACTTCACCACCAAGATGTTCCGTCCCCGCGGCCTGCACCTCGACGACCGCCACGTGCGCGAGAGGGACGGCACCGGCTTCTCCGCCTCGATCGTCGACCTCGCGCTCTACGTGGTCAACAACCACCAGCGCCTGACCGGCGCGGGGGCATCGATCGTTCTTTATCTGCCGAAGATCCAGACCGCCGAGGAGGCGGCGCTGTGGAACGACCTCTTCGCTGCACTCGAGCAGCACCTCGGGTTGCCCGCGGGCACGATCAAGGCTTACGTTCTCGTCGAGCACCTCGAGGCGACCTTCCAGCTCATGGAGATCCGCGCCGCCCTAGGCCGCCACTTCGTCGGCTTCGACACCGGACGCTGGGACTATATCAACAGCGTCGCCGACGCGATGGCATGGGATCCGGGCTTCATGAATCCCAACATTGACGCCATCGGCATGACGTACGGCTACATGCGCACCTACGAGGACCGCGTGCGCCGGGCGGTGAACACCCCCGACCAGAGCGGCCGTTGCGCCCTCTGGGAGGGCGGGATGGAGGCCAACATCCCGGTCGGCTCGGAAGCGGGTGTCACCGCGAGCATGCGCAAGGCGAAGGCCGGCGGCGAGCGCGAGGAGCGCGAGGGAGCCAGCGGCAAATGGGTGGCGCACTGGAAGATGGTGCACATCATGCGGCCGGTCTGGGAGGAAGTCGGAAAGGACAACCAGCTCGGGCGCGCCTGCCCGCCCCTGACATACACGCGAGAGGACGTCGAATCTCTCCTACTGCTCGAGCCGGCGCCGCGCACCGTCCGAGGCGCCCGCGACCTCTTGAGCGTCGCCCTGCAGTATGGGAACGCCTTCGGCCGGGGGTTCCAGGCCGTGGCGCTCAAGCCGGCGGACTTCTTCGGCGACGCCGACGTTCTTTACCTGATGGAGGACATGGCGACCGGTGAGATCCGTCTCAGCATCCTCTGGGAGTGGCTGCAGAAAGGGGCAAAATTCACCGCCGACGACCCGGCGATGGGTGTCCGCGCCGGCGACGTGTTCAGCTCGCCGCTCTTCGCACGACTCCTCGCCGAGGAGTACGAGAAACTGCTTCGCGCCGGTGACCGCGACGTCCACGACGACTCGAAGGCGACCACGCTGCCCATCGCGCGGGAGATCGTCGAGACCTACGTCACCCATCACGTCAAGCCGCCCTGGTACATCGACCTCTTGAACCTCAACCTCGACAACCATGACCTCGCCACCGCCAAGGCCCGCATCGGGGCCTACGTCGAGGCCTTCGAGAGGGACGGGACGCGGATCACCGAGAACCTCGACTTCGTCGCATGACCACAGAAACAGTGAGCCCCGCCATGAGCACGTTCGAGCAGGAAGTCGCCGCCACCCAGCGGTGGTTCGACAGCCCCCGCTTTGCGGGGACCATCCGCCTTTACACCGCGCGCCAGGTCGTCGAGCAGCGCGGCACGATCGCTCACGACTACACGGTCGCGCGCGAGGCCGCCGTGGCGTTTTACGACCGCCTGCGCCAGCTCTTCGCGCAGAAGAAGAGCATCACCACTTTCGGCCCGTACTCGCCGGGGCAGGCCGTGACCATCAAGCGGATGGGGATCGAAGGGATTTACC
>DAIOUV010000039.1:21540-29342 GCA_036759345.1 Acidobacteriota bacterium | reverse complement strand
GGCGGGCGTGCACGCCTCGAGGGACGCGAAGCCCAGCGGCGGAGCGGCTCGGGCACCGGGAGCGCCGCCCCGGGCGATCTCCACGACGTCCGCGAGGACAGCCGTGGCCGTCGGCTCGCCGCCCGCGCCGCGCCCCGAGAAGACGAAGGGCCCGCCGCTCTCCCCCCGAACCTCGACCGCGTTGAAGGGCCCGATCACCTTCGCGAGCAGCGACGTCTCGGAGACGAGATGTGTCCTGACCGAGAGAAGGAGATGACCGCTCGGGGCGACGCGTGCCACCGCCAGCTGGCGCGGGGTCCGCCCGAGCCTCTTTGCGTAAACGAAATCGCACGGCAGGAGGCGCGTGATGCCCTCCCGCGCGATCTGATCGACCGAGACGTCGCGCCCGAACGCGAGCCGCGCGAGAAGCGCGAGCTTGTACGCGGCGTCGTCTCCTTCGACGTCGCTCGCGGGATCGGCCTCCGCGTACCCGAGCCGCTGCGCGTCCGCGAGGACGTCGGCGTATGAGCGGCCCGTCGCCTCCATCTCCGTCAGGATGAAGTTGCAGGTGCCGTTCAGAATCCCGGAGACGGCGATGACGCGGTCGCCCGTGAAGCTCGAGCGAAGCGCCCGCAGAATCGGAATCCCGCCCGCCACCGCCGCCTCGATGCCGAGGCCCGCGCCCTTCTCGCGCGCGAGATTCTGGAGATCGGTTCCGTGCCGTGCGAGCAGCATCTTGTTCGCCGTCACGACGCTCTTCCCCGCGCCGAGCGCCGCGCGGATGAGGCCGTTCGCGGGCTCGATCCCGCCGAGCAGCTCCACGACGAGATCGACGCCCGGGTCCGTCGCCACGGACGCGAGATCCTCGGTCCAGCGCACGCCGGTGCCGAGACCGGGATCCCGTTTCGTGTCGGCTCTCCGGGTCCCGACGGCGGCGAGGGACAGGCTCACGCCGCGCCGGAGCGTGAGGTCGGCGGCTTCGCGCGTCAGGACCCGCGCGAACGCGCGGCCCACCGTGCCGAAACCGATCAGGCCGACGCGGACGATCCCCTCGGAGTCGCTTTTCATCGGCGCGCAATGTACGGTACGCGCTCGTCCCGGTCAAAGACCTGGAGCCAGGAGGCCGCGATGCCCGCATCCGCCATTCTTCCCCTTCTCGTTCTTCTCGCGCAGCCCCGGGCGGCTCGGCCCGACGTGGAACGCGAGGCTCCCGCGCCCGAGGCAACGAAGCCGATCGATACGAAGAAGGAAGACAAGAAGGAAGAGAAGGAGGTGCCGCCTGTCGTCACGCACCACGAGCTGCGCGCCGGCGGAAGGCTCCTGAAGTACACCGCGACGACCGGCCTCATGCCGCTCAGGAGCGAGACCGGAGAGCTCGAGGCGCACGTCTTCTACGTCGCCTACACGCTCGACCGTGGCGGCGCGCCGCTCGAGAAGCGGCCCCTCATGTTCTCGTTCAACGGCGGCCCCGGCTCTTCGTCCGTGTGGCTCCACCTCGGCGCTCTCGGACCGAAACGCGTGAAAATGAAGGACGACGGCATGATGCCGCCGCCGCCGTACGCGCTCGTCGACAACGATGACACGTGGCTCACGGAAACCGATCTCGTCTTCATCGACCCCGTCGGGACGGGCTACAGCCGCGCCGCCAAGCCCGAGCTGGGCAAGAAATTCTGGAGCGTGGATGGCGACATCGCCTCGGTCGGCGAGTTCATCCGCCTCTACCTCGCGCGAAACGAGCGCTGGGGGTCGCCGCTGTTTCTCGTGGGCGAGAGCTACGGCACGACGCGGGCCGCAGGCCTCTCGGGATATCTCGTCGAGAAGGGCATCGCGTTCAACGGCATCGTCCTCGTGTCGTCCATCCTCAATTTCCAGACCGGCCGGTTCACGAAGGGCAACGACCTCCCCTACCCGCTGTTCCTCCCGACGTACACGGCGACGGCCTGGTACCACAAGAAGCTCCCCGCCGACCTTCAGGCGAAGGCGCTGCGAGCGGTCCTCGACGAGGTCGAGACGTTCGCGAGGACCGACTACCCGCTCGCACTCGCGAAGGGCGACGCGTTGACCGCGGTAGAGCGCAAGGCGCTTGCCGGCCGGCTCGCGCGATACACCGGCCTCGATCCGGCGTGGCTCGACCGCGCGGATTTCCGCGTCGAGATCGAGCACTTCTGCAAGGAGTTGCTCCGGAACGAGCGCCGCACGGTGGGCCGGCTCGACACGCGCTTTCAGGGCATCGACGAGAGCGGCGTCTCGGAACGGCCGGAATTCGACCCGAGCATGACGGCCATCCGCCCGCCGTACACGGCGATGTTCAACCAGTACGTCCGCAGCGTGCTCGGCTACAAGTCGGACGCGACGTACCACATTCTCGGCGGGGGCATCGGGCGGTGGGACTGGGGCGCCCATAACGGTTTCGCCGACACGAGCGAGTCGCTGCGCCAGGCGTTCGCGAAGAACCCCGACATGAAGCTTTTCGTGGCGTCCGGCCATTTCGACCTCGCAACGCCCTACTTCGCGACGCAGTACACGCTCGCCCACCTGGGACTCGAGCCCGGCCAGCGTGCGCGGATCACCGCGAAGGAGTACGAAGCGGGCCACATGATGTACATCCATACGGGCGAGATGGCGAAGCTGCGGAAGGACGTCGGGTCATTCCTGAAGGACGCGCTGCCGCCTCCCTGAGCGTCTCCGGGAACCGAACCTCCGCGCACTAGGGAGAGCGTCGCTCGCGACCAATCGCAGAAATCTTCCTCGTTCTCCGACGAGTACGCCGCGACCGGGATGGGCAACAGGACGCGCTTCGGCGTCGAGCACGTCGACATCGATCTCGAGAACGAGCCCGCCGCCGTCGTGCGTCTCCGGTACGAGTTCCGGCCGCAGCTCGCCGCCCTGGGCGTCCTGCCCAGCGACCCGGATCCCGCGCGGATCGCCCGCCGCGAGCGCGCGCGCGGCTTCGACGAGTTCTGTCCCGAAATCCGCTAGGAAGCGGTTTCGTTCAACCTCGCGAGCGCCCGGTCCACTCCCGAGAGGCCGGGCGCCTTCCCCTGGAACACGCGGCCCGAGCCGCCGCCCTTCCCTTCGAGGAGCGACGCGATCTCGCGGCCGAGAGCCTGCGCGTCCTCAGAGTCGCCAAAACCGTCGCCCATTCCCAGCGCGAACACGTGCTGGCCGTCGCGGGCCGCCGTGAGAAGCGCGGCGCGCGGCCCCGCCTTCTCGGCGAACTGCCGCGCGACCGTCTGGACGAACGCCATGTCGCGCCCTTCGAAGTGGGCGTGCACGACGCGGAGGACCGACCCGAGCGCCGCCCTCGCCGCCGCCGCGGCCAGCTCTTCCTCGGCGCGGCGGAGCATTCGCTGCGCGTCCTGAAGCTGGTCGCGCTTCGCGGCCGCGGCATCGGCGAGGCCGGAGTCGGGAGCCCCGAGGATCTTGCGCAGGGCTAGAAGGCGATCCTCGTGAGCCGCCAGCCTTCGCCGCGCTCTCCGCCCCGCCACGAAGAAAAGCCGTGTCCCGCCGCGCAAGGACTCCGTCGACAGGAGCGCCACGAGCTCGATTTCGGCGGTATTCGACAGATGCGTTCCGCCGCAGGTATTGAGGTCCACGCCCGCGATCTCGACGAGCCGCACGTCTCCCGCGTGGCCTTCGGGAAGCCCGCGGGTCCGCACCGGCAGCGCGCGGAATTCCTCGAGCGTGACACGGCGCGGAGTCACCGCGCGCGCGGCGCGGATCTCGGCGGCGACCGCGTCCTCGAGCGCCGACAGATCGGCCGGCGAGAGGGCGCGCGCGTCGAGCGCGATGTCGCACACCTCGGGGCCGAGATGGAAGGCCGTCGTCTGCCAGGAAAAGCGGTCCTCAGCCACCGCGGAGAGAAGGTGCTGTCCCGTGTGCTGCTGCATGTGATCGAAGCGCCTCTCCCAGTCGAGCTGGATCCGCGCGGGGCCCGGCACGACGGGCGCCGCGAGGTAGTGGCGGATCTTCCCGCCCTCCTTCTGGACGTCGTTGACGTCGATCCCGTTCAAGAGGCCGTGGTCCGGCGGCTGGCCTCCGCCTTCGGGATAGAAAACGGTGTCGTCGAGGACGGCGTAGGGGCGGCCTTCGTCGTCGCCCGTCTCGAGAATCGAAGTCTCGAGCGCCGTCCGACAGGGCTCGCGCTCGTACGCCGGAGGCACGCGGGCGTCCATGCCCGATTCTAGATGCTCCGGCGGTGAAACATCGGAACGGCCCGCCGCGTATCGAGTTAGATTGTTCGAAACGAAGGAGACGCCCGCATGACCCTCTTCCGCCCCCTTCCCGCTATTCTCCTCGCCCTCATGGCAACCATGTCGACCACGGCCACGCGCGCGACCGCGCAAACGAAAGAGCCCGCCGGCCCGGCGAAACAGCCCGCCGCCGCTTCCCGCGACCTCCTCCCCTTCAAGGCCGCCGAGAAGACGCTCCCGAACGGGCTGAAGGTCATCGTAGTCCCGACCGGGTTCCCGAATATCGTGTCGGTCCAGATCCCCGTGAAGACGGGCTCACGGAACGAAGTCGAGCCCGGCAAGTCCGGGTTCGCCCACCTCTTCGAGCACATGATGTTTCGGGGCACCTCCGCGTATCCGCCCGAGAAATACCAGGACATCGTGACGCGCTCGGGCGCCCGGCAGAACGCCTACACGACCGACGACTACACGAACTACCACACGACGTTCCCGAAGGAAGACCTCGAGACGATCCTGAAGATCGAGGCGGACCGCTTCCAGAACCTGTCGTATCCGGAGTCCGCTTTCAAGACCGAGGCGCGTGCCGTCCTCGGCGAGTACAACAAGAACAGCGCGAACCCGATCTCGAAGCTCTTCGAGGTCCAGAGAGACAGCGCCTTCCGGGTCCACACCTACAAGCACACGACGATGGGCTTCATCAAAGACATCGAGGACATGCCGAACCAGTTCGAGTACTCGAAGACGTTCTTCTCGCGCTGGTACCGGCCCGAATACGCGACGGTCATCGTCGCGGGCGACGTGAGTCCCGAGGCGGCGTTCCGCCTCGTCGAAAAGTACTTCGGCGACTGGAAGCGCGGCACGCACAGCGTGACCGTGCCGACGGAACCGCCCGCCGAGGGCCCCGTCTATGCGCACGTCCCGTGGTCCAGCGACACGCTGCCGTGGGTCACGGTCGCCTTCCATGGCCCGGCCTTCTCCGAAACGAAGAAGGACCTCCCCGCGATAGACACCCTGTTCGACCTTTCGTTCGGCCCCACGTCCGACCTCTACAAGCGGCTCGTCGAGCAGGAGCAGAAGCTCGACGGCCTCTTCCCGAACGTCGGGATCACCGAGGACCCCGAGCTCGTCACCGTGGCCGCCCGGCTCAAGAAGGGCACCGACCCGGTTTATATCCGCGACGAGATCCTGAAGACGCTCGCAGGGCTGAGGGACGCGCCCGTGGACCGGAAGCTCCTCGAGGAAGCCAAGTCGAACGCGCGCTACAGCCTGGCGCGGACGCTCGACAACACGGAGACGATCGCGTCGACCCTCGCCCGGTTCGTGCGGCTCCGGCGCTCCTATGGCACGCTGAACGCGTACTACCGGCTGGGCGAGACGCTCACGCCGGCCGACCTTCTGGCCGCGGCGCGGACGTACCTCACGGACGCGAACCTCGTCGTGACGACGCTTTCCCGGGAGCCGATGCCCGAGGCGATGGCGACAACTCCCGGGCTCGCGCGATTCGAATCAGTCGCGAAAAGCGCCACCGTGGGTCCCGAGCTCGCGATCGTGACGCAGCTTTCTCCCCTGCCGCGCCTCGACGTGAAGCTCCTCTTCACGGCGGGCTCCGCCCACGATCCGAAGGGCAAGGAAGGCCTCGCCGCTCTCACGGCCCGGATGATCGCGCAGGCGGGCTCGAAGGACCGGCGCATCGACGAGATCCGTAAGGCGCTCTTCCCGATGGCCGGCAGTTTCGACGCGCAGGTGGACCGCGAGATGACGACCTTCACGGGCGTCATCCACAAGGACAACTGGGCGGCCTTCTTCGACATGGTCCTGCCCCAGCTCACCGACCCAGGCTTCCACGAGGAAGATTTCCGGCGCCTCAAGGACGCGCAGATGAACGCGCTCGTCCAGAATCTCCGCAACAGCAACGAGGAGGAGCTCGGCAAGGAGCGCCTGCAGGAGCTCGTCTACCGGGGCACGCCGTACGGGCATCCCGTGCTCGGCACCGTCGCCGGGGTCAACGCGATCACGCTCGACGATGTGAAGAACTTCGCGAAGAAGGCCTACACGCGCGCCGCGCTCACGGTCGGCGTCGCCGGGGACGCGCCGCAAGCGCTTCTTGCGAGACTCAAGGCCGAGGCCGGCAAGCTGGCGGCGGGTCCCGCCCTCGCGAAGCCAGAGGGCGTCAGCGGCCGCAAGACGAACGGCGTCGAGGTCGACATCGTGAAGAAGGAGACCCGCGCCACGGCGATCTCCTTCGGCTTCCCGATCGCCGTCACGCGCGCCCACCCGGATTTCGCGGCGCTCTCCGTCGCGCGGGCCTGGCTCGGCGAGCACCGCTCGTCCAGCTCGCACCTCTACCAGCGCATCCGCGAGGTGCGCGGCATGAACTACGGCGACTACGCGTACATCGAGGCGTTCCCGCGCGGCATGTTCCAGTCCTTCCCGGACGCGGGCCTCGCGCGGCGCGCCCAGATCTTCGAGATCTGGATCCGGCCCGTCGTGCCCCAGAACGCGCACCTCGCGCTCCGCATCGGGATCCGCGAGCTGGACCGTCTCGTGAACGACGGGCTCACCGAGGAAGAATTCCAGATGACGCGCGACTACCTCATGAAGAACGCATACCTCCTCACGTCCACGCAGGACCACCAGCTCGGCTACGCGTTGGACCAGAAGTGGTACGGGCTCTCGGACTACGTCGAGACGATGCGTGCAAACCTGTCGAAGCTCACGCGCGCGGACGTGAATGCCGCCGTGAAGCGGCATCTCCAGACGAAGGACCTCACGATCGTGATGATCACGAAGGACGCCGCGGGCCTGAAGGAAGAGCTTGTCAGCGACGCGTTCTCCCGGATCACGTACGACGGCGAGAAGCCGAAGGAGCTGCTCGACGAAGACAAGGTCATCGGCGCGCGGAAGCTCGGCATCAAGGCCGAGGCCGTCACGATCACGCCCGTCGACGATGTGTTCGCGAAGTAGCGGCCTCGCGAGGCGGTTTGACAGTTCCATGGGTATGACCTAGAGTCATACCCATGAGGACCGCCAAGGTCGCTATCTCCCTGGACCGACGGACGCTGACGCGGGTGGACAGGCTCGTGCGGCGGGGGGCATTCCCCAGCCGGAGCCGGCTCGTGCAGGACTCCATCGAGGAGAAGCTTCGCCGGATCGACGGCGTGAGGCTCGCCCGCGAATGCGCGAAGCTGGATCGCCGCCTCGAGCGAGTGCTCGCCGAAGAAGGGCTGGAACCGGTCGCCGAATGGCCGCCCTACTGAGAGGGGACATCGTCTGGGCGGACCTGAACCCGGTCCGTGGAAGCGAGCAGGCCGGCCTCCGCCCCGTCCTCGTTCTGAGCGCCGACGTCTTCAACCGTCATTCCGGGACCGTCGTCGCCGTCGCGATCACCAGTCAGCCGCCCCGAGCCGGATTTCCCCTCACGCTTTTGTTGTCGGATCCAAAGCTCCCGAAGAAATCGTGGGTCAAGATCGGGCAGATCCGGACTCTCTCGACGGAGAGGCTCGGCAAGCGTCTCGCCCGGGCCACTCCGGACGAGCTCGAGCAGGTCCTCGAGGGGCTCCACGAAATCCTCGGCAACTGAACGTGGCGATCGACAACATGTACAGGAGGAGGCGGCTCGGCCCGCCCCTC
>DAIOUV010000039.1:10709-21440 GCA_036759345.1 Acidobacteriota bacterium | reverse complement strand
TCGGCTGGCTGTTCGAGCGGTCGGAGCCAGAGCCCTGAAGGCTGGCCAGCCGGCGCGGATTGGTCCATATTGTTCGGCAGGGGGGTGAACGTTGGCCTCCGTCGCTGAATCCGCGCACCCGACGACTCACTGGCACGCCGTCCAGGACGGGCGGATCCAGTGCGACGTCTGCCCCCGCGAATGCCGGCTGAAGGAGGGCCAGGAAGGCCACTGCTTCGTCCGGGCCGCGCGCGGCGGCGCGATCGTCCTCACCACGTATGGCCGGAGCAGCGGCTTCTGCGTCGACCCCATCGAGAAGAAGCCCCTGAACCACTTCCTCCCGGGCACGTCGGTCTTCTCCTTCGGGACGGCCGGCTGCAACCTCGCCTGCCGCTTCTGCCAGAACTGGGACATCTCGAAGTCGCGCGATACGGACACGCTCGCCGACGAGGCCTCCCCCGAGCGCATCGCCGGCGCGGCCGCCGAGCTGGACTGCCGGAGCGTCGCCTTCACCTACAACGACCCCGTGGTCTTCATGGAATACGCGATCGACGTCGCCCGCGCCTGCCGTGCGCGGAACGTGAAGACGGTCGCCGTCACGGCCGGCTATGTCTCGCCCAAGCCGCGCGAAGAGCTCTTTGCCGAGATGGACGCGGCGAACGTGGACCTCAAGGCGTTCACGGAGGACTTCTACCTGAAGACGTGCGGCGCGCACCTTCAGCCCGTGCTCGAGACGCTCGAGTACCTCGTGAAGGAGACGAAGGTCTGGGTCGAGATCACGACGCTCCTGATCCCGGGCCTGAACGACTCCGACGCCGAGCTCGACGCCATGACGCGCTGGATCAAGGACCGTCTCGGACCGGATGTGCCGCTTCACTTCACCGCCTACCATCCCGACTGGAAGATGCGCGACCGGCCCGGTACGTCTGCCGCCACGCTCCGGCGGGCGCGCGGGATCGCGCACGCGAACGGCCTGCGCTGGGTCTACACCGGAAACGTTTACGACCCCGAGGGACAGAGCACGCTCTGCTACACCTGCGGGGCGACGCTCGTCGGCCGGGACGGCTACGAGATCGTCGACTGGGGGCTCACCGTGGACGGGCGGTGCCGGGCGTGCGGCGCCCGCTGCCCCGGAGTCTTCGACGGCGTTCCGGGAACGTGGGGCGCACGGCGGGTCCCCGTCCACCTGGCCGCGTCATGAAGTCGATCCGTGTCCGACCGCCTGCCGTCGCGGGGACGTTCTATCCGGCCTCACCGCCCGCGCTCGCGCGGCACGTCGACGCACTCCTCGCCGCCGCGAAGGGTCCGCTCGCCGGCCCGTTGCCCGCGGCCCTCGTCGTCCCGCACGCGGGCACGATCTACTCGGGCCCCGTCGCGGCGACGGCATACGAGCGCCTCCGACCGCACGCGGAGTCCATCGCGCGCGTCGTCGCGTTCGGTCCCGTCCATCATGTCCCCGTGCGCGGCGCCGTCGTTCCCGCAGCCGACTCGTGGGCGACGCCGCTCGGCGAGGTGCCGATCGACGCGGCGCTGCGCACCCGCGCGGTCGCGCGCGGCGCCGTCGTGGACGACCGGCCGCACGCCCCCGAGCACGCCCTCGAGGTCCAGCTCCCGTTCCTGCAACGCGTCCTCGGCGATCGGTTCACGTTCCTTCCGGTCGCCGTGTCGGACCTCTCCGCTTCTCTGGCGGCCGACCTCATCGGGGAGTTCCTCGGCGAGGCGGGCACGCTCGTCCTCGTGAGCACGGACCTGAGCCATTACCACGACCTCGCCACGGCGCGCCGCCTCGACCGGCGCACGGCGAACGCAATCCTCGCGCGCGAACCCGGTTCACTGTCGGGCGACGACGCCTGCGGCTTCTATCCGCTCAGGGGCCTGATAGAGCTGGCCCGGAGGAAGGACCTCCCCTTCGAGCTTCTCGACCTGCGCACCTCCGGCGACACCGCCGGGGACCCGGAAAGCGTCGTGGGATACGGGGCATTCGCGGTCTAGGCAGGTTTCTTATCGGCCTTGACTGATTTGGTCCTATTTCATATCGTACCGTTTCGGTTCTGTATCAGGACCGTGGAGTCAAGCAATGTTCCGGATGACGAAACTGACCGACTACGGAATCGTGCTGCTGACGCACTTCGCGGCGCATGACGACCAGGTGGCGCACACGGCGCGCGAGCTGGCGCTCGAAACGCGGCTCCCGCTCCCCACCGTGGGCAAGCTCCTGAAGCAGCTTTCCCGCGGCGGGCTTCTCGCCTCGCAGCGCGGAACGAAGGGCGGCTACATCCTTTCGCGGCCACCGCGGGAGATCACGATCTCCGCGATCATCGCGACGCTCGAGGGCCCGGTCGCCATCACCGAGTGCAATACGGGAGAGAGCCACAACCGCTGCGAGCACGAGAGCTTCTGCTCGGTGCGCCCGAACTGGCAGATCATCAACGACACGATCCGGGGCGCCCTCGAGGGCCTGACGCTCGCGGACATGACCCGTCCGCTCGCGCCGCGAGCCCGGCCACCGGCGCTCTCTTCCGCGCTTCCGGTGCACGCACCCGAAGGAAGGAGCGCGCTGTGAGCGACGCCGTCCTCGACACCCTCACACAGCAGGAATACCAGCACGGCTTCGTCACCGACATCGACACCGACAGCATCCCGGCCGGTCTCTCCGAAGACGTCGTGCGCCTCATCTCCGGCAAGAAGGGCGAGCCCGAGTGGCTGCTCGAATGGCGGCTGAAGGCGTACCGCCACTGGCTCACCATGACGGAGCCGAATTGGGCGCGCGTGACGTACCCCGCCATCGATTACCAGAAGATCGTGTATTACGCCGCCCCGAAGTCCGCGAAGGACGGCGCCCCGAAGAGCCTCGCCGACGTCGACCCCGAGCTCATCGCCATGTACGAGAAGCTCGGCGTGCCGCTGAAAGAACGGGAGATTCTCGCCGGGGTCGCCGTGGACGCCGTCATCGACAGCGTGTCGGTGGCAACGACCTTCAAGGACAAGCTCGCGTCCCTCGGCATCATCTTCTGTTCCTTCTCCGAGGCCGTGCGCGAGCACCCCGACCTCGTGAAGAAGTACCTCGGCAGCGTCGTGCCGTCGAGCGACAACTTCTTCGCGGCGCTGAACTCGGCTGTCTTCTCGGACGGGTCGTTCTGCTTCATTCCGAAGGGAGTGCGCTGCCCGATGGAGCTGTCCACGTACTTTCGAATCAACCAGGCCGACACGGGCCAGTTCGAGCGGACGCTCATCGTGGCCGAGGAGCGCGCGGTCGTCTCGTACCTCGAGGGCTGCACCGCCCCAAAGCGCGACACGAACCAGCTCCACGCGGCGGTCGTAGAGCTCGTCGCGCTGGACGATGCGCAGATCAAGTACTCGACCGTCCAGAACTGGTATCCGGGCGACAGGAACGGGAAGGGCGGCATCTACAACTTCGTGACGAAGCGCGGCAAGTGCGCCGGAAAGAACTCGCGCATCTCGTGGACGCAGGTCGAGACGGGCTCGGCCATCACGTGGAAGTACCCGAGCTGCATCCTCCTGGGCGAAGGCTCGGTCGGCGAGTTCTATTCCGTGGCGCTCGCGAACAACTACCAGCAGGCCGACACCGGCACGAAGATGATCCACATCGGGAAGAACACCCGGTCCACGATCGTGTCCAAGGGCATCTCCGCGGGGCACGGGCAGAACACGTACCGCGGCGCCGTCACGATCATGAAGAACGCCGAGGGCGCGCGGAACTACTCGCAGTGCGACTCGCTCCTCATCGGCGACCAGTGCGGCGCGCACACGTTCCCCTACATCGAGGTCAAGAACAGCTCGGCCACGCTCGAGCACGAGGCGTCCACGTCGAAGATCGGCGAGGACCAGCTCTTCTACTGCCGCCAGCGCGGCCTCTCGGCGGAAGACGCCGTTTCGCTCATCGTCAACGGATTCGCCAAGCGCGTCCTCAAGGAGCTCCCCATGGAGTTCGCGGTCGAGGCCCAGAAACTGCTCGGCGTGTCACTCGAAGGATCAGTCGGATGAATCTTCTCGAAATCACGAATCTTCACGCCGCCATCGAGGAGGACGGGACCGAGATCCTCAAGGGGATCGACCTCGTCATCGGCCCGGGCGAAGTGCATGCGCTCATGGGGCCGAACGGCTCGGGCAAGAGCACGCTCGCCCACGTCCTGTCGGGGCGGCCCGGCTACACGGTGACGCAGGGCGGCGCGCTTTTCCAGGGGAAGGATCTCCTCGCGATGCCGGCCGAGATCCGCGCGCGCGAAGGCGTCTTCCTCGCGTTTCAGTATCCGGTGGAGATCCCCGGAGTCTCGAACACGTATTTCCTCCGAACCGCGGTGAACACCGTGCGGAAGCACCGCGGTCAGCCGGAGCTCGACGCGATCGACTTCCTCGCGCTCCTCGACGGGAAGGCGAAGCTCGTGGAGATGGAAGAGTCCCTCCTCAACCGCTCCGTCAACGAGGGCTTCTCGGGCGGCGAGAAGAAGCGCAACGAGGTCCTCCAGATGGCGATCCTCGAACCGAAGCTCGCGATTCTCGACGAGACCGACTCGGGCCTCGACATCGACGCGCTCAGGATCGCGGCCGCGGGCGTGAACGCCCTCCGCGACGGCGCGCGCGGGATGCTCGTCATCACGCACTACCAGCGGCTCCTCGATTACATCGTCCCGGACTTCGTGCACGTTCTCGCAGACGGGAAGATCGCGAAATCCGGCGACAAGAACCTCGCGAAGGAGCTGGAGGCGAAGGGCTACTCCTGGATCGAGAAGGAGGCTGGACAGGCGGCATCCGCCGCCGCGGGAGCCGGCGGGCGATGACGCGGCCCGCGCGGGCCACGGCCATTCACGAGGGGATCGCCGCGCTCGTGGAGCGCGCGACGGAGCTCGCAGAGCGGAGGCCGAGCCCGCCGTGGCTCCAGAAACTGCGGTCGAGCGGCGTCGCCGCGTTCGAAAAGCTCGGTTTCCCCTCGACGAACGACGAGGAATGGCGCTTCACGAACCTGGCGCCCCTGGCCCGGATCGGATTCGCACTTTCCGCCGACGAGGTCTCCCTCGCCGAGCGGACCGCGGCTCTCGAATTGGAAGCGCGCCTCGGGCCGCTGGGACTCTCGTCGCCGCAGCCCCGGATCGTGTTCGTGAACGGGCGTCTTCTCAGGCGATCTCCGGGCGGTCTCACCGCCGCAATTCTCTTCGAGTGCATGAAGAACGTTCTGGCGACATCGCCGGAGCGCGTCGAGCGCGCCCTCGTTGCGGGGGCCGCCGAAACGGACCATTCGAAGCAATTCTTCGGATCTCTCGGCGACGCCTTCCTCGACGAGGGAGTCGTCCTTCATGTTCCGGCCGGCGTGCATCTCGCCGAGCCTCTTTTCATCCTCCACGTTTCCACGTCTCCGGGCTCCACGGTGCCGCCCCGCATGGTGCACACGAGGAATCTCTTCACCTTCGAGGAGAATTCCTCCGCGACGGTGGTCGAGGCCTATCTCGGAGCGAACGGTCCGTCCTTCACGAATGCCAGGACGGACGTCACGCTCGCGAAGGGCGCCCGGCTGCATCACGTCAAGCTCCAGCTCGAAGGCCCCGAGACATTCCACGTCGGGCAGCTCGCGGTCGCTCATGCGGCCGGCGCGCACGCCGCGTCCCACGTCTTCTCCTTCGGCGGAAGGCTCGTCCGAAACGAGATCACGATTACCCTCCGGGGTGAAGACGCGGGCACCGAGCTCAACGGCCTCTTCTGCGCGGCATCGGGGCAGCACGTGGACTGCCACACGCTCATCGACCACGCCCTGCCCCGCGCCTCGAGCGTCGAGCTGTACAAGGGCGTCCTCGACGGCACCGGCCGCGGCGTCTTCGACGGCAAGATCCTCGTGCGCGCCGGCGCCATCCGGACGGACGCGCGCCAGACGAACCGGAACCTCGTCCTCTCCGACAGCGCGCTCGTCGACAGCAAGCCTCAGCTCGAGATCCACAACAACGACGTCCGCTGCACGCATGGCTCGACGACGGGGCGGCTCGATGCCGATGCCGTGTTCTATCTGCGCTCGCGCGGCCTCTCGCCAGAGGCGGCACGGGCGCTCCTCACGTACGCATTCGGCAGCGAGCTGATCGAGAAAGTGCCGTCCGCCGACGTGCGGGCCTTCCTCGAAAGCCATCTGCGCGCCTGGCTGCCCGCGAACCTCGCAGCCCCGGAGACCCGATGAGCACCGCCACGAAGCCCTCCCTAAAAATTCCCGAGGCTCGTGCCCGCGCCTACGACGTCGAGAGCCTCCGCGCCCAGTTCCCGATCCTCTCGCGAACGGTCCACGGCAAGCCGCTCGTGTATCTCGACAACGCGAATACCACACAGAAGCCGCGCGTCGTCATCGACGCAGACCGCCGCTACTACGAGGAAGAGAACGCGAACATCCACCGCGGCACGCACTGGCTCTCCGAAAAGGCCACCGAGGCCTACGAGGGCGGCCGGGCGAAGGTCGCCCGCTTCCTGGGGGCCGCGTCGCCGAAGGAGATCGTCTTCACGCGCGGCACGACGGAGGCGATCAATCTCGTCGCATCGAGCTTTTCGCAGGCATTCCTCAAGGCCGGCGACGAGATCCTCATCACGGGCCTCGAACACCACTCGAACATCGTTCCATGGCAGCTCGCCTGTGAGCGGACGGGCGCGAGGCTCGTCGTCGTGCCAATCACTGACGACGGCGAAGTCCCGGTGGACGAATTCGAGAAACGCCTGACGCCGCGGACGAAGCTCGCGGCCGTGTCGCACGTCTCGAACGCGCTCGGGACGATCAACCCGGTCAAGCAGTTCATCGCGCTCGCGCACGCGCGGAACGTGCCTGTCCTCGTGGATGGCGCGCAGGCGGCCCCGCATCTGCCGATCGACGTGACGGACCTCGACTGCGATTTCTACGCCGTCTCGGCGCACAAGATGTACGGCCCGACGGGCATCGGCGCGCTCTACGGCCGGGAGGAATGGCTCGAGAAACTGCCGCCGTACCAGGGCGGTGGCGACATGATCGCGTCGGTCACGTTCGAGAAGACCACGTACAACGTCCTCCCGTGGAAATTCGAGGCGGGCACCGCGAACATCGCGGGCGGGATCGGCTTCGGTGTGGCGGTCGACTGGCTGTCCGGCGTGGGCCTCCCGGCCGTCGCCGAGCACGAGCACGAACTTCTCGTGGATGCCACCGGGAAGCTCTCGGTCATTCCGGGCCTCACGATCGTGGGTCGCGCGAAAGAGAAGGCGGCCGTGATCTCGTTCGTTCTCGAAAACGTGCATCCGCACGACATCGGCACGATCCTCGACCGCGAAGGGATCGCGATCCGCACGGGCCAGCACTGCGCGCAGCCGGTGATGGACCGCTTCGGCATTCCGGCGACGGCCCGCGCGTCTTTCGGGCTCTACAACACGCGCGAAGAGGTCGATGCGCTTGTGGCCGGTCTCGCGAAGGTTTCGGAGATGTTCGGATGACGGACCTCCGCGACCTCTACCAGGAGGTCATCCTCGATCACAACAAGTCCCCGCACAACTACCGGGAGATGGCGGACGCGTCGCGCATCGCGCTCGGACACAACCCGCTCTGCGGCGACAAGATGAAGCTCTACGTGAGGATCGAGGGCGACCGAATCGCCGACGTGGCGTTCCAGGGCTCGGGCTGCGCGATCTCCAAAGCCTCCGCCTCGATCATGACGGACACCATCAAGGGGAAGACACTCGCCGAAGCCGAGGCGCTGTACGGAAAGTTCCACGACCTCGTCACCGGGCCTCCGGACGTCAAGGCCGACGGCGCCGGCCTCGGCAAGCTCGCTGTCTTCTCGGGCGTGCGCGAGTTTCCCGCCCGCGTCAAGTGCGCCACGCTCCCGTGGCACACGCTCGAGATGGCGCTGAAAAGCGCCAACGAAGTCGCAAAGACGGAATGAACGAGCTCGAACAGAAGGTCATCGACGAAGCGCTGAAGAAGTGCTTCGACCCCGAGATCCCGGTCAACATCTGGGAGCTGGGGCTGATCTACTCGGTGAAGGTCTCCCCCGAAGGCGCCGCCGACGTGAAGATGACGCTGACGGCGCCCGCGTGCCCCGTGGCGGGATCCCTCCCGGGCGAAGTCGAGACGAAGATCAAGGCCCTCCCGGGCATCACGGACGCGAAGGTCGAGCTCGTCTGGGACCCGCCCTGGACCGTCGGGATGATGTCGCGCGTCGCGAAAGTGATGCTCGGGATGTAGTGGTCATGCTCGGGATGTGAGCCGCGGATCCTCGGTGGCGTGGCGCTGCGAGAGGAGCCACCCGAGGCCGAACGTGATCGAGGAGCCGAGGAGCGAGTACCACGGCCACGCGATCTTCTGCCCGAGCGCGAAGGGTACCCAGCCCTTCGACCCGAGCCACAGGAACAGCATGAAGGTCGCCGACACGCCGATCGCGACGAGCGCGTCCGCTTGACGCGCCTTCCGCGCCCAGAGCGCGAGGAGGAACGCGCCGAGGAGGCCGCCCGCCGTCACGCTGGCCAACCCGAGCGCCACCTGCACGGCCGGGACGCTCTGCGGAAGCCGCGAAAACCCGACGGCGAGGCCTGCGAGCACGATCGTCCAGAAGAGCGTGAGCAGCTTCCCGAGAACGAGTCCACGCTTCCCTTCCACGTGTTTTTTGCCCATCAAAGGAGCGACGATGTCGAGCGCGAGAGCCGAGGCGAGCGAGTTGAGCGCGGACGACTCCGAGCACATCGCCGCCGAGAAGATGCCCGCGATGAGGTAGGCCGAGACGAGCGGCGGCAGGTTCCCCACGATGAACGACGGGAAGATCTGGTCGCTCGTCGCGAACCCGCCCGGGCCGATCCCACGTCCGCCGTAGAACGCGAAGAGCCCGACTCCAACCGAGAGGAACAGGCAAAACTGCAGGATGACGAGGACGCCGCTTCCCACGAGAGCCTTCCGGGCGTCGCGCAGCCCGCGGCACGCGAGGAGGCGCTGGACGATGAGCTGATCGGCCCCGTGGCTCGCCATCGCGAGCACCGCGCCGCCGATTACACCGGCCCAGAACGTGTACGGTTGCGAGAGATCCATCGAAAAGTCGAACAGCCGAACGGGGCGCCCGAGCTCCGCGCACCTTCTGAGAATCCCTCCGAATCCCCCGTCGAACGAGTGGACCAGCACCCAGAGAGCCATCGTCGCTCCCGACAGATACACGACGACCTGAATGAGGTCGATCCAGATGACGGCCTTGATTCCGCCGACATACGTGTAGAGCGCCGTCGCGGCCGCCAGCAGCAGGATCGCGATCCACACGGGAACGCCGAGGATCAGGGCGATCGGGATCGCGGGCACGGCGAGGCGCACGCTCGCGGCCATGACGCGCGTGACCATGAAGATGAGCGACGTGAAGCGCCGCGCGCCGACGCCGAAGCGCCGCTCGAGGAGGGCATAGGCCGTCGTGATCTCGCCCTGGAAATACCCGGGCAGGAGCAGCGCCGAGACCGCGATACGGCCGACGAGGTACCCGAACGCGAGCTGCAGGAACGTGAAGCCCGTGCGATAGGCGTCGCCGGGAACCGAAAGGAACGTCAGGGCCGAGGTCTCCGTCGCGACGATGGACGCCATGACGGCCCACCAGGGCATCGCATGGCCGCCCAGGAAGTAGTCCTTCGCGTCCTTCTGGCCTTTCCCGAGCCAGGCGCCGAGGACGTTTATCGCCGCGAGGTAGACCGCGATCGCGATGAGCGTTGGCAGCCCGAGGGACATCCCTTCCATGTGGGCGGGATGATCACACAGGGGCCTCGCTTGTTCTCATCTTCGCTTAAGCTCGCGGCGTGGCCTTGGCAGTCGAACGCAACCGGCTCCTTCAGGAGCTCGCCGCGTTTTGCGAGGCTCACCCCGTGGACGAGAAGGTTCTCCTCGTCCCGTCGTTCCAGACCGGCACGCAGGTCCTCGACGCCCTCGCACGCTCGGGCTGCGCGCATCTGAACCTGAGGCCCGCGACCGTCTTCTCCCTCGCGCAACGCGTCGCGGGGCCGGCTCTCGCGGCCGAGGGGTACTCCACGCTCTCGCGCGCCCAGCTCCTCGCCCTCGTCGAGGACGCCTGCGACGACGCCCTCGAACCCGATTCGTATTTCGGCGCGCTGCGCGAGCGGCCGGGCCTCCACCGCGCGCTCCAGGCGACGCTGAACGAGATCCGGCGCGCGGGTCTCACGCCGGAGCAGCTCCCTCCCGACGCGTTCGAGGACCCGCGCAAGGCCCGCGAGATGAAGGCCGTCGGTCGCGCCTACCGCGACGCCCTGAAGAACGGCAAGTACGCCGACCCCCTCGACGTCCTCGCGCGGGCCACGAAAATGCTCGGCGAAGACGCCTCCCGGAGGCTCGGCGCGGGCGTACACGTCCTGAGGCCCGAAGGGCTCGACCTTTCCGGGTCCGAGACCGCGTTTCTCGAAGCCCTCCTCCCCCGCCCTCCTTTCCCGCTCGCCGTCGATGACCCGAAGGGCTTCGTCCCGACGCCCGAGCGTGTTCTCCTCGCCTGCGCATCCGGCGAGGAGAACGAGGTGCGCGCCGTCTTCCGCCGAGTCGTGGACGAGAAGATCTCCCTCGACGACGTCGAGATCGCGATCACGGACGACGCCGCCTACCGTCCGCTCATCTACGAGCTCGCCCAGCAGGTCGGTTTCCCGTGCACTTTCGCGGACGGGATACCCGCGACGTTCTCACGCCCGGCGCAGGGCGCGCTCGACTTCCTCGACTGGATCGCGGGTGGCTACGAGGACCGCGCCCTCGCGCGGCTCTTCGGCGCCGGGCGCGCG
>DAIOUV010000039.1:0-10609 GCA_036759345.1 Acidobacteriota bacterium | reverse complement strand
GTCCCCGACCCCGAGGGGCGCGTCGATCTCGCCGCGCTCGCGCGGGCCGGCCTCGCACTCACGGAGCTCCTCGAGGTCGCGAGCCGTCTCGACGGGATCGCGCGAGAGGGACTTGCGCGGCTCTTCGGCGAGTTCGCAGCGCTCCGGCCGCGCAAGCTTCCGCTCGCCGCCGCCGCCGCACGCCTGCGCGAGGCGGTGGAATCGCTCTCGGTCGCGTCCTCCACGCCGGTTGCCGGCCACGCGCACGTCGCGAAGATCGCGGCGGCGGGCTGGAGCGGCCGCGGCCACACGTTCGTCCTCGGCCTCGACGAGGCACGCTTCCCCGGCGGCGGCACGCAGGACCCGGTCCTCCTCGATCACGAGCGCGACGCCGTGAACCGCCGGGTCGCGTCCGCGCACCTGCCCCTCCGCCGCAGCCGGATTCCGGAAGAGAGCCGGCACGCGTTCGACGCGCTCCTCGCGCGCCTCAGGGGCCGGGTCGTCCTCTCGTATTCGAACCGAGACTTCCTGCAGGATGCCGAACTGTTTCCCTCCTCGGCGGTGCTCGGCGTGTTCCGGAAGCTCGAGGGCGCTCCGCAGGCGAGCTTCCGCGACCTCAATGCCCGCGAGACCGCCCCGGCCGCCTTCCGGCCCCTGGGAGAGCCCCTCGACGACGTCGAGTGGTGGCTCGCCGCGCTCCACGCGCTCGAGACCGACCCGGAACGCGCCGCGCGCGAGGTCGAGAAGGCGTACCCGTGGATCGCGGACGGGCGCGAGGCCGAGGACGCGCGCCGCTCGTCGGTGTTCACGAAGTGGGACGGGCGGCTCACCGTCGAGCCCGGCGAGCTCGACCCGCGCGTCACGCGCGAGCCGACGTCCGCCTCGCGCCTCCAGCTCCTCGCGAAGAGCCCGCGGGCGTACTTCCTGAAATACGTGCTGGGGCTCTCGGAGCCGGACGAGGAGCGGCCCGTCGACGCGTGGCTCGACCCCCTCGAATACGGCCGTCTCTTCCACGACACGGCGTTCGACTTCTTTTCGGAGCGCAGGGACCCCGACGAGGCGTTCGAGATCGCGCGCGAGACCGCCCACCTGCAGAAGGTTGCCGAGCGCAACCTCGCCAGGATGCGTGGCGAGATCCCGCCGCCGAGCGAGGTCGCGTTCCGGACGCAGCGCGACGCGTTCCTCGCCGACCTCGCGGTGTTCATCAAGGCGGAGGCGAAGAATGCGGCGACCTCGACCCCCCGCTTCTTCGAGGTCCCGTTCGGCCGGTCCCGCGGGAGCGCGGGCAAGGATCTCGCCTCCGCAGAGCCGCTCGAAGTCCCGATGGACGGCGCGACCTTCCTCCTCGAGGGCAAGATCGACCGGATCGACGCCGAGGGACCGGGCGCGTGGGCCGTCTGGGACTACAAGACCGGCAGCGAGCGGCAGTTCAAGGAATCCATGCCGCTGAACCGCGGCCGCCAGATCCAGCACGCGCTTTACGCGCGCGCCGCGGAAATCCTCCTCCGGCGCTCCGGGTTCACGGTCGCATCCCTCAGGTCCGGTTACTACTTCCCGACGCGCAAGGGTGGGGCGCGTCGCGTCGTGCCCGAGGTGTCCGACGCGGACGTGGACGCGACGCTCGAGAACCTCTTCGACCTCCTCGCTGCCGGCGCGTTCCCGCACTCGACCGAGAAGCGCGACTGCGAGTATTGCGATTTCCGCATGGCCTGCGGCGACCCCGACGCCGCCGCGCGCCGGTCGAAGGCGAAGTGCGAGGCCGGTGATCCGCTCCTCGCCGGGCTGCGCGCGCTTGGGAGCCGCGGTGTCTGAGCGGCTCCTGAGACCCGGTCCACTCCCGGACGCCGCCGCGCGCGCGCGCATCGAGACGGAGCTCGACCGGAATTTCCTCGTCGAGGCGGGCGCCGGTTCCGGCAAGACGACGAGCCTCGTCGCGCGGATGATCGCGCTCCTCGCGGCGGGTGCCGCGAAGCCCGACACCCTCGTCGCGGTGACCTTCACGCGCAAGGCCGCCTCGCAGCTGCGGCAGAAGTTCCAGGAGAAGCTCGAGGAGCGGCTCCGGTCCGTGACGGACGGGGCCGTGAAGGAGCGCCTCGACCGGGCGCAGAAGGGGCTCGACCTCGTCCGTGTCGGGACGATCCATTCCTTCTGTGCCTCGCTCCTGCGCGAACGGCCCGTCGAGGCGGGGATCGACCTCGGTCTGTCGGACGTCAAGCTCCAGGAGGCGGCGCTCTTCCAACCGCAGGCGTGGCGAGAGTGGATCGCCGAGTGCTCCGAAAGAGACGACCCCCGCCTTGCGGCCCTCGAGGAGACCGGCGTCAAGCCCCAGGACCTCGGCGACGCGTTCGAGATGCTCGCCGAGTACCCCGACGTCGTCCCGGTCGTGAAGAAGCCTCCCCCGCCGAAGCCCTCGCTCGACACCGCGCGCAAGCGGACGGCGGAGCTGCTGGCCGAGGCCGAAGCGCTTCGGCCGGACCGGCCCCTCCAGGGCAAGAACGCCGACGACCTCCAGAGCGCTCTCGTGCGCGTGAAGCGTCTGGTCGACCAGCCCGACGCCGAGACGGACGACGGCTTCGTGCGCCTCCTCGAGGAGTTCGAGCCCGACAAGCTCCTGGAGATCAAGGTCACGCAGTGGGAGGGCGGGAAACCAGCCGCCCAGTCTTTTCTCGCGCGATTCGAGGCCTACCGCGAAGACACCGTCCTGAAGGCGCTCACGGCGTGGCGCGAGTGGGTCCACCCGCGCGCCATGGACTTCCTCCTCCCCGCGCTCGAGCGCCTGCGCACGCGCCGCCGCGAGGAGGGCTTCCTCACGTACGAGGACCTCCTCCTGATCTCCCGCGACCTCCTGCGCGACCAACCCGCGGTGCGCCGCTACTTCCGCAGCCGCGTCTCGCACCTTCTCGTGGACGAGTTCCAGGACACGGACCCGCTCCAGGCCGAGATCATGCTGTTCCTCACCGCCGACGACGACAGGCAGCGGAACGCGTGGAAGCTCCGGCCGAAGCCCGGCTCCCTCTTCGTCGTCGGCGATCCGAAGCAGTCCATCTACCGCTTCCGCCGGGCCGACATCGAGACGTACGAGACGTTCCGCGAGATCGTAAGGGCCTCCGGCGGCGACGTCCTCCCGCTCACCTCGAGCTTCCGGTCCGTCGAGGCGGCCGCGAAGCCCGTAAACGACGCTTTCGTGACGATCTTTCCGAAGGAGCCGACGACGCTCCAGGCGGCCTTCGCGCCGATCGAGGCGCGCTGCGCCGAGAAGGGGCCGACGTGCGGCGCCTTCCGGCTCGCCTCGCGGGGCGACGGAAACTTCCGCGAGAAGAGCGTCCGCTCGCAGAACGCCGCCAACGTCGCGGCCTTCGTCCGGCAGGCGCTCGCGGGCGGCTGGAAGATCCCGGCGGGTGAGGGCGGCGCGCCCGTGACGCCGCGCGCGTCGGACATCCTCGTCCTGACCGTGGGCCGCGACGCGCTCGCCGAGTACGCGCAGGCGCTCGAGAGCGCGGGCGTCCCCGTCGAGGTCACGGGGAGCAAGGCCTTCGCGATCACGAAAGGGCTCCTCGCCCTCCAACCGCTCCTCTCGGCCGTGAACGACCCCGACGACGAGGTCGCCGTCGTCGCCTTCCTCTCGGGCCCGCTCTGCGGCGTCGACGACGACGCCCTCTACCGCCACCGTAAGGCCGGCCGCCGCTTCGCGTTCATGTCCGAGCCCGAGCCTGGCGCCGACCCGCGCATCGCGCGGGGCTTCGCGCTCCTTCGGCAAGCCCGGGACGACAGCCGCGCGTATCCGCCCGCGGCCGCCCTCGTGAAGATCGTCGAGCGCCTGGGCCTCGCGGCCGCGATCTCGGCCGAAGACGGCGGACGAACCGCGACCGGCAACCTCCTCAAGGTCCTCGCGTGGGCCCGCCGCCTCTCCGCCGACGGCCACTCCTTCGCGGACGTCGCGCGGCGGCTCGTCGAGAAGGCGCCCGAGCTCGAGGAAATGAGCGTCGACGCCGCAAGGTCGAACGCCGTCCGCCTCATGAACATCCACAAAGCGAAGGGTCTCGAGGCCCCGATCGTCGTGCTCGCCGAGCCCGTGGACCGCGCCGCCCACGATCCCGACGCGCATATCGAGCGCACGGGCGACGAGCCCCGGGGATGGTTCCCCGTCTTGCAGCCGCTGGGCGAGCGAGGCGTCCGCGTGCTCGCGCTGCCGCCCGACTGGCAGGAGAAGAGCCGCGTGGAGCGGGAATTCCTCGACGCCGAGCAGCAGCGTCTCTTTTACGTCGGCGCGACCCGCGCGATGTTCACGCTCGTCGCGAGCGTCCATACGAAGACGACGCAGAAGAACGGGTCCCAGCTCACGGGCCTCTGGGCCCCGCTCGACCCGTTCCTCGCCCCGCTCGCGATCCGGCCCGCGCCCGTCTCGCCGCCGGACGCCCGGAAGCTCCCCCCGTTCGCCGACCAACTCCCAAGCGTGAGGAAGCGGATCGCGGCCGCGCGAGAGAGGGCCGCGGCGCCGACGTACGGCGTCGTCTCCGTGACGGCCCTCGCGAGGAAGGAGGGGCCGCGGGCCCCATCGCCGGCCGAGGAGGCGCGGGGCGCCGCGTGGGGCCGCGTCCTCCACCAGCTCCTCGAAGCCGAGATGCGGACACCCGGCTTCGACCTCGAGCCCCTCGCGCAGAACCTCATGCGCGAGGAGGAAGTCGCACCGGAGCTCTTCGGCGAGGTCCTGCGCGTCGCGACTTCGGTCACGTCGTCGGACCTCTGGGGGCGCGCGCGAAAGGCGAAACGCCGCTTCGTCGAGGCCCCGTTCGCGATGCTCGTGGCGTCGAAGGAGCTCGGGATCACGGATGGACCCTCCGAGACGCTCCTCAAGGGCGCGATCGACCTCGTCTTCGAAGAAGATGGGGTCTGGCACGTCGTGGACTGGAAGTCCGACGTCGTCGGCGACGGCCTCGCCGCCCTCGTCGCGCACTACGCGCCGCAAGTTACGCACTACCGCCGGGCGTGGGAGGCGTTCACGAAGCAGCCGGCGAAGGCCGGGCTTTTCTTCATGGACACCGGGGAACTCGTCTGGCTCGGAGAAGAGGGGAAAGAAGGAGAGGAGACCATTTCTTTGAAGGTGAATAGGGCGACCCCAGCCGCCGAAGCGCAACCGGATGCGTCCACGCCTCGCCAGCGCTCATTATTCGAAGAATCTTGAAGATCTCATCCGCCGCCACGGCCCTCCTCGCAGCGGTTCTTCTGTCTGGGTGCGTCTCGTCCGCGTGGGAGAAGACCGAATCAGTGCCCGGAGGGCGGCTGTACGTCCCGAAGGTCTACGCGCCCCTCCTCCCCGGCTCGATCTACCCGAACAAGAATGTCCCCGTGCCGACGAAGAACCGCCCGGCGATGGTCGTCGCGTGCCCGCCGAAGGGCGATTGCCGAGAGAAGGAGATCCTCGACCAGGCCGCGCAGCGCGGCATCGTCGTCCTCGTCGCGAGAGGAGCGGAGGCCGCAATCGCCCCCAGACAAGAGGTCGATCTGACCCGAACCGGGACCCTCATCGTCACCTCCGCTTCGCTGAAGGTTGAAGCCACACCGCCACTGAAGGCCGAGTCCTTCCCCTCTTCCCCTTCTAAGAAGATTCTCCTCGCGACGTTGCACATGGCCGAGTCGCCTGCAACCCCGGACGGGGCCGTCCTGAAGCTTTACGCCCCAGACGCTCGCGGCCGCCTCCCCCGCGAAGCGTTCCGCGACGCGGTCGAGTGGCTCGCGGGCGAGCTCAACGCGCACTGAGACTTGCTCTCAGGACTAGAATCCTGGCCCATGCACACCCGGAACGAAGGCGCGGTGCGCGCCAAGGGCGTCCTTCACGCATGGCAGAGGCGGCTCTACACGATCCTGCTCGTGCCGCTCGGCCTCATGGCGGCGAACTCGATCTACCTCGTCGCCTTCACGAAGTACTCCTCGTTCTTCATGGCGATGCTGCTCATGCACCTCGTGCTGGGCCTCCTGATCGCCATCCCGTTCCTCGTGTTCGCCTTCACGCACGGGGCGCGGATGCTCGCGAACATCCGCAACCGGAACGCGAAGATCGCGGGCATCACGATCGTCGCGCTCGCGCTGACGTGCATCGGCACGGGCGTCACCATGGCCCTCACGGGTGCGACGCTCACGCACCGCCCGGTCTACCTCGCGCACGTGTTCGCGATCCCGGTCGCGCTCGTCGCGTTCATCCTCCACAGGCGCGCGGCCGTCCACAAGCTGCACCTCACGCGGCTCTTCCAGTGGGGTGGCGCCGTCGCCGCGTTGCTCGTCATGATGGCCGGCCTCCACAAGATGGAGAAGCCGCCGCAGCGCATCGTGAACCGCGAGGGCGACACGCAGTTCTTCCTGTCCTCGGCCGAGACGTTCGATCAGGGCCTCCTCGACGGCAGGAAGCTCGCCGCGAACCAGTACTGCCAGGAGTGCCACCCCGACTCCTTCAAGCGCTGGGAGAAGTCCGCCCACCGCTTCTCGTCCTTCAACAACCCGTTCTACCGCCGCGCCGTCGAGCTGACGGCCGACCGCGTGGGCCGCGAGAAGACGAAGTGGTGCGCCGGCTGCCACGATCCCGTCGTCCTCTTCACCGGGCAGATGGGAAAGGCCACGATGGCCTCGTTCTCGTACGACCAGTTCGAGGCGCAGCAGGGGCTCACGTGCATGGCCTGCCATTCGATCGCCGAGGTGAAGGACGTCCGCGGCAACGGCGGCTACGTGGTGGAGGAAAGCAAGCAGTACCCCTTTGCCTTCACGGACAGCAAGGTCCTCAAGGAGGTCAACAAACTCCTCATCCGCATGGAGCCGTCTCTCCACCGGCAGACGTTCATGAAGCCGTTCATGCGCACGCCCGAGTTCTGCGCGACGTGCCACAAGGTCAGCCTCCTCCCGCCCATGAACGAGTACCGCTGGCTGCGCGGCCAGGATCATTACGACTCCTGGCAGGACTCGGGCGTGTCCGGCTACGCCGTGCGCTCCTTCTACGACCCGCCGAAGGCGAAGGCCTGCCGCGACTGCCACCTCCCGCTCATGGCCTCGCAGGAATTCGGCAACCAGGACGGGAAGCTCCATGACCACCTCTTCCCCGCCGCGAACACGGCACTGCCCGCGATCCGGGGAGATCAGGGGACTATCGAAGATATTCGCAAAAAGGTATTGGTCGGATCGCTTTCAATCGACCTGTTCGGCTTGAAGCGGGGCAACGAAGTCATTCCTCTCGGTCCTTCCCTGCCGTCGCTTCGGCCCGGCGAGACGGTGGACGTCGAGGTCGTCGTGAGGACGCGGACGCTCGGCCACCCCTACACGAACGGCACGGCCGACAGCAACGAGACGTGGGTCGAGTTCCGCGCCGACAACGGGCCGCGCTCCGTGATGGCCTCCGGCACGCTGGATGCGGCGGGCCGCCTCGATCCGGCGGCCGACAAGCTCTCCCAGCTCGTCATCGCCCACGACGGAACGCCAGTGGACCGCCGCCAGCCGCAGGACATCCATGTCCCGCTCTTCAACAACTTCATCCCGCCCGGCGCCGCCCGCACGGTGCACTACCGCTTCAAGGTGCCGGCCGACGCGAAGGGCGAGATCACGCTCTCGGCCGCCGCGAACTACCGGAAGTTCTCGCGCGACTACTCGATTTTCGTGGGTGGCCCGGATGCGCCGGCAATCCCGATCACGCGCATCTCGGCCGACGCCGTAAAATTACCCGTGGCGCCCGCGCCCGCCGCGACGCTCGCGGCGAACGTCACGCGCGGCAACCCCGACTGGCCCGAGAAGCAGTGGATCCGCTGGAACGATTATGGGATCGGCCTCCTGCTGCAGGGCGACCTCCGGGGCGCGTCATACGCATTCCAAAAGGTGGCCGACCTCGCCACGGATAAGCCCGACGGCCCGCTCAATCTCGCGCGCGCGAAGATCCAGGAAGGCGACCTGCCCGCAGCGAAGGCCGCGCTCGCCGAAGCCGAGACGCGCCGCCCGGGATGGCCGAAAACAGCCTATTTCCGGTCGCTCGCCTCGAAGGAGGAAGGCCGCCTCGACGACGCGCTCGCCGACCTCGAGCGCGTGGACCGGAGGTTCCCGAAGGACCGCGTCGTCCTGAACCAGCAGGCGCGCGTTCTCTACCTCGCGGGCCGTTATGCCGACGCTCTCCCCTTCATCGACCGCGTCCTCGCGATCGACGGCGAGGACCTGGCCGCTCATTACAACGCGATGCTGTGCCTCAGGGCCCTCGGCCGCGGCGAGGAAGCCGCCGCCGAAGAGAAGTGGTACCGCTACTTCAAGGACGACGAGGCGTCACGGGCCGTCCTCGCCGACTACCGAAGGACGCATCCGTTCGATAACCGCGAATCGCTCCCCGTGCACGTCCACGACGAAAGTGTTCCGGCGAAGGCCGAGGAGCCGTCGTGGATCGCGGAGATCGGGCCGAAGGGTTACGCCTACAAGGGCGCCGCTCCGAAGAACGAGATGGTCCTGAAAGACGACCGGCCCGTGGGCGCCCCGCGCCCGTTCACGCGCCCCGAGACGCCGAAGACGGCGGCGGGAAAGAAGGCCGCGGGGTCGGTCCCCGTCGCCGTCATCCAGATTTCGGAGTGAGGCGCGTTCGTTCTGGAGCGTTCGATTTTCTCGTCTGTCTGATCGTGACTGCGGCGTGGGCGGCGCGCGTGCTGCCCCGCCTCGGCACGCATCTCCGCGATGCCTACGACGCGCAGTTCCAGGCCTGGGGCGTCGCCTGGGTCGGTCACGCTCTCGTTCACGCGCCGCTCCACGTCTTCGACGCGAACATCTTCGCCCCGCTCCCGAACGCGCTCGCCTTCACCGAGCCTCTCGTCGGATACGGGCTCTTCGGGCTCCCGCTGGGCCTCGTCGGGCTCTCGCCGGTGGGCGTCTTCAACGTCCTCTGCCTTCTCGGGACGGCGTTCTCGGTCTGGGCGATCTCGCGCCTCGCGATCGCGCACGGCGCCCCGCGCGCCTCGGCCCTCCTCGGCGCCGCCGCGGCGGCATTGGGCGCCCCGGCCGCGTCGAACTTCGGGTACATCTCGTTCGTCGCCCTCGGGGGCATCGCGCTCTCTCTCGTCGCCTGGAAGAGCCTCCGTGAGAGCGGGCGATGGGCCTCCGCCGCCGCTCTCGCCACGGCCATCGCCGGGCTGGGGTGGTTTTCACTCCAGCTCTTCGCGTTCGGCCTCGCGGCTCTCGCCGCCGTCGTCGCCTCCGACGCGGTGACGAAGCGGGAGACGCGCCGCCTCTCCCTTCTCGCGAAGCTCGCTGCCTCGCTCGCGCTCGCGGCCTCGCTCCTCGCCCCGCTCGCGGTCCACATGCTCGAGGCGCGGCGGGATCACGGCTTCCAGCGGGACGACGCGGAGAGCCGCCTCTTCTCCGCGTCGCCAAGGGACTGGCTCACGACGACGAACGAGAATCCGGGGCAGGCCTTCCTGAAATGGCGAAGCGACTCCGAGAGAAGCCTGTATCCGGGGACGGCCGCGCTTCTCTTGAGCGCCCTCGGTCTCCTCGCGGTCCTCGGGACGAAGAAGCACGGCAGTCTCGTGGCCGCGGGCGCGCTCCTCGCCGGGCTCGGTATCGCGGGCTCGTTCGGCCCCGCGGGCCCCGTCGTCCCCATCCTGAAGGTCGTCTTTCCGTTCGTCTTCTCGGGCATCCGGGCGTTCACGCGCTTCGGCATGGTGGCCCAGATCGGTTTCGGCCTCCTCGCCGCCGCGGGTGCCACCGCCTTGCTCGAGCGGGCGCACGCGCGCATGGCCCGGGCCGCGCTCGCCGCGGCGCTCGCTCTCGGAATCGCGTGCGACGTGCGACAGACCGTGCGCTTCGAGGTAAGGCCCGAGCTGCCGGAGGCGCCGGTCGAGCGGTTCCTCGCCCGTTCGGACACGGGCGGGCCGATCCTCCACCTGCCTCTCTACCACTCGCCCGGCGACGCCCGATGGGTGTTTTCGAGCCTCGCGCACTTCAAGCCCATCGTGAATGGCTACGCGAGCTACGTGCCCCGGCGAAGTCAGGAGCTCGCCGCGGCCCTCGCCGACGGGAGAATCCCGGAATCCACGCTCGTTCGTCTCCGGGCCTGGCCGGTCGGCGTCCTCGTTGTCCACGAGCACGCGCTTCCCCTCGAACGCCTCGAGCCCACGATGGCGTTTCTCGCGAAGGCGCTCCGGACGAATGCCCTCGAGGCACCGCTCCATTTCGACCACCGGGGAGGAGACGACTGGTTCTTCTCTCTCAGCCGCTCCGCGGACGGGGCCACGGAAAAGGAGGCCCGCCTCTTTCTCGCGCATGCCGATTTCTACCAGCCGATTGGGCATTTCGAGGAATCGGACTTCCCCGCTGCGATCGACGAGCCGGCCGAAGGGCAGGTCGTCCATGGCGTCCTGTCCGTGCGCGGCTGGAGCCAGACGTCCGCTGCGCCCGCCGTCGCCGCCGCCCCCGCCGAAATCGTCGAGATCCGGATCGACCGCGACAGGCGCGCGCGCGCGTCTTTCGCGCGGACTCCCCGCCCCGACGTCGCCGCCGCGCTCCCCGCGCTCGGGAGCTGCGCCGAAGCCGGCTATGCGGCCGTCTTCCCGATGCTCCCCGGCGACGACGGCCGGCACGACATCCGCGTCGTCTTTCGCGCCGCCGACGGCCGCTTCAGGAC
>DAIOUV010000038.1:22277-29518 GCA_036759345.1 Acidobacteriota bacterium | reverse complement strand
GGCTTCTGTCCCGTCATCAGCCGAATCTCCCCGTAATGTAGTCCTCTGTCGTCTTTTGGTGCGGCTTCGTGAAGATGATCTCGGTCTTGTCGAACTCGATGAGCTTGCCGAGCATGAAGAAGCCGGTCTCGTCGGAGACGCGGGCGGCCTGCTGCATGTTATGCGTCACGATGACGATGGTATAGCGCTCCTTCAGCTCGAAGATGAGCTCCTCGACCTTGCTCGTGGCGCTGGGATCGAGCGCCGAGCATGGCTCGTCCATGAGGAGGACCTCCGGCTCGACCGCGAGAGCGCGCGCGATGCAGAGGCGCTGCTGCTGGCCGCCCGAGAGGCCCAGGGCCGACGTCTTCAGGCGGTCCTTGACCTCGTCCCACAGCGCGGCTCGCTGGAGCGCCGACTCGACGCGCTCGGCAAGCTCCGAGCCGCTGAGGGCGCTGTTGATCTTCAGCCCGAAGGCCACGTTGTCGAAGATCGACTTCGGGAACGGGTTGGACTTCTGGAAGACCATCCCGACGCGCCGCCGCAGGTCGACGATGTCGACGTCCGCGCCGTAGATGTCGCGCGCGTCGAGGAGGACGTCGCCCTCGACGCGTGTGTCCTGGATGATGTCGTTCATCCGGTTCAGGCACCTCAGAAACGTCGACTTGCCACAGCCGGAGGGGCCGATCAACGCGGTTACGGACTTCTCGCGGATTCGAATCGAGATGTCGTGCAGCGCCTGGCTCGCCCCGTAGAAGAAGTTCAGCCGTCGCGCCTCCATCCGGACGATCTCCATCATGAGCGGTGCATCCTCTCGAGGCGTTTCGTGACGACGCGGGCGAGGACGGAGAAGAGGAAGACGACGGAGACGAGGACGAGCGCGCCGGCCCACGCCTGCCGGTGCCAGTCTTCGTAGGGAGAGATCGCGTAGGTGTAGATCTGCACGGGCAGGGACGCGATCGGCTGCGTGAGCGTCGTCGACCAGAAGCGGTTCGAGAACGACGTGAACAGGAGGGGCGCCGTCTCGCCCGCGATGCGCGCGAGGGAGACGAGGATGCCGGTCATGATGCCCGGCAGCGCCGCCGGGACCATGACCGTGAAGGCGGCACGCGAGCGCGTCGCGCCGAGGGCGAGGGCGCCCTCGCGCAGGGTCTGGGGCACGAGGTTCAGGAGCTCCTCCGTCGTGCGCGTGATGATCGGGATCATCATGAACCCGAGGGCGACGCCGCCCGCGAGCGCGCTGAAGCGCTTGACGGGCAGGACGACGAGCGCGTACGCGAAGATCCCGATCACGATGGACGGAATCCCGTTCAGGACGTCCGCCGTGAACCGGACTGCCGTCGCGAGCTTCGACTTCGGGTACTCCGACAGGTAGATCCCCGAGATGAGCCCGACGGGGATCGCGACGAGGGACGCGAGGCCGATGAGGATCAGCGTGCCGGCGATCGCATTCGCCATGCCACCGCCCGCCTCGCCGACGGGCTTCGGCATCTTCGTGAAGAAATCCCAGCTCAGGGACGAGAAACCCTGTTTCAGGACGTAGAAGAAGACGAAGAAGAGCGGGACGAGGGCGACCGCGACGGACGCGCCACAGAGCCCGACCACGACGTTGGAGACGAGCTTGCGCCGGAAGGACCGGCTCATGTGGCCTCGGGCGCGGGGGCCGCCATCGGGGCCGAGGCCTTGACCTCGCGGTTGACGCTCCAGATCAGGAAGCGCGACGCCGCGCTGATCAAGAGCGTGATCGCGAACAGCACGAGACCGATTTCGACGAGGGCGGACAGGTAGAGGTCGTCCGCGGCCTCCGTGAACTCGTTCGCGAGGACGGCCGCCATCGTGTATTGCGGCGCAAAAAGGGACCAGGTGATCCGCGGGCTGTTGCCGATGAGCATGGTCACGGCCATCGTCTCGCCGATCGCGCGGCCGAGGCCGAGGATGACGGCCCCTATGATGCCGGTCCGCCCGTAGCGCATCGTGACCTGGATCGCCTCCCAGCGCGTCGCTCCGAGCGCGTAGGCAGCCTCGCGCTGCGTCGCGGGCACCGCCTTGAGAACCTCTCGCGCGACCGAGGACGTGAACGGGATGATCATGACCGCGAGGATCAGGGCGGCGGAGAGCATCCCGACGCCCAGCGGTGGGCCGGAGAAGAGCGGAAGGCTTCTCGCCCAGGCGGGGGCGAGCAGTTCGAGCTTCCGGACGAGCGGGACGAGGACGAAGACGCCCCAGAGGCCGTAGACGATGGAGGGGATTGCGGCGAGGAGCTCGGTCAGGAAGGCGAGGGGCGTCCGCAACATGCGGGGAGAGAGCTCGGAAAGGAAGATCGCGATCCCGAGAGCGACGGGCGTCGAGATCAGGAGGGCGAGGAACGAGGAATAGAGCGTGCCCCAGATGAACGGGAGGGCGCCGAACTCGCCGGAGACGGGATCCCAGGTCTTCGTCCGCCAGAAATCGAAGCCGAACTTCGCGATCGAGAGGCGCGACTCCCTCCAGAGTACGAACGCGATCCCGCCGACGAGCATGACGACGAGCGCCGCGAAGAAGCCCGTCCCCGCGCGGAATCCGAGGTCGCCGCCTCTCCGCCGCGGGGCCGAGTTCTTTGCCACATGCGCTCCTTCGAAACCGGGGAGCTAGAGCTTGATCTTCCCGAGGGCCTTCGCCTCGAGGGCGACGACTTCCTTCGGAAGCGGCGCGTAGCCGAGCTCAGCGCAGTACTTCTGGCCGTCCGTCAGCGCCCACTTGAAGAAGTCGACCATGACTTTCGCGCGCTTCTTGTCCTTCGGGCTCTCGTAGAAGAGCATCCACGTGAAAGACGAGATCGGGTACGCGTTCGCGCCCGGCGCGTTCGTGATCGAGACGCGGAAGTCGGGCGGCATCGCCTTCGCGGCGCCGGCGGCCGCCTCGGTGACGGTTTCGAGCGAGGCGCGGACGAACCTGCCGTCGTGGTTCTGGACGTCGCCGTAGCTGATGTTGTTCTGGATCGCATAAATGAGCTCGACGTAGCCGATGGCGCCCGGCGTCTGCTTCACGAGGCCGGCGACGCCTTCGTTCCCCTTCCCGCCGACGCCCACGGGCCAGTTGACGGACGTCGCGACGCCGACCCTCTTCTTGAACTCGGGGTAGACCTTCGAGAGGTAGTCGCAGAAGATGTAGTTCGTGCCCGAGCCGTCGGAGCGGTGCACCGCGGCGATGTCCAGGCTCGGCAGGGCGACGCCGGGGTTCAGCTTCACGATCGCCGGGTCGTTCCACTTCGTGATCTTCCCGAGATATATCTCGGCGAGGACGGCGCCCGTGAACTTCAGGCTCGCCGTCACGCCCGGGATGTTGTAGGACGGCGCGACGCCCCCGAGGACGGTCGGGAAGTGGAGGATGGCGCCGGGCGCCCCCGCGAGCTGGTCGTTCGTCATCGGCCCGTCCGAGGCGCCGAAGAAGACCGTCTCGTTCGAGAGCTGCCGGATGCCGCCGCCCGAGCCGATCGACTGGTAATTGATCTCCACGTTCGGGCGCTGCTTGTGATACTCGTCGAACCACTTCGAATAGATGGGAAACGGAAACGTCGCTCCCGCGCCGTTGATCTGCACTGTCTGTGCCGCTACGGGCGCGCCGACGAGCAGCGCCGCGGAGAGCCCGCGAAGGGCAGTCTTGAGACGGATCTTCATGTTCACGTGGTCTCCTTCTCTCTTGTCAAAAGGCACGGCAGTCACGATGAATTATTTATGTAAAGTCCGCGTGAAGCGGCGCTCGGGCCGTGACGCCGTTAGAAGTTGAGGAGCGTGTGGAGCGCATAGTTCTTGTTGTCTGACTTCGCGGGTGTGTAGTTGTCGAACTTCTCCTGGGTAGTGTCAGCCATGAGGGCTGCGACTACGCCGTGGCCGAAGCTGAACCAGTAGGCGACGCCGAAAATCGTGCGTTTCTGCTTCTGATCGAGGTCCTTGTTGGGTTTGAGCTCGTCATAGCGGATGAGGGCCTCGAGACCGAACGTCGTGCGAGGCGTGACCCAGATGGAGAAGTCCCTCGGCTTGACCTCGGCAGCCCCGGGCGAGGCCTGGTTCGTCGCCTCGAGGTATGTGAAGCCGAGATTCACATAGGGGTGCTCAAACGTCGTGTCGACGAGCCAGCGGTCCTTCTTCTGGTCTTTCGCGACGTGGTCCGTGTTCCAGTAGCCCGTGACTCGCCAGCCCTTCGCGATCGCCACGCCCGCGAGCGGACGCAGCGAGGCGCGGACCTGGAAGCCCTTCTGGTCGTTCGCCTCGGCCTTGTTGTAGCCGTCGCCGTTGTAGAAGCCGACGTGGACGTCGCCGTAGTTGTTGGGGAGGTTGAGGTGACTGGAAAGGCCGAAGTCCGAGGACGTCAGGAATCCGTCGCGGTCGACCATGATGGGGCTTTGGAAGCGATACCGGTAGACGCCCTCGGCGTAGTCGATGTATGGCGTCTGCTGGAGGCCGAAACGCACCCATGACCCTTTAGTCGTCCAGTCGTCGAGGTTGAGTTGGGCGAAACCGTACTTGAGCCGTACGGTGAGGCTTCCGTTCAGAGAGCTGCCGGTGCCGGTCTCGCGGGTCACGTCGGTCGTGATCCGGAAGGCCAGGAGATGGTGCATCTGACCCGTCACGTTGAGGTAAGCGCGGGAAAGGTTGAACGCGTTCGGATTGAAATCGCTTCCATCCGCGTTCTTCGACGTCGGCGAGTCCGTGTAGGTGTAGTCCGTGAACATCGTGAAGCCGAGCTTGACCGCGGGCTTGTCGTCCGGTGGCACGTAGCCCTCGGCCGCTGTCACCTGAGCCAGAGCGGGGGGCGAGAGCGCGAGTCCGACGGCACAGATCGCGAACGCGAGGGTCAGGCGTCGGGCCAGGGTCGTCTGCTTCTGCATGACAATCTCCTCCTTTTTCGTCGCGGAGTCTCGCGAAAGGAGGTGAAGGCACAGGGTGACCCGGGTGAAGATTTGATGAAGGGCGTCTTTACAGGGCATTCACTTGAATTGCCCTGCTCCCGGTCCTGCATCTCGAACGCTTTTCATTTAGAGTCTTACGCAAAGGAGTGCGTATGACTGTGTCGATCGATCTCTTCCGGAACGCGGACGACGTCGAGGCTTACGCGGCGGGGCACCGCATCTTCGAAGAGGGCAGCGAAGGCGGCGGCCGGATGTACGGCGTGAAGGAAGGCGAGGTGGAGATCCTCGTTCACGGCGCTCACGTGGAAACGGTCGGGCCCGGCGGCATCTTCGGTGAGATGTCGCTCATCGACTCCAGCCGGCGGAGCGCCACGGCGATCGCGAGGACCGATTGTGTCGTGGTGCCGGTCAACGCGGAACGATTCAACTTCCTCGTGCAGCAGACACCGATGTTCGCGCTGCAGGTCATGAAGATCATGATCGAGCGCCTCCGGCGAATGGACGCGCGAATCTGAGGGAGAGATTGGCGAAGAGCTGCCGACGAAGCAGGACGTTTCGCCCGGAAAGATGGCAACGCACAAGACCCTTGCCGCGATCGACGTCGGGTCGAATTCGATCAAGCTCCTCGTCGCGCGGCGGGACGCCGCGGATCCCGGGCACTGGGCCGAGATCCTTCGTGAGAAGGAGATGGTGAGGCTCGGGCAGGAGACGCTCGCCTCGGGGTCGCTCTCGGAGGAGGCGATGGCCGACGGGATCGACTGCCTCGTTCGCTATGCCGCCCTCGCGCGCGCCGCGGGCGCGACCGCGATCACCGCCGTCGCGACGTGCGCCGTCCGCGAAGCCGCGAACGGAGGCGACTTCGTGAAGCGTGTGCGCCGGGAGGCCGGGCTCCGCCTCAACGTGATTTCCGGCGAGGAAGAGGCGCGCCTCATCACGCGCGCCGTGCGCTCGGATCTCCCGCCGTCGTGCGACCCGCTCCTGGTCCTCGACATTGGCGGCGGGTCGACGGAGGTCGTCGTGGCGAAGGGAGACCGCATCCTTTTGGCCGAGAGCCTCGATCTCGGAGCCGTGCGCCTGACGGATCTCTTCGTCTCGTCGGAGCCCCTCGCGGCGAAGGACGAACGCCGGCTCCGGCGGGCGGTCCGGAGCCGCCTCGAGCGTCTGCGCAAGCCGGTGCGCAACGCGAAGATCAAGACAGCCGCCGGAACGTCGGGCACGATCCTCGCCGTCGCGGCGATCGTGGGGGAGCTCAGCGGATGGTCGCCGGCCGGAGCCGGACATCGCGCGCTCGACCGGAGGGACGTGACGCGGATCGCGGGCCTTCTGGGGAAGTCGACGGCGCGCCAGAAGCTCCGGATCCCGGGCCTCGAGGCGGACCGGCGGGACATCGCGGTCGCCGGGGCGATCCTGCTGGAAGAGCTGCTCCGCGCCTTCGATGTCGAGACCCTCCTCGTGTCCGAGCGCTCGCTGCGCGACGCGCTCGTGCTCGAGTCGCCGGCGCCGGCGCTGCGCGGCCGTCGCCTGGAACGCAACATCCGGCGCGATTCCGTGGCGCGCCTCACGAGGCGCTCGGGCTTGTCGAACGTGCACGCGGGCCGTGTGCGGGACCTCGCCCTTTCCCTCTTCGACCAGACGCACAGCCTCCATCAGCTCACCGCGCTCGAGCGCGAGTGGCTCGAGCACGCCGCCGCGCTTCACGACATCGGACTCTCGGTGGCGTATGCGCGCCACCATCACCACTCGCATTACCTGATCCTGCACGGCGATCTCAAAGGCTTCACGAGGGACGAGGTGGAGCTCATCGCGCTCGTGGCCCGTTACCACAGGAAGGCGGTTCCCGGCGATCCTCACGAGCCGTTCCGGAAACTGGATCCCTGGAAAAAGCCCGTCGTCGAGAAGCTCGCCGCGATCCTCCGCGTCGCGGACGCGCTCGACCGGGCGCACCGCGGACTCGTCAAGCGGGTCCGCGTCACGTTGCGCGGAAAGAAGCTGCACGTGGCCCTCTCCGCGCGTGCGCCGCTGGACCTCGAGCTGTGGGCTTTGAAGAAGAAGGCCCGTCTTTTCGAGAAGACCTTCGGGGTGAAGCTCGTCGCCCGCGCGGTTGTCGGATAACCGGCCCGTGCTCCCCGCCGTGATCGTTCTCCTTGCCGCTCAGGTGTCGTCCTCGACGACGGCGCCGACGACGGCGCCGACGCCCACGGATCCGAAAATAGTGGCCGCCGGAGAGGCCGTCACCTTCGGCGGAACCGTGAAGGCGCCCGCGGGCCTGCGCGGCTCGGGCGAGAGGAAGCCGGACCCCCTCGTCGACGGGCCGTCCGCGACGAACTGGAAGCGCGTGGGCCGAGTTCAGGCCGAGATCATCGACGCGAGCGAC
>DAIOUV010000038.1:0-22177 GCA_036759345.1 Acidobacteriota bacterium | reverse complement strand
GACGAACTGGAAGCGCGTGGGCCGAGTTCAGGCCGAGATCATCGACGCGAGCGACACCTCAAAACGAGTTCGGAAACGAAGGGCACGCCCAGGACGATCACGCTTGGATCTGCGGCGGGGGGGACGCCCGGCGCCACGCCTTCGGCCTCTCCCTCCGCGACCGGGGAGACCCCGACGGACAGCGCGCCGAGCGCCGCTGACGTGCGCGTCGTCAGCGTCTCGAACGACGGGATCGTCGACGCTGCCGGAGGCGTCCGTGTGGCGGGAACGATCCGGAACGCCGGGGACCAGACGGTGTGCGGCATCGTGATCCTCGTGAGAATCCTCGACAGCAGGGGAGCGTACCTTTCCTCGTCCCAGACTCCGCCGGACGTGACGATTCTGCCGTCCGGGGAGACGACGAGCTTCCACACGACCGTTCAGGCGCCGCCGGGCATTCGCGGCGCGCGGACGAGCCCCGACCGCCGCGACGTGACGGACGGGAGCACGACCATGGCGGGCGACTGGAGGCTGCTGGGCGGCGCCGAGGCGAAGGTCGTCGACGCGACTCCGTGCCCGAAGTGACGTCCGAAACGAGAGAAACGCCAGAAACGCGAGAATCGGATCAGCGCGCGGGAGGCTTTCCCTTCGCGAGCGTCTTCTTCGTCTGGATGTAGCTGCTCAGGATGCGAAGCGTCGCGCCGCGCGTGTTCGGGTTGCGGCTGAAGACGGCGGTCGTGGCTTCCGGGCCCGCGGCCTTGTTCTGCCAGAGGTAGTCCTCGATGAACTTGTTCGGCTGCGAAGGCTTGCCCCAGCCCGCGTGGAGATCCTTCAGGATCCGGTCGGCGGATTCGGAGGACATCTCGATGTAGACCTCGGCGAACCGGTTTTCCCAGAATTCGTACACGATCTTGTCCACGGTGGCGCCCGCGAACGTGAAGTCGTCGTTCGGAATCCAGCAGAACTTGGACTCGGCGTGGTCGTCCAAGACTTCCATGTGCGCGACCGGGACTCCTCCCCATTTGAAGTCCCGGAAACCGGGCTTCATCCCGCCGCTCGCGTCACCCTTCCCGCCGAAAAGACCCATCGCGTCGTCTCCTTCGAAAGGAAAAGGATAGCGCGTCCCGGCGGAAGAGCCCTTCAGGCCCCCGGTTTCGACGCCGCGTCGAGGAGCTCCATGTCGACGCGGGGCATCACGTCGCCCCCGGCATGGCGGCGCTGGACTTCGGCGCGGGCGAGCGTCCCTTTCGCCGGACTCTGCCGGAGCGCGTTCACGGCACCGACAGTGATCGTGTACGTTCCGCAGACACCGCAGCGCAGTTCGATCTCGGCGGTCGCCCTCCGGGATCCGAGAGCGGATCCGCCGCAGAGGAGACAGGTCATGTCGACGATCGACACGTTGCACCTTGCAGGCAACTAGGATTCTTTCACCGACGGGGGAGGAAGGGAAGTGGTACCCCCAGAGGGATTCGAACCCTCGATCTCCACCTTGAAAGGGTGGCGTCCTGGGCCGCTAGACGATGGGGGCACACGGGACTGCTTCGACTTCCGGACTTCTGCGGAGGACTGGTGAGCCGTGTGGGACTCGAACCCACGACCCCCTGCTTAAAAGGCAGGTGCTCTAACCTACTGAGCTAACGGCCCGCCCGGCGGCGGAGTGTAGCAGGGCCGGACCCAGGTCACGCCGGCAGACCGACCGTCGCCTTCAGCCAGCCGTCGAGCGCCGTGCCCGGCCGGACGATCGTCTCTTCGCGTTTGGCGCCGGTCGAAAGCAGGCCGACCTTCGCGCCGACGATCTCCTCGAGGGCGGAGACGTACTCGCGCGCGCGTCCCGGCAGCCCCTCCCACGTCTCGATGCCCGCGATGGGGGCCTTCCAGCCGGGGAACGACCGATAGACCGGCTGCGCGCGCTCGTAGAGGTCCGCGCGCGCCGGCACGGCCGAGACGGGCTTGCCGTCGATGACGTAGCCGGTGGCGATGCGGATCTCGTCGTGGTCGTCGAGAACGTCGAGCTTCGTCAGCGCGATCGCGTCGAGGCCGGTCACGCGCAGGGCGGCGCGCGCGACAACGGCGTCGAACCAGCCGACGCGTCGCGGACGGCCCGTGACGGTGCCGAACTCGTTTCCGCGCTTCCGGATTCGTTCGCCGGTCTCGTCCTTGAGCTCCGTCGGAAACGGGCCGGACCCGACGCGCGTCGTATAGGCCTTCATGACGGCCACGACGGCGCCCAGCGCGGACGGGGGAAGGCCGAGCCCCGTGCACGCGCCGCCCGGCGCGCAGGATGAGGACGTCACGAAGGGATAGGTCCCGTGATCGACATCGAGCATGACGCCCTGGGCGCCTTCGCAGAGGAGCTTCTTGCCCTTCGCGAGCTCGTCGTGCAGGAAGACGGAGGTGTCGGTGACGAATCGCGCGAGCTTCCGGCCGCACTCGACGTAGGTCTCGAGCGTCTCCTCCACCGGCGCGCCCTCGACGCCGTAGAAGTGCTTCAACACGGCATCGTGATGCGAGACGACAGGCCGGGCGATCGCGCAGAAGCGGTCGGGGTCGATGAGGTCGGCCATGCGGAGGCCGCTGCGATTCGCCTTCGACTCGTACGCCGGGCCGATGCCGCGCGAGGTCGTGCCGATGTTCGCGCCGCCGAGCGCCTTCTCGCGCGCTCCGTCGAGGAGCGCGTGAGTCGGCAGGATGACGTGCGCGCGGTCGGAGACGAGGAGGTTGTCGCCGATCGCGATCCCTGCCGCCCGCAGCGAGTCGATCTCGGAGAGGAGCGCGCGCGGGTCGATCACGAGACCGTTCCCGATCACGTTCATGACCCCGCCGCGGCAGACGCCCGACGGGACGAGGCGCAGCGCGAAGTGCTTGTCGCCGAACTTCACGGTGTGGCCGGCGTTGTGGCCGCCCTGGTAGCGGGCGACGAGGTCGAAGGAGGGAGAAATGAGATCGACGACCTTGCCTTTGCCTTCGTCGCCCCATTGGCCCCCGATGACGGCGAGGGCCGAGCCTTTGATGTGTGTCACTTTCGAATTGTAACGCCGCCCCATTCACCCCTTCGAGGAAAAGAGTCGTCACCCGGTGCACAATGTCACCTCGTGCGCCAGACGATCGAGATCGACGGGGACTCTCTTTCACTCGAAGATCTCTCTTCCGTATCCCGCGGCAACGCATCCGTGGTCCTCGCACCGCGCGCCGCGGTCCGCGTCGACGCGGCGCGCGCCGTCATCGACCGCGCCGTCGCGGAGAACCGTGTCGTCTACGGCGTCACGACGGGTTTCGGGAAGTTCGCCGACGTCGTCATCCCGCGGGAGAAGCTCGGGCAGCTCCAGCTGAATCTCGTGCGGAGTCACGCGGCCGGGACGGGGCGGCCGCTGGCCGCGCCGGCCGTGCGGGCCGTCATGCTGCTCCGCGCGAACTGTCTGGCGAAGGGATTCTCGGGCGTCCGAAGGGAAACGCTCGAGCTCCTTCTCGCGTGCCTCGAAAGGGGAATCCACCCGGTCATCCCGGAGCAGGGCTCGGTCGGCGCGTCGGGGGATCTCGCGCCGCTCGCGCATCTCGCGCTCGCCCTCGTAGGGGAAGGCGAAGTCGAATGGAACGGGAAGCTCCTGCCGTCCGCCGAGGCGCTCCGGGCCGCGGGCCTTTCCGCCGCCGTCCTCGAGGCGAAGGAAGGGCTCGCCCTCATCAACGGGACGCAGCTCACGACGGGTCTCTCGGCCCTCGCGCTGCACCGCCTCCTTCGGCTTCTGAAGGCGGCGGACCTCGTGGCGGCGCTCACGCTGGACACGCTCAAGGGCACGGACGCCGCATTCGACCCGCGCATCCACGCGGCGCGCCCGCATCCCGGCCAGATCGTTTCGGCGAGCAACCTGCGGGCGCTCCTCGCACCTTCGTCCCTCCGCGAGAGCCACCGCGACTGCGGCGTCGTGCAGGATGCGTACGCGCTGCGCTGCATCCCGCAGGTGCACGGCGCGGCCCGTGACGCGGCGGCGCACGCGCGGCGCGTGATCGAGATCGAGATGAACGCCGCGACCGACAACCCGATGGTCTTCGCCGAGACGGGCACGCTCGTCTCGGGCGGAAATTTCCACGCGGCGCCGGTGGCCCTCGTGTGCGATCTCCTCACGGCGTCGACGGCCGACATGGCCTCGCTGTCCGAGCGGCGCACCGAGCGGCTCGTCAACCCGGCGCTCTCCGGGGACCTGCCTGCCTTCCTCACGCGTGACGGCGGCTTGAACTCGGGCCTCATGATGATCCACGTCACCGCGGCGGCGCTCGTTTCCGAGGCGAAGTCGAATTCCTTCCCGGCGTCCGTGGACTCGATTCCGACCTCGGCGGGGAAGGAAGACCACGTCTCGATGGGTCCGATCGCGGCCCGCAAGCTTCAGAAGAACGTCGACCTCTTCGAGACCGTGCTCGCGATCGAGCTGCTCGCGGCCGCGCAGGCCCTGGATCTCAGAAGGCCGCTCGTGACATCCCCGCCCCTCGAAGAGGTGCACCGGCTCGTGCGCGCGCGCGTGGCGTTCTGGGACGCGGACCGCCATGCGGCCCCCGCCATCGAAGGCGCCCGGGCCGTCCTGGCCGGCGACGACCTCGACGGCGTGCTCGCGCAGCTGGACTGACGTTCGGCTCGCCTGACGTTCAGTCCGCGAGCGCCGACGCGAGGACCGAGGGCAGGTCGTCGGGGGACGCGTCCGTCTCGGCAAGCGCGAGCGCCGGGAGGGCGGCGAGCGGCCCGGGAAGACGTGGGGGCGATGTCCGGCGCGCGCTCACGCGGTTCACGAGAAGGCCGGGCCGGGCCCCGCGGCGCGCGAGGCCGGCGGCGAGGTCGACGGACGTCGCGAGCGCGGAGAAGTCGAGCGTCGTCGCGATGAGGTAGCGCCCCTCCGCGAGGAGGCGGGTCGCCTCGCGGCTGCGGTCCCTGAAGCCGTCGTAGAGGCCGTCGAACGCGCGGAAGAAGTCGGCGAGATCGGCGAGGAAGCCGAGCCCGAGGATTTTGTCCGCGGCGCGCAGAAGCGCCGCGCCCCCGCGCGAGGCCTCGGAGAACGCGCGCCCGAAGAATCCGTCGCGCCGGAGGAAGAAGCGCAGCGCGTCGTTCTCGAGGAGCGTGACGAGGCGCTCGGGCGCCGCCAGAAAATCGAGGCCGCGGGCGGCCGGCGGCGTGTCCAGCACGAGGAGGTCGACGTCGGGATCCGCCGCGTGCTCGTGGAGCGCCTCGACGCCCATGTATTCGAGGACGCCGGGCAAAGAGTCCACGAGCCCGGAGTAGAGGCGGTTCGCGTGGATTCTCTCGAGCGCCTCGGGGCTCGCCGTGCGCGCGAGAAGCCGCTCGAACGTCGCCTTCGGGTCGATCTGGAGGGCGAAGAGACGGCCGCCCTTCGGGATGCCGCTCACCTTCACTTCGGTGGGGCGCCCGGAGCGCGCCTCCCTTTCCGAGAGTCCGAGGGCCTGCGCGAGGCGCCTCGCGGGATCGACGGTCAGGACGAGCGCGCGCCGCCCGCGGCGTGCCGCCGCGATTCCGAGGGCCGCCGAGAGCGTCGTCTTCCCGACGCCCCCGGGCCCCGTCAGGACGATGAGCTTCTCCTCGTCGAGCCAGGGCCGGAGGTCGAGGGTCGGGGAGAATATTCTTCTGCTTTCCGGAGCGCGGGCGTGGGCAGCGCGCTTCGGGCGGTCTTCGCGCGAAGGCGCCGCCGCGTGAAGATTTTCTTCGAAGGTGGTTAGGAAGGCCGAAAAAAACTGGCTGGCCTGCGCGGCGACATTGCCATTTCGCTCTCCGCGTGCATTCGGCACGGGACCATTCGAAGAAATCTTCTGGTGCTCTTCGAACTCGTCGTCTTCGATCTCCGGAATCTCGACGAGCGGCGTCCCTCTTTCCCTTTCTTTCTTGAGCAGAAGTTCTTCTCTTTCTTCTTTCCCACCTCTCCCGACCCGGTTCACGACGACGAGAGCCGTGGCGAGGCCGGCCTTCTCCCGCGCGCCCGCGATCAACTCCTCGGTTTCCTTCGCCGCGAAGTCCTCGGGCTCGGAGACGACGACGAGGGCCGCGTGCTTCGGATCGGAGAGAAGGGCGTCGAGCCACTCCGCGAGCTTCCGCACGGGCCCCGCGGGAACCGCCGCGAGGAGCGTGCGGGGGAGCGCGACGAGGGAGAGCGCGTGGCCGGTCGCCGGTGCGTCGAGTACGACGAGATCGGCCCGGGGCTCGCTCGCGGTCGATTTCCTTCGCCTGAGGATCTCCCGAATCTTGCCGAGGAGGAGGAGATCGGGGAGGCCGGGCGTCGCCCGCGTGAAGAACCGGAAGGTCGGTACGGCGAGGATGCGGTCGGCGAGCAGCCGGACGGGCGCGACGACACGGACGTAGTCCGTCAGAAGCGTGTCGAAGTCGGCCGTGAGGCCGTGGAGGCCGGGGGCGAGCTCGGCCTCGCGGTAGCCCGCATCCTCCTTCCCGAGGAGAGCCGCCGCGTCCCCGCGCCCATCCGTGGAGACGAGCAGGACGGTGCGACCGGCGTCCGCCGCGAGCTTCGCGAGCGCGGCCGCGACCGTAGTTTTCCCGACGCCGCCCTTGCCCGACACGACGAGGAGCCGGTGGGAGATAAGGCTTTCGAGGAGGGGTGTCGGGCGCACAGGGCAGCCTATGCGAGGAGGTGCCCGAATGGCCGCATAATGCAGGACTCTAGCAGGAGGCTGCCCGACCCCAAGCCTCCGCGAAAGGTGATCGCATGTCCGAATCCCTGTTCGATCAGCTCCGGGCCCGAGGCGAGGGCTTTCTCACCGAGATTTCCAACAACCTCATGGCGAACCCGGCCTTCATCGAGCTCCTGAAGAAGGGCACCGCCGCCAAGGAAGAGGTCGACAAGCGCGTGGCCGAGGGCCTGAAGGCGATGAACGTCGCGACGCGCAAGGACCTGTCGAAGCTGGAGAAGCGCCTCGCCGAGATGGAAGCCGAGCTCGAATCCGTGAAGGCGCGGGGCGCGAAGCCGGCGGCGAAGCCCGCCCGCAAGCCTTCCGGACGGAAGGGGTAGGAGCGCAATGGCGGGGAGGCCCGACGCCGGCGGCGCTCGAGGTGCGCGGCCGCGCCGGAGCGGATCTGGCGGGCGCGTCGTGCGATTTCCGAAGGTCGCGGACGCCCTGACGCGACGGCCGAAGGTGGTCGTCACGGGCGGCAGCGGTTTCTTCGGGGAACGGCTCGTGCGCGCGCTCCTCGCGCGCGGCGACCGCGAGGTCGTCGTGTTCGACCTCGTGCCTCCGGCGGATCTGCCCGACGTGAAGCACCGCTTCCTCGATCTCAACCTGCCCTTCGCGGACGGCACGCTCTTCAAGCTCCTGAAGGAAGAAAGGCCGGAAGCCATAGTCCATCTCGCGCAGCTCAGGAGCCCGTCGCACCAGACGACATACGCCCACGAGCTGAACTCCATCGGCGCTCTGCACGTCTTCGCGGCCGCCGGCGAGGCGAAGATCCCGCGCATCCTCCTCGGCTCGACGTCTCTCGTGTACGGCGCGCGCGGCGACAATCCGAATTTCCTCACGGAAGACCACCCGCTCCAGCCAGACGCGGAGGACCGCTTCGTGCGCGACTTCGTCGAGGCCGAAAGCCACGCCCGCTCACACGTGCGGCGCCATCCGGACGCGCGCGTGCAGATTCTGAGGTTCGTCCCGCTCCTGTCGCCCGAGGTGCGCGACTACCGCACCCGGCTCTTCGCGGCCCCGTTCTCGTGGCAGCTCATGGGGTACGACCCTCTCCTGCAGGCCCTCCACCCGGACGACGCCGTCGACGCGCTCGTGAGGGCGCTCGACCGTCCGGAGGCGCAGGGCGTCTTCAACATCGCGCCCGAAGGCGTCGTGCCGCTCTCCACCGTGCGGCTCCTCTTCGGCTCGCTCGGGATCCCCGTGCCGCATCCGCTCGGTTACGCGCTCTACGAGGCCGCGTGGCTCGCGGGCGTCGGCCTGATGCCGGGTGTCCACGCGCACTACCTCCGCTATCTCTGCGTGGTCGACGACGCGAAGGCCCGGCGGCTCCTGGGCTTCACCGCACGGAAAACGACCCTCGAGGTCGTGCTCGAGACCGCGCGCGCGCGCTTCGGAGCCGGGCGCCTCGTGGACTTCGACGCGGTCGCGGATGCGGCGCGGTCCGCGCGGTACACCTTCGAGCAGCGGGTCCATCCACGCCCGCGGGCCGAGGCGGCGGGGGTGGCTTCGTGAGCGCGCGCCGCCATCCCGCTCCCCACGCGGTCCCGGCCCCCGCTCCCGCCGGAGGGGACGCGGGATTCACGCCGTCGCTTCTTCCGAAGAATCCGGACGACTTTCTCCACGCCATGCTGGGCGAGGCCGCCCGGTTCCTCGACGGGCATCCGGAGCTCAAGTCGCCGCGGGCGCTCGTGGACCTCTGGAACCTCTTCCGGAACCGCTCGCGCTCCTTCGAGCTGGACGACTTCGGCTACGACGAGATCGCCGCGCGGCGCTGGATCGAGCTCTTCGATTTCCTCTATTCCGTGTGGTGGCGCGTGACGCTGTCGGGGGTCGACAACATCCCGATGACGGGCCGCGCGCTTCTCGTGGCGAATCACTCCGGCGTCCTCCCGTGGGACGGCGCGATGGTCAAGCGCGGCATCGCGCGCGAGCACGCCGCGCATCGCACCGCCCGGATGCTCGTGCTCGACATGTTCACGACGCTCCCGTTTCTGCAGCCGTGGCTGCGGCACATGGGCGAGGTTCGCGCCTGCCCCGAGAACGGCGAGCGGCTGCTGCGCCGCGACGAGCTCGTCGGCGTGTTTCCCGAGGGCGTCAAGGGCGTCGGCAAGCTCTTTCGCGACCGCTACCGCCTCGCGCGTTTCGGGCGCGGCGGCTTTGTGCGCCTCGCCCTCCTGACGGGCGCGCCGGTCATTCCCGTGTCGGTCGTTGGCGCCGAGGAGATCCACCCGAACCTCGCCCGCATGGACTTCATCGGCAAGCCGCTCGGGCTCCCATACTTCCCGCTGACCCCGACGTTTCCGCTCCTCGGCCCGCTCGGCGTCCTGCCGCTGCCGACGAAGTGGTGGATCGACATAGGAAAGCCCATCGTCTTCGGCCACGGGCCCGAGGTCGCCGACCGCCCCATGATCGTGAACGAGCTCGCGGATCAGGTGCGCTCGACGCTGCAGACGATGATCGACTCGCGCCTCTCGCGGCGCGGCAACGTCTTCACTGGCGAATAGCCGGAAGCCCCCCGCGCGCTCGAGACGCGCGGTCCTGGAGCGTCAGAGTCTTCAGCGGCCCCTGGCCGCCGTCATGCGGTCGAGGTCGGCCTCGAGCGCAAGGAGGGAGACGGCGAGGCGCGTCGAGACGCGTTCTCTCGTGCTATCCGCGCGGACCTTCACGCGCGAGAGGTCCCGCGCGCAGGCGGGGCGCAGCGTGAGGTCGTGCTTGGCGAACAAGCGCTGGAAGCGCCTGAAGTCGGAGTCGAGAAGCGCCATCGTCGAACGGTAGGCATATTCGGCGATGCGGGCGCGCCCCGAAGTGCGCATGATGCTTCGCATGAAATGGGGCAGGTCTTCCGGTTTCGGCTCGAAGACGACGATGTCGGCGTCGGGGGCCTCGCGCCGGTAGCGCGTGAGGCCGTAGCGCAGCCGCGAGTGGAGCGTCACGCGGAAGGCCTGGTCGAGGATCGTGGAGAGACCGCGGCTCCTGAGCTGTCCCGCCTCCTCGATTCCCAGGCGCCGGATGCCGCTCTCGGAATGCTTGATGCGCATGGGGACGAGCGGGTTCACGCAGATCGTGAGGCCGCAGCGTTCGCGGAGCGCGAGCGAGATGTGGGCTGTCTTCCGGACGCCGCCGTCGACGTAATCGACGCCGTCGATCCGGACGGGCCGGTAGAGTCCCGGAATGGCGCACGACGCGGCAACGGCCTCCGAAATCGGCACGTTCTCGTACCCGGGGCAACCGAAAGCCGTCGTCTCGCCCGAGTCGAGGTCCACGGCGACGAGGCGGAGGATCTTGCCGAGGTGCCGGAAGTCGTTCGTGCGCCCTGCCTGCGACAGCCACTTCCGCATCCACTCCTCGAGCCCCTCGTTGTGGAACAGCCCGGAGGGCAGGAGCTGGCCGAGCGACTGCACGAGGTCGGTGAGCGTGGTCTCACGGCGGTTCTTGTAGAAGTCCCAGGCGGCGTCGAGCACGGTGAACGGCGCCGTCGCGAGGCGGCCCGCGATCTCGCCGAGGTTGAGGCGGAAGAGCGCGAGGTCGTCGATATCGGTTCGCGTGCCGGCCGAGCGCGTCACGTTCCGGAAGAGCAGGCCCGGCGTGACGCCGTTCGCGAGCAGGGCCGAGATGTAGGCGCCGGCGGACACGCCGACGAAGACGTCGAAGTCGTTGATCGAGACGTTCTCGAGCCGGTCCTCGAGTGCCGCGAGCGTGCCGATCTCATAGATCGCTCCTGTCACGCCCCCGCCCGCGCACACGACCCCGAGACGCTTGCGGATGGGAGATGGAAACGCCTTGAATGTGCGCTCGGAAGAAGCGTTCCCGGGTGTCTCGGGCCCGGGCTGTCGACGTTGGCCGGCCATCAGTTTTCTTGAAACAAAAAAGGCGCCGCCTTGCGGGCGGCGCCTTGCAGTCTATCCGATTCCGGACCGGTTCAGCGGGCGGATCGCTTCGCGCGCGTGACCTTGCGGGTCTTGAGCGCGTCGATCTTCTTGCCGAGGCCGTCCACCTTGGCCGAGAGCGAGCGGAGCTCCTTGCGGGTCGGGACGTTCAGGCTGTGGAGACCCTTTTCGACGGCCGTGCCGACGGTCTCGGTCACGTTCTTCGCGACGCCTTCGGCGCGGCGCGCGGCCTCGGCGCCGGCCTTCTGGACGCGGTGCTGCACGTCGTCGCCGACCTTAGCTGCGACGCTCTTGGCCTTGACGCTGAAGGCGTCGAAGCGGCTGCCGGCCGTCTTCAGGGCTTTTTCGACGGGGGCCGGAACGTTGAAAGGAAGCTTCGGCGCGGTCTTGTGGGTGGTCTTCATGCTGTTCTCCTCTTTCTGTTCTGTTTGCGGACGTGCGTCTTGACGGGGGGTCTGGGGGCGGGCGCCGCGGTGCGCCGCGTGCGAACCGGCTTCGGAAACTCCGCGGGGAAGGTGCTCTTGGCGACGGATTCGAGCTGGGCGAGACGTGTCCTGAGGTCACCGATCTCCTTCGCGAGCTCGGGCTGCGTGCTGGGGGAGAGGCGGCTCGCGATGTCGCGGACGCTGCCGACCACGTCGGCAAGACTCTCGCGGAAGACGAGGCCGACATCCTCGCGCAGGCGCGTTCCCTCTTCCCACGTGAGCCGGCCCTTCTCGACGAGCCCGCCCACGATCTTCTCCACGTCCTGGCGGGCGCCCTCGAGCCGGCGCGTGAGAGGGGCCAGGGTCTTGCCGAGGCTCTCGGGGCTTGCGGCCCGGCGCAGCGAGTCCGCCACCCGGGTGCCGCCGACGAGCTCGACGGCCTCGGCGACCGTTTCCGCGGCCTCGCTGCCCGCCCGGAGAAGGCGGGCGAGAGTGTCCGCCGAGGCGACGACCGGCGTCCGACTCGACGCGAGGGCGCGGGAGAGGACACGGGCCGTGATGTCCTCGCCCGAATCCGCGGCGATGACCTCCACCCGGTCGCCCGCGGACACGGCCTTCGCAAGGTCGGCCAGGGTCACGAAACGGCGCTCGCGCGCCTCGTAGAGCTTGCGGTTGCGGTAACGGACGATGCGGCGGGGATCGCTCATGGGGGGAAGATAACGCGGCGCGTAATTCCTGTCAAGGAAAATCTGACGCGATGCGTCAGAGGGCGCCTCCGGCTAACATGCCGGACATGTCCGGCCCCCTGGCCCCTGCCGCGTTTTCTCCGCCCGCGGTCCCGAAGGGGACCGCGCTCACCTGCCGCTCCTGGCTCACCGAAGCGCCGTATCGGATGCTCCTCAACAACCTGGACCCGGAGGTCGCCGAGCGCCGCGAGGACCTCGTCGTGTACGGCGGGTCCGGCAAGGCCGCCCGGAATCCGGCTTGCCTCGCGGCGATCCTCGACGCCCTGCGCCGCCTCGGCGACGACGAGACCCTCCTCGTCCAGTCGGGGAAGCCCGTGGGAGTCTTCCAGACGCACGAGGATGCCCCCCGCGTCCTCATCGCGAACTCGAACCTCGTGCCTCACTGGGCCACGTGGGACGAGTTCCGGCGGCTCGAGTCCCTCGGCCTGACGATGTACGGCCAGATGACCGCGGGCTCCTGGATTTACATCGGCACGCAAGGAATCCTTCAGGGCACCTACGAGACTTTCGCCGAGGCCGCGCGCCGCGACCTCTCGTCGAAGGACGGTTCTCTCGCGGGGCGTCTTGTCGTGACGGCCGGTCTCGGCGGGATGGGGGGCGCGCAGCCGCTGGCCGCGACGATGTGCGGCGGAACGGCTCTCGTCGCGGAAGTCGACGGATCGCGCATCGACAAGCGCCTCGCGACGCGGTACGTCGACGAGCGCGTCGACGACCTCGACGCGGGGATCGACCGGGCGCTCGCGGCACGGGACCGCGGTGAGGCCCGTTCGTTCGGCGTCCGCGCGAACGCCGTGGACCTCCTCGAGCGGCTTCTCTCGCGCGGGATCGTGCCCGACATCCTGACGGACCAGACCTCCGCGCACGACGCGCTGAACGGGTACGTGCCGCACGGCCTTCCGTACGAGGAGGCGCTCCGCCTGCGCGCGGAAGACCCCGAGGCGTACATCCGCCGGGCGATCGCTTCGATGGGGGCGCACGTGCGGGCGATGCTCGCTCTCAAGGCTCGCGGCGCCGTCACCTTCGACTACGGCAACAATCTCCGCGCGGGCGCGGTGACGGCCGGCGTCGCGAACGCATTCGACATCGTCGGTTTCGTGCCGCTCTACATCCGGCCTCTCTTCTGCGAGGGCAAGGGGCCATTCCGTTGGGTCGCTCTCTCTGGCGATCCGGCCGACATCGCGGAGACGGATCGGGAGATCCTGCGCCTGTTCCCGGAAAACACGGCGCTCCGGCGCTGGATCACGCTCGCGGGCGCGCGCGTCGCATTCCAGGGCCTGCCCGCGCGGATCTGCTGGCTCGGCTACGGCGAGCGCAGAGAGGCAGGCCTCGCCTTCAACGAGCTCGTTCGGACGGGACGCGTGAAGGCCCCGATCGTCATCGGGCGCGACCACCTGGACTGCGGCTCGGTGGCTTCCCCGAACCGCGAGACCGAGGCCATGAAGGACGGCAGTGACGCGATCGCCGACTGGCCGCTCCTGAACGCGCTTCTGAACACCGCGGCCGGCGCGACGTGGGTCTCCATCCACCACGGGGGCGGAGTCGGGATCGGGTATTCGATCCACGCCGGGATGGTGGTTGTCGCCGACGGGACCCCGAAGGCGGCCACGCGCCTCGCGCGCGTCCTCACGACGGACCCAGGGATGGGGATCGTTCGCCACGCGGACGCCGGTTACAAAGAGGCCCTGGCCTCCGCCGCGCGTCACGGCGTCCAGATCCCGATGGCGCGCTGACGCCCTTGGCCGCGTCGACGTTGCGCGCGCGCCGGCTCATCGTCTTCGGACTCTTCGCCGCGGCGCTCGTCACGCTCGTCTTCGCGCTCGCGACGCGCCTCGTGCCCGCCGGCGCCCACGCGCGGCAGGCGCGCGTCCGGCTCTTTCTCGCCGCGGCCGAGGACGCTCTCGAGCGAGACGGCGAGACGCTCCGGCGGACCGCCGATCGGATTCAGGCCGGGCCGGAATTCGCCGCGATCGCGGACGGCGGGGGCGCGGAGGTGCGCCCCGCGAGGCTCTTCTCGATTCTCGGGGAGTCGCTCCCGAAGGGGCCGGGATGGGGTGCGGTTTTCTTCGATCGGACGAGTCGTCCCGTGGCCTGGGCGGGCGAGGCCGCCGGGCTGGAGGCCGAGCGCGGCACCGCGACCACGGGCTTCGTCACATCGTTCCACGTCACGCGCGCCTCGCTCGGCTGGGTGGCTCCGCGCGGGGAGCGAGGGGCGCGCGGGACGCTCGTCGTCACGCGCCGCTACCCGACCGGCATCCTCCGCCCCGACCTCATCGAGCTCCTCCGCCTTCGAAACGACCCGACGCGCCTCAGGCTCCGCCTCGCGGCGTCCGAGCGGCGTGACCGCCTTCTCACGCTCTCCGTGGAGGAATCCGAGCCCGAGGTCGCCGAAGAGGACGCGGCGCGCGCCCGCTGCCGCCTGCCGGCGATCGCCCTCGTGCTTCTCGCCGCCGCCCTCGGGGCCGCGGCCCGTAGGCCGGCGACCGGAATCGTGGCGGCGCGGTTCGCGCTCCTTCTCGGAATGCCGCGGGGCGCCTCCGGCGCGTTCGCCGCCGGATGGGACCCAGCGGCTCTTCTCGGACTTTTCGCCACGCCGGCGGACATGTTACTCACGGGTTTCGCCGCGCTCGTCTTCGCACGCGCGCTCGCCCGGCACGCGCGCCGTCGCGACGCCGGACCGGCCACCCTCGGCGTTCTTCTCGCGCTCCTGCTCGCGTTCGTCCCGGGCGTTCTCGGGCGCGGCGCCGCTCGCGTGGCGCCCGATCTCTTCGACACGCTGAGCCTCGTGCCCCGCGGCCTGCCGGATTTCCTCGCGCAGACGGGTCTCCTCGCGGTCGCGACGGCCGGGCTCGCCGCGGCGGCTCTCCTACTGCGTCGAGGCGCGGCGCTGCGCGGGGCCTCTCTGGCGGCCGCCCTCGGCTTGGCCGCTCTCGCGGCGACTTTCCCGGCCGCCGGTTCCGCGTTTCACGCTCCCTGCCTCGCCCTCGCGTCGGTCGCCGCCGCGTGGGCCCTCTCGGGTCGCCTCCAGCCGACCCCGGGGACCGATCTCCTGGCGCGCGCCGCGACCGCGGTCTTCGTGCTCGCGGCGGCGACTCTTCTCTTCGCGACCGGTCTCGCGGACGGACGCCTCCGCCACGCGGATGCCGCGATCGCGCGCGCGGAGACGCTCGCGCGGGGCGACGTGGCCGGCATGCGTGCCGAGGCCGTGCGGCGGTGGGAGCACCGCGTCGCCTCGCCGTCGCTCGAGCCGTGGTTGCCCGCGGGAGAGCGCACGAATCCCGACGATCTGGCGCGCGCTCTCTGGGCGCGGGGCGCCGACGAGAGCTTTCCCGAGCTCGGTGACACGCTCACGATCCGGAGTCCGCTGGGCGCGACGGTATCGTCCTTCGGCGTCATCCACCCGGGGCGCCGGGCGCCCGATCTCGTCCTCCCGGCCGCGAATCCCGCCGGGTTCCCCTCGGCCTTCCTGCATGTGCCCTGGCCGCGCGAGTCCGACCGGGATCCGTTGCTCTCGGCGGTCGCGTCGCGCGACGTGCCGGATCGTGTCGCGGTCGAGAGGCTCGAGTGGGACGCCGTCGGACGGACGACCGGCGCCCGCGGCGAGGGCGTCGAGCTGCCGGCCGGTGTCCTCGAATGCGCCCGCCGGACGGGCGAGGCCGTGGCGACGGTCCCGACGCTCGACGGCTTGCGGCGCGTGCACGTCTTGGCCTCCTCCTCCGGCTTCGTCGGATTCGCCGCGCCGGCCGAGTCGTCTCTCGCGGTGACGGGCACCGCCCTCGCGGCGGGGGAGGCCGCCCTTCTCGTCGTCGTTCCTTTCCTCTTCGCCGGCGCGCCGATCCGGCCGGGCTCGGTCCGGTTCCCGCGGCGCTTTTTCGCCACGTTCCGCACGCGGCTCGTCGCGCTCGTCCTGATCTTCGGCGCCCTTCCTCTCGCACTGAGCGTCGTTTTCGTCCGGGTCGCCCTCGAACGCCAAGCCGCGAAGGAGACGGCGCGGCGCTCGCGCGACCTTGTCGCCGAGGGCAGGCGGCTCCTCGAAAGCGACGAGGCGGGCGGCGCCCTCTCGGCGGAGGCGGCATTGAACCGCGCGGCCGCGGTCATTGGATGGGATCTCCTCCGCTATCGTGACGGGACGCTCGTCGCCGCGTCCCGGGCGCTGCCCGTCGCCGCCGAGGTGGCGCGCGAGATGCTCGCGTCCCCGGTCGCGCAGGAGCTTGCGGAAGGACGTCCGTCGGCGTTCTCGTCGCGTGGCGTCGTGGCGCCCGGCGCGCCGCGCGTCGTCGAGGCCGCCGAGTCCGTCTCGCCCGATGGGCGCGAGGTGCTGGCGGTGGTCGTCGCCGAAGACGAGGCCGTCCGGTCGGTGGCCGACGCCCTGCTTCTCCTCTCCGTGGCGGTCGCGCTCGCCGCCGTGGGTCTCGGCGGTCGGGCGGCGCTCACGCTGGGAGGGCCGCTCGAAGAGCTCATCGCGGCGACCGCTAACGTGGGCGAGGGGCGGCCGCTGCCGCCGCTCGTCCGGCCGGCGAACGTGGATCTCGCGCGCCTCATCGACGCGTTCACCGAGATGTCGGCGCGGGTCGAGGAAAGGACGGCGTCTCTCGCGGAGGAGCGCGCGTCCGCCGTGGGCCTCCTCGGAAATCTCACGGCGGCCGTCCTGCTCTTTCGCCGCAACGATGGGACGGTCCTCCTCGCGAACCCGGCCGCGGACCGCCTGCTTCCCGGAAGCTCGCTTCCCGAGCGCCTGTCGGGCGCTGGATGGGAACCGCTCCGGGCGGCGCTCGAGGAGGCTGCCATGCGGCCTTCGCCGTACGAGACGCGCGCGGCCATTCCCGGCCCTTCGGGCGAGCGCTTCTTCCGGGTCGCGATCGTCACGCTTCCGGGCGAGGAGCGCGGCCCGCGCGTGATCCTCCTCCTCGAGGACCTCACGGACTTCCTCCGCGCCGACCGACTCGCCGCGTGGGTCGAGGCGGCCCGCTCGATCGCGCACGACATCAAGAATCCGCTCACTCCGATCCGGCTCGCCGCCGAGCGCCTTGGGCGCTTCGAGGCGAGACACGAGACGCCGCCCCCGGGGGCGTTCTCCGAGGTCGCCTCGGGGATCCTCCGGCAGGTCGGAATCCTGACGCACCGCATCGGACGCCTCAGCCGATTCGGCGACCCGGCCGCCGCGGAACGGCGCGTCCTCGACCGCGCGGCGGTCGCCGCGCTTCTCGATGAGGTCGCCGCCGACTTTCGCGCCCACGAGACCGTCGTGATCGAGGTCGAGACCGCTCCGGATCTCCGGGCGTTCGCCGCGGATCGGTTCCTCGTGCGCGACGCCCTGACGAATTTCGTCGTCAACTCGGTGGAGGCGATCGGCACGTCCCCAGGCCGCGTGCGCCTCTCCGCGGAAAACGCGACGCTCGCCGCGGGCGCGCCGGCGGTCCGCTTCGCCTGCGCCGATGACGGGCCGGGCGTGCCGGAGGAGGCCGCGGGCCAGCTCTTCGACCCGGCCTTCTCGACGAAGTCCCGAGGCTCGGGGATGGGCCTGGCGGCCGTGCGGCGGGCCGCCGAGAGTCACGCCGGGACCGTTTTCGCGCACCCGCGCGCCGGAGGCGGTCTTGTCGTGGGCTTCACGTTGCCCGCGCTATCATCTTCGGTGTGATTGTCCCGGCCTCTCGCCGGCGCGGCGAGTGTGCCGCGGGCCGTACGGCCGGCCGGTGCGTCGCCGCAGTTCTTCCCTTCGCTCTCCTCGTTCTCGCGATGGTCGCGATGGTCTCGTGCCGAAGGACGGAGCCCGCGGGGCCCGCCGAGGCAACGCCGGCGGTTCCGCGCGGCGACGCCCTCTTCCTCGCCGAAGCCCCGGCGTTCGTGCCCGACGACGTCGACGCCGAGCTCGAGTCGATGCGGGTCGTGCGCCTCTACGTTCCGGCCGCGACGATGTCCCGATCCGGCACGATCACCGCTCTTCCGCCGCCGCCCACGCCGTTCAAGCGCCCGCTCGTCCTCACGGTGCTTGGCGAGGAAGGCGCCGCCACGGCCGTCGCGGGGCGCGGGGCCGCGGCGGGTTCGGACTGGGCCCGCGCTCTCTCGAAGATTCTCGCCGAGTCGAGAGGCTGGGGCCGGGTCGAGGGCGTCCACTTCCACCTCTGGCCCTCGCCGGAGCTCGCGAAAGACCTCGCCGCGGCGCTCGCCGCCGTGCACGAGACGCTCTCCTTGCCGGTCTCCGTCACACTTCCGCCGACCGCAAAGCCGGAGCGGTGGAAGCCGCTCTCGGGCATCGCGAGCGAGGCGCTCGTCATGGCGTTCGGACGGCGGCCGGAGCTCGGCGGTCAGATCGTCAGCGAGCTTCCCGAAGAGATCGCGCGCGCGTTTCCCCTTCCGTTCCGGCTGCTCTTGGCCTTCGGCGGATATGGCCGCACGGGTGACGGGACGACCTTCACGGGACGCATCCTGCCCGACGGCATGATCGACCAGCTCTCCGAGGATCGCGCCTTGGACTTCGACTTCGGGCAGGTGTTCTCGTCCGAGCCCGGCACCATCTGCACCTTCAAGCCGCGCGCCGGCGCGAAGGGTTCGACGCTCGCCGCGGACGGAGGCTACGCGCGGTTCCAGTTCCCCACGATGGGCGAAGGGGTGCGCTTTCTCTCGGCCGCGGGCCGCTGGTCCGCTCCGAACCTCCGCGGGCGCGCGTTTCTCGTGGGCGGCGTGCCGAAAGACGGCTACCTCGTAGGCTACGCGGCGGTGCGGGCCCTCATGACGGGCAAGCCCATCGAGCCGCGACTCGTGGTCGAGGTGCTCCCGGGCGTGGCGGGGCGGGGACACACCGATTTCACCCTGCGGACGACGAACACGGGTCCGACGCCGACTGACCTCTCGCACTACAACAGCTGGGTCCAGATCCGCGTCGAGGGCGGCACCGTGTCTTCCGTCAAGCCGGGCGATTTCGACCGGTACGAGCAGATGACGTCCGCGGCGGAGGGTTACAAGCTCACGAGCTCGAGCCGCGCGGTCGTCTGCCGGCTGTTCGAGAACATCTTCGCCCCCGGCGAGACGAACGATTCGGGTCCGATCCGGGTGGCCGGAACGCGTCCGCGCGTGTTCCTGAGCTGGCACCTGACGCTGCCGGACGGGAAGGTGACGAGCGGGCCGGAAATCGAAGCGCGCCTGGCGGCGCCCACGGCCACGGCGACATCGTCCCCGAAGTCGAGGCGTCGCGGCCGCAATCGCTGACCGGGCGCGTCAGGCGGAGTCGCCCGCTCTCTCCAGCCAGCCGCGTTCCCGGGCGGCCTGCTCGGCGAGGCGCACGGCGAGGAGCGCCCCCGCGCGCCTCAGGTGGTCGGCCGCGAGCGTAAGCGTCACGCGCCGGCCCTCCGCCTCGCCTCGCAGGAGGAGCGTCTCGTCGCGTCCGGCCGACTCCGCGGGGCCCAACAGGTTCTCGGGGTCGACGATCTCGAAGGCCTGCTTCTGTTCGCGGAAGCGGGCGAGGACGTCGCCCGAAGGGGGAGCGTCTGCGCCGAGCCGCAGCTCGACGCGGAGGAGGTGCCCGTGAAACACCCCGGCGCGCGCCGAGAGGATCGTGAGCGGAATCTCCCGGGCGAGGAGCGCCATCGTGTCCTCCGCGACGCGCGCCTCGAAGGCGCGGGAATCGGCCGGCGCATGAGAGTTGAACGCGACCTGCGTGCCGAGAACCTCTTTCGGCACGGGCCGGAACGTGGCGAGCGCGAGGGCCTGCTGGAAGAGCTCGTCCAGCGCCGCCTTGCCGAGCTCGCTCACGGGGCGGTCCACGGCGGCCGTGATGCCGACGACGGGCACGACCGCGTCGACGGTCCGCACGACCTCGGCGAGCAAGAAGGCTACGGGATGTGGCGTGAGGAACAGGGAGCCTGAGGGGAGCGGCCGCGGGCCAGGTTCCTCCGAAGGCACGACGAGCGGCTGGCCGTTGCGGACGCCCGAGAGGTCGATCGCGAGAGCGCCGTCGGTGCGGGTCGCGAGAAAACGCGCGGTCTTGCCCGCGCTCCCGCATAGGAAGGCGATCCGGCACGTCTCGAGCGCGTCCTTCGTGAGCGGGGCGATGAAGGCGACCTCGTCGTCTTCCGCGGCGAGGACTCCCCCCGGACCACCGGCCTGGTGGAAGAGGTGGACGCGGGAGGCCGGGAAGGCGCGTTCCGTGAGGACGGCGCGCACGTCCCGTCCGAGCAGCGTCGTCGGCTCGACGAGCGCGACCGGAAAGGACGGGGCGCCCGCGCTCGCCTTCGCGGTCACGACGCCGTCTCCTTCGGCCGCCCGCGGAGCAAACCGAAGAGGCGGACGAGGGGTGCGGAGGCGGCGTAGACGGAAAGAGTCGAAGCGAGCGCGTACTGGCGCAGCACCCAGAACAAGCCGAAGACGAGCACGAAAAAGGGAACGATGAGCACGGCGCGGCGGGACCTGAGATCGATGTCCTTGAAGGAGCGATACCGGAACGTCGAGACCATGAGCCACGAAAGGATGGCGGTGACGGCCAGGAAGCCGGCCTTGATCTCGTACGCGGGGGAATCGGAGAGCACCCAGATGAGGCCGCAGAGTGCCCCGGCCGCCGACGGAATCGGCAGCCCCACGAAGTAGCGCTTGTCGACGACGTGGAGCTGGACGTTGAAGCGCGCCAGGCGGCAGGCGCCGCAGACCACGAAGAGAAACGAGACGAGAAGGCCGGCCCGCCCGAAGTCGATGAGGCCCCAGCGGTAGACGAGGAAGGCCGGGGCCACGCCGAAGGAGACGACGTCGGCCAGCGAGTCGAGCTGTTCGCCGAAGGCCGACGTCGCGCCGGCCCATCGGGCGACGCGGCCGTCGAGGCCGTCCAGGATCGCCGCGGCGAAGATGAGCATCGCGGCATAGTCGAACCGGCCCCTCACCGCCGCATCCATCGAGAGATAGCCGCAGAACACGTTGCCCACCGTGAACAGGGCGGGCAGCACGTACACCCCCCGGCGTACGCCGCGAGGCGGCGAAGGAGGGGCTTCACCCAAGGGCGGGCCTAGTGGGCCGAGACGCGCGCGCGATGCTCGCGCACGATCTCTTCCATCCGGTCTTTCAGGTGAAGCTTGTGCTTTTTCAAGCGCTTCTCTTCAATTTCCTCGTCCGTGGAAAGAAAAGTCTTGGAGGCGAGCTCGGCGAGCCGCTTCTCGTGATCGTGATGATCACGCAAAAGGGAACGAAATTCCTCGTTCTGACTCTCGAGCTCGTGCTTGATCTCCTCCGTCAAGGTCTGCATCGCCACCTCCTCCTGGTGAAATGGTTCAACGACCGGAGTCTCCCTTCATCGCCGGGGGGTCGTCAAGGCGTCGTGGCCCGCCCAATTTCCGGACCATCACGAGGGCATCCTCGCCATCGAGGTAGTAACTCCCACGGCGGCCCGCCTCCGCGAAGCCAAGCCTCGCGTAAAACGTGCGGGCCGGCTTGTTCGAGAACCTCACCTCGAGGTAGATCTCCTCGGCGTTCACGCGGGCACAGAACGCGAGAACCTCGTCCATGAGCGCCGAAGCCACGCCCTGGCGGCGAAAGTCCGGGGCGACGGCGATCTTGTTGACGTGCACCTCGCCTCCCGCGAACGCGCAGAAGACGTAGCCCGCGAGGGAGCCGCTCGACAGCGCTACGCGATTGAAGCGCCAGGGAGCTCCGACCTCGACCTCGAAATACTCCGGTTTCCAGGGGACGGGGAACGAGACGCGCTCGAGGGCGGCGACGGCGTCGAGGTCGACGTGGCGCGCGTCTCGAAGCGTGAGGGGTTCGGGGAGGGCGCTCACGGTGTCTCCCGGAGGTTCCCGGCGAAAAGACCGGCCCGCTTTTCTTCTGCCTTTTCTTCCGCGGCGCTCGGCCTTCCGTACACGACGGTGCGCGTCGTCGTCTCGTCCCTCGCGGCGACGCGCGCGGCGGCGGCCGCGAGAGGCAGGCTCAGGAGGCCGAGATCGAGGACGGAGATCCCGCTTGCGAAGGCTTCGGCCTCCACCTCGGGCCGGGGACGCGGAGGCGCGGCGTCGGCAACCGTGTTCCCTGTCCGTGGGGCCGCGTGCACGTCCCCGCGGCCGGCGTCGAGGACGAAGAGGACGTTCTCGGGCTCCGGCATGGCCTCGCGGGCGGCCGCGAACGTCGGGACGAGGACGAGCGGGATGCCGCGCGCCCGCGCGAGGCCCCGCGCAAAGGCGAGTCCCGCGCGGAGTCCCGTGAAGGATCCTGGCCCCGAGACCACGGCGACGCGGTCGAGATCCCGGACCGTCAGGCGCATCTCGGCGAGGAGGGCTTTGGCCGCGAGGGGAAGGCTTTCGGTCGCGTTCTGCGGCAGGGCCCGGGACGCTCCCGCGCGGTCGCCGCCTCCGGCGGCCAGCGACGGAAAAGGCGAGGCCGTGTCGAGCGAAAGGATCAGCATCCGCAGCCTCCCCTCGATGCTAGCATTCCCGGCTCCACATGCGCGCGACGCCCATGCTCGAGCAGTACTGGGCTCTCAAGCGGGAGG
>DAIOUV010000037.1:0-34673 GCA_036759345.1 Acidobacteriota bacterium | reverse complement strand
TCGTTCTTGACGAGGAGGACGACCGAAAGCGGGGCGCGCACGGGCGCGACATTAGTCAATATGGAGCTGCCGGTCCAGTTCGCGAGGCCGGACGCCCTCGACTTCGACCCCCGTCTCCTCGTCGACGTCCCGGCCTTCAGTCGCGCCGCGGACGAAAATGAAGTTACTATCCCTAATCGGAGAGGCAAGACTATATGAAACGCTCGCTATGGCAGAGCCGCATTGCGTCGCTCGTCGTCTCGATCCTGCTGGCTCTGGGCGCCACCGCCGTGCAGGCCGCCGGCGCACCGACCGCGACCACCAACGCCGCCACGGCGATCACCCAGTCTAGCGCCACGCTCAACGGCACGATAACCGCCAACGGCGCCAGCACGACGGTGATCTTCGAGTGGGGCTTGACCAGCGCCTACGGCTTCAGCATTGCGGCGACGCAGAGCCCGCTCGCCGGCAGTGCGTCCGGCGCCGCAGTGTCCCGCCCCGTCGGCGGCCTGTCATGCAACACCGTCTATCACTTTCACGTCACGGCCAACAACGGCACCGGCGGCACCATCGATGGCGGTGATCTCACCTTCACCACGTCAGCCTGCCCGGCCGGTACGCCGAGCGCGACCACCAACGCCGCTACGGCCATCACGCAGAGCGGGGCCACGTTAAACGGCACGGTAACCGCCAACGGCACCAGCACGACGGTGGTCTTCGAGTATGGCTTGACCAGCCTCTACGGCACCAGCATTGGGGCGACGCAGAACCCGCTCCCCGGTAACGCGTCCGGCGCCGCGGTGTCCCACCCGATCACCGGCCTGTCATGCAACACGCTCTATCACTTCAACGTCACGGCCGACAACGGTACCGGCCCTCAATTTGGCGCTGACCTCACGTTCACCACGTCGGCCTGCGCGGCCAGCGCACCGACTGCGTCCACCACCGCCGCCACGGCTATCACGCAGACCGGGGCCACGTTAAACGGCACGGTAACCGCCAACGGCGCCAGCACGACGGTGACCTTCGGCTATGGCTTGACCAGCGCCTACGGCACCAGCATTGCGGCGGCGCAGAGCCCGCTCACCGGCAGTGCGTCCGGCGCCGCGGTGTCCGTCCCGATCACCGGCCTGTCATGCAACACCCTCTATCATTTCCACGTCACCTCCAACAACGGTACCGGCGGCACCATCGATGGCGGTGATCTCACCTTCACCACGTCAGCCTGTTCGGCCGGCCCACCGAGCGCGATTCCGACCTTGAGCGGTGCGGCGTTGCTGTGGCTCGGTGTGCTGCTCGCCGCGCTCGGCTTCGGCATCCTGCGCGCACCGCGGGCCTGACGTTGCGGCCAAACATTTCCAGCGCAGACCCCACAAGCACTGGTAAGGCGGAAAGCGTGCGCCTTTAATAAGGCGCAACGGTGTTCGGCCGCGGTCGGAGGGATCGCGGCCTCGAAACGGCCGGTGACGAAAAACCCTAGCGGGCACGGGCGGCGGCCGGCGCTATTCTCCCCCGCGTGAGGCTGCTCGCTCTCGACCTCGGCGCCTCTCTGCGCGGCGGCCAGAAGCAGACGGCCCTCCTTCTCGCGGAGCTCGCGGGCCGCGGCCACGCGATCCGGTTCATCGGCAGGCGCGCGGCTCCCCTCGCGGAATGCCTGCGCAATCGCGGGATCGACGTCGTCGAGGCTCCGCCCGGTCCCGAGGCGTCACCCGGACTCCTTCTCGCGGTCGCCCGGGCCGCGCGCCTCTTCCAGCCGGACCTCCTCTATGCGGGCGACTCCCGCGGGCACGGCGCGGCAGTCTGGAGCCGCGCGTCCGCGGGGCGCCCGCTCACCGTCCACCGGCGCGTGGCCTTTCGCCCCTCCGGCCATCCTCTGTCACGGGTGAAATACCGCGCGGCGGACCGCTTTCTCGCCGTCTCCGGAGCCGTCGCGGCGAGCCTCGCCGAGGCGGGTGTCGACCCGTCGCGCGTCGCCGTCGTGCCCGACGGCCTCCCGCCGGAGGCCTTCGTGAGCGCGCCCGCACCCCTTGAGCCCCCTCACCGCCTCGTCCACGTCGGCGCGTTCGACGGCAGGAAGGGACAGGACATCGCGGTTGAGGTCCTCGCGCGCCTCGTGCGCCGCGGCGTCGATGTGACCCTTCTTCTGCTGGGCTCCGGGCCGGAACAGGCCGCTGTCGCGGCCCGCGCGCGCGCCCTCGGCGTCGCGGAGAGATGCCACTTCGCGGGAGAAGTCGACGACGTCGCCACACGCCTCGCCGCGAGCCATCTCCTGCTCCTGCCGTCCGAGAGCGAGGGTGCGCCTCTCGCCCTCGTCGAGGCGATGGCCGCGGGCTGTCCCGTCCTGGCTCACGCGGTGGGCGGCATTCCGGAGCTCGTCGCGCATGGGAACGCGGGCCGCCTCGTCTCCTCTCTCGGTCCGGAGGCCTGGGAGGCGGCGGTTTCGGACCTTCTCGACGACCCCGCGGAGCGCCTCCGCCTCGTCCGGGCCGGCCGCGCGGCCGCGGCGACGCGCACGCTTTCGCGGACCGTCGCGCTCGTCGAAGCCGAGCTCGAGAAGGCTCTCGCGGGCGCGGGGAACGCCTCATGAGAACGCTCGTCCGCGCCACGAACTGGGTCGGCGACGTCGTCATGTCGCTGCCGGCCGTCCGGGCTCTCCGCGCCGCCGACCCGAAGGGCACGCTCGCGCTCCTCGCGCGCCCGTGGGTCGCGGAGCTGTACCGCCTTCTCCCGGAGGGCGACGAGGTCGTCGTCGACGACGCGAACGGAGCCGAAGCCGACGCGAACGCCCGCGAGCGCCTCGTCGGCGAGATCCGGGCCGCGCGTTTCGATCGCGCGGTCATCCTCCCGACGAGCTTTCAGTCCGCGTGGACCCTCGCCCGTGCGGGCGTGCCCGAACGGATCGGCTACCGTGGCGAGTGGCGCGGCGCGCTCCTGACACGCGCGGTGGGCCTTTCCCTCGCGCCCGGCGAGCACCAGGTCTGGAAGCACCTCCGCCTCGCGGAAGCGGCGGGCGCCGCGCCCGCCGGCGCGCCGGACATCTCGTGGCCCGTGAGTGCCGCCGTCCGGGACGCCGCGCGCGCGCGCCTCGCCGAGGCCGGCTGGAAAGGCGGAGCGTTCGCCGCCGCGCACGTCGCCTCGTTCGCCCACGCCGCCAAGCGCTGGGAGCTCAGGCGCTTCGCGGCCGTCTTCGACGAGCTCGCGGCGCGGCGCGGACTCCCGGTCGTCCTCCTCGGAAGCGCCGGGGAAAAGAGCGTCAACGGCGAGGCCGCGGGTCTCGCGAAGAAGGCGCGCGTCTTCGACCTCTCGGGCGCCACGTCGCTCCCCGAGGCGCTCGGCATCCTCGCGGACGCGGCGCTCTTCCTCGGCAACGACTCCGGCCTCGCGCACCTCGCGGGCGCCGTGGGCACGCCATCCGTCGTCGTCTTCGGCCCGACGGATCCCGAGGCCACCCGGCCGTGGGACGGCCCGCGCGGCGACGGCAAGCGCGTCCGCCTCGCGCTCGCCCGTCGCCGCACCCTCTGCGCGCCCTGCCGCTTCGCCGTGTGCCCGATCGATCACGCGTGCATGGATGGCGTGACGCCGGCGGACGTCCTCGCCGCGATCGACACCGTGTTCCCGGTTTAGCGGTACTTCCGCGTCCCGATCGTGATCGCTCGGACGTAGAGCGTCTCGCACGCGCCCGCGCCCGTGTCCGTCCGCGTGAGGCTCGTCTTCCAGACGAACCCGTCCGGGCCGTCGATATCGACGAGGTCGCCCTCGAGGCGCACGACGTCGCCCCGCCGGACACGCGCGAGGGCCGACGCGACGCGGGACGAGCCCGGGACGAGGTGCGTGTTCGCGGTGTGGCTCGAGACGTACCCGGGATCGAGCGACCCATCGCGCGTCGACCACATGTAGAAGCGCCCGGTCTGCGTGAACGAGATGGAAGGCCACGCCGGCTCTCGCGTCACGGCGCCCCACGTGAGGACGAAGTCCCAGGGAAGGAGGCTCCCCGAGGCGCCCGATCTGTAGCGCTCGGTCGCGCCGACGCGCGCGGCGACGTCGTACGCGGCGCGCGGCGTGATCCGGAACGTCCGCCGGCCGCGCGTCTCGGCGAACGGCTCGCGGGACGGGTCCGTCTGCACCGGCTCCTTCAGCTCGTTCGGACGCGGGGCCGCCTCCGAGGAAAGGAACGAGAGCGGGACCGCCGGCACGAACCGGTCGATCGCGAGCCAGGCGACTAAGGCGATCGCCGCGGCCTTCAGGACGGCGCCTGTCCGGCCCTCCACCCGCCGTCAGCCCCTGCGGCCCCGTTCCTCGTCCACGAACCGGCACATCAGATGCAAGGCGGCGAGGTGAAGCTCCTGCACGTGCGCCGTCTCGGTCGAGGGCACGACGATGCCGACGTCCCAGCGTGCCGCCTCGGCGCGGCCCTTCTCGCCCGTGAGCATGATCGTCGTGAGGCCCCGCGCCTTCGCCGCCTCGAGCCCCTTCAGGACGTTCGGGCTCTTTCCCGAGGTCGTGAATCCCACGGCCACGTCGCCCGGCTTTCCGAGCGCCTCGATCTGCCGCGCGAAGATCACCGAGTAGTCGTAGTCGTTCGCGCAGGCCGTCAGGATCGCGATGTCGGCCGTGAGCGCGACCGCCGGGAGGGCCGGTCGGTCGTCCTTGTAGCGCACGACGAGCTCGGCCACGAAGTGCTGGGCCTGCGTCGCGCTGCCGCCGTTTCCGAACGCAAACGTCGTGCGCCCGGAGAGCGCGGCGTCGGCCACGAGCCGCGCGGCCTTGTCCACCGCGAGCCCGATGGAGTGGGCGGCACCGGAGGCCAGGGAGGCCAGATCGTCGAAATATGCGCGCATCAGAGTTCGCCTTTCAGGCGCGCGACCATCGACGAGGTCGACCGTCCTTCCACGAGAGGAATCAGGACGACGTCCCCACCGTAAGAACGCACGAACGGCGCGCCGACGACGGAGGCCTCCGTGTAGTCGCCGCCCTTGACGAGCGTCTGGGGCTTCAGCTCGCGGATGATCGCCTCCGGCGTGTCCTCGTCGAAGACGACGACGAAGTCCACGGCGTCGAGCCCGCCGAGGACCTGCGCGCGATCCGCCTCGGAGAGGATCGGCCGGCCCTCGCCCTTGAGCCGCTTGACGGATGCGTCGCTGTTGAGGCCGACGACGAGGAGGTCGCCGCCGCGCCGCGCTTCCGTCAGGAGCTTCACGTGACCCGAATGCAGGAGATCGAAGCAGCCGTTCGTGAAGACGACCTTCTTGTGCGCGCGCCGCAGCATCGACGAGAGGGCCGGCAGGTGCGCGCGATCGAGGAGCTTTTCGTGCGGCGTTCCAGAGGCGCCCTCGAGAAGATCGGCCCAGTGGACCGGCGCGGTTCCGATGCGCGCCACCGCGCAGCCCGCGGCCCGGTTCGCGACCCCGGCCGCTTCGAAGAGAGAGAGGCCGCAGCCCGTGGCCACGCCGAGCGCCGCGAGGACGGTGTCCCCCGCGCCCGTCACGTCGAAGACCTCGCGGGCGTGGGCCGTGATCCGGCGCGGCTCCTTCCCCCGCTCGAGAAGGAGCATGCCCTCCTCGGATAGCTTCACGAGCAGCGCCTCGAGGCCGAGCTCGTCCCTCAGGCGGGCGCCGAGGCGGGCAACCGCCGGGAGGTCGCGCGCGGACTCGCCCGTCACGGTCTCGAGCTCCTTGCGGTTCGGCGTGACGACCGTCGCGCCCCGATACCGCGCGTAATCGCGTCCCTTCGGATCGACGAGCGCGGGGATTCCCTTCGCGCGCGCCGCCTCGAGAAGGGCCGCCATGAGGGCCGGGGTGAGCGTGCCCTTCGCGTAGTCGGAGAGGAGAAGCACGTCGGCGGCGTCCACCGCCCGCCGCGCCGCGGCGAGGAGCTCCCGCTCGGCGGACGGCGACAGGGAAGAGGCGAGCTCCTCGTCGACGCGCAGCATCTGGCGTCCTTCCGACATCATGCGCCGCTTCACGGGCGTCGCGCGGAGCGGATCCACGACGACGGTTCCCGACGCGCCCGGCAGAGTCGTGAGCCGCCGCGCGAGCCATTCGCCCTCTTCGCCCGGGCCCACGGCGCCGAGCGTCACGACGCGCGCGCCGAGGGCGGCGAGGTTCTCGACGACGTTCCCCGCTCCGCCGGCGCGCCGGCTCATCGCGGCGAGCGAAAGCAGAGGGACCGGCGCCTCCGGAGCGACCCGCTCGACGGAGCCAGTCCAGGTCTCGTCCAGCATCAGGTCGCCGGCGACGGCGACCGTGACGCTCGGCGCGGCCGCCGCGAGAGCGGCGATTTCACGCGGCGTCACGCGGACCTCCGCGGCGGACGTCGAGTGGGGGCGCGGGACAGGAGCTGATCGAGCGCATCGGCGAGCGTCGTCGCGAGTATCGCACCGGGCGCGCGGGCGATAACGAGCGGGCGTTCCCGCCGGCCATGCCCCGTGAGGACGTGCGCCGTCGCCGCGCCGAGCGCGACGCCCGAGCCCACGTCGTCCCACTTGTCTCCCACGACCGCCGAGCGGCGCGCCGAGAGCCCGCGGGCGCGGAGGGCGCGCTCGTGGAGGAGGGTGCCCGGTTTCCGGCAGCGGCACCGGCGCCGCAGGGACGCGACGACTCCTTCGGGGTGGTGCGGACACACGAGAACGCCGGCGAACGGAACGCCCCGGGCGGCGTAGCGCCGCACGATTTCGGCGTTCACGGCGTCCACTTGGCTCCAGGTCAGGAATCCCCGCGCGAGGCCGGACTGGTTCGTCACGATGAAGAGGGCCGTGCCCTTCCGCGCGAAGACGCGCAGCCGCTCGGCAGCGCCCGCCGCGAGACGGATGTCCTTCGGGTCGCCGAGGAAACCGCGCTCGACGACGAGCGTTCCGTCGCGGTCGAGAAAGAGCGCGTCGAAGGGCGGGCGACGCGCGGGCTTGCGGCGCGCTTTCAAGGACCCGCGACCAGCGCCTTGCGGACCGCCTCGGCAAACGACTGCTCGGTCTGCGGGCCGAGGAGCCGGGCGGCAAGCTCGCCTTTGCGGTCGTACACGAGCGTGTACGGCACGGCGCCGTTCCAGGTCTTGTCGACGGCTTCGATGAAGCGCTGCGGATCGGTGCTCTTCGCCTGCCAGCAGACGAACGGAATTTTCTGGGACGCGAGGAACTTCTGCACGTCCGGCGTCTTCTTCAGCGAGTCGGTCGACACGAGGGCGACGGCGACGTCCTTGACGGGGAACCCCTTCGCGGCCGCGACGAGGGCCGGCATCTCCTCGCGGCACGGCTCACACCACGTGGCCCAGAAATTCACGAGCACGACCCGGCCCTTCTTCGCCGCGACGACGCGCGAACGATATTGCTCCGGCTTCACGAGCTTCACGAGCTCGCCCGCGGCGGGCCGCGCGAGGACCGCAAGGACCGCGAGGACCGCCGCGGCCGACAGGAGCCTGAGGGCGAATCTCACACGCGCTTGATCGAGCAGCCGAAGGCCTTCGTCCGGGCCGTGGGGACCGGCTTGCCGGCGAGGACCGCGTCGAGCGCGTTCCGGAGGTCCGGCGACTTCACGTTCTTCGGATCGTCCTGGTTCTCGTCGATGCGCCCGTGGTAGATCAGGTTCCCTTTCGGGTCGAGCACGAAGACCTCCGGCGTGTGCGACGCGCCGTACGCGTCGGCGACCTTGTTTCCCTCGTCCTTGAGAACGGGAAACGTGAAGCCGTGCTTCTCGGCGTGTTGCTTCACCTCGGCCGCGGGCTCCGTCTTGTTGCTGTTGATGCCGACGAGCGGGATGCCTTTCGCGGCGTACTCTTTCCCGAGCGCGGCCATCCGCGTGTTGTACGCGTTCGAGACGGGACACTTCGTCGCGACGAAGACGACGGCGACCGCCTTGTTCTTCGCGAGGAGATCCTTCAGCGCGACGGCCTTTCCGTCCGAAACGGCCGGCAGCGTGAAGTCGGGCGCCGGAGCCCCGATCTTCAGGTCGGCGGCGCGCGCCCCGAGAGGCACGGCGGACAGGACGACGAGAAAGGAAGCGAAAGACGCGACGGCGGGAAGCTTCTTCACGATTCAGGCCTCCAGGAGTCTCTCGAACGCGGATTCTGACAGGGCCTTCAGCGCGGACGTTTCGAAGTCGAACGCGCGGACGCCGTTGACGGATGCGGCGAGCCGGCCGGACACGACTCGGCCGAGAAGGGCGGTGGCGACACCATAGCGGCGCCCCGCCTCCACGAGGTGGCGCTCGCGCCCCGCGGGCAACGAAACGACGGCGCGCCCGGCCGTCTGCGAGAAGAGGAGGCGCGCGGAGGAGAGCGGAGTCTTGACGTCGATGTCGGCTCCGAGGCCGCGGGGGCCCATCGCCGCCTCGGCGAGCGCCACGGCGAGGCCGCCCTCGGACACGTCGTGGGCCGAGGTGAGCATGCCGTCCCGCACGGTCTCGAGGAGCAGGTTCACGAGCGCGCGCGCCGACGCGAAGTCGAGCGACGGGCACGGGCCCTCGTCGCGGCCGAGGATCGTCGCGAGGTATTCGCTGGCCCCCAGCTCGTCGCGGGTCGTGCCAAGAAGCGCCACGATGTCGCCCTCCTGCGCGAAATGGAGGCCCACCGTGCGTGTCACGTCGTCGAGGAGGCCCACCATCCCGACCGTGGGCGTCGGAAGGATCGAGACGCCGTCCGTCTCGTTGTAAAGCGACACGTTGCCGGAGACGACCGGCGTCTCGAAGACGCGGCACGCTTCCGACAGGCCGCGAATCGCGGCGGCGAACTGGCCGAGGATCTCGGGGCGCTCGGGATTCCCGAAGTTGAGGCAGTCCGTGACGGCGAGGGGCTTCGCGCCCACGCAGGCGAGGTTCAGCGCGGCCTCGGCCACAGCGTGCGCGGCCCCGGTCTGCGGGTCGGCCGCGACGTAGCGCGGGTTCACGTCGCACGTCATCGCGAGGCCCTTCGCCGTGCCCGGGACCCGGATTACCGCCGCGTCGCCGCCGGGACCCGCCACCGTGTTCGTCCGCACGCTCCAGTCGTATTGATTCGTGATCCAGCGCTTGCCGCAAAGATTTGGAGACGCGAGAAGCGCGCGGAGCGCCGCGGCGTCGTCCGGCGCTCCGTCGAGAGAGACGGGCGTCGTGGGCGGCAGGGCCTTGGGAATCGTGAACGCGCGCCGATAGAGAGGGGCCGACTCGACGAGCGGCGCGATCTCGAGATCGGCGACGACGCCGCCCTCCCAGAGGAGGCGCATGCGCGGCTCCTTGCGCACGACGCCGATCGTCTCGACGTCGACGCCCCACCGGCGGAAGATCGCGGCGACCTCGGCCTCCCGCCCCTTGTGGACGACGAGGACCATGCGCTCCTGCGACTCGGAGAGCATCAGCTCGTACGGCGTCATTCCGGACTCGCGCATCGGAACCTTCGAGAGGTCGATCTCCATCCCGACGCCGCCGCGTGAGCACATCTCGAACGTGGAAGACGTCAACCCCGCGGCGCCCATGTCCTGGATGGCGACGACGGCGTCGCCCTGGAGGACCTCGAGGACGGCCTCGAGGACGAGCTTCTCCACGAACGGGTCACCCACCTGAACCGTGGGCCGGCGCTGGGCTTTTTCGTCGTCGAACACGTCCGAGGCCATCGACGCGCCGTGGATCCCGTCGCGACCCGTCTTCGAGCCCGCGTAGAGGACCGGATTCCCTGGCCCCGCGGCCTTCGCGCGGAAGATGCGGTCCTGGCGCACGAGCCCGACCGCCATCGCGTTGACGAGGATGTTCTTGTCGTAGGCGGGGTGAAAGAAGGTCATCCCGCCGACCGTCGGCACGCCGATGCAGTTGCCGTAGCCGCCGATCCCGCGCACGACGCCGTCCACGAGGTCGCGCATGCGCGGGGCCGCGAGGTTCCCGAAGAAGAGCCCGTCGAGGATCGCGAGCGGGCGGGCGCCCATCGTGAAGACGTCTCGCAGAATTCCGCCCACGCCCGTGGCCGCGCCCTGATACGGCTCGATGAACGACGGGTGGTTGTGGGACTCCATCTTGAACACGACGGCGAGACCGTCGCCGATGTCCACGGCCCCGGCGTTCTCGCCCGGGCCCTGCAACACGCGCGGGCCCGTCGTGGGGAGCTCCTTCAGGAAGGGTTTCGACGACTTGTACGAGCAGTGCTCGCTCCAGAGCGCCGAGTAGATGCCGAGCTCCACGAGGTTCGGTTCGTGCCCGAGGATTTCCCGGATCTTCAGAAACTCGTCCGGCGAGAGCCCGTGCTCCGCCACGACGGCGGGGGTCAGGGGCGCGGCCGTGTTCGCCATCCCCCTCAGTTTAGAGCAGCGCCGAAAAGGAGGGCCTCGCCACCAGATGTCCGCGCCGGAAGGCACGAGAGGCTCCGGGTATCCTTCCGCATCACAAGGTATTCCCTTAGGCGTAAGAACGGCGTAAGATTTCCATAACGCCCGAATCCCGAGCGGGAGGAAAGGACGTATGAGCGATCGTTCGGCTATCGAGTGGACCGATGCGACTTGGAACCCGGTCCGTGGCTGCACGAAGATCAGCCCGGGCTGTACGCACTGCTACGCGGAGACGTTCGCGGAGCGGTTCCGTGGCGTTCCCGGCCACCCGTACGAGCACGGCTTCGATCTGCGTCTCGTTCCGGACAAGCTGAGTGAGCCTCTCCGGTGGAACGACCGGCGGACGGTGTTTGTGAACTCCATGAGCGATCTCTTTCACGAAGGGGTCCCAGACGCCTACATCCTCGCTGTGGCCATAGTGATGAAGGCGACGCCCTGGCACACCTACCAGGTGCTCACGAAGCGCGCTGAACGGCTGCAGCGACTCCTGAACGGGCCCCTGAAGTCGGCCGGGAGCATGCCGAACGTCTGGTGGGGCGTGAGCGTGGAGGACCAGAAACACGGCGTTCCGCGGATAGGACACCTCCAAGCCGCGCCGTGCCATCTCCGCTTTCTATCCGTCGAACCGCTCCTGGAAGATGTGGGAGACCTCCCTCTGGACGGCATCGGCTGGGTCATCGTGGGTGGTGAGAGCGGCCACGGGGCCCGGAAGATGGAAGAGAGCTGGGTCCTCCCCCTCCGCGATCAGTGCCGGGGGGCCAGCGTCCCGTTTTTCTTCAAGCAATGGGGCGGGGTACAGAAGAAGAAGGCTGGACGGCTTCTCCGCGGCCGAACCTACGACGAGATGCCGGCGAGGTCTAACGCTCGAGTCCCGGACACCGACGAGCGCCGGGTCCTGCAGGCCCGGTTCGAGCTGATGGCGCGTGCATTCGCCCCGGAGCCCATCCCCCATCGCACTGTTCGACGCGCTCTCGCGGAGGCAGCTGTGGCGTGAATAATCCGTTTTTCAAATCGAAGCGCGAATGGTCTCACTGGAAACATCTCCTCTTAAAGAGCTACCTCCCGAAGTTCGCAGGCATCATCGGCTCACGCCATCCCATCATTTATTGCGTCGATGGCTTCGCAGGGGCTGGCCGTTACCTTGATCCACCCGAAGACGGGTCGCCGGTTATCTCCGCAAACCTGGCGCAAGAGATTGCCGCGAGAGGGAGGGGTTACTCGCTCAAGTGCATCAACGTCGAACCCCTCAACTTCGACGAGCTGGTGGCTGCAACTTCGACCTTTGACCCTGCTCTCGTCGACAATCGGAAAGGGCTGCTTAGCGATCACATCGACGACATTCTGAAGACGATCGGAACGCATCCGGCGTTCTTCTTTCTCGATCCCTACGGCCCAAAGCCGCTTGAGTGGGCCCTCGTGGCGCGTCTGGCAGAGCGTTTTCAGCGGGGTGCGATAACTGAAATCCTGGCGAACTTCCACGTTCCGAAGATAGACAGAGATGCCGGGTGGATCGACTCCCCACCCCAGCCGGGTCGTGATGCATTTGTCGCCAACACCAACGGCGTCTTCGGCGGGTCAGAATGGCAGCCGATCATCACGCCAATCCTGAACAAGGCAGAACGAATCGAGAAGCTCACGGCGCTCTACGAAGGGAAGGTCACGGCGGTGTTCGGCTGCAAGTCGGGCCACTACGCCGTGCGGACCTTGGATGGTGCGACCAAGTACATGCTCGTCCACGGCACCGGCAACAAGCGTGGCCGACGAGAGATGAGCGACTGCGTGTTCCGGGTTTCGATGAAGTATGACGAGGCCGCCATCATTGCTGCCCAGAAAGCCGCGCTCGCGGCAAGGCAGAGCCTCTTGTTTCCGCTGGAGAAACCGTCAGCGGAAGAGATCGATGTTGGCATCGCCCAAGAGCTTGTCCTCGACATTGCAGCGCTCCTGACCGCCTCATCGCCGCGAGTCCCACTCACTATCGAACAAATGGAAGATCGGCTCCAGACCGGCGCGTGGTTCGGACGGGCCGTTACGAAGCACTACAGGGCCGCTTGCCATACTCTCGTCGCGCTGGACAAGGTGACGGTCGTTGGACAGCCGAAGCCTAAGAAGCCTGGCGCTCGCATCGCTATTCCAGCAGACGCGAAGATCCTCTGGAAAGACCGATAGCCGCAGCTTCATCAGCCGGGAACCACGAGAAGGGGTAGCCTTCGACAAGATGACGAGAGGCGATTCCACGTCCAACCCCTTCTTCGAGCGCCCCATCCTCAATTCTCCTTACGCCTACCCCTCCCGCCACTGGGAGCTGGACAAGGACGGGCAGCCGACCCAGCGGATCATCGAGGCGCGGCGTCACGCCGAATTCGTCTCCCCGGTTCCGAAGCCGAAGAAGCACAAGAAGCAGTCCGGCTTCGTCTTCGACGAAGGCGAGGGCCTGTCGACTGCGGCCCAGCAGTACGAGCAGAACGCATTCATCGAGTCGGTTCGCCAGCGTGTCGACGCCTGGCGGAGTCTGCCGAACCCGAACGACTGGCACGTCTCGCCCGAGACGGCGCGCCTGCTTGAGCACTGGCGACACCACGCGTTTACCGGTGTGCGGCCGTTCTTCTGCCAGATCGAGGCGGCGGAGACCGCCATCTGGCTGACCGAAGTGGCGCCGTATCTCGGAAAGGACGTCGAGACCGTCCTCCAGTACCTCGTGAACGCGAACAACAACGCGAATCCGCAGCTCATGCGACTGGCCCTCAAGCTCGCGACCGGCGCGGGGAAGACCACCGTCATGGCCATGCTCATCGCATGGCAGACCGTTAACGCTGTCCGGCACCCACAGAGCAAGCGCTTCACGCGCGGCTTCCTCGTCGTGACCCCCGGCATCACCATCAAGGACCGGCTGCGCGTCCTCCAGCCGAACGACCCGGACAGCTACTACGCGAGCCGCGAGCTGGTGCCGGGCGACATGCTGGACGACGTCAATCGCGCCAAGATCGTCATCACGAACTTCCACGCGTTTAAACGCCGCGAGCGGGTAGAGCTTTCGTCGGGAGGGCGGGCGCTCCTCCAAGGGCGCGTCGGCGACGAGCTGGACACGCTCGAAACCGAAGGGCAGATGCTCCAGCGGTTCATGCCGGATCTGATGGGGCTGAAGAACATCCTGGTCCTGAACGACGAAGCGCACCACTGTTACCGGGAGAGGCCGCCGGACGAAGCCGAGGACGGCGAGCTGAAGGGCGACGAGCGGAAGGAAGCCGAGCAGAACAACGAGAGAGCCCGCCTGTGGATCTCGGGCCTCGAAGTTGTGGGCCGCAAGCTCGGCCTCGCCCGCGTCATCGATCTTTTCCGCAACCCCGTTCTTCCTGCGGGGCTCCGGCTACGCCGAGGGGACGCTCTTCCCGTGGACAGTGTGCGATTTCTCACTCATGGACGCCATCGAGAGCGGCATCGTGAAACTGCCCCGCGTCCCCGTGGCGGAAAACATCCCTGGCGGCGAGATGCCGATGTTCCGAAACCTCTGGGAGAACATCCGCAAGGACATGCCGAAGAAGGGCCGCGGCAAGGCGGAAAACCTCGACCCCCTCGCCCTACCTACTCGGCTCCAGACCGCCCTTCAGGCGCTCTACGGCCACTATGAGAAGACCTTCAAGCTGTGGGAGGAGGCGCGGATCTCCGTGCCCCCATGTTTCATCGTCGTTTGCAACAACACCTCGGCGTCGAAGCTCGTCTACGACTTCATCTCGGGGTTCCACCGGCCGAACGAGGATGGCTCGACGACCCTCGTAAATGGACGTCTCGCCCTCTTTCGCAACTTCGACGAGGACGACAAGCCGCTTCCACGCCCCAACACCCTCCTCATCGACAGCGAGCAGCTCGAAAGCGGCGAGGCGTTGGACGACAACTTCCGGGGCATGGCGGCTGACGAGATCGAGCGCTTCCGCCGCGAGATCTTCGAACGCGGCGGCGCGCTTGCCGGTGAGCTGCAGAAGGGCAAGGAGCTGGACGACGTGACGCTGCTCCGTGAGGTCATGAACACGGTCGGCAAGAGCGGCCAGCTCGGCGGCTCCATTCGCTGCGTGGTTTCCGTTGCGATGCTCACCGAAGGCTGGGACGCGAACACAGTCACTCACGTCCTCGGTGTGCGCGCGTTCGGCACGCAGCTTCTCTGCGAGCAGGTGATCGGGCGCGCGCTGCGCCGGCAGTCGTACGACCTGAACGAGGACGGGCTCTTCAACGTGGAATACGCTGACGTGCTCGGCATCCCGTTCGACTTCACGGCGACGCCGGTCGTCGCGAAGGCGCAGCCACCGCGCGAGACGATTCAGGTGAAGGCCATGCGCCCGGAGCGCGACGCCCTCGAGATCCGCTTCCCGCGTGTCGCGGGCTACCGCGTGGAATTGCCCGAGGAACGGCTGACAGCGAAGTTCAACGAAGACTCGACGCTTGAACTCACGCCCGATCTCGTCGGCCCATCGAAGACTCGTAACCAGGGAATCATCGGCGAGGGAGTGGACCTGGACCTGGAACACCTGGACGTTATGCGGCCTTCCACGTTGCTGTTCCACCTCACGCAGCGCCTGCTCTACACGAAATGGCGCGATGCCGGCGAAGCGCCGAAGCTTCACCTCTTCGGGCAGCTCAAACGCATTACGAGAGCGTGGCTCGAGAATCACCTGGTGTGTAAGGGCGGCACGTACCCAGCGCTCCTCATGTATCAGGAACTCGCCGACATGGCTTGCAACCGCATCACGGCGGGGATCACGGCCGCATTAGCGGGTGAGCGCCCGATCAAGGCGATGCTCGATCCGTATAACCCCGTGGGTTCCACCGCGTACGTCCGCTTCAACACGTCGCGGACGCTTCGTTGGCAGACGGACCCCGCGCGCTGTCACGTGAACTGGGTTGTGCTGGACAGCGACTGGGAAGGCGAATTCTGTCGCGTGGCGGAATCGCATCCCAGGGTGAAGGCGTACGTCAAGAACCACAACCTCGGCCTCGAAGTCCCGTACCGCTATGGCTCCGAAGTGCGCCGCTATCTCCCAGACTTCATCGTCCTCGTGGACGACGGGCACGGCGACAATGACCTGCTCCACCTCGTCGTCGAGATCAAGGGCTACCGGCGCGAAGACGCCAAGGAGAAGAAGTCCACGATGGATACCTACTGGGTGCCGGGCGTCAATAACCTCGGCACGTCGGGCCGCTGGGCGTTCGCGGAGCTGACCGAAATGTACGAGATCGAGTCAGACTTCGAGGCGAAGGTGAAAGGCGCGCTCGAGCAGATGATCGGCCGGATCGTTGTCGCGCCGGCGGGAGCCGGGGGCTGACGATGGCGAAGATTTCGAAGGTCCGGAAGGCTGGCAAGAACAAGAAGGTCGAAGCCCTCCGGCACGACGAGGCCACGCGCAAGAACATCCCGACCGCAGAGTACCAGTCGGTGGTGGAGAAAGAGGCGCAGAGCCCCGTTCGCGTCGCCTACGAGCGCCGGAACCGCGACCTGGACCCCCAGCTCGTCTGGCGCGGCAAGGACGAGCAGGATTGGAGCGACCTCGTCGTCCACGCGCCGCCTCTCTACATTCAGGAGAAGGTCCTCGCCAAGGCGCTGATTGACGATCTGCTGCGTCAGACGCGAGAAAGCCGTTACGAGGCTGGGGAAACGACCGCTGACCTGTTCGACGACTTCAACGGCCTGCCGAAGGGCGTCGACAGGACGGAGTTCTACCAGCACGACCAGAACTGGTCGAACCGTATGATCCTCGGAGATTCGCTCCAAGTGATGGCGAGCCTGGCCGAGCGCGAGGGGCTGCGCGGCAAGGTGCAGTGCATTTACCTTGACCCGCCGTATGGGATCAAGTTCAACAGTAATTTTCAGTGGTCGACGACGACCCGCGACGTGAAGGACGGCAACGTGGCGCACATCACGCGCGAGCCGGAACAGGTGAAGGCGTTCCGTGACACGTGGCGGGACGGAATTCACTCCTACCTAACCTATCTCCGCGATCGGCTAACGGTGGCAAGGGATCTGCTGGCAGAGTCGGGGTCGATCTTCGTACAGATCGGGGACGAGAACGTGCACAGGGTGCGGGCAGTGATGGATGAGGTGTTCGGGGAGGAAAACGAAGTCACCGAGATCGTCGTCAAGAAGAAGGGCAGCCAAAAGTCGTCACTCCTCGACCCCGTCAACGATTTCATCCTGTGGTACTCGAGGTCGCCTCGGCACGCAGGTATCACTAAATTCCGCCCCCTCTTCGAGGAACGATTGCTCGATTCCGAGACGGTGGACGAATTCTCGCGCCTGGAATTGCCTTCCGGTGAGGTTGTTAGCCTGAAGCGCTACAGCACCGCCGAGGGTGAACTGCTTGATTTCAGGGCATACCCACGGCGGATAGAGGATGAATTCCCCGGAAGTCGTTTGTTCCGGCCATGGCCTATTACGAATGGCGGCGAACGGGCCAATCAAATGGATCCCATTCTGTTTCGGGGTACGTCGGTGTTGCCGCCCAAGGGCAGATGCTGGAGTCACACCTCGCGACCACCGGAAGCCGGGCTCTCTGGAATGCTGCGGGTGCTTTATGCCGACCGGCTAGTCCGGTCTCGGTCATCGCTTGATTTCAAGCGATACCTCGACGATTTTCCGTTCAAGGCAGTTTCAAACTGGTGGGACGGTTTGGGCGGCGCACCAGACCAGGTGTATGTGGTGCAAACGAACGAACGAATCGTGGAACGCTGCTTGTTGATGGCTACCGACCCGGGCGATCTTGTGCTTGATCCGACCTGCGGCTCAGGCACAACCGCCACCGTGGCTGAGCAATGGGGCCGGCGTTGGATCACGATCGACACGTCACGCGTCGCGCTAGCTCTGGCGCGTGCGCGTATCATGGGCGCGCGTTTTCCTTACTATCTGCTCGCCGACTCGCGGGAAGGGCAGATCAAGGAAGCCGAAGTGAGTGGCACCGCGCCGTCGTCGCAACCGACGCGCCGCAACATCCGGCACGGCTTCGTAAATCGGCGCTGCGCTTCCGTTACTTCTGGCTCGATCGCAAACAACGCCGAGGTCGACGTCATCTGGGAGAAGTGGCAGCGGACGCTAGAGCCGCTACGCGACAAGCTCAACGTCGCGCTGAAGAAGAAGTGGGCGGAATGGGAGATCCCGCGCGAGCCTGACGCGACGTGGCCCGACACGGGCAAGAAGCTCCATGCCGAATGGTGGGAGACGCGGATCGCGCGGCAGAAGGAGATCGACGCCTCGATCGCCGCCAAGGCCGAGTTCGAGTACCTTTACGACAAGCCCTATCGGGACAACAAGACCGTCCGGGTCGCGGGCCCGTTCACCGTCGAAAGCCTCTCGCCCCATCGCGTGCTCGGTGTCGACGAGAACGACGACCTGATCGACGGCATGTCGGATGTAGGCGACGAGTACGGCGCCAGGCAGTCATTCCCACAGATGATCCTGGAGAACCTGCGCACGGCCGGCGTCCAGCAGGCCCACAAGGACGCGCGTATTACCTTTACCGCTCTCACGCCGTGGCCGGGCGACCTCGTCGCCGCCGAGGGACGCTATATGGAAGGGGACGGCGCGGCGGCCGTCGAACGGCGGGCCGCGATCTTCGTGGGTCCCGAGTTTGGCACCGTCACCCGCCCTGACCTCGTCCAGGCCGCCAAGGAGGCCGGGGACGCGGACTTCGCCGTTCTCATCGCCTGCGCCTTCAACTACGACGCGCACGCCACGGAATTCAACAAGCTCGGCCGCATTCCCGTGCTCAAGGCGCGAATGAACGCCGACCTCCACATGGCCGACGACCTCAAGAACACCGGGAAGGGCAACCTGTTCGTGATCTTCGGCGAGCCCGACATCACGTTGCTTCCCGAGAAGGACGGCCGCCTGCGCGTGAAGGTGAACGGCGTCGATGTATTCCATCCGAGCACAGGCGAAGTGCGCAGCGACGGGCCTGATGGAATCGCCTGCTGGTTCATCGACACCGACTACAACGAGGAGAGCTTCTTCGTCCGCCATGCCTACTTCCTCGGCGCCAACGATCCTTACGGCGCGCTCAAGACCACACTGAAGGCGGAGATCGACGAGGAGGCATGGGCCACCCTTCACAGCGACACCTCACGTCCCTTCGAGAAGCCGAAGTCGGGGCGCATCGCCGTAAAGGTGATCAACCACCTGGGCGACGAGGTGATGAAGGTCTTCCGCGTGGGGTAGCGACGCAAGATGGAATTCCGGATAGCTCCGCTACGACCGCGCCGTCACATTCGGACTCTCCCGGCCTATCCGAATCGACGCGTCGAGCCTCGAAACGACCCCCGGAAGCTCCCATCCACGGAAACCAAACTCACCCACCTGCAGACACCTCCCCCCGGGTCCGCTCCATGAAGCTTCCCCACGTGCAAACCCGCTCTGCAGCCGAATCCTGGTTAGACGCGGCCCACACCCGCGCTACACTACCCTGAGCCGTGAGCCCACCTTCCTCCCCGCCGAAGTCGTTCCTGAGCCTGTTGTGGAACAGCGTCACGGCTACACACGGCTATCTCTTCGGCACGCTCGGCCTGCTTCTCACCGGCGCCGCATGGGTGTTTCCGCCACCAGTCCATGTCCCTTTCCCTGTCATTTTGCTACTTTGCCTGCTCGCCACCCTCCTCTGCACGGTGCTCTCCCACGCTGCTCTCACCGCCTTTCACTTCATGGAGCACCCTCTCCCCACCGTTAGATCAGCACGCAAACCCCCTCCACATTACAGCGGGGTGCACGCGTTGTGCTTTCTTGAGCCGTCCGACCTGTTCTCACACGGTAGCCAGGTTTCTTTCTATCTGCTCGACGACGGACAATACGAACTTCTCTTCGGCCTGGGCCACGTTCTCACGGTGCAGGGTAACGGCCTAATCCAAGTCGCGCTTACCCGATTGCTACCTGGCTATGACTCTACGCTTGAAAAGCTTTGGAACAGCGACTCGACTATTCTCAAACGTGTGATTATTAAGCCCACCGTGCCACACCTCGACATCGTTTTTCCGGAGGCATCGCCCTCATGAGTTCACTCGGAGACGTTCCCCAAGCTCGCCCCTTTCCAGCCACCGTCGCCGAGGTTCTCGACCCTATGCGGGTTGTTATCAATCGTGGCACTAAGGACCTGGTGAAGCTTGGCAAGCGCTTCCTGATCTATGGCATTGGACCGGAAATTGAGGACCCAGAAACCGGCAAGCCTCTCGGTCGCGTCGAGCTAGTTCGTGGCACCGGGGTCGTAATACACGCGCAAGAGCAGATGGCCACAATAGAGTCCGATCGCACCGATCCGCCGCAGCGCCGCGTCATCAAGACTTATCTTTCTGTCCTTGGTCCTCAAGAAGAGACCGTTTACTCTTCGTCGAGCCGCAACCCCTTCGATGCTCCCGCGACGGGCGATCTTGCAAAACCCATTTAGGGCCACCTACGCCTCGTTGCTGGGGTCTCGCTTCCGCCCGCCGCTGAGCGATATCGCTAGGCGCTTTAGAGGCATATCGTGAACAAGCTCAGCTCGCTACTGCCGGACCCAGAGGTCTTCCTCTCGCTACAGCCCGAAGAGCTCGGCGGCTACGTCCTCGCCGCGCTCAACTCGGAGCGCTATCAGCGCTGGAATCCTCGCAACTGGACCAACTTCGCGCTCGAGGATTACGGCAGCCGAAAGACAAGTGCTATGGAGCTCGCTCTAATGGAAGCCTGGTGGTGGCTCCAGCGCGCAGGCATGCTCGCACCGTATTTCGCCACGAGCGACGACACCTACTTCGTAACACGCCGCGGCAAGCAGGTAGTGCAGGCTTCTGATCTCACTGCTCTCCACAAGGCAGACCTTCTTCCAGCCAGCACCGTTCATCCAGTCCTTATCCAGAAAGTCAGACCAGCGTTTCTGCGCGGAGATTACGACGTCGCGGTGTTTCAGTCGTTCAAGGAGGTTGAGGTCTCCGTGCGCGAAGCCTCTGGGTTGACCGACTGTCTCGGTGTCGACCTCATGCGAAAAGCGTTTGACGCAAAAGCGGGCCCCCTCACAGACTCAGAGCTACCCATCGCTGAGCGGGAGGCCGTGGCGCACCTCTTCGCGGGCGCAATCGGTAGCCAAAAGAATCCGCATAGCCATCGAAACGTCAGCGTCTCCGCCATCGAGGCGGTCGAACTGATTATGCTCGCAAGCCGGCTGCTCCGTATCGTAGAGGCACGACGCGCCTAAAGGCGCTCACACTTTATTCCCCCCCAGGCTCCAGCAAGGGAGGTTCAGATGCAAACCTGGATCGTCACGGGTACTTCCGGCAGCGGTCGTATCGAGTTCCTGGATGAGCTCAAGCGCTGCTGTGACGAGCGCGGCACACCAGCTATGGTTCACGATGTCGGCAACATACTGACCGCTGAAGCAAAGAAGCAGAGACTACAGTTTGCAGACGACAAGATCCTGGACGTTGACGCCCATCTCCTCCGCATTCTGCGAGCGGCAGCAATCAAAGAGGTCCGTCTGCGGATCCTCCAGAACCCAGCCATCGCACTGCATCTCGTAGGCGTCCATGCCACCTTCCGCTGGAAGGAACGCCTCATTCCTGGGATTTCCTTTGCCGACATTCGCGATTTGTGCCCCAACGGCTTCCTTAACATCGTCAATAACGTCAAGGCGGTCTACGAGCGCAACTTCAAGAATCCGAAGTGGGACGCCGATAGCCTTCCCAGTCTTGAGGAGACGCAGGACTGGATGGTCGAGGAAGAATTCGTTACCGAGGTACTCGCGGAAGTTCAGGGCGTACCGATGTTCTTGGTTGCGCGCACCCACAATCCCTCCAACCTCGCCGACCTCTTCTTCACCAACAAGAAGAGGGTCTATCTCAGTTATCCGATCACTGCGGTACGCGAGGAGAACCCGGAACTGCTCTTGCGGATTCAGGGAGAGATATTGGAACAGCTCGAAGAGATGTTCGTCGTATTCAATCCCCTCGCAATCCGCGACATGGACCTCGTAGCTGGGAAAGGGTTACCTGCAACGATTCGGGAGCTCACAGCGAGCACAAAGGCGGCGATCAAAAGTAGGACGATCGCACGCGACTACCAGTTCATCGATCAATCTGACGCGGCCGTCGTGTATTACATGACCGAGAAGGTCTCGCCCGGCGTTCTCGCGGAGATCTACTATGCCCATCGCAATATGAAGCAGGTCTTCGTCTGCTTTCCGTACTCCCGTAGCCCGTTCTTGGAAAGTGCCGCAACGGAGATCTCGAACACGCCAGAGGAACAGCTGGCACTCCTCGGCGCCTTCGCCGTCCCAACACGCGATTGAGCCAGTGCCTAGCCCCGCGTTCCAGCGGACGGAGCCCGTCGAAAAGTCGCGCCCGCACGGGCGCGTGGATTGAAACTGGTACACCAACCCGTTCGTGTGGCAGCGCTGAGCGTTCGAGCCCGCACGCCGCCTACTTCGGAGTCGCCGTGATGGCCTCGAGGATGCCGCCGAGCCGCTCCTTTGGTTAACCAGCCAAGTCCTGGCCTGCGTCGGACTACCACCTCAACTGCGGACGGCTTCAGGCGTACTGAAGACGACGACCCTTTGGCTCGGGGATCGGGTCGCCGAACTCGTGCGCCGTGTCGAGCCAAAGAGAGATCGCCTGCTGCGCTTCTGCCAGCGCCTTGGCGGGAGTCTTTCCGTGCGCCGCGCAGCCGGGCAGTTCTGGAACCTCCGCTACAAAGACGCGGTCCTCGGCGCTCCAGTAGATGATGACTTCGTAACGGTGCATCAGAGATCTCCCCCCAGACGATAGCGCAGGATCACGGCACGAACCTGACGGACTTGATAAACCTTCGCGTGCTTCCCGTCGCGCTGCAGGTTGATTCTCTCCTCGACACCGGGCCTTCTGAAGAAGTGATGGCTTCCCCGGGTTCGCTCATCGAAACCCAGGCGACGCATCAGGTTCCGGAGCTAACGGACGTTTTCCCGGTTCAGCGAACGGCAGAGCGCGGCGAGGTCCCGGAGCTCAGGCGCGCCAGGCCCTGTCAACGTCCGTCCGCGCCTGCTGCCGCAGACGGGCGCAGGACGAAGACGAGGGCTAGAATAGATTCGATGACGAACGTCGACGAGATCGTCGCGGCCGTCTTGAGGCTCGATCCCTCGAACCGCCGGGCGGTCGTCGCGCGCATCAAGGAGAGCCTCGGGGAGATGTCGGAAGCCGAGATCGAAGCTCTCTGGCTCGAGGAGGCCACTCGGCGCGCACGTGAAGCGCGCGAGGGCCTCGTCGAAGATATCCCCCTCGAACAGGCGCTCCGGGACGCCCGAACGCAGCTTGATTAGGGTCGTCCTCGTCCCGAAGGCTCGTACGAGTTAAGACGGCCAACCCTCGCCGTCGAGAGACGCCCATTCCGCGCTGAGCTGGCGGCGCCATTTCTCTTTCCGCGCGGCCTTGTAGGCGCGGTCGAGCGTCCGCCGGTCAGGGGCGAGCCGTGCGCGCATCTAACTCTCCTCCTCTATCCGCACCCGAAGGAAGGCGACGTCGGCCTTGTCGCTGTCGCGGATAGTGTCTTTCGTGAGGATGAGAAGTCTCTTGCTCGCGACCGGGACGTCGACGTCCTCGATCCGTTTCGTCTCGACGCCAAGCCCGAGGGCCTTCGCGTAATCGATGCCGCAAGCCTCGGCCATGAGGTCGACGACGACCTCGTCGGCGACCCTCACGACGCGGTAGCGGCCGATATCGTCGTCCGCGACTTCCGCGACGGCGTTGTCCGGGAGGTCCTTCATGGCCCGCTTCAGCGCGCGGACGTTGTCAAGGGAAGCGTCGACGAGAAGGTCGATGTCCTTCGTCGTGCGCACGGAGCCGTGCAGCACGACCGCGAAACCTCCGATGAGGAGATATCGGACGTTCTCCCGGTTCAGCGAACGGCAGAGCGCGGCGAGGTCCCGGAGCTCAGGCGCGCGTGAGTAGCCGCGATCTGCAGGGTCATCCATGCGTCGGCCTCTTCGTGGCTCGCGAAACGGTAGACCCCGCGCGGGACGAGCGCGTTCCCGCGGAGCGCGTTGAGCGTTCGCTGGAGGATCGCCGAGTCCCTCAGAGCGTCTTCTCCGGGCCGGCGCCTCGTCACGATCTTCATCGAGGAAGCCTAAAGCCGGGCGGAAGGCCCGTCAATGTCCGTCCGCACGCTGCTTCACCAGACGCGCTGGGCAGCGTACTTGACGAAGATGACGTCGTTCGAAAGGAGGGGAAGCCCTCGAAGAGTGCTTGCGCGACAAGCGTCAGCGCCGCCGCTCCTCTTCGAGCCGCCTAATTGACGCGGCCTCCCACTCGTCGCGTAGACGGTTCGATTCCTCGATCGAACGGTGTTTGTAGACGCCGGGCGGAAACCTCATCTGGCTTGCGCTCGCCGCGAAGCCCCACACGGCGGCCATCGCGTCCCAAAGGCGCGGGTCGCCGGGCTCGTACCACAGGTCGCAGCTCATCTCTTCGACGCTTCGAAACTTACGGACAGGCATCACGAATCCTCGATCCTGAACGCCTGCGTCGCGCGCGGCAGACCGAGGAGGTTGATCGCCGCGGCGCCAACGACGACGTACCTGACTCCCTCGCGCTCGAGGGCCGCGAGAACCCGTCCCGTCGAGTCGAAGTCCATCTCTACCAAGCGTAGGGCCGGGCGCAAGGCTCGGCAACATTTCGCCGGCGCCACATCCGCCTGCGCCACGCCCTTCTGCGCCTCCAGGGACCTGCTACTCTGACTGCGTCATGTCGACGCTTCCCGATCTCGCGTCCCATTTTCACGCGCTCGAGAAGCTCGCCGAGGCGGAGCCGGAAGGCGTGACGGCCGAGATCGTGCGAGGGGTCTACCTCATGAGCCCGCGGCCACGCGTCCGACACGCAGCGGCGCAGGTGGCGTTCGCGCGAATCCTGGACTCCGCCATCGGCCGGGGTGCAGGCGGACCGTCCCGGCAGCCCGACTGGCTTTTCCTGATTGAGCCCGAGATCCGGTCGGAGCGCTCATGGACGCGCTGTATTCCGGACCTCGCGGGCTGGCGGCGCTCCACGAGCGGCTGGCCGAAACCGGACGAATCGCTCATCGAGCTGATGCCGGAATGGGTGCTCGAGGTTCTTTCCCCAACGAGCGCGAACGACGACCGCGGACCGAGGCTCGAAGCCTACGGCATGATGGGAATCGGCTGGGCGTGGCTCGCCGACCCCGACGCCAAAACCATCGAGACGTTCGTAAACGTCCGCGGGTCGATGAATCCTGACCGGCGAGCTGAAGCTGGCGCGCTGAACGCCGCTCCTTTCGACACGGTGGCGGTCCGTCTGGACGACGTCTTCTCTTTCTAGGAAGCGCGGCGGCCAAGGGCAGCGGCGAGCTCGACGGGCCGTATCATCCGCGCCCGTGCTTCCCGCTCGCGTGCTCGAACTCGAATTCCCGGACAGCGTCCGGGCCAAGGGCACGCTGTACTTCCAGGAAGGGAGAGTCCGGCTGGTAGCGGGATCTGCCTGGCGCGTCCGCGCGGTCGTCACCGGCACGGCGACGTACTCCGTCGGCGTCGAGAGAGAGCACGACTTGCTTCGCCTTTCGTGTACCTGCCCCTACTTCGAAGGCGACGGGCCGTGCAAGCACCTGTGGGCAACGCTCCTCCTTGCGGGCGAGAGGGGTCTTCTCCGCGGGGACGGCCGCCCGATAAGGGACGTGGACTGGGATGGCTTCGCGGACGGCGGTGCGGAAGACCCGGACGGCGAAGACGATTCCGATCTCGAGGAGGCTGGTGGAAACCGCCTGCTGTTTCCCGGGCTCTCGCCGGGGCTGAAGCGCCCGGTCCCGCAGAAGCCGCCCGAACCGCCCGCGTGGAGCCGCGTTCTCGCAAGCGTCGGCGGCGGACCGTCGCCCGCCGCGCGGCCGTTCGTCTGGCCGGAAGGGTGCGAAATCCTCTACGTAATCGACGCGGAGGCCACGATCGAAGGCGGAGCGCTCAGGCTCGAAATCCTTCGCCGCGACCGCGCCGTCAAGGGGGGCTTCTGTAAACCGAAAAGGATCTCGCTCCTCAAGGGCGAGATCTCCAGGCTTCCCGACGAGGCGGACCGGAGCCTCATGGCGCTGCTCTCCGGCCCGAGGGCGGTGCTCGAATTCGCCGGCGACGCGTTGTGGGAGCAGAGGGAGGCGGTACGGGCGCAGATGGCCCTGTCGAGCTCACTGCCGGCGGCGATTCTCCCTCTCCTCTGCGAAACCGGCCGGTGCTTCCTGCGGGTCCGCTCGTGGGACGAGGAGCTGCATCGGCTCTCCTGGGACGAAGGCCCGCCATGGAACCTGTGGCTCGAAAGCTCGAAGGGCGGGGCGGGAGACCTCGTCCTCGTGGGCTCGCTCAGGCGAGGCGAGGAGAGGCTCGCGCTCGCCGAGCCGGTCTTGCTCCTTCAGGGCGGACTCGTCTTCACGAAAGAGAAGGCCGCCCGGCTCGACGCGGCGGAGACGTTCCGCTGGGTCTCCGCGTTGCGAAAGGATGGCTCGATCCGCGTACCTTCCGCGGACACCGCGCGCTTCGTGGAGTCGCTCTTTACGATTCCGCACCTCCCGCGCCTCGACCTGCCGGAGCAACTCCGGTTCGACGAAGTCGATGTCGTACCACATCCCCGCCTCAGGCTCGTCTCCGAACCCGGATCGCCCTGGCAGCAGGCGTCGCTCCGCGCGGAGCTTGCCTTCGACTACGAGGGGACGGAGGTACCGCACGGGGCGGGCGCCCGCCGTGTCGTCCAAGCGGATCGGCGCCGCGTGATCCGGCGCGACGAGACCTTCGAGGCCGGCGCGGTGGCGCGCCTCTCTCAGCTCGGATTCCAGAGCGGCCGAAAGAGCCGGGAGGGGCGCCCCGTCCTGTCTCTTCCGCCCGGACGCCTTCCCGAGGCTGCCCGCGCCCTCGTGGTGGAAGGATGGCGCTTGGAAGCGGAGGGCAAGGCTTACCGGCAGAGCGGCGCGTCGAGCCTCTCGGTCACGACGGGCGCGGACTGGTTCGAGCTGCACGGCTCCGTCGATTTCGGCGACCAGAGCGCGAGCCTTCCGGCGCTTCTTTCAGCCTTGAAGCGCCGCGAAGGGTTCGTCGTTCTTGGAGACGGGTCGCTGGGCCTCCTGCCCGAGGAGTGGCTAAAGAAGCACGCCCTGCTCGCGAAGTTCGGCCACGCCGAGGGCGACCACATCCGATTCACGCGCTGGCAGGCGGGGCTGCTCGACGCGCTACTGGCCGCCGAGCCCGCGGCCTCGTGCGATGCTCTCTTCACGCAGGCGCGCAATGCGCTCGCGCGCTTCGAAGGCGTGCACCCTTGCGACCCGCCCTTGTCGTTCCAAGGCAGCCTCCGCCCCTACCAGCGTGAGGGGCTCGGCTGGCTCACCTTCCTTCGGGACTTCGGGTTCGGCGGCTGCCTGGCGGACGACATGGGGCTCGGCAAGACGGTGCAGGTACTGGCCCTTCTCGATTCGCGGAGAGACATGGGACGCGGGCCCTCTCTCGTCGTCGTCCCGCGCTCGCTCGTCTTCAACTGGAAGGACGAGGCCGCCCGGTTCACGCCGAGCCTTTCGATCCTGGATTACACGGGGATTGGCCGGGGAGGCGCGGCCTTCGGCGCTTACGACGCCGTCGTGACGACCTACGGCACGCTCAAACGCGACATCCTGACGCTCAAGGAGGTGGAGTGGGACTACGTGATCCTCGACGAGGCGCAGGCGGCCAAGAACGCGGCGAGCGCCACGGCCAAGGCCGTTCGACTGCTCAAGGGAAAGCATCGCCTCGCCCTGAGCGGCACGCCGATCGAGAACCACCTGGGCGAGCTCTTCACCCTCCTCGACTTCCTGAACCCGGGCCTCCTGGGCACGTCGTCGGTCTTCGGCGGCAAGGCCGCGCGCGACCCCGACGACCCCACGCGTAAGCTTCTGAACCGGGCGCTCCGGCCGTTCGTCCTCAGGCGGACGAAGGAGCAAGTCGCCTCCGATCTTCCGGCCAAGCTGGAGCAGACGCTGCTGTGCGAGATGGAAGCGCCGCAGCGCAAGTCCTACGTCGAGCTGAGGGACCACTATCGCAGGACGCTCCTGGCGCGCGTGGACAAGGTCGGTCTGGCAAAATCGAGGATGCACGTCCTCGAGGCGCTCCTGCGCCTTCGTCAGGCGGCGTGCCATCCGGGTCTTCTGGACGTAGCTCGGGCTCACGAGAGCAGCGCCAAGCTCGAGGCCCTCCTCCCGCAGCTCGCGGAGCTTCGGGAGGAAGGGCACAAGGCGCTCGTCTTCTCCCAGTTCACGTCATTCCTGGCCATCCTCCGGGAGCGTCTTTCGGCGCGCGGCGTCCCCTACGAGTACCTTGACGGCAAGACGAGAGACCGCGCCGCGCGCGTCGAGCATTTCCAAACGGATCCGGCCTGTCCGCTCTTCCTCGTCAGCCTCAAGGCGGGAGGACTGGGCTTGAACCTTACGGCGGCCGAGTACGTCTTCCTCCTCGATCCGTGGTGGAACCCGGCCGTCGAGGCGCAGGCTGTCGACCGGGCGCACCGGATCGGCCAGACGCGGCCGGTCTTTGCATACCGTCTGATCACGAAGGACACGATCGAGGAGAAGGTCGTCGAGCTGCAGAAGTCGAAGAGGCGGCTGGCCGACTCGATCCTCTCCGGAGACGCCGGTCCGCTGTCCGCTCTCGGGCGGGAAGAGATCGAGCTTTTGCTGTCTTAGCGGCTGTCACTCATGCCGCGGGCCGCCAGCCCCGGAGGTTGCGCACGATGACCTCCGCGTCCACGAGGGCCTTTCGCACGGCCGCCGCGATCGCGGCCGCGTTCGGGGTGTCGCCGTGGACACAGAGCGTATCGGCCGCGACGGGAATCGTCTGCCCGTCTCGCGCGACGAGCCTGCGCTCGAATACGATCGCGAGCGCCGAGCGGGCGGCGTCCGCCGGATCCTCGATGAGCGCTCCCGGCTTCCCGCGCGCCACGAGCGACCCGTCGGCTTCGTAACCGCGGTCCACGAAACCCTCCGCCGCCACCGCGAGACCGAGCGCGCGCGCCGCCTCGAGCAGCTTCGAGCCCGGGAACGAGACGACGACGAGGTCCGGCGACACCTCCCGGATGGCCCGCGCGACCGCCGCCGCGACCGCGTCGTCGGCCGCCGCGGCATGGTAAAGGGCCCCGTGTGGCTTGACGCCGGTGAGCTCGCCCTCTTCCTCGCGGACGACGTTCCGGAGCGTCTCGACCTGCCTCTTCACGAGACCCTCGATCGCGGCGGGCGCGAGTGCGACGGGCGCGCGCCCGAAGTTCTCGCGGTCCTCGTAAGACGGGTGCGCGCAGATCGCGACGCCCCTCGAAAGGGCGAGGCGCGCGACCTGACGCATCGAGCGCTCGTCCCCCGCGTGCCCCCCGCAGGCGATGTTCACGGTCGAGACCGAGCGCATCAGGGCCGCGTCGTCCGCGCCCTCTCCCCCGTCGAAATTCAGATCGACGGCGTAGCGGCCTTTGGTGCGGTACTCACGAACGGGCTGGGTCATGTTCGGCCTCCCGGAAAAGAACGCAGGCGGACGTCACGCGCGACGAGGAGACTTCGGGCTTCGGTCACGGGGATTCTCTCAAAGCGCACGCTTCGCCCCGGCGGCGTCCGGGCGAGGAGGCCGAGATCGACGGCGGCGACGACCGCGAGCTTCGGGTAGCCGCCGGTCGTGGGCCTCTCGGCGAGAAGGACGATCGGGTGGCCGTCCGCCGTCACCTGGACCGTGCCCGGCGTCGTCCCCTCCGACGCGCGCGAGGCCGTCTCCTGGAGGCCGAGGGACGGCCCTTCAAGCCTCAGCCCCATGCGGTTCGACTCGGGCAGAATCCTCCAGCGCGCGCCCCAGAAGGCCGCGCGCTCTTTCGCGTCGAATTCCGCTTCGTCCGGACCCGCGAACGCCCGCAGGACGATGTCGCCTGCTCCCGGCTCCAGAAGGTCGACCGAGACGTCGAGGAGCGGGGGCGACGACGGCGAAGGCGGCGAAGACACGGCGAGAAAATCTCCGCGTAGGAGCCGCCTGCCCTGGAATCCGCCGAAGCGGGCCGAGAGACACGTGGAGCGGCTCCCCAGGACGACGGGGACGTCGATTCCGCCCGAGACGGCGACGATCGCTCGCGCCGTGCCGGGAGCGGCCGTGAGCGACACGACGTCGCCGTCCTCGAGCCGGAGCACTCGCCCCGGGGCCGGGCCGAACGAACCTCCCACGACCGCGACGTCGAGCGCGCCCGACACGCGCAGCACCGGTCCGACGAGCGTGATCTCGAGCGCGCCCGCGCCCTCGGCATTCCCGACGAGCCGGTTCGCGAGGCGCAGGGCCTCCTCGTCGAGCGCGCCGGCCACGGGCACGCCGAAGGCCGCCCAGCCGGGACGCCCGAGGTCCTGGACCGTCGTCAGGAGCCCGGGCTCGAGGGCGAGGAGGCCTCGCGCCGCCGTCACAGCCGGAATCTCACGCGGTCGCCCGGCGCGAAGAGAAAAGGAGGATCGGCGCGAAGGTCGAAAAGGCGGCGTTGCGTCGTACCGAGGAGATTCCAGCCGCCGGGTGTCGACGCCGGATAGATCCCGACGTACGGCCCCGCAAAGGCGATGCTGCCCGCGGGCACGGCGACGCGCGGCGTGCCGCGCCGCGGCAGATGAAACGCCCCGGGAAGCCCGTAGAGATAGGCGAACCCCGGCGAGAAACCGAGGAATCCAACGGTGAACGGGAGCTGCGTGAAGACCTCGAGGAAATCGGCCGGCGAGCGCCCGCAGCGCGAGGCGATCTCGTCGAGATCCGCGCCGTCCGGCACCATCCGGATCTCGTGCGTGCGGGGCGGCGCGAGCTGCGCGGCCGGAGCGGCCGGGGCGCCCTCGAGACGGGCCGTCTCGAACGCGTGGAGCCGGCCGGGATCCAGCTCCGGCGTGCCGGCGACGAGCACGGATCGCGCCGCCGGCACGACATCCACCACCCCGGGCAGGCGCGACGCGAGGATCGCCGCGGCGGCGTCGCGCGCGGCCTCGTTCGCCGCGGCCTCTTCACCTTCGAACGTGAGGAGCCATGCGAATTCGCCGGCCTCCTTCATCCCGCGCGTCCCCTCCCCCGCCGCGCGAGGAAGACCGGGATGCCGAGGAGAACGAGGCCGAAGCCGGGCAGCGTCGTGCGCGGGCTCGCGACCGCGAGGAGAACGACGACCGCGCCCGCGAGGAGGACGAACAGGCCCGAGGTGAAAGGATGCCCCCACGCGCGGTACGGCCGCTCGCGCGCGGGCAGCCGGCGCCGCAGGGCGGGCACCGCGACGACGAGAAGGACGAGCACGACGAATTCGACGGCCACGACGTAACGGAGGAGATCGGTGTATGTGCCCGAGAGCACGAGGACGAGCGCCCAGGCGGCCTGCAGGGCGAGCGCCACTCCGGGCACGCCCGCCCGGTTCAGGCGGGCGGCGGCCGCGGGAAGGTGACCGTCCGCGGCGAGCGCGTAGACGACGCGCGCGCCCGACAGGACGAGGCCGTTCGCGCACCCGAACGTGGACACGAGAATCGCTGCCGCCATCCACGCGCCGCCGCCCGGCACGAGCGCCGCGGCGGCCGCCGTTCCGACGCGATCCCGCGGAGCGTGGGCAATGCCGGAAAAGCCCAGCGTGCGCATGTAACCCACGTTCGCGAGCACGTACAGCCCGGCCACGAGCGCGCAGCCGAGAAGGAGCGCTCGCGGAAACGTGCGGCCGGGCTCGGCGACTTCCGCGCCCGGGAACGTCACGTTCGTCCAGGCCGACTGCGAGAACGCGGGCCCGACGAGCGCGAGCGCGAAGGCCAGGACGAGGGCGCTCAGCGCGGGGGTCTCCGCGGCCGCGGCCCCGACCGCCGCCCCCGCCTCCGCCGGGGCCCGCCCGAAAATGATGCCCCCGGCGGTGAGGGCCAGGAGCGCGGCGACCTTGAGGACCGTCAGGACGTTCTGAACGCGCGTGCCTGCCCGGAGCCCGAGCGCGTTCGTCCCCGTCAGGACGAGCACGACGAGCGCCGCCACGGCCTTCGTCGCGCCGCCCGCGACGGACGGCACGAGAAGACCGAGGAACATCGAAAACGCGACGGCGACGGCCGCGATCGTGCCGGTCTGGATGACGAGCACCGTCGTCCACCCATAGAGAAAGCCGAGGAGCGGCCCGTAGGCCTCACGAAAGAAGACGTAGGGACCGCCCGCGAGCGGGAACATCGTCGCGAGCTCGGCGCACGCATTCGCGGCGAGGAGCGTGAGTAGTCCGGCGACGAGCCACACGGCGAGCAGCCGCGCCGGCGTTCCGACGAGCCGCGCGGACTCGGCCGAGACGATGAAGATGCCCGAACCGATCATCGAGCCGACGACGAGCATGGTCGCGTCGAAGCGGCCGATGAGGCGGCGAGGCGCGCCGGACTGCGTCTGCATGAGTGGCGTGACGTTAACTCATTCGCGGCTCACGCTTGGAGCGCGCCTGCCTTTTCGCCTCGCGCGTGAGCGCCTTCCAGCGTTCCTTCTCGGCGCGCGCGCACCCCGCATCTTCCCTTTGGGCGAGCCAGGCGGCTTCCTTGAGGAGCTTCCGGTGGCCGAGGAGTCGTCCCGCATCCAGCCGGCCCTCCCCGACTGCCGCGCGCACCGCGCAGTCTGGCTCGGCGTCGTGCCCGCAGTCGCGAAAGCGGCACCTCGACGCGAGCGCTCCGATGTCGAAGAAGGCGGCCTCTCCCGGCCCGTCCCAGAGCGCCAGCTCGCGCATCCCAGGCATGTCCACGAGGAGGGCGCCCCCTGGCAGCAGCAACAGGTCGCGACGCGTCGTCGTGTGTCGCCCGCGGCCGTCCGAGGCGCGGGTCTCGCCCACGGCCTGGACGCCTCTTCCGGTCAGTCGATTCACGAGCGTCGACTTCCCGGCCCCGGACATGCCCGCGAGCGCGTGCGTCCGTCCGGGTGCGAGCCGGGCGGCGAGCTCGCGCAGGCCGGCTCCCGTCACGGCGCTGACGGCGAGCACGTCGGCGCCCGACGCCGCGCGGGCATCCGCGACGCGCGGGCCGACGTCTGCACACGCGTCGGACTTCGTGAGAACGACGAGCGGGAGAGCCTCGCTCTCCCAGGCGAGAGCGGCGTAGCGCTCGAGGCGCCGGAGGTTGAAGTCGCCGTCGAGCGCCATGACGATGAGAAGCACGTCCACGTTGGCCGCGAGGACCTGTGGACTCGCCGCATCTCCCGCGGCCTTGCGCGCGAGACGGTTGCGGCGCGGGACCACCGCGTCGATGACAGCCGGGCCGCCCCGCGACTGCGGTCGGAGGGCGACCCAGTCGCCGACCGCGGGCAGGCCGAGGCGGCTCTTCGCGGCGTGCCGCAGGCGACCCGAGGTCTCGGCGACGGCCTCGCCGTCCGGAAAGACGACGAGAAAGGACTCTCTTTCCTCGCGCAGGATGCGCGCGGGAACGAGCCCTTCTCGCACGAAGGATGAAAAGCGGGACTCGAAGAAATTTGACCATCCGAAACGCTCGATGAGCGTCATGACGCACTCCTTGTTTTCGATCGGGATCCCACACGGAAACCATTCGCCGCCGCGAAAGGCGCGGCGCGATCGGGAGAGCGCGGGCGGCCCCAAGGGGCCGGGCTCTCAGTGCGGGGCTACAAGATCGTGCGTCAGAGGCCTGAAACCAGACTGCACTCTAGCAAAACGACGACTTCCCCTTCACCCGGATCGAGGACGCCCTAAGGGTTCCGGTCGGCGAACGGAAACCACGATGTCCTGAAATGTCACGCCGCTCGGGCGTCCGCTCCACGTACCCGGGTAAGTCGAGTCCGCAACCACGAGCCCTGCGGCAGCATAGTCGGCGTTCACGGCGTCAACATCGATTGCGATGGCGGCCTCCGGCTGACTCGGGTCGGTCGTCAACCCGTCCGGCACGGGATGGGCGAAACGGAGCGCGCTGCGTTCCGCTTCGACAGCGATCCGGGATTCCGGCGTCAGAAGAAAGTGCGTGATGAACGTCCGCCCGCGCGGCCGGAGCACGCGGGCGATCTCTGAGAGGTAATGCGCCGCCTCCGCACGGTACATGTGTGTCAGGACGCTGGTGGCGAGCACAAAGTCGAAGCTCTCGTCGTCGAAAGGGAACCGAAAAGCCGCCGCCGTCCCGCGTCCGCCCGGGCAGTAGAACGAGTTGAAAATGTCGGCGTGCTGAAAGCGGAAACGGGGGAAGCGCGGTGTGAGGTGCGCCTGGCACCAGGCGACGCCCTCGCGCACGATGCCGAATCCCTCGAAGCGCCCCTGCGGAGAAAGCACCGCGGTCAGCGCCACGGCCATTCGTCCCGTCCCGCTTCCGACCTCCAAGACGGCGTCGTCAGGGCGCAGGCCTCCCAGGCGCACGGCCAGCCCCGAAAGCTCTCGACCGATCGCGTGGTAGTCGCTTCGAACGAGCGAATTCGAACCCACGAAGATCATGCGGCGGGGTGGCCGAAGCGGATCGCGATTCCCGCGAAGAGTGACGGCGTCGCAAAGGCGCGCTTCGATGAATCGGAGCACCGGGCGCAGCCGGTGTCGCGAGCTGGGCGGAAGGGCATCCACGGCCGAGCGCAATTTCAGAGAGAACGAAGGCACGTCCCGAGTCTAGCGCCGGCTCGACATCGGCGAGGCCGATGAGGCGCCGGGACGTCGAAGGCGTTCTGACGATCCCTCAGGCGAGCCTGAGATCGGTCTTCGCGAAGTCATTTCCCGTGCAGAGCAGCGGCTGCCCCGCGAGCTTTGCGACGGCGTAGCTCATGCAGTCGCCGAAGTTGAGCGCGGCGCGGTGGCGACCCTTTCCAAAACGAGCGAACGCCTCGGCCGCCTCACGCGCGTGCTCCTCCGAGAAAGGAACGACGACGGCCTCGCTGCGCCGAAGGAACCCCTCCAGGTGCCCTGCGGCATCCGGCCCGAATCGCGAGGAGAGAACCATCAGGGTCTCGACGAACGTGGGCGCCCCGATTCCGAGCGCCGGGGCGGCAGCGACCTTTGCCTCCAGCTCGTCGGCCCCGGCCTCCCTCAGCAAGATGGCGATGACGGCGGACGAGTCGAGAATCACACGCCGTGCGGGCCGTACCCGAGGATGGCCTCCCGCTCCTTCTTCGTGATCCTTTTCCCGAGAAATCTCTTTGGAATCGTCGGCCACACCACTTCTTCGAGGAAGCGACGAATGCGCTCGCTTTTCGCCGCTGCCGCTCCGGAGAGCGACAGCCGCTCGCGCCGCTCGCGAAGAGCCACGCGCACCGCTTCGGTCTTGCTCTCCCCGGCTATCTCAGCGACCTCGGCGGCGAGCTTTTCGGCGACCGGATCCTTGATGTTCAGCGCCATGGTGTAATTCTATCAAAAAGGTGCCATCGGACAAACTCCCGGATCCTCGGAATCTACGCCCCGTGCATCGCCATGCGGGTCGTCGCGAAGGACTTGAAGAGGCGTGCCCCGTCGGTGCCGCCGAGGAGGTTCTCGGCGGCGCGCTCCGGATGCGGCATGA
>DAIOUV010000036.1:29760-37354 GCA_036759345.1 Acidobacteriota bacterium | reverse complement strand
TTCCAAAGGCTACACCGATTTCCTTGACATTCTTGAGAGCAGCAGCAAACCCAGCTGAGTCGGTGATACCAGACTGCCCGTTAAGGTTTGTCCAGTTAGCACCGTCTGTCGAGGCACTGAGTAATGTGGCCGTGCCGCTGGTAGCCAGGGTAGACAGGTTTAGACTATTAGTAGACCACCAGTAGTCACTCGCGTCGTAGTTACCCGTTGCCGACTGGAACTCCAGTCGTACATATGCATCGGTGCCAGTGTTGGGACAGGCGGAAGTGCGAGTCCAGAACAACGTGCCAGTAGAAGCGACGACGTCAACATTCGCTGTAATGGTCTTGCCTGTCAGATCACGATTGTAGTTAGTCTTAAGATAAACCGTGAACCAACCCGTTCCATTCCAGGGCTGCCCAGTCGAAGTCTGGAATGGGAACTCTACCCCGCCAGTGCTGAGAGCTTCCGCCTTATTAATATCCCACAGCTTTGGTACGCTGGTATCAATGTTGAAGACCCTCCAGCTATTCGCTGAAAGATCAGTCGAAGGTGAGGCGGCAAGGGCTGGAACTGAAGCCGACAACGCCATAAATGCGAGAGCGGTCAATGCAACAGCACTAGACGTTAATTTTGTCATGATCTTTCCTTTTTTAATCGTTGAGGATTTCTCCGAGGTAGTCGATACGATGGGCTCGATCCGAAAAGCGATCTCCCCGTAACACCGCCTTTCCGCGAAGGCACGCCTTTGAGTCATCCGGGGGATTCCGGTTCGACTTAGACTTACTTGTATCACAACGGGGTCGCCGGTGGGACCTGCAATGAGGCGAATACATTGACCGCCGAAAGCGCTGATTTTGCGGTAGTTACGCGTCCAGCGGCACGGGAGGTGACAGGCTCAGGGAGTCGGAAATCCTGGAACGAGGCCCGCGCCCTAGCTGGCCAGCTTCTCCTGGATCGGCGTGATCCCGCGGGCCTTCCCCGTCGCCTCGTCCACGTCCACGATCGCGCCGCACATGCGGACGTCCCGGGTCGCCGTCTCCATCGAGCGCGGGGTCTGGTAGAGAAACTTCTCGAGGATGGCCTTGGGGTCGAACCCGATGATTCCTTCGTAGGCGCCGGTCATGCCCGCGTCGCCCTGATAGGCCGTGCCCTTCGGCAGAATGCGCGCATCCGCCGTCGGGACATGCGTGTGCGTGCCGATGACGAGCGACGCCCGGCCGTCGAACCACCATCCGATCGCCTGCTTTTCGGAGGTCGCCTCGGCGTGGATGTCGACGACCACGACCTTCAGATCCGGCCGCTTCGCCTTCATCTCGGCGAGCGCCTGATCGCCCACCCGGAACGGCGAGTCCGTGTTCGCCATGAAGACCTGGCCCTGAAGGTTCAGGACGCCCACCGGAACCCCGGACGGCGTGTCCTGGATCGCCCATCCGCGGCCGGGGTTGCCCGGCGGGTAATTCGCGGGGCGGAGCAGGTTTTCGAGGTCGCCGAGGAGTGGCACGAAGTCCTTCTTGTCCCAGATGTGGTTGCCCGAGGTGAAGACGTCGATCGGCAGCTTCGAGAGGTCCGCGAACAGTTCGGCCGTCACGCCGAACCCTCCGGCCGCGTTCTCGATGTTCACGACAGTGAAGTCGATGTGCTCCCGCCCGATGACCTTCTCGAGAAGAGAAAGCGCCTTGCGGCCGGGCTTGCCGACCACGTCACCGATGAAGAGGAGCTTCACTTTGCGAAATCCACCGCTCTCGTCTCTCGAATGACAGTTATCTTGATCTGCCCGGGGTACTGGAGCTCCGCCTCGATGCGCTTGGCGAGGTCCTTCGACATCCAGAGGCACTCGTCGTCCGTGACCTTCTTCGCGTCCACGATGACGCGCAGTTCGCGGCCCGCCTGGATCGCGAACGTCCGCTCGACGCCCTTCATGCCGTCCGTCATCTTCTCGAGCTTCTCGAGGCGCTTCACGTAGGTCTCGAGGATCTCGCGGCGCGCGCCGGGGCGGGCGGCCGAGATCGCGTCGGCGGCGTTCACGAGGACCGCCTCGATGGTCCGCGGCTCGTAGTCACCGTGGTGGCATTCCATGCCGTGGATCACCGCCTCGGTCTCGCCGTACTTCTTCAGGATCTGCCGTCCGAGCTCGAGGTGCGTGCCCTCCTGCTCACGGTCGATCGCCTTGCCGATATCGTGCAGGAGTCCCGCGCGCTTGGCGACCGTGACGTCCGCGCCGAGCTCGCTCGCGAGGTGGCACGCCGCCCAGCCGACCTCCTTGCTGTGCTGAAGCACGCTCTGGCCGTAGCTCGTCCGGTACTTGAGCCTCCCGAGCAGCTTGACGACCTCGGGGTGCAGGTCCGCGATGCCGAACTCGAACGCGGCCGCCTCACCCGTCGTCTTGATGTCCTGCCACAGCTCCTCGCGGACCTTCTCGACGACCTCTTCGATGCGGGCCGGATGGATGCGTCCGTCCTGGATGAGGCGTTCGAGGGCGCGGCGCGCGACCTCGCGACGGATCGGGTCGAAGGAGGACAGAAGGATGGCCTCGGGCGTGTCGTCGATGATGATGTCGACGCCCGTCGCGGCCTCGACGGCACGGATGTTCCGGCCCTCGCGCCCGATGATGCGCCCCTTCATGTCGTCCGACGGCAGGTCGAGAACCGAGACGGTCGTCTCCACCACGTGCTCGGATGCCATGCGCTGGATCGTCATCGAGAGGAGGCGCTTCGCCTTCCAGTTCGCGCTCTCGACGGCATCCTCCTCGATACGGCGGACGAGGCCCGTCGCCTCGAGCCGCGCCTCGTTCTCGAGCTCGCGGATGAGATCCCGCTTCGCCTGCTCGGCCGTGAGGCCCGCGATCTTCTCGAGCTTCTCGCGCTGCTCCTGGATGACGGCTTCGGCCTTCTTCTGCGCCTCGGCTTCGATCTCGTCGATGCGCTTCTCGCGCTTCGTCAGGTTCTGGGCGCGGTTCTCGGAGTCCAGCTCGCGCTTCTCGGCGTTGACGATCTTCTTGTCGAGGGATTCTTCCTTTTGTAAAAGCCGCTTCTCCTGGTCCAGGAGCTCGGCCCGCCGCTTCGCGGCCTCCTGTTCGGCGGCTTCACGAGCCTTGAGCGCCCGCTCTTTCGCGTCGAGCTCGGTCTTCTGGGCGGAGGCTTCGGCGCGGCGGACGGCGGCTTCCGCGGAGAGCTTCGCTTCCTCGAGCTTCTTGCGGGCCTCGAGCTCGGCTTCGGCCTTCGCGAGCGAGGCCGTACCCCGGGTTCGGAGGGCCCAGATGAGGATGCCCACGGCGAAAGCCGCGAGCACGACCTCTATGGCGATGATTGAAATGGAGTTCACGGGTCGGACCCCCTCGATCGATCAATTTTTTCGAGGGTGAGCCGGGTCGAACGCTAGACGAGCTCCTGAAAGCGTCTCTCGATGCGGGCGCAGGAAAGGCGCCCCGCCTCGGCCGTGTGGGAAAAGTCGATTGAACCCGTCAAAAGACAGGGGGAATCTCCGGGGCAGACCATTAGTTCCCCCGAAGGGGCGTCACAGGACGGCCCGTGTGCGGTGATTCCACGATAGAAGTATCGGTTCAAAGACATATCCCATTCACGCACCGCGCAGGGTGCCAATCGATTCGCTGCCGGCCCTCGCCGGAATGACCCGAGGAGACGTCTTCAGGATCTCGTCGAGTTTTTCGACGAGGCGTGTCGCGCGCTTCGCGGCATGCCCCGGATCACCCTCGGAGCCTGACTTGGAACGAAACTGGTGAAATTCGTCCGAGATGTTGAGCGCCGTCAGGATGGCGATCTTGGCGGCGTCCACCGTCGGTGCGTGCTCGGACACCTCGCGCATCTTCTTGTCGACGAACTCGGCAAGCTCGCGGATGTACGCGGGATCCCCCGCGGCCCGGACGGAGTACGTCTGGCCGAAGATCTCCACTTGCGTGACGGACGGTCTGGGCGCCATTTTTCTCGCGCGGCGACCGGTTCGCGCCGCGACGAGAGAATAACACGCCGGGTCAGGCCGGACGGCCGGTCGCGTTCGACTCTTCGAGCATCTTCAGGAGGCGCTCGATGCGCGCGCGGACGGCGGCCCGATCGGCCTCGTGCTTCGCGAGAGCGGCGGCCGCTCCGCCGTTCTTCTCGCCCGCCTCGCGGGCCGACGCGAGCTCGGTCTCGAGGCGCGCGTTCTCCCCGGTGAGGCCCTTCACGACCTCCATGAGCGATTCCAGGCGCGACTCGATTGCGTCGAGGACCTCGTCGAGAGAGGCCTCCGCGTGCGATTCCGCCTTGCCTTCGCTGCGGCCCTTGGTCTCTTTCACATGGTCCTCCTCAGGCTTCTTCCTTCACGCCGTCCACTTTCGCCCCGGGAAGCGCGTGGAGGCGCCGGGCCGCCGCATCCCGCCATGCGTTCACGTCGTCTCGGGCGAGCGAGCGCTGGGGCGATCCGAAGCGGAGCGTCAAGTTCGTCTTCACGAAACCGTCGGGCACGCCGGGCCCTCGATAGCGGCCTTTCGCCTCCACGGTCATGAGCTCCGGGGGCGCGGCCGCGCGCGCGGCCGCCTCGAGCGTCTTCCAGGCGGTCGTGACCTCATGAGTCACGGTGATGTCCACCTCGCTTCCGGGGAAACGGGGCGGGGGCTCGACGGACGTGACGTGCGGAGGCAAGAGAGCGCCGAGGAGATCGAGATCGAGGTCGGCGACGACGGGATCCGTGAGATCCCACGCGGCGGCGAGAGACGGCTCGAGGACGCCGACCCAACCGGCGTCACGCCCCGCGACCCGCACGAGGGCCGATCTCCCGGGGGCAAGATACGAAGGAAGATTTTCTTCGAAGGTGAAAGAACCGGAGGCAAAGCCGAGGCCCTGGAGCAACGCGGCTGCAATACCCGCCCCTTCGAAGAAATCGTTCTCTTCGGACGCCTCCGACCAGTGGTGGCGCCGCCGCCCCGAGAGCAGTATCCCGACCCTCTTCCTTTCCAGGACCCGTTCTTCCTTCGTGTCTTCTCTCTTCGGATTCCAGCCGAACGCGGTCCCGACTTCGAAGAGCGCGAGGTCCTTCTGGCCGCGCCGCACGTTGTGCTGCGCGCTCTGGAGGAGCCCGATCACTGGTGTCGCGCGCATCGTCGTGAACGGCTCTCCGAGCGCGTTCTCGACGACGACCGGTGCCCCGGGGGCGGCGGACGCGAACGGGAGGTTCTCGGCCTCCGAGACGAACGAGTAGGTCTGGCATTCGAGCAGCCCGAGACCGGCGAGGAGATCGCGCGCGCGGTCCGCGACGAGAGCCGAGACCCGGGGCCGCGCCGGCGCGTAGGGACGTGGCAGCGTCTCGGGCAACCGGTCGTACCCCTCGCAGCGGATAACTTCCTCGATGAGGTCTTCCTCGCAGGTGATGTCGATGCGCCACGACGGCACCGTCACGCGGACCGCGTCGCCCTCGCGGACCGGAGAGAAGCCGAGCGCGGCGAGGATTTCGAGCACGCGCGCCGCGGGAATGTCCATACCGAGGAAGGCCGTCAGACGGGAAAGGCGAAGCGTCTGCATGGGCGCCGCGGGCTCGTCCGCGCGGACATCGATCGTCCCCCGGCAAAGCGCGCCCCCGCAGTCCGCGAGAATGAGGCGTGCGGCCCGGTCGAGACCCTCGCGCGTCGCCGCGGGGTCCGTTCCCCGCTCGAAGCGATGAGAGGCGTCGGTGTGCATCCCGAGGGAACGCGCCGTGCGACGCACGGCGCGGGGCTCGAAATGCGCTCCCTCGAGAAGCACGCGCGTCGTCTTCGGTGAGATCGCCGTCGCGAGACCCCCCATGACTCCGGCAAGGGCGACGGGCTTCTCGGCATCGGCGATCACGAGATGCTGGGCCGTGAGCGTCCGGGTCACGCCGTCGAGCGTCACGAGCGTCTCCCCCGTCTTCGCATGCCGGACGACGATCGTCGGGAGGCCGTCGCTCCCCTTCGCGAGGGTGTCGAGGTCGAACGCGTGAAGCGGCTGACCGATGTCCCAGAGCACGTGGTTCGTGGCGTCCACGGGCGCCGAGATCGCTCCCGAGCCTAGCGCGGCCAGCCGTTCGCGCACGGCGGCCGACGCGGGACGCACGCGGATTCCCTCGATCACCCGCGCCGAGTACCGCGGGCAGAGCGCGGGCTCTTCGACGAAGACACGGGCCCGCGCATCGGCTGGTGTCGCCCCCTCGGGCAGAGGCACGGCCGCGGGCTCCGCGAACGGACGGCGCATCGCCACGGCGGCCTCCCGCGCGAGGCCGCGGTGGTTCATGCCGTCCGGGCGGTTCGCCGTGATCTCGACGTCGTAGACGGTCCCGGCGCCTTCGCCCTCGACTCCCTCGACGATGAAGCCGACGGCCGTCAGCCGGTCGCCGAGCGTCTTCGGTTCGGGCGCGGGCCCGGGCAGGTAGGAGGCGAGCCAGGAGTACGAGAACTTCATGCGCCCACCCTCAACTCCACACGCGGTCGAGGAAGCGGACGTCGTTCTCGAAGAAGAGGCGGAGGTCCGGCACGCCGTAGAGCAGGAACGCGATGCGGTCGATCCCCATGCCGAACGCGAAGCCCGAGTACCTCTCGGGGTCGATCCCGCCGTTCTTCAGGACGTTCGGGTGCACCATGCCGGCGCCCATGATCTCGATCCAGCCCGAGCCCGAGCAGGGGCGGCACGTCGCGCCGTTCGCGGTTCCAGTTCCCAAGCAAAACACGCATGACACGGCCACGTCCACGCCCGGTTCGACGAACGGGAAGAACGTCGGCCCGAACCGGATCCTCGTCTCGGGCGTAAAGAGCAGGCGCGAGAAGGCCGCGAGCGTCCCTTTCAGGTCGGCGAACGTGACGCCCTCGTCCACCATCAGGCCTTCCATCTGGTGGAAGACCGGCGAGTGGCGCGGGTCGATGTCGTCCTTTCGGTAGACGCGGCCGGGAATCACGATGCGGATCGGAGGTTTTTGGGCGAGCATCGTGCGGATCTGCACAGGCGACGTGTGCGTGCGCAGGAGAAGGCGCTCCTTGCCCTCTCCCCCTCCCTTCACGAAGAAGGTGTCCACGGCGTCGCGTGCGGGGTGATCGGGGGGGAAGTTGAGCGCCTCGAAGTTCAGCCAATCGGTCTCGATGTCCGGGCCGTGCGCGATCTCGTATCCCAGAGACGCGAAGGCGGCCTCGATCCGCCGCCTCACGATCGTGAGAGGGTGTAGGCGCCCGACGCGCGGAACTCGGGGCGGGAGGGTCACGTCGACAGCTCGTGCCATCACCCGCTCTCGGTCCTGCCGGGCGATGGCGCGTTCTTCGAGAGTTGAAATTCGGCTCTCAGCATCGACCTTGGCGCGATTAACTACCGCCCCAAGCGCAGCCTTTTGGTCCTTGGGCGCGAGGCGAAGCTGCTTCAGCAGAAAGCCAAGGAAGCTCTGGCTCCGGCCCACGCATTCCACGCGGAGCGCTTGGACCTGGGCGGGCGTCAGGCCCCCTTTCTCAGCAGACTCCGTCTCCGCTCCCTCGATCTTGTTCGAGAGGGCCTTGACGGCGAATCCAACCGCGTCTCCGATCTCGCCCAAGTTCGACGATCAGGCGGTCGCGGACGCGCCCGCGGGCAACCCGAGGGCCGACTTGGCAGAGGCGACGATGTTTGCGAAGCCCTTCGGATCCTCG
>DAIOUV010000036.1:19584-29660 GCA_036759345.1 Acidobacteriota bacterium | reverse complement strand
CCCGAGGGCCGACTTGGCAGAGGCGACGATGTTTGCGAAGCCCTTCGGATCCTCGACGGCGATCTCCGCGAGGACCTTGCGGTTCACGTCGGAGCCGGCCTTCTTCAGGCCCGCCATGAGCTTGCTGTAGCTAAGCTCGTGCAGGCGCGCGGCGGCGTTGATGCGAATGATCCAAAGCCCGCGGAATTCGCGCTTCTTCTGCTTGCGGTCGCGCGTCGCGTAGACGAGCGAGCGCTCGACCTGCAGTTCGGCGATGCGGAAGCAGTTGTGCTTGGTGCCGTAATAGCCCTTTGCGAGCTCCAGGACTCGTTCGCGGCGATTTTTCCTCTTGGGTCCACGCTTGACGCGAGGCATGGCGTTACTCCTTGTCTTCTCTTTGTCTTGTCTCGGTCTCGGCTCTCGGGTTAGGCATACGGAAGCATCGAGCGGACGTTCTTCGTATCGGCCTTCGACACGAGGCCGGCCTTCTTGAGGCCCCGGAGTCGGCTCGAGTTCTTCTTCGTGAGGATGTGGCGTCTCATCGCGTGACCGCGCTTGAACTTGCCGGTGGCGGTCTTGTGGAACCGCTTCGCCGCGCCGCGGTGCGTCTTTCTCTTCGTAGCCATGTTCGGGGCTCCTTCTTCGTTGTCCCTGATTTCAGTGCTTCTTGATCGGGCCGAGAATCTGGTGCATCCGGTTTCCCATCATCTCGGTGCCGGACTCGGCATGGGCCCTTCCCTCGAGGTCCTTTACGAGCCGGTCGAGGACCTTCCGCCCGTTGTCGAGGCGCGACATCTCGCGGCCGCGGAACTGGACGGTGGCTTTCACCTTGTCGCCCTCCTCCAGGAACCGGAGGATGTTCTTCAGCTTGAAGTCGTAGTCGTGCTCGTCGATGTTCGGCCGAAACTTAATTTCCTTGACCTGGGTGACCTTCTGCTTCTTCTTGCTTTCGTGCTCTTTCTTCTTCTTCTCGAACGTGAACTTGCCGAAGTCCATGATCTTGCAGACGGGGGGATCCGCCTGCTCGGCGATCACGACGACGTCCAGCCCTTCCGCGCGCGCCTTCGAGATGGCTGCGGGAGGATCCACCACTCCCAGCTGCGCGCCGTCCGAGCCGATGAGCCGGACCTGCTGGAAACGGAGGATGAACTCGTTGATCGGAGAGTTCTTCGTCGGGGGAACGCGGGGGCCTCCTCTAAAAAATGCCAGAGTGTTTTCCTCCTTAGGTCTCGATGCGTTGTGAGATCGATGCAGCGTGCCAGGCGAGCGAGCGGTCGTTGACCGCGTTCTTCATCATTCGAAGCAATTCTTCGATCTTCTGGTCTTTGAACTCCCCTCCGTGGCGCACGCGGAGGGAGACCGTGCCCGCCGCCTGCTCCTTCTCGCCCACGATGAGAAGCGCGGGGATCTTGTCCAGCTCGCCGTTCCGGATTTTCGCGCCCAGCTTCTCGTTCCTCCGATCGCTCGTCGCGCGCAACCCGGCCTCTCCCAACCTTCTCAGAATCTTCTCCGAATACTCGTTGAATCTCTCCGAAACAGGCACCACGCGCACCTGCTCCGGCGTAAGCCAGAACGGGAAGTCGCCGCCTGTGTGCTCGATGAGGATGCCGAAGAAGCGCTCGAGAGAGCCCAGGATCGCGCGGTGGAGCATGACGGGGCGATGCTTGTGCCCGTCCTCGGCCGTGTACGCAAGCTCGAACCGGTCCGGATTCGAGAAATCCACCTGCAGCGTGCCGAGCTGCCACGGCCGGCCGATGGCGTCCGTGACCTGGAAGTCAAGCTTGGGGCCGTAGAAGGCGCCGTCGCCCGCGTTCAGGAAGTAGCTCCAGCCCGTCATGTCCTGGGCCCGCTTGTCGAAGGCCTGCTGGAGCGCCTTTTCGGCCTTGTCCCAGTTCTCGATCGCGCCCATGTATTTTTCGGGACGCGTGCCGAGGCCGACCTTCACCTCCGTGAAGCCGAACGTCCCGTAGACCTCGCGGATGAAGTCGAGAAACCGGTCCATCTCCGCCGCCATCTGGTCGATCGCGCAGAAGAGATGCGCGTCGTCCTGCGCGAACGTGCGGACGCGCGTGAGCCCCTGCGTGACGCCGGAACGCTCGTAGCGATGGAGCCGCCCGAAGTCGGCGAAGCGCACGGGCAGGTCGCGGTAGCTGTACGCCTGCGACGCATAGAGAAGGCAGTGGCCCGGGCAGTTCATGGGCTTCACGCCAAACTCGCGGTCGTCGATCATCGTGAAGTACATGTTCTCGTGATAGTTCTGGTAGTGGCCCGAGATCTTGAAGAGCTCGGCGTCAAAGACCTGGGGCGTGATGACTTCCTGGTAACCGTATTTCACGTACAGCTCGCGCATGTAGCCGAGGAGCAGGTTGTAGACCGTCGCGCCCTTCGGCAGGAAGAACGGCGACGCCGGCGCGAAGGGATGGAACACGAAGAGCCCGAGCTCCTTGCCGAGCTTGCGGTGGTCGCGGGCACGCGCGGCCTCGAGCCTCAGGAGGTGCTCGTCGAGCTCCTTCTGCGTCAGGAACACGGCCCCGTAAATGCGCTGGAGCATTGGGTTCCGCTCGTCGCCCTTCCAGTAGGCGCCGGCCGAGTGGGTCAGCTTGAAGACGCCGAGCTTGCCCGTGGACGGCACGTGCGGGCCGCGGCAGAGGTCGATGAAGTCCTTCTGCTCGTAGCACGACAGGCTCCCCTCGGGAATGCCCGCGACGATCTCGACCTTGAGCGGGTCGTCCTGGGCCTCGAAGATCCTCACGGCCTCGGCCTTCGACATCTCCTTGCGGACGACGACGTTGTCCTCGGCGACGATCTTCCTCATCTCGGCCTCGATCTTCTCGAGGTCTTCCGGCGCGAAGGGCCGGCCCGGATCGAAGTCGTAATAGAAGCCGTTCTCGATGGCCGGGCCGATGCCGATCTTCACGCCCGGGAACAGGCGCTTGACCGCGTTCGCACAGAGGTGCGCCGTGGAATGGCGATAGAGCTCCAGCGCGTCCGGGTGCTTCGGCGTCACGACCTCGAACGCGCCCGACTCGGTGAGCGGGCGGGAGAGATCGAACACGTGACCGGACAGCTTCACGCCCAGAGCGTCCTTGGCGAGACGGGGTCCGATGGACGCGGCCACGGCACGGCCGGTGGTGCCGAAAGGCACCTCCTTGACCGTCCCGTCCGGCAGCGTCAACCGGATGACGCCGTCCGCCTCGTGCTTCGCGACCGCAGACATGACTCGACCCTCTCTTCCCTCTCAGAAGAAAAACGACGGCGGGTGAGGGGGCGGTTTGCAGGAAACGCGAGGAATGGTAGGCGCTAGCGGACTCGAACCGCTGACCCCTTCCGTGTGAAGGAAGTGCTCTACCGACTGAGCTAAGCGCCTTCGAGCTGCCTTTGGCGGCGGCACAGGAAAGAAGCGGGCGATGGTAGGCGCTAGCAGGATCGAACTGCTGACCCCTACCGTGTCAAGGTAGTGCTCTACCGCTGAGCTAAGCGCCTGAACGTGTCGCGATTCTTCTTTCCGAGGGCTGCCGCCGGGGGCCGTTCCTTTCCGAACGTCTTGGGATCCCCGACCTCGACCCGGATCGTCTTCTCCAAAGAGCATTTCCGGCGTTCCGGCCGGAGCGGCGGAGGATAGCATAGCGGGCCGCGTTCCGGCCGCCGCTGAGGCGCGTCCCGGGGGTCCCGCGAGCCCGGGTTGAGATACCATTTCAGCACAAACGTGACGCGCTGCACCCGCTGCGATGCCGAAGTGCCGGAGGCCGGCCGGTTCTGTCCGGCCTGCGGCTTCGCGCTTTCCTCGTCGCTTTCGCATCTCCCCACCGAGATGGGCTCGGCGCCCAAGCCGGTGCCGCTGAAGCCGCCATCCTCGGTCGGCCGTCTCGTTTCGTCCGGCTCGCTCGACCTCGGCGCCTTCCCGCCGGGAGCGATGCTCGGAGAGCGCTACCGCATCGTGGGTTTGCTCGGGCGTGGAGGCATGGGCGAAGTCTACCGCGCCGACGACCTCAAGCTCGGCCAGGCCGTCGCGCTCAAGTTCCTTCCGAAGGCGGTCTCGGGCGACGAGGCGCTCCTCGCGCGCTTCCACGCGGAAGTGCGCCTCGCGCGCCAGGTCTCGCACCCGAACGTCTGCCGCATCTACGACATCGGGGAGATCGAGGGTCGCCACTTCCTCTCGATGGAGTACGTCGACGGCGAGGACCTTGCCTCGCTCCTGAAGAGGATCGGCCACCTCCCGGCGGATAAGACCGTCGATATCGCGCGTCAGCTCTGCGCGGGTCTGCACGCGGCGCACGAGAAGGGCGTGCTTCACCGAGACCTCAAGCCCGCGAACATCATGCTCGACGGGCGCGGGCGCGTGCGCATCACCGACTTCGGCCTCGCCGTCGCGGCCGAGGAGGCCGCGAACGTCGGGGAGGTTTCCGGGACGCCGGCCTACATGGCGCCCGAGCAGCTCGCGGGCAAGCCCGCGTCGGTGAGGAGCGATCTCTACGCGCTCGGCCTCGTCCTCTACGAGGTCGCGACGGGCAAGCGCGCCTTCGACGCTCCGACGCTCGCCGAGATGCGGCGCAAGCACGAGCAGGAGACGCCCACGGCGCCCTCGGCCGTCCTCGCGGGCTTCGATCCCGCCGTCGAGCGCGTCATCCTGCGCTGCCTCGAGAAGGATCCGCGCGCGCGGCCTTCGTCGGCCGTCCAGGTCGCCGGAGCGCTGCCCGGCGGCGATCCCCTCGCCGCCGCGCTCGCCGCGGGAGAGACACCGTCCCCCGAGATGGTCGCGGCCTTCGGGGGAAAGGGAGTCCTGTCCGTCGGGTCGGGCGCCACGCTTCTCGGCGCGGCGGTCGTCCTCCTTGCAGCGTTCGCGCTTCTGCCGGCTCCCGAGATCCTCGCGCGCCGCGTCCCCCTCGAGAGGCCGCCGGATTTCCTGTCAGGAGTGGCGGCAGACATCGCGGCCCGCGCCGGATTCTCGTCCCCGCATCCATTCGCGGTCGCAGGCTTCGAGCCGGATAATGGATACCTCCAGTTCCGCAAGAAAAAAGATTCGTCGTCCGGCCGCTGGAATGGCCTCGGCGAGGCGCGGCCCGGTCCGATCCGGTTCTGGTGCCGGTTCAGCCCGCGACCTCTCGTCACGCAGCGTCCGAGCGGCACCGTCGTTCCGAACGACCCGCCCGAGGACACGCCCGGCATGATGAGCGTCTTTCTCGACCCGTGGGGGCGGTTGATCTCCTTCCGCGCCTTGCCCGAAAGTGTCTCCGCCGGCTCGGCGGCCGCCGAGCCCGACTGGAAGCCGTTCTTCGCGGCGGCCGGCCTCGACTTGGAGCGCTTCCGGCCGGCGGCTCCCGAGCGGCGGCCGGCGTCCTTCGCCGACAGCCGGTTCGCCTGGACCGCTCCGGAAGAGGGCTCGTCCTCCGCTGTGCGCGTCGAGGCCGCCTCCCTCGCCGGAAAGCCCGTCTCGTTCGGCCTCGTCTTTCCGTGGTCTCCGCCTCCCACCGAGTCCGCCGGCGTCCGCACGGCCGGCTCCGGGTTCGCGGACACAGCTTACCTCGTCGTTTCTCTCCTCGGCTGGATCGGAGGCATCGTTCTCGCCCGCCGCAACTGGCGTCTGAAGCGGGGCGACCGCCGCGGCGCCTTCCGGGTCGCGATCTGCTTCCTCTCGGTCGCAATCGTGAACTGGCTCTTCCGGGCCGACCACAGCGGCGACATTGGCATGGAGTGGGAGATGACCGTGCGGGGTCTCGGCGAAGCCCTTTTCTGGGCCGCAACCGTCTGGATCATCTATCTCGCGCTGGAGCCGTCGGTCCGGCAGCGGTGGCCGAACATCCTCATCTCCTGGAACCGGCTTCTCGCCTGGGATCACCGCGACCCTCTCGTCGGGCGCGACATCCTCCTCGGGGCGCTCGCGGGCATCGGCCTGCATGTCGTCCTGCGGGGCGAGTATCTGGCTCCGCTACTCCTCGGGCGCGGCCCGGATGCGCCAGCCCCCTTCGGAGTCTGGCAGCTCGCCCGGGTGTCGGGCTCGATCGGTGCGATCGCCGGCGGCGCAAGGACGGCGCTCATCGAGAGCCTGGGAACGCTGATCCTCCTCCTGCTCTTCCGGACCGTCCTCCGGAATCGCTGGCTCGCCGATGCCGTGCTCGCGGTGGCGTTCTCGTTCATCCTCCTCTTCTGGGGCGAGCCCTTCTGGATCTACTGGCCCATGGCCCTCTGCCGCTCGGCCGTCTGGCTTGCGCTCATCACACGGGTCGGGCTCCTCGCGTTCGCTTCCGGACTCTTCTTCTGGTACGGGCTGATGGCGCCCATCAGCCTGCAGCCGTCGTGCTTCTACTTCGGGCGATCCGTGGCTACGCTTGTCATCCTCGCGGGCCTCGCCCTCTATGGCTTCGTCACCGCGATCGGCGGCCGGGCGGCGTTCGCGAGGGCGGTCCAGGATGATTGATCAGTTCGTCATCTTCCGGACCCGGGGGCTCTTCGTGGCGCGCGCGACGAGTGTGCCGAATGGCCTTCCCACCATCGGTTCTCCCGCTGAGATAACATTTCAGAACACGTGACACGCTGCTCCCGCTGCGGCTCGGACCTTCCGGCCTCGGGCCGCTTCTGCCCTTCCTGCGGCCAGGATGTCGGGTCGGCGTCACGCCTCCCGACGGAACTCGGCGCAGTCCCCACCGCACCCCGTCCCCCATCGTCGGTCGGACGGCTCGTTTCGTCCGGATCGCTCGATCTCGGCGCCTTCCCGCCGGGAGCGATGCTCGGCGAGCGATACCGCATCGTGGGTCTCCTCGGCCGCGGCGGCATGGGCGAGGTCTACCGCGCCGACGACCTCAAGCTCGGCCAGGCCGTCGCGCTCAAGTTCCTTCCGAAGGCGGTCTCGGGCGACGAGGCGCTCCTCGCGCGCTTCCACGCGGAAGTGCGCCTCGCGCGCCAGGTCTCGCACCCGAACGTCTGCCGCATCTACGACATCGGGGAGATCGAGGGTCGCCACTTCCTCTCGATGGAGTACGTCGACGGCGAGGACCTTGCCTCGCTCCTGAAGAGGATCGGCCACCTCCCGGCGGATAAGACCGTCGATATCGCGCGTCAGCTCTGCGCGGGTCTGCACGCGGCGCACGAGAAGGGCGTGCTTCACCGAGACCTCAAGCCCGCGAACATCATGCTCGACGGGCGCGGGCGCGTGCGCATCACCGACTTCGGCCTCGCCGTCGCGGCCGAGGAGGCCGCGAACGTCGGGGAGGTTTCCGGGACGCCGGCCTACATGGCGCCCGAGCAGCTCGCGGGCAAGCCCGCGTCGGTGAGGAGCGATCTCTACGCGCTCGGCCTCGTCCTCTACGAGGTCGCGACGGGCAAGCGCGCCTTCGACGCTCCGACGCTCGCCGAGATGCGGCGCAAGCACGAGCAGGAGACGCCTGCGGCGCCCTCGGCCGTCCTCGCGGGCTTCGATCCCGCCGTCGAGCGCGTGATCCTGCGCTGTCTCGAGAAGGACCCGCGCGCGCGGCCGTCATCGGCCGTGCAGCTCGCCGGAGCGCTGCCCGGCGGCGATCCCCTCGCCGCCGCGCTCGCGGCCGGCGAGACACCCTCGCCGGAAATGGTGGCAGCCGCGGGGCCCGAAGGCGTCATCCCAAACGCGAGGGCGGCGGCGCTCCTCGGCGGCATCGTCGTCTTCCTCTGTCTCGGCGTCGCGCTTTCGCGATGGGGCACCGACCTCGGCCTCTCGCCGCTGCCGAAGCCGCCCGACGCGCTCGAGGAGCGGGCGCGCGAGGTCGCGCGGCGCCTCGGGTGGACCGATCCCCCGGCCGATTCGGCCCGCTGGTTCTTCCGGGACTATCCGTACCTCAGCCACCTCGCCAGGACCGGAAAGCCGGGCTGGGCGCGCGACCTCGCCGCGAGATGGTGGAAACCAGCGGCCTTCATCTACCGGCAGAGCCCGCGGCCTCTCCTTCCCGTGAACGGCTTCGGCGAGCTGTGGGAGTCGGACCCGCCGCTCGACGTGACCGGGATGTTCACGGTCGTCCTCGACCCGGAGGGACGCCTGCGTTCGTTCGTCGCAATTCCACCCCAGGCCTTGCCTCGGACCGCGGTGGCTCCGGCTGCTCCCGACTGGAACACGCTTTTCTCCGAGGCCGGCCTCGACGCGAAGTCGTTCGTTGCGTCCGAGCCCGTCTGGCTCCCCCGTATCCCGTTCGACTCGATCGCCGGGTTTTCGGGCCCGATGCCCGGCGATGCCGGCGTCACGCTGCGCGTCGTCGCGGCGGCGTTCCGGGCCCGGCCGGTTTCCTTCGAGATCGTCGCGCCATGGAGCGAGCCCTCGCGCGACGCCCCACGGCCGCAGGCGCTCCGCGAACGCATCGGCCGGTCAGCCTTCTTCGCCGGCCTGCTGTCCGTCGCGGCTGCGGCCGCATGGTTCGCACGGCGCAACGCACGGCTCGGCCGCGGCGACCGCCGGGGGGCCGCCCGCGTCGCGGGCGCCATGTTCGTCGCGTCCTTCGCCACCTCGCTCTTCGACCTGCATCCGGCTCTGATCGGGCGCGGGGACTGGTCCACTCTCGTGCCGATCCTCTTCCTTCCGGCCGGGCTCACGGGGCTCGCCTGGATCCTCTACCTCGCGTTCGAGCCCTACTTCCGGCGCCATTACCCGGATCTCCTCGTCTCGTGGACGCGCCTCGTCGGCGGCCGCTTCGGCGATCCCCTCGTCGGGCGCGACCTCCTCGGCGGGCTGCTCCTCGGCAGCGTCGCGTTCCTGATCCTCATCGCCGTGAACGCGGCGCCCGCCTTTCTCGCGTCCGGAGGTCAGACTCCCGTCTACTTCGACGCGGGAACGCTCGGCGGGATCCGGGGCGTCGTGGCCGGGGTGGCGGGCCGTCTCGTCGACACCGTGATGGCCACTCTCCTCTACACGGCGATCCTCTTCGTGGGGACACTTCTTCTGCGGCAGCGGCCGCTCGCGATCGGCGTTGTCTGGGTGTTCGCGTTTGCGACGGGAGCGGGGCGGGAGAACGCCCTCCTCGAAGTCCCGGCCGCGGCGCTAACGGCGGCCATCGTGGTCTTCGCCCTTCTCCGCTTCGGTTTCGTCGGCCTCGGAGCGCTCTTCGTCGCGCGTAACATGCTCTCGAGTGTGCCCCTCACTCTCGACTTCTCGACCTGGTACGCGGGTTACGGCCTCTTCTTCGTGCTGCTCGTCGTCGCGCTTGCCGGATGGGGATTCTGGAGCGCGCGCGGCGGTGGCCCGCTCTTCGGAACCGCGGACCTCGACGACTGATTCGGGCAGAGAACTTGCTACCCTGCCCCCGGAGGGACCACGACGGTGAATTCTTCCAGTAAGACTCTACTCGCGTTCGCCGCCGCGCTCGCGCTTTTTGCCGCCCATCCCGCCCGGGCCCAGTTCTCTCTCGGCGGCCACGCTTCGTATACGAAGGCGACCGGGGCCGACGGCACCTGGTACGGCGGCGCCCAGCTGCGGCTGCGCTTTCCAGGGCCGCTCGGCGTCGAAGGCCTCATCGATTATCGCCGCACCACCTACAGCGCCGGCAGCGAGGACGTGCTCCGCATCGAGCAGTACCCCGTGCAGGCCTCGCTCATGCTGTTCATCCTGCCGGGTCAGGTCCAGCCCTACGTCCTCGGCGGGGGTGGCTGGTACTACACGAAATCGACGTTCCTGGGAGCGCAGTCGGCTCTCGGCTCCGACACGCAACACACGTTCGGCGGGCACGTGGGTGGCGGCCTCGAGCTCGGGGCGAAGGCGAAGGTGTCGCTCCACGTGGACGTCCGCTATGTCTTCCTCGGCGTGAGCTCCATCGACGCGATCCGCGACCGCTACAACAACAACCCAAAAGCCGACTTCTGGCACGGGACGGCCGGCATCAACTTCAAGTTCTAGCGGCGTCCTTCTTCCGGACCCACAGCCGCTTCGTGACGCGCGCGACGAGCTCGCCGTCGTCCGCGACGATTTCGGCGACGAGCACGGGCTCGACCTTCTCGCCGCGGTCGGCGGCCTCACGGATCTCCGCGATCTTTTCCGGCGGAACGTGGAACGTCGCCGTCACGCGCCCACGGCCCGGCCTCAGGAACTCGATCTGGGCCGCCTTGTCCCACACGAGGTAACCCGGGCCGAGATTCCGCACGACGAT
>DAIOUV010000036.1:0-19484 GCA_036759345.1 Acidobacteriota bacterium | reverse complement strand
TCTGGGCCGCCTTGTCCCACACGAGGTAACCCGGGCCGAGATTCCGCACGACGATGAAGACGAAGTGAGGGTCGCACATCGAGTAGAGCGACCCGCCGAACTGCGTCCCGAAGAGATTCTGGTTCCAGAAGTGGAGGCCCATCCGCACGACGATCCGGTGGGCGTCGTCCTTCGGGTACGAGACGCGGACTCCCGCGCCGAGGTACGGCGGGTACAGGCTCACGAGCCTCATGAAGAGGCGATACCGGAAATTCGCCATGACCTAACGCGGCGCTTCGGCCGGCGAGAGCCGCCTGAGCGACGCGAACGGCACGTCGAGGATCGGGTACTCGCGGAAGTCCTTCCAGTCGAAGTGCCACCACTCGAAGGCGTAGACGAAGAAGCCTTCGTCCCCCATCGCGCCGTTCAGAAGCTCGCGCCGCGCAAGCGCGTCCTTCCGGCCCTTGTCGTACGTGACGTAAGAGCGCGCGGTCATCTCGTCGTACTTGCCGCCCATGTCGGCCTCGCGGCCCGTCGAAAGATCGTAGAGCGTGAGGTCGACCGCTCCACCCCGGTTGTGGCGAGAGCCGTTTTTCGGGTTCGCGACGAAGACCTTCTTGTCCGCGAGCGTCAGGTCCCAGAACTGCTTCGTCACGGACCACGGGCGATAGCCATCGAACACGAGGAGGCCGTAGCCCTTCGCCTTGAGCGCACGGTTCACGCGCACGAGGGCTTCAGCGGCGGGGCGCTGGAGGAAGACGCGCGCTTCGGAATAGAAGGGCCGGCCGAACTCGTTGTTCTTCCCCGCGTAGCGCACGTCGAGGCGCATCGTGGGGTCGAGCGTCAGGAGCTCGACGAGATCCGTCTCGCGAAACGCGCGGTCTTCCTTCGGGGGGCCGTCCTGTGCGCGGATGGATGCCGCGGCGATGAACAAGGCGGCAAAGAGAGGGCGTGCGGTCTTCGTCATCGGGCCACCTCCTTCGAAGGGTACGCTCCTGTTAGGCTCTCCCGAGCCGTGAAGCTCGTCATCCAGATTCCCGCCTGGGACGAGGCGGAACAGATCGGGCCCGCGCTCGCGGAGTTGCCCCGCCGCGTGCCAGGGTTCGAGTCGGTCGAGACGCTCGTCGTGGACGACGGCTCGAGTGACGACACCGCCGAGGCCGCGCGCCGGGCGGGCGCGCACCATGTCGTCCGGCTTCCCATTCACCGTGGACTCGCGTTCGCCTGGCGGGCCGGGCTCGACGCCGCGCTGCGCCTCGGCGCCGACGTCATCGTCTCGACCGATGCCGACCGCCAATACGCGGCGGCCGACATCGAGGCCCTCGTCACCCCCCTCCTCGCGGGCGAGGCCGAGATCGTCGTCGGCGACCGCGGGGTCGCGACGAAGGCCGACTTCTCGCCCGGCAAGCGCCTCGCGCAGCGTTTCGGCTCGTGGGTCGTACGCCGCGTCTCGGGCACCGACGTGCCCGACGCCACATCGGGCTTCCGCGCGCTCACGCGCGAAGCCGCTCTCCGGCTCAACGTCTTCTCGAGGATGACGTACACGCTCGAGACGCTCATCCAGGCGGGCAACAAGGAGATGGCCGTCGCATCGGTCCCCGTGCGCACGAACCCGCCCGTGCGCGCCTCGCGCCTCATCCGGCGCACCTCGAACTACGTCCTCGTGCAGGGCGCGAACATCCTGCGCATCACGGCGCTCTACAAGCCGTTGCCCGTCTTCTTCGGCTGCGCGACGCTCCTCGCGGTGCTCGGCCTCGGGCTCGTCGGGCGCTATGTCTTCTTCGTGATAACCGATCACAACCCGGCCGGCCACCTCCAGTCGCTGTTGCTCGCGGCCGTGTTGTTCGTGGCGGCCGTCGTCAGCGTTCTCTCCGGGCTTCTCGCGGACCTCATCTCGATCAACCGGACGCTCCTCGAGGAGCTCGTCGTCGAGCAAAGACGGAAGGGTTCGGAGGGGAACCGGAAGAATTCCTTAAAAGGTGAATGAGCGGATGCCTGCCGCAGGAACGTCGTCGCCGGAATCGGAGGCTGGTCCCCCGCGCACCGTCCCTCTTACCCTTTCTAAGAAAATCTTCGGCGCCGCCGTCGTGCTGGTGCTGCTGGCACTGCTCGTGGTCGCATTCCGGAAATCTTCAGCAGACCTCTTTCCACACCTCGCCTCCGCGAACCCCTGGATCGTCGCGCTTGGCTTCCTCCTGAACATCCTCGCCTTCGGGGTGCGCGCCTTTCGCTTCAACCTGCTCCTTCCGCCCGCCGATCGGATCCCCGTCGCGACCGCATGGTCGCTCTCGGGCGCCACGACGTTTCTCCTGCAGGTGATGCCGTTCCGAAGCGGGGAGATCGGCTCCTGGGCGTCGATCAGGGCCGCGCTGGGCGCGAGCTGGGCGCGCTCGGGGGCGGTCCTCGCGCTCGTGAAGCTGCTCGATACGGCGACGCTGCTTCTCGCGGGGCTCGCGGGGGCGGCCTGGCTTCTTTTCACACACGGCACGCAGGTGCTCGGAGTCGGTGTGGCCGCGCTCGTTCTCCTCGGAGCCGCCTTCCTCCTCGCCCTGCCCCTCGCGGGCGGACGGCTGCTCGTGTCTCTCGTGCCGCGGCTCCCCGAGAACAGCCGCCGTCACGCCATCGCACGCGAGGTGGCCGAGGGACTCTCCGTCGCGCGGCGGGCGCCGGGCTCCTACGCGATGGCCACGGCGGCGGCGGCGGCATTTCTCGCTCTTCATGTCCCGGCGCTCTGGCTCACCGCGCGGGGGCTGGGGCTTGCGATCCATCCGGCGACGCTTCTCGTCGCCCTCTTCACGTCGATCGCGACGGCCGCGGTCCTGCCGTCGCCCGCGGGCACGTTCGGCCCCTATGAATCGGGCTTCGCCGCGGCGACCGCACTGGACGGCGTCCCGCTCGCGACGGGCGCCGTCCTCGGCGGCCTCCTGCATCTTCTCACGACGCTCGCGGCGGGGGCCGTCGGCCTTCCGTTCTTTCTCGGGCGACTGAGAGAGAATCGCCCGTCCAGGTCATGACGCGGCCTTGCGGAGGTTCTGGAAATTGCTTAGAAGGGTAATCAATCAGGCCCGCGCGGGCGCGCCAGGCGCGGCGATCCTGCTGGCCCTTGCCGCACCCCTCCCCGCGCACTCTCAGAAATCTTCTCCCTCCTCTTCCTCTTCTCCGAAGCAAAAGACGTCGGTATTTTCTTCGCTCGAAGCGGACTACCTCCGGACCTTCCTAGACCGCTTCCCCGTCGTCGCGACGTATCTCGGCGCCGAGGGGCTCGATCCCGCGTACGCGGTCCTCGACGGAAAGCTGCGCGACTACTCCCCCGGCGCCCTGCACGCCGAGCGCGATGCCTGGACGGGATTCCAGGCGCGCCTCGCGAAGATCGACACCAGGAAGCTCGCGGAGCCCGACCGCATCGACGCGGCCGCCATGGCCGCGCAGCTCGCATTCCTCGTCCACAACCTCGACCGGCGCGTGCACGAGAAGGCCCTCGACGTGTTCCTCGAGGAGCCGCTCCGGGGCATCGAATTCACACTCCAGGGAATGGCTCCCGGCGCGGACGGGGCGCGCGGCACGGCCAGAGAGTGGCGCTCCGTCGCGTTGCGCGCGGCCGCGGTGCCCGGGTACCTGAAGACGGCTCTCGCGAACGTGCGCCGCGGCGCGTCGGGCAACGCGATCCCGGACCGGCGCCTCATTTCGGCCGCGGTCGATGCGGCCGAATCGACGGCCGTCTACTTCGAGAAGAGTCTTCCCGAAAAGGCCGCCGCCTGGGGCGCAGACGCCGACACGAGGTCCGCGCTCTCGGTAGGCTGCCCGGCCGCGGCCGCCGCGTTCCGGGACTTCCGCAAGGGCCTCCTGGATCTCTTCTTCGAGGCTGGGGGAAAGACCCTCAAGTCGGCCTTCGACAAGGACCGCTTCGCGGCCGGCGAGGCGGAGTACTCGTGGGCGCTGAAGAACAACCTGCGCGTGACGCGCACCCCACGCGAGCTTCACGCCTACGGCAAGTCCCGGGTGGCCGAGACTCTGGCCGAGATGACCGCTCTCGCGCGCCGCGTCGCCGCGGACCGCAAGCTGCCGGACGCCTCGCCTGGCGCGGTCCTGTCGCTCCTCGGGAACGACATTCCGAAGAACGACGCCGAGATGCTGTCGTGGTACCAGCTCGCGTGCCGGCGTCTCGTGGAGTACGGCCGGAAGACCGGCATGTTCGACCTGCCGGCCGACTACCGCCTCGATGTCGTCTTCACGCCGCCGCCGCTGCGGGGTACGATCGACGCGGCCTATTACCCGGCACCGCAGTTCAAAAAGGGGGGTGTCGGGCAGTTCTATGTGACGCCGACGGGCGACGACCCCGCCGCGCTTCGCGAGCACGCGCGCGCGGCGGTCGCGAGCCTGGCGGCGCACGAAGGCTTCCCCGGCCACGACTGGTACTACCAGTTCATGCGGTCACGCGCCGGTTCGATCTCCACGATCCGCTGGCTGACGCCGGGCGGCGTGGAGGACTCCGCTTCGATGTGGGAAGACGCCATGTCGTCCGAGGGATGGGCGCTCTACTGCGAGCGCCTCGTGGGTGAGCCCCGCGCGGATTTCCCCGATGGCTTCTACAGCCTGGAAGAGCGCTTTTTCGAGCTTCAGAACCAGCTCCTGCGCGATGCCCGCGTCGTCGTCGACACGGGAATCCACTGCGGCTTCATGTCGTTCGAGGACGCCGTCACGTACTTCGCGCGAAACGTCGTCTTCGTGAAGGGCCCGGTCTCGGCCGATCCGGCGCTGAATCCCGACGGGGCCGAGCGCGCCGCGGTCGCATCCGCCCGCAGGGAGATCTTCCGCTACTCGAAGTGGCCCACACAGGCGATCACGTACCACCTCGGCAAGGCCGAAATCCTCGCGCTGCGCGAGGAATGCCAGGCGATCGAGGGGCCCGCTTTCTCCGAGCGGCGATTCCACGAGGAGTTTCTCTCCGAGGGTCAGATCCCGCCGGGGGCTTTCCGCGCGCGCCTCCTCGCGAGAGCGCGCGCCCGTTCGGCCGCGACCGGCGCTCCGGACGCGACGAGCATCGGAATTCCCCGCTGAACGACGCGGAGCTCAGGCCGGCTGAGAGCCTTTGCGGTCGAGAGCGCGCCGGATGGTCCGCGCGAGCGTCTCGGGGTTGAAGGGCTTCTGGATGAAGTCGCTTCCGGGCTCCAGGATGCCGCGCTCGTCGAAATAGCCCGACGCGAAGACGACTTTCATCGAGGGGCGCTCGGGGCTCAGCAGGTCCGCGAGGCGCCGGCCGTTCAGGCCCGGCAGGACGATGTCGGTGAGGAGCAGGTCGATCTGTCCCGCGTATCCGCGCGCCGTCTCGAGCGCCTCCTCCGCGCTCGAAGCGACGAGGAGGCGATAGCCGCTCCGCTCGAGCAGGAGGGAGGCGAGGCGGCGCACGGATTCCTCGTCCTCGACGAGCAGGATCGTCTCCGTGCCTCCGCGCGGCAGGGACCGCGGGGTCACGTCCAAAGGCGAGTCCGCGGCGCCGTGGACACGCGTCAGGTAGACGAGCACGCGCGTCCCTTTCCCGGGCTCGCTCTCGATGTGGATGTAGCCGCCGCTCTGCTTCACGATCCCGTAGACCGTCGAGAGCCCGAGGCCCGTGCCCTTGCCTCTCTCTTTCGTGGTGAAGAAAGGCTCGAAGACGCGCGAAAGGGTCTCAGCGTCCATCCCGTGGCCGGTGTCTGCGACCTCGAGCAGCACGTAGTCCCCTTCGGCGACCTTCGGAACCTCCGGAAGGTTCGCGGCACGAAGCGACACGTTCCGCGTCGCGATTCTGAGGACGCCGCCCTCGGGCATCGCGTCGCGCGCGTTCACCGCGAGGTTGAGGAGCACCTGCTGAATCTGGCCCGGATCGGCCAGAACGACCCAGAGGTGCGGATCGCGCTCGGCCTCCAGCGCGATGTCCGCGCCCAGCACGCGGTGCAGGATGCCGTCGACCTCGGCGAGCACGTCGTTCAGGTCGACGATCTTCGGCTGGAGCACCTGCTTGCGGCTGAAGGCGAGAAGCTGTTTCGTGAGCGCGGCGGCGCGCTCTCCCGCTTTCCGGATCTCGCCGGCAGCGTTGCGCACGTCGTCCGTGGCGTCCGAGTCAAGAAGGAGCTCCGCGTACCCGAGGATTGCCGTCAGGAGATTGTTGAAGTCGTGGGCGACGCCGCCCGCGAGCCGTCCGACCGCCTCCATCTTCTGGGCCTGCCGGAGCTGCTCTTCCAGCGCGCGCCGTTCAGCGAGATTGTGCACGACGTTGAACACGGTCCGGCGTCCGCTTTCCTCGATGAGAATCGCGTCGATCTCGACGGTGACCTCTTTGCCGTCCTTCCGCCGGAAGGCGCGGTTCGGGATCGTCCGCGTTTCCTGATCGACGAGCCGGTGGATGTTCGCGTCAACCGAGGCGCGATCATCGGGCGCAAAGTCGTAAAGGCTCAGCGCGGACAGCTCTTCCGCGGAGTAGCCCAGCATGTGCTGAAACGCCGGGTTCGACTCGAGAACCCGCCGCGTCGCGAGATCGAAGAAGAAAAGGCCGTCCCGCGACGACTCGATCACGCTTCGATAACGCTCCCGCGACAACCGCAGCGCTTCCTCGGCCTCCTTGCGCTTCGAGATGTCCACGATCGTCCCTTCGATGACTTCCGGAGGGCCCGGCAGAAGCGACACGTGTTCCAGAGTCCAGAAGAACGTGCCGTCCTTGCGGCGGGCCCGCGATTCGTACGCGATGAGCGTGCCCTTCGCCCTCAGGGTCTCGAGAAAACCCTGTCGGGATTTCGCGCTCTCATGGAGTGCGACCGCGGAATGATCGAGGAGGTCCTGCCGCGACTCGTAGCCGTAAAGGCGAGCGAGCGCTTCGTTGCATTCGAGGATCCGGCCTTCGGGCGTCGTGCGGTAGATCCCGGCGAGGCTCTGCTCGAAGAGACGCCCATACCGCTGCTCGGAGGCCCGGAGCGATTCCGTCATTTCCCCCGCGAGGGTGAGGGCGCGCGCCTTCGTGGCGTTCAGGGACCAGATGATCCCGAAAAGGAGACCCGTAATGAGGAGCCCGGCCAGGAGGAGTTCGCGATGAATCAAGCGGCTCTCGGTGTTGCCGAATCCCCGGCGAACGACGAACGCCGTCGTGAACGGATGTCCGCCGAGCGCGATCTGGGCCGTGAGGCGCCGCGCTCCGGGCGCCGCCTCGGACCCCGGCGCCGCATAGAGGAGGGCGGAAGTCCCCGGATCCGCCCCATCCAGCAGCGAGACCGCGAGGCCGGCGTCTTCCCCTGACAGGACGTCACTCATCAGGGGGTTGACCGCGACGATCATCGAAACCCAGCCGAGAAGATGGAGCCGCCGCTCCTCGGGTGAGGCGGGCAGGGACAAGTCACGGAAGATCGGGTACTCGATCGCGAAGGCCGGGCCGGGTGCATGTTCCCGCGGACTGACCGGCGTCACGACCCGCGCGGAGCCCGAATCGCGCGCATCCTCGAGCGCCGCCCGGAGACCGGGGACCGCCCCGGCATCGAACCCGACGCCTTCTCCCGATGCCTGACGACCTTCGCGGTACCGGACGAGAAACCGACCCTCAACGGGCACGAGATAAGACAGAGAGGCGACGCTCGGGTTCCGGGTCGCGAACCCGAGCTCGTCCCAGTAGCGCCGGAATTCGGCCTGCGTGACCTCGTCGCTCGAGACGAAGAGGCCGGCGGCGGCTCGCAAGGTGTCCTCGAAGCCGCCGAATCTCGCCTTCAGCGCCGTCTGCACCCTTGCGACGGCTCGCTGGATCCGGGCCCCCTGCTGCGCCTCGGCTCGTTCACGGCTCTCGCGATAGAAGAAAAGCGACGCCCCGATTCCGAGCGCGAGCACGATCCATGCAATCGCTCCCGGGGCGCGGGAACCTGGCCGTGGTGAGAAGTCCTTGGGCACGCGTTCGAATCATAGTCTGGGACTCCTTCGACTCAGTCTCCCGAGACGACGAGGATCGATCCGGCCGAGAAGGCGTTGAACTCCGGCGCGTACATCGACTGCACGGTCGCGGGCCCCACGCGGAACGTGCCCGCCATGTTCGCGCGCAGGCGGTACTTGAACGTGTACTGCCCCACCGGCAGGTGCTCGAAGAAGAAGTTCGTGGCCGAGTCGCGGGTCTCCTCGTACCATGCGATCCCCAGGTCCCACTTCCAGCGTGAGACCGCGTTTTCCGGCTCGAGGCCGGCCGCGCGGGGATCTCGCAGGTGAACGTACTCGGCCTCGTGCTTCGTCCTGAGAGAGATCTGAACTTCGATCTCGTCCCCCGGCTTCAGGATCGCGCCTTCGGCCAGCAGCGTCAGGACGAACTCGCGCCCGTTCGTCGCGCGCCGGAAGTACCTGCGGGAGACCGAGAAGAAATCGCCGCGATCCTCGGCGGGCAGCTTCTCCGTCGAGTAGTGCCACGCAGCCGACGCGAACGCGAATCCCTTGCTCTCCTTCTCGACGACGACCGTCGAGGTCGTCTTTGGGTCGATTTTGTCGCCGGGCACGACGACGCGGTTGTTCTTCCCGGAGTACGTGGCCGGGTCGAACGTGAACGTGACCTTCTGCGTCCCGACGGTGACGGTCGCCCTCTCGGGAATCCCGAGCGCGCCTTCGCGCTTCAGGTAGTGGACGAGGGCGTAGATGACCTCGGCCGTCGCCCGCGTGGACTTCCACTGGTTGAGCTTCTTGTTCAGAAGCAGCCACTGGACGAGGCCGTCGGTCTTCGCGTTGTCCGGATCCAGCTCGAGGAGCGTGCGCAGAGCGAACGCGTGCGTCTCGATCGTGTCGTTGTACCAGAGCCACGAGCGGTCCTCCGGAGCCCAGAACGTGCCCTGCTCGTCGTTCGACTTCGCCGCGTCCATCACGGACGCCCACACGAGCCGCGCATCCGCCGGGCGGCCCATCCGTTTCAAGGTGAGCGCGAGATAGCCCTTCAGATAAGGCGAGTGCTCCTTCCAGTGCTTGAACGAGTAGTCGAGCATCTCCCGGCGCTCGGCTTCCGTGAGGGCGCCATTCGTCCAGGACGCGTCGGGGTACGCCGAGACCACGTAGTTCAGGAACGTGATGAACTCCCCGCATCCGTTCTGCGCCATGCAGCGCTTCCACTCCGTGCGGTAGTGCTCGGCGACGTAAGAGAACGCGCGCTGGACCATGTCCTTCGGCACATCCACGCCGAACTCGGCCGCCTTCGCGAAGCCGTGGAGGAGGTAGAGCGTCATGTACGGCGACGGCGGGCCGCCCGGGAACCACGGAAATCCGCCGACGGACGTCTGCGCCTTGCGAAGGCGCGCGAGCGCCGACTCGCGGTTCGCCTGCGCGACGCGCGGGTCGAGGACGTCGAGCGTGCCGTTCGGCCCCGCGTCACCACCCCGCGACGTCGCGAGCCAGGGCGTCTCCTCGAGCGCCATCTTCCGGTTCGGATCCAGCGCGTCCCAGCTCTCGAGAGGCGTCGTCCGCTTCGACATCTCGGCGGCCATCCTCGCGACGGCCGGATAGTCCTTGTAGACGCTCGAGACGATGCCTGTCGAGACGAAGCGGTTGAGCGTCTGCTCCGTGCACTCGTACGGGTAGTTCACGAGGTACGGAAGCGCCTGCAGGACCGTGTAGAAGAGCTGTGCGTCAACCGTGACGACCATCTGCTCATTCACGAGAGTCGGGTCGTCGTTCTTCGCGAGGTCGTCGAAGCGAAGGGTCTTTTTGTCCTTGTTCCTCAGCGTGACGAATCGCGACTGCACGAGATGCATCCGGCCCGGCAGAACGGGCAGCGGCCGCACTTCGCCGTCCGACAGGTCGCCCGCCGTCGCGACGGCCTTGAAGGCGACCGTCGCGAGGCCCTTCGGCGCCGTGACGGGGAACGTCAGGCTCGTCCCGCCGCCGGCAGGCGCCGTGAAAGGCTTCGACGCGCCGTCGGCGAGGCCGAATGTGGGGAGGAGGCTCTTCCCCGTCGACGGGTCGGTAATCTCGAACGCGAGCGTGCCGCTCAGGGGCTTCGCCGACGCGTTGTTCACTACGACCTTGATCTCGGCCTTGTCGCCCTCACGGAGGAAACGCGGGACGTACGGCCGGACCATGAGGTCCTTGACTGTCTTCGTCTCGGCCTCGGCGGAGCCGCCGCGCAGGTCCTTCGTGACGGCGTGGACGAACACTTTCCACGACGTGACCGAATCCGGCACCGTGAATTCGATCGAGGCCGAGCCGTCGGCGCCCGTCAGGAGGTGCGGCTGCCAGAACGCGGTTTCGGAGAAGTTGCTTCGGAGGGCGGCGCCCGTGTCGTCGCCGGTCACGGCTGCCTTGTCCGATTCGCTGTCTTTCTTCTTAGAAAGAGAATCGACCTCCTCGCTGCGTGCGTCCCTCGCACGAGTCATCTTTCCTTCCGCGACGGCGCCCTGAGCGAACCCGTCGTTCCGCACGACCATCGACTGCATGGCCATCGGCGCCGAGGCAGGAGCCTCTCCTATGACTCCGCCCATGACCCCGCCCGCGACTCCGCCCATGGCCCCGCCCCGTCGGCCCGGGCCGCCGATCCCGTAGCCGCTCTCGAACTTCAGCCGGTCGGGGTAGAGGACGGGCGCGGACGGCGGCGGCGGGAAGCCGCGGCTCGTGAGCCAGAGCGAGGGCGCCTGGCCGAGCGTCGCGCGGACCACGAGAGGCGTCGCGCGGTTCGGGAGAAGGAACAGCGGGCTCGGAGGCCGGTGGGGCGCGAACACGTCGAGGCTCCGGTCGTACATGTACGCGAGAAGCTCGGCGGTCTCCTTGAGCGGATGTTCTCTCGTCGCGCCCTTCACCGTGACGCGCCACGTCTCGGTCTGCCCGGGCCGCAGCCGGTCGCGAAACGTCGCGAACGTGATCTTCAGCTCCCGGTCGTCCCACGGCACGAAGACGGCCTGCGTTTGCTGCAGAAACTGGTGGTCGCGCACGGCGGTCAGCGTGACGCCGAGGCCGCCGCGGTCCTCCTCCGAGATCGTCCGCTCGATCACGACCGGGTCGGTCCCGGCTTTCAGGACGCGGCGCTCAATCAACTTTCCGGCGCGCGCGACGTCGAGGAAAAGCGTCTGCTCGCGGAGGCCCGACGCGACGAAGAAACGCGCGACACCGCCCACTTTCACCGAGGACGACTCGGCGAGGAGAACAATCGGCAGCGCGGGGGCCGCCTTCCCACCCGCGACGAGGAAGTCCTGCGCCATCTCGTATTTCGCGCCAAAGTCATCGACCGTGCTGTAGCGAAGGCGGTACGCGCCCTCCGACAGCGCCGACAGATCGAGCTTCGCCTCGCCCTTCGCGTCGTGCGTGACGGCGCTGGACGCCGTCTCGGCACCGTCCTTCCAGGCGTGCAGCCATTCCTCGACCGAGTAGCCGGTCGACCAGCGCGGGCGAAGAAGGTCGCCGGGCGTCTGAATGCTCCCCGCCTGCGCGGCACCGGTCTCGTTCGACGAATTGCTGTTTTCGGATTTCCTAGAAGGTAGATCGGCCGGGAGCAAGGTCTTGTCAGGCGGCACGAGGCGGAGCAGCCGCCAGCTGCCTTTTCCGGCGCGCGGGGCGCCGTCGAGATCGGTGCGGACGATGGCCGCGTCTCCCCTCTTACCTTCTAAGAAAAATCCGAATTCTTTCTCCAGTCTTGCCTTCACGCTCACGAACCCGAGACGGAAGGACCGCTCTGCCGAGCGCGTCTCGCCGCCCTCGTCCGTGACGTCCGCCCAGAGTCGGTAGCGGTAGGTCACGTCCTTGCCCGCGCGCTCGTCCGCCTTCGGCGTGAAGGTCACGGCAAACTTTCCATCCGCGCCGAGCGCGGTGTTGCCCGTTGCGACGGTCTCGAGTGAAGCCGCGCGTCCCGCGCCCAGCCGGCCCCACCACCACCGCGACGGGTACTCGGGCTCGCGCGTCACGCGCCATGTGACGTTTCCGTTCGTCACGGGAAGGCCGAAGTAGTAACGCGAATCGCCGCGAAATGTCGCGGGCCGGTTGAGGCGCAGCGGGTCCTTCGACTCCTCGAGCGTCGTCTCGAACGTGGGCCGCTTGTATTCCTCGACCCGGATCGACGCGGCGCCGCCCCAGTCGCAGCGCACGTTCCACGCGCCGAGCGCGCGGCCCACGGGAATCGCGAACTCGCCGGCGGCCGAGCCGTACGCGTTCGTCGTGACGGTCTTCGACTCGACGGCCTGGCCGTTCGCATCGACGAGCGAGACGGAGACGGTCGCGGCGGGCGCGACGCGGAACTTCGCCTGGTCCGCGCGGCCTCGGTAGACGATTGCTTTCCAGAGCACCTTCTGGAGCGGCCGGTAGATGCTCCGGTCCGTGTAGACGAGAGCCGAGGCGGTCTCGCCGGGCTCCGTCCGCGTCAAGAGCGACATGTAGCTCGAATCCAGCGCGACGTCGTCGCCGCGCCGCGCGACGAGGAACGTCCCCATCCGGGTGTCCGAGGATGGGTCGAACGTCACGAGGCCTTCGAGTCCGGCCGTCGCATCCGCGATCTTCCGGTGGCCCTTCTGCCAGTCGTATCGCCAGAGCGACACCACCGCGCCGGGCGCGGGCCGCCCCGTCCCGCCCGTGAGAGCCCGAGCCTCGACGCCGCCCGCCGCCGTCTGGCGCACGGTGAGGACGAGGTCCGTCTCGATCGTGCCGACCGCGCGGAGCGGGCCCTTGCCGGGCGCGAAGCCCCTGTCGGCGGACGCAACGACGACGTGGAGGCCGCGCCCGAGAGCCGGCGGCGTCACGAACGTACGGTGCGACTTGTAGTCCGGCATCGGCGGGAGCGCCGTCTCGAACGATGCGACGGGTGCCTCCTTCGCGACGAGGGCGTCGAGCTCGCGGCCCTGCGGGAGAAGGTTGTAGTCCTTCGTCGCGCCGATGCGGGCCTCGAGGTCGACCGCGTACGCGCGGAAGTAGAGGGCCGGGAGGTTCCGGTGCGTGATCTCGATCGACCGCCGGCCCGCGCCGTCGGCCGCCATCGCGGCCATCTGCCAGTCCGGCGCCTCGATCTGGCCGACGATCGCGCGGGCGCGGTCGGCGCCGAGCGATTTCGGGTAGGCCTGGATCGCCTCGAGCGCGAGGGTGCGCGCCCTCACGAGGTTGCCGGCCTTGTCCTCGGCGCGCGTGAAGTCGGCGAGCTGCGCCTTGCCCATCGCGAACCACGGCACGCCGGCGTAGGCCGGGAGCTTCGCGGCGAGGTCCCGGCGAATCGCGGCGCGGTCGCCGGTGTCCGTGAGCGCCGCGTCGAGGCGGCGGAGGCGCTCGAGCCGCGCCTCGAGCGCGGCCTCCAACTCGCCCGCGGCCGCGTGCCACGCCTCGAGGTCGTCGAAAACCGCTCCGAGCTTGAGGAGTGGGTGCGCCGCGGGATCGTCGAGCTTCACGAGCCTCGAGACCGCCGGGTCGCCGGCGACGAGCGCCCTGGCGTCCAGCGCGAAGACGGCGTTCGCGTGCTCGGGACGCCAGAAGGACAAATCCGAGAGGAGTGAGGCGAAGAGATACGCCGTGGCGTCCCGGAGCGTGTCCCGGATGCCGTTCGGGTAGTTGTTTGGGACGAGGAACTCATCGAGCGCGGCGACGCGCGCTTTTCCGAGCGCCTCGCGGTCCTTCCAGACGTCGACATAGGTGCGGACGGCCTCGGCCGCGATTTCCTCGCGCGTCCAGGCCTTGAGGTCCACCGCCCCCGTCGACGCCACCTTTTCGCGCTGCCCGATCTCCCACGAATAGGCCTGCGCGTAAGTGACGAGCGACTGCGCGTAGAAGAGCCGGAGTGTCGTGCGCGGCAGGAGGCCCTTCGGCCAGGGTTGGTCCTTCAGGAAGCGGACGGAGGTCTCGTACCCGTGGAGCGCCGTGCGGAGCTGGACCTCGCGGACGAGAGCCTTTGCCTCGTTCGCCTCGTTTCCCGCGGCACGCGCCGCCTCACGGATCTTCCCGGCACTGGCGGCCGCCTCCTCGAACTTCTGCTCGGAGACGAGCCGCTCGACCTCCTTCCACGTCGGTGGGCCGCCGGTCACCAGCGCGCCAGGGCGCGCCAGCGCGATCGCGCCGGCGGCCGCAAAAGTCAGGGCGCCGAGACCGAGAAGCGAGAGAGGGCGGGATGTGGGTCGCATGGATCCTCCGCAAATCTGAGACCCAGGTTCCGGGAGAAGGTTCCCGGGAGCGCTACCGCATCAGCCGGAACGCGGCGACGGCCTCGAGCTTCCGGCCCTTTCGCTCCGCCAGCATACGGCGCGCGAGGCGGCGCACGAGCGAGGCCCAGTCGGGCGTGCGTCCGCCGGCGGCCTTTCGGAGGATCTCCAGCCAGTTCTCGGGACGAATGCCGCGCACCCCGGCTACGCGATCGAGGATCAGCTCCGCCCATTCGGGGCGCGGCGAGCCGTTGAATCCCGTCGCGGTCACTTCGACCCCTGTGCCGCGGCGCAAGACGTAGAGAAGGCCCGCCCCCGAAACGCCCGCTTTTTCGATCAAGAGGAGCCCGGTGCGGCCGCGCGCGCCCTCCTCCAGCTCGCGGAACAGCCCTTCCACCAGCGCATGGCCCGAGGCGAAGAAGTCGAGGTCTTCCTTGCGCACCGCCTCGTCGCGGTCGAACGTGCCCAGCCAGCGCGCGCCGCCGGCCACTCCCGGCAGGTGCTCGACGAGCGCGTCCGCCCCGAACTCCACATACCACGTGCGCTTCCCCACCCGTTCGGCGGTGTCGAAGCCGTGGAGATCCGAAGCATCGAGGACGAAACGCTCCATGCGCTCGTCGAGGTCGGCGGGCACGCGGGCGAGAATCTGGGCCGCTCTCTCCGCCGCGTAGCCGTCCTGGTGCAGGTGGTGGTAGACGGCCTTCTGCCGCGCGTCGGCCGCGCGTCGCATCTCCTGCGCGAGAGCCTCGATCGGCAGCGCCTTCCCGACCTTTGCGAACCGCTCGGCCTTGAGGATCGCGGCTTCCACGTCCGCCAGCGAGCGCTCGAGCCCGCCGAGCGGCGACGTGAAGAGGCCGATGCGCTCGTAGAGATCGACGACGTCGCGCTCGAACCCTCCGGGCGGACGGAAATAGACGATCTCGACCGGCATGGACCGGTTGATCCTGTCGAGCCGGCCGATCCGCTGTTCCACCGCGGCCGGGTCGCGCGGCAGGTCGAACAGGACGAGGCGGCGGCAGAACTCGAAGTTGCGGCCCTCGCCGCCCGCTTCCGTCGAGATCAGGATCGACGGTCCGTCCGGCCGCCGGAACTCGGCCACCTCGACGTCTCCGCGCTCGGGCGTGAGCTCCTCGTGAAAGATCGCGACGCGCTTGCGGGTAGCGGACTCCAGCCGCTCCTTGAGGGCCGAGAGCGTCATGCGCTCGTGGACGAAGACGAGCGTCTTGGCCGTGCCGAGAGAGCGCCAGATCTCGTCCTGCCGCGCGATCCACGCGACGCGCGGATCCGCGGCGTCTTCCTTCTCGTCGCCGGTCAGGCCGGCGGCGGCCGGCGCCGTCTCGAGATCCACCGGCGCGGGCACGCGCGGCTGGAGCCCGCCGATGTCCACGCGCCGCGTCGCGCTCGTGCATGGCGGCAGCGGCTCGCCCCGTTCGAGCGCTTCGAGAAAAGCTTCCTCGGATGTATAGGCGTCGGGCCGGAGCAGTTCGAGGAGGCGGAAAAAGCCGTGGGCGTCCGCCTCGAGCGGTGTCGCCGAGAGAAGCAGCACGTGCCGCGCGACGCGCGTCAAGGGCGCGATCGCGCGATAAGCGTCGCTTCCCGCATCGCCCTTCGCGCGTTCCAGGCGGTGCGCCTCGTCCACGACGAGGACCTCGAACCCCGCGGCCTCGGCCTGCTTCGAAAGCGCGGAATCCTCGAGGAAGTCCTCGAGCGCCACGATCGCGTGCCGGTGGGCCTCGAAGGGGTTGAAGCCCTCGCCGTGGTCCTTCACGACGTCCTCCCGCCTCTTGCGGTCGAGGAGCACGAACGTCTGGTGGAACTTCCGGTACAGCTCGCCGAGCCACTGCACCGTGAGCGTCGCAGGAGCGACGACGAGCGCCCGGTCGGCCCGGTCGGTACGCAGGAGGCGCGAGAGGATGAGGCAGGCCTCGATCGTCTTGCCGAGGCCCACCTCGTCGGCGAGCAGCCAGCGCACCGGGTCCGTTGCGGTGGCCCTTTCGGCGACGTCGAGCTGGTGCGGGAAGAGCGCGATGCGCCCGCCGAGGAAGGAGCCGAGGCCCGCCGCCTGCCGGATCTCCGAGAGCCGGAGCCCATCGAGCCGGTTCCGGAACGCGGCCGCCCGATCGGTCTGCAGCGCGGCGAGCCGCTCGACGGGATCGTCGGGGGGCGAGAGCGGCCACAGGAGGACCGGATCCACAATGCGCCCGTCGGCGAGACGCACTCCGGAAGGTCCGAGGGCCTCCACGACGACCTCGCCATCCTCTCCTTCGAGCCGCGCCTTCTGGCCGGCGCCGAGCGGCAGGGGGCGCAGGGCCTTGTCGTCGGCCGCGAGCGTCAGGTGCGTCTCGGTCAAAGGAAAGAAGACGACGATGCGGCGACCGTCCACCCTCTCGACGCGTCCAGGCCCGAGGTCGGGATTGAATTTATGGAAAAGCTTGTCGTTTTCGCGGAAGGCGGGCACGCGACCGCGATCGTAACCCGTCTCAGCGGAGCGCTTGATCGAGGTCGAGAATCAGGTCGTCCGGGTGCTCGAGCCCGACCGAGAGCCGGATGAGGTCCTGCGGCGTCGTCGAGCTCGCGCCTTCGCTCGTGGCGCGATGCTCGATCAGGCTCTCGACGGCGCCGAGCGACGTGGCGCGCACGAAGAGCTTCGCCTTTCCGACAGCGGCGATCGCCGCCTCGCGGCCCGCCTTCACGTGGAAGGACATCATTCCGCCGAACCCCGACATCTGCCGGGCGGCGACGGCGTGCCCGGGGTGCGACGGCAGGCCGGGGTAGTTCACGCGGGACACCGCCGGATGCCTCTCCAGGGCGCGCGCCACGGCGAACGCATGCGCGCTGTGCGCGGCCACGCGCACCGCCAGGGAGCGCAGTCCCCGGAGGACGAGCCACGCGTTGAACGGCGCGAGAACGGCCCCGAGGATGTGACGGACGTGCATCGCCTTTTCGAAGCTCTCGTCGCGGCGCTTGAAGATCAGCGCCCCTCCGTGCACGTCGCTGTGGCCGCCGAAGTACTTCGTGACCGAGTGAATCGCCACGTCGGCGCCGAGGTCGAGCGGACGCTGCAACGCGGGGGTCGCGAACGTGTTGTCCACGGCGGTGCGCGCTCCCGCGGCGCGCGCGATCTCCACGATCGCCGCGATGTCCGAGACCCGGAGAAGCGGATTCGAGGGCGTCTCCACGAAGACGAGCTGCGTGGCGGGAGTGACCGCCCGCCGGACGGCGGCGAGGTCGTCCATCGCGCAGAAGCTCGCCGTGAGGCCCCACCGCGGCAGGAACTCCTGCGCGGCGACGCGCCAGCCGTAATAGGCGTCATCCGGCAGGAGAACGTGCGCGCCAGCGGGCAGAGTCTGCAGCAGCGACACTCCGGCCGCCATCCCGGACCCGAAGACGAGCGCGCCGGCGCCTCCCTCGAGCGGGAAGAGCGCGTCCTCGAGGAGCGACTGCATGGGGTTCGACTCGCGGATGTAGGTATGGCCGCCCAGCGGCGTCATGTGGGCGTCCCGCTCGAACGTCGTCGAGAGATAGATGGGGGGCGCCACCGAGCCCGTGGCGGTCTCCGGTCGCCTCCCCGCGTGCACCGCCAGCGTTTCGAACTTAATCCCATCGTGCGGAGCGTCGGTCTGTGGCACGATTCCCTCCGTGAAACTTCGGCCTCTCTTCTTCGCCGCCGCCACTCTGACCGCTTTCCCTCTCGCGGCGCAAGCCCCCGCGCCGTCCAAGCCGGACGTCGGAAAGGGCCTCCAGATCGAGCGCGAGCGCCTCGCGGCGTATCAGTGGCGACTCAAGACGGAGATGAAGGTGGACGGCGTCCTGCGCGTCTCGCGCACCGAAAACGTCCATCTCGGTCCGAACGGCGAGCTCGTGAAGAAGATCGTCAAGTTCGACAAGTCGATCGCGCCGACGCCCTTCCCCGCGAACGACCCGCGCGCCCGCCTCGCGCCGCCCACGTCGAACACCGAAGAGGACACCCTCTTCGAACAGGCTCAGTCGCTCATGCAGTTCTACGCGCGCCTGTCGCCGGCGCGCGTCGCGGCGTGGGCCGAAAGGGCCGAGCTGATGCCGCCGGACCCCGACCGCGCAGGCAAGGTCCGCCTCCACGGCCGCGGACTCGGGAGAGTGCAGGACGACGCCGTCCTCTACCTCGATCCGCAGACGAAGATCGCGAGCGAGATCGAGGTCAAGACCACCGTCGATCCGCGCATCGTCGACATCGCGTTCCTCAGGGCCACGTTCGAGCCCCTTCCCCAGGTGCGGGCCGATCTCCCGGCCGTATGGGTGCCGAAGAAAATCTTCCTGAACATGAACCGCGGCAAGCGCGCGGTCACGCTCGAGATGGAGACGTCGGAATGGCGGTCCTGGACGGGCTCGTAGTCGGCGGGTCTAGCTCTCCCGCATTCAATGGCCGCGCTGGGAAATAATTCGTGCGCTCAGGAGTGGGCCGTCTGACGAGACCGTCACGATGCTTCTGGAAAAACCATGACAAGAGAACGCCCGAAGGACGGAGCCGAGGTCGTAGGTGTTCATCTGCATGTAGGGAAGCCACGGCGTCCCCCTCAGGATGGAAGCTGCGGCGTGAACGAGTCTCGAACGCGCCCGAAACCAGCGCCCGACGCCGAGGGAACGCGATCCAGAGCGGTAGAAGGTGATGTCGACGCTGCAAAGTCCCCCCGGGGCGACGAGCGACAGCAAATGACGGAGGATGCGATTGCCCGAAGACGGCGGAACGTGCTGGAAGACGAGGTGCGCGCACACCAGATGAACCGAGGACGGCGGAACGGCGGGAAAGTCATTCAAGGTGAGGAACTCGACGTTGCCCACGTGGGCGGCCTCGCAGTGCATTCGTGCGCGGGCCAGCATGCTGTCTGCAGCGTCAACGGCCATGACGCGCCTGGCGCGTTGGGCGAGCGGAATCGTGAGACGACCTACGCCACAGCCGAAATCAAGGACGCTGTCGAGGGGGAGGTCAAAGTGGAACAGGGACTGTGCCTCTCGTAAGAGATCCCGCACCTCCATTTCGCCTGATGCGAAGAATTCCTGCAGGCGCTCGCCGTGACGTTCGCCAAGAGGAAGTCTGGATTCGTCAGGACTGCAAAATAGGGTTCGAGAGAGCCAAGTTCCTGCCATGCGCTGCCTGCCTTCACCGAAGGCATCTTCACTAGAGCGCCGCGACGCCTTCCGGATTGTTCCGGAGCAGGACCGTGAGGCCCACGAGGACGAGCAGCGTCCCGTTCCCCACGAGGACCCAGGGCGCCGGCATGAGCGTGGCGAGGAAGCCCGCCGTGAGGTTGCCGAGCGGCATGGCGCCGCGAAAGGCGAGCGAGTAGACGCTCACGACGCGGCCGCGCATCGCGTCGTCGGCGTTCTGCTGCACGAGGGTCATGAACATGGCGAAGACGATGACGATCGCCGCGCCCGCGCCGAAGA
>DAIOUV010000035.1:0-38707 GCA_036759345.1 Acidobacteriota bacterium | reverse complement strand
GCAGGTCGTCCGCGATGCCGCGAAAGAGGCTCATCGCGGCGTGCGTGTGCGTGTTCACGAGCCCCGGGAGCACCACCGAATGGGGACGGGAAATCTTCTGCTTCGGAAGATAGCGGGAGAGAAGCTCCGCCGGGGCGCCCACCGCGATGATCCGGCCCGCCGAGATCGCGACGGCGCCCGGGGAGAAGACGCGATCCGTCCCGTCCATCGTCACGACCCACCCAGCCGTCACAAGCGTGTCGACCGAAGAGACCGAAGAGACCGGGGATTTCCTAGAAGGCGCGGGGGCCGCTTCGGCAGCCGCAAGCGGCGGTGCCGCGAGGCTGACGGCGAGTGCAGTGCACAGCGCCGCGATGCGAATCACTTAGGTCCCTCGAACTCGAACGGGAGCGGCAGAAGCGTCGAGAGACGCATCCGGCTGATGACCCGTGCAGGTGTCGCGAGGACGACGTCGATGTCGCGGCACTGGTCCCACAGCACCTGGCGGCACGCGCCGCACGGCGCGGCGGGCGGGTCGGCGTCCGTCACGACCGCGACCGCCCGGAACTTCCGTGTCCCCTCCGAGATCGCCTTGAAGACGGCCGTCCTCTCGCCGCATACCGTCAGCCCGTAGGAAGCCGACTCGACGTTGCACCCGCCGAAAATCTTGCCGTCCTCGGCAAGCAGCGCGGCGCCCACCCGGAAACCGGAGTACGGAGCCGATGCGTTTTCGCGCGCCCTCCGCGCCGCGTCGACGAGGCGTTTCTCTTCGTCCGCCGAGAGGGGCCGGACACCGCTCACGTTCTCTTCGCCTTCTTCCCGCGCGCCTTCGCGCGCCCCGCGGGATGGGCGACCGGCCGGAAGGCATCCTCCGTGGCGCCCGAGCGCCCGGTGCCGAGCGCCTGGACGAGGGCCGTCAGGAGGCGGACGAAGTCGCCCTTCACCCGCTGCGTCGTCTCGAGGACTTCCTTGTGATCGAGCTTCTGCTTGAGAACTCCGGCCGCCATGTTCGTGATGCACGAGATGCCGAGGACCCCGACGCCCATCTGGTTGAGCGCGATGACCTCGGGCACCGTGGACATTCCCACCGCGTGCGCTCCCCACGTTCGGAAGGCCCGGATCTCGGCGGGGGTCTCGTACGAAGGCCCATGAACGCCAAGGTACACCCCGTGCCTCAGCGGCACGTGCTGGCGCTTCGCGACCGCGAGCGCGAGCATCCGGAGGTCCTTGCGGTACGCGTCCGACATGTCGGGAAAGCGCGGCCCGAGGTCTTCGTCGTTCGCTCCCATCAGGGGATTCGTTCCGAAGCCGTTGATGTGATCGTCGAGGAGCATGAGATTGCCGGACCGAAAGGACTTGTCGATGCCACCGGCCGCATTCGTCACGATGACCGTGCGGCAACCGAGGAGGCCGAGGACCCGCGCCGGGAAGACGACGGCCGGCATCGGGTGGCCCTCGTAGTAATGAACGCGGCCCGAAAGGACGACCGTCGGAACGCCGCGCACGGTCCCCGCCACGAGCGTTCCCGAATGTCCGACGACGGCCGAGGCCGGGAATCCCGGAATGTCTCCGTACGCGATCGTCACGCGCTCGTCCACGCCGTCGGCGAAGTCGCCGAGACCCGACCCCAGGATCACGCCGACGAGCGGCGGATGCGGCAGCTTGCCGCGCAGCCACTCGGCGGCGGCCGCGAGCTTCGAATCCATTTCGTGCCTCCTAGCTCATCAGGATGCCGGCGATCGCCGCCGTCATGAAGCTCACGAGGGAACCCCCGAGAAGCGCCCGGAATCCCAGCCGGGCGATGTCGGCCTTGCGCGACGGCGCGAGGCCGCCGATGCCGCCGATCTGGATGCCGATCGACGAGAAGTTTGCGAAGCCGCACAAGGCGAACGTCGCAATGATCTTGCCCTTCTCCGAGAGGCTACCGACGACGTCCTTCATCATTGAAAACGCGAAGAACTCGTTGATGACGGTCTTGTTCGCGATGAGGTTGCCCACCGTCGCGGCGTCCTGCTTCGGCGCGCCGAGGATGTAGGCGAGCGGGCCGAGGACCCAACCGAAGATCGTCTGGAGCGAGAACGCGGGGCTCCCCCAGAAGTGTCCGATCCAGCCGAGGAATCCGTTCAGCATCGCAATGAGCGCGATGAACGCGATGAGCATCGCCGCGATGTTGAGGACGAGCGTCATGCCCTGCGAGGCGCCCGTCGCGGCCGCGTCGATGAAGTTCGCGCTCGTCTTCTCGACGTTCATCTTGACGGTGCCCATCGTGACGGGGCTCTCCGTCTCCGGCCACATGATCTTCGAGATCAGGAACGTGCCCGGTGCCGCCATGACGGACGCCGTGATGAGGTACTTCAGGGGCGCACCCATGAGGACGTAGGCGAGCATGACGGCACCCGAAACGTGCGCCATGCCCCCGATCATCATCGTGAGGAGCTCGGACGTCGTCATCGCGGCGATGTACGGCGCGATGAGGACCGGCGCCTCCGTCTGCCCGATGAAGACGTTCGCGGCGACGCAGAGGGCCTCGGCGCCCGAGACCCGCATCGTCTTCTGCATCCCCCACGCCATCCCGCGGACGATGATCTGGATGACACCGAAGTAATAGAGGATCGAAAAGAACGAGCAGATGAAGATGATGATCGGGAGGACCTTGAAGGCGAAGACGATGCCCCGCATCCCGAGGCCCGTCTTCTCGCCGAGGGCGTCCATCGGGCCCGCGAGCCAGCCGAACAGGAAGCCCGATCCCTGGTCGGCGTACGCGATGGCGTGGGAAACGCCGTTCGAAAAGGACTCGAGCGCCTGCTTTCCCCGCTCCCAGTAGAGAACGAGAAGCCCGAACGCCATCTGGAGAGCGAAGGCCCAGCCGACTGTGCGCCAGCGGATCGCTCGCCGGTTCTTCGAAAGCGCGAGCGCCACGGCGAGCACCACCGCCAAGCCGATCAGACCTGTGAATCGTTCCAACGGAACCTCCGTTCCCGGGGATGAGCCCGGAAGAATACCCCGATCAGGTCCGTATCATCAGGACGCGAGAAGCGCACGGCAACGTGACGAACCTGTACCGCCGGCCGGTACGCTTTTCCGACCAGATCGGCAATGCGTGCCGTACGAGGCGCCGGAACCGTCGGGCGTGCTCGCCCTGGCGGCCACGGCGCGCGATTTGCAAGGCCGCCCACGGCTGGGTCCCACGCGACGGAGGAAAATGAATTTCAAAACTCGACGGTGGCCTCACGCATCCGGTTTCGCGTGGCACCTCGCCATGACCCTCCTCGCGGGAGCCGCCCTTGAGGCGCGCCCGGCCACGGCGCAGGACACCGGCCGGTGGGAGGTCGGCGCATTCACAGGCGGTTACTTCGGGAGCCGGACCTTCCTGGACCAGAACACCGACATCGAGATCGGCAAGTCAGCCGCGTTCGGCCTGCGTGGAGCGTTCAGCGTCGACCGGACCTTCAGTCTCGAAGCGACCCTGTCGAGGGCCAGCGCCCGTCTCGCCGCGGTCAACCCGTCGACGGGTGCCTCGCTCGCACCGTCGGCGCCGATCGACGTCAATACCTACGAGCTCAACGGCCTCTACGGGTTCGGCACGGGCCGGATGCGCGGGTACATGGGGCTCGGCGCGGGCGCCATGACGCTTCACCCGTTCGTCCCGGGCATCGCGACGGAAGCGGACACGCGGTTCGTCGCGAACGTCGCGCTCGGCGTGAAGCTCTACCTGAGCGAGCGCCTCGCCCTCCGGGTCGACAGCCGCTATCGCTGGAGAAGCGCCAGTCGCGACACCGGCACGGTCGTCTGCGGAAGACTCGGCTGCTACGGATTCACCACGGACCTCTATTCGAGCGCCGAGGTCACCGGCGGGCTGTCGTACCGGTTCGGAGGAGTGCGCATCTGGGATCTCCCGCCTGCGCCGGCGTCACCGGGCTCCTCCGCCGTCCTGGCGGCGCCGTCCAAGCGCCCGGAGCCGCAGGAGCACTTCTTCACGGCCGCGGGCGAAGTCGCCTTGGTGGAATTCTTGCCCTGGGCCTATGACCGGTACGTCACCAAGGACGACTTCGCGTTCATCTCCATACGGAGTGTGAAGGAGAACTTCAAGACCGGCTTCACCTATGACCGGGATTTGTTCAACATGAATCAGGCCAGCCACCCCTTTCACGGCAGCCTCTACTTCAACGCCGCGAGGTCGAACGGCTACGGGTATTGGGAGTCGGGGGCGTTCACGCTGGCGGGCAGCTTCCTGTGGGAGTGCTGCATGGAAAACACCTCGCCCGCGATCAACGACCTCGTGAACACCACTCTCGGCGGCATGTCACGCGGCGAGATGGCTCACCGCCTCGGGGTGATGCTCCGCGACAACAGGGCGAGCGGCTTCACGCGCTTCTGGCGCGAGGTGTCCGGTGCGATCGTGGATCCGATGGGTGCTTTCAACCGGCTCGTGCACGGCGAGATGACGCGCCAATTTTCGAACCCTGACGAACGCTTCCCGAGCCGCTTCAGCGTGGTCGGCGACCTTGGCTACCGGCACATCGGCGCCGGAGCCGCCGATCCGAACCAGGGGATCGTTTCCCTTTCGGCGGTTTACGGCGACGCCTTCGCCGGCGAGATACGCAAGCCTTTCGACACGTTCTGGCTCGAGGCCGACGTCAGCACGACGGGTGTGTCGCGGGTCGAGGGGCGAGGAGTCCTGAAGGGGTGGGAGCTGAGCGACCCGACCTCGCGGTTCCGGCACATCCTCGGCGTCTTCCAGGAGTACGAATACTTCAGCAACGAGTCACAGGTCTTCGCCGCGCAGATCTTCAGTACCGGGCTGCTGTCGCGATACAGCCTTCGGCCGGACCTCAAGGTCAGCACCGACGTCACCGCGATCGTGTTTCCGCTCGCCGCCATCCGGACGACCGACTTCCTGAACCCGGAGACGGGCCGGAGCTACGACTTCGCGCCCGGCGGCGGGTTCCGCGCTGCCGCACGTCTCTACCGGAGAGAATGGGAGATCGTCAGGCTCGGTTACGGCGTCGCCTATTCCCGCACCGCGAACGGGAGCTCCTCCAGTAATACGCTGCAGTTCTTCCGCGCCTCGGCGCGTCTCCCGCTCACCCGGTCCCTGGGCGCGGGCGCGGGCTACTCGTGGTACAGCCGCAGGACGACGTACTCCGGCTTCCAGGAGGCGCCCAAGACGCAGTCCGAATGGCGCCTGTTCGCGAGCTGGAGCCTTTAGCAGTCACGGAACCTCTGCCGGTGTCAGCGGGCGCGCTTCGACGCCAACGGAAGCCGGTAGGGAAGGCAGACGGTCGCTTCCTCGACGGAGAGCTACTTTATCGCGCCGGTCGAGGACATCTGACCCGCCATGGACGAGCGACTGACCCGCGGGGGTGAGGTCGTTGCCGAGGACCTTCTGGACGTCGCCGAGGTTGTTCAGGAACGGGTCGAACGTCTCGTTCGCGACCGTCAGCGACTCGACCACTCTATCCAGGTTCGCCTTCACGTCCGAGCGACGGGCCTCGCCGACCTGCCGGAGCTCCGGGTCGCGCACCTGGCCCGCCTCCTTCTCCCACGCCACGAGGTAGTCGTTTCTCTTCGTCTTCATGCTCTTAAATCGCTTCTTCGTCTGCACGGCGTCGGCTCGCAGCCTGTCGTGGCTCGGGTGATACAGGAGGCGTGTCACTTCCGATCGCGGAGCGCCTCCCACACCGTGCTCGCGCTCGTCCGGCGTCGAGGTCCACGACCCAGATCGACCGACCATACATGGCGCGCAGCTTGCTTCTCCTCCGCTTGGATCTTCAAGGAGAGATCAGCAGATGAGAAAATGTCTTTTCGCGAGAAGGCGGAGTAGGTGAGCATGACTTCACTCCCAGCGCTCCTGCTTCTCCTCGTGATTGCGGCCGTCTGCGGCGCCGTCGGCAGGGCCATCGCCGGCGGGACCCGGGGCGGCATCCTTGTCTCGATAGTCCTCGGCTTCATCGGGGCGTTCCTCGGATCGTGGCTGGCACACCGTATGAAGCTGCCGGAGCCTCTGTTGCTCCACTTCAGCGGGCATTCCTTCCCGCTCCTCTGGTCGATCATTGGCGCCGCCGTCTTCGTGGCGATCATTCACCTGATCTCCGGACGAAGATGACCGAGAAGGAAGAACCGGGAATTTCATCGAACGAGTAGATCGCAGCCGTGATTTTGTAGTGGGCGAGGCTGCGGCCGATCAACGCGCGTCTCCAGGCGGCTTCGGCGAAGGGGCAGCCGTGTACTCGCTCTTCCCGAACGTCTCCGACCGCTCTTTCGCTTTCGCGAGGATCCCCGCGAAGCGCGGCAGGGGGCGCAGCGGCGCCAGGAACGGGCAATGCTCGGCGATGAACGGGTACGGGTAGAAGCCCTGATCGACCGCCCGCTCGAGCACGTCGAGGAGCGCGAGGAGCTGGCGCGTGTAAGGCACGTCGGGCCCCATCTGGTTAAGGACCGCCGCATGCCGTGCGGCCTCGTCGAGCCGGCCCACGGCGGCGTAGGCGTAACCGATTGTCCACTGAAGGATGAAGTTCCGGGGGTCGAGCTCCAGGCTGTGCCGGAGATTCGGGAGTGCCTCGGCCACCGGCTCGGGGAAGAGACCGGCTTCGCGGTGGGAGGGCTCGTGGATGCGGAGAGCGTTCTTGCCCGCACGGCCGAGCTCGAGCCCGTCGTTCTTCTACTCGACATGGATTCCCTCGGATCGCTGCCCGAAAGCCTCCTTCACAGGATCAGGCGCGCGCATCCGGACCGCAACAAGGAGCTCGCCTCCATGCTCGGGATCAGGGAGCAGACGGTCAAGATGCATCTCTACCGGCTTGTTCCAGAAGCTTCAGGTCAAGTCGCGCATGGCGGCGGTTCTCGCTGCCGGCGCGCGGCACGAACCCCTCGGAAGAGCCGGCGAGGGCCGCTGAGACGGAGGGTCATGCCCCCTTCCCATCCGCATTCTGGCCGGTTCGCTCGCGTTACCCCTGCACCCCGCCGATGCGAGCGGCAGCGTTGCAGAACGCTTCGTCGAGGACGTCCCTCAATGTAAGAAGTGCCGAGGCGCCTCCTCGTTTTTCACCCTATACGCCAGACCATCACGAGTTGCCATCTCCATGCGTGGCACGTCTCGTGCTCTTTGTCTCCCGAATAAGGGGGCATCTCATGGAAACCATCCTCATCATCGTCGTCCTGGTTCTTTTGTTGGGCGGCGGCGGTTTCTACTGGCGCGGCAGACGCTGATCGCGCGCGTCCGAAGGTGTGCCGATGACGCGCCGCGTTCGCATGGAGGGACGACAATGAAATGGATGGGCACTTTCTTCCTCGGTTACATCCTCCTGCTTGTCGGTATCTTCGCGGCGCTCTGGAAACTCGGAGTCCTCGCGAACGTAAGCGGAGTGTGGATAGCCATCGGGGCCGTCACCGCCGTGGGCGTCGGGCTGATGGTCGCCGTGGCCAACAGCGGCCGTAAGGAAACCATCCAGATCGACAAGTGACGTCATCGGCCCACTCTTCCGGCCCGGCGCGTGGATAATCACGTGCCGATGACCGATTCTGGGCGAGAGAACGCGACTCTGAGGGGTAGGCAACCATCCCCATCACGATCCCGGGCTCCGTCATCTTCGAAATCGATAGACCTCCCCCATGCCCCCGGCGCCAAGCGGCGCAAAGATCTTGTACGAACCGAGCTTCGTGCCGGACGCGAGGGTCACGTCAACGCCCCAGTTCCGCGTACCAGTTCAGCACGACCGTCGTCGGGGTCATCGCCTCGCGACCGAGCGGGGCGACGGTGAGAAAGCGCCGCCCATCGGCCGCCGGGAGGAACCGGTTTCGGGCGATTGCCATGTCGAAGCGCCCCTGGAAGAGCGGCTGCGATACCCCGGCCACGAGGTCACCTCTGGTCTGGACGTCGACCGCCATCAGCTTCTGGTCGGGAGCGCGGTAGTACAGCTCCTTGCCGTCGGCACGCCAGTGCGGCTCGCTACCGCCCGACGTGGAGATCTGCCACTTGCCCCCCGGGCCCGGAAAGCTCTGGACGTAGACCTCGCTGCGTCCGGACTCGTTCGATTGGTAGGCCAGAAAGCGGCCGTCCGGCGAAAACACGGGCATCAACTCCGCAAACGACGTCTTCAGGAACGGGACCGGCTTGCGGTCGCCGAAGGTGGGCAGTACCCAGATGTCCCAGCTCGTTTCTTTCCCCTGACTCAAGTAGGCGAGGTATCGCCCGTCGCGGCTCCAGTCGCAGGCAAACTTCTGCTCGTCCGACTTGAGAAGAAGCTTCTCTTCTCCTTGGCCCTCGACGGCCTTCTCGAAAAGATCGTTGCCCACGGTGAAGACCATGCGGCGGCCGTCGGGAGACCAGAGAGGGCAGAGCGCTCCGCCCGCGCTGAAGGTGAAACGGGAGCTGACCCCGCGCTTCAGGTCCCGGACCCAGATGTCCCTTTTCCCCGTGCGCGCATCGGCGAAGTCAAAGGCGATCCGATCGCCCGCCGGAGAAAACGCCGGGCTGTGGTAGTCGCCCGGGTCGCCGACGGTCTCGCCCTCCCGGCCGGAGCGGTCCACCCAGACGAACTTGTCCCCCGATTCACCGGTCCGATAGACGAGGGTCCCGTCGCGCGAGACCGAGAAGCGCGCAAGCCCGACGCTGTCCGTGCCGATGTGCTCGGCCAGCGGAATCGGCTCGCCCGTCATCTTCAAGGCTTTCGCGTCGAAGGGCTGGGCGACGAGCGTCTTGTCGCGCACGAAGAGGAGATACCCCGGTGGGGCATACGTGACGAGCGTCTGCGCCGGCGCGAGGAGCTTCGTTTCGGTCGAGTCGAGAGAACCGATCCGGTATGCGTTGTCCTCCGCCTTCTGGCTGGTCGCCATGTAGAGGAAGTGGCGGCCGTCCGGAAGGAACTCCGGCCAGGCCACCGTCGTCTCTTTTCGCGAGGCTTCGGTCTTTACGGCGACGACGGGCGTTCCCCCGGCGGCCGAGACGCGGTAGATGGGATCGTTGGGCATGCCGTCGAACAGGATGACGCCTTCGGGGCTCCAGGAGCCGTCGGAGCCGCTCGGGGCGTCGCAAATCTTCTGTGCCGGCCCGCCCGAGACCTCGATCTTCTTGAGCTTGCCCTCCGCGAAGAACCCGAGGAACCGGCTGTCGGGCGACCAGAAGGGCCGCGTCGTGCCTTCCGTGCCGGCCAGAGGCTGCGCGGCCAGCGCGTTGAGCGCCCGCACCCAGATGCGACTTTTCCCGGACGAGTCGGTTGCGTTGAACGCGAGATGACGCCCGTCCGGGGAAATGCGGGGCGCATCGATCGCCGTGATCCCCTCCGGGTTCGCGATCTCGAAGCGGACCAGGCGCGGGCGTGCCGGTGCGCGCCGGACGAAGCCGACGCCGAGGATCACCGCCGCCACGGCCGCCGCCGCCGCGAGGCCCCAGGCTAGACGCTCGCGGCTCTTCCGGCGGTGGGCGACGGGGGCGGGCAGCCCGACCTGCGAGCCGCCCTCCGCGATCCACTGGAGCTGCAGCTTGATGTCGTGGGCCGTCTGGAACCGGTCCTCGGGGTCCTTCGCGAGGCAGGTCTTCACGACGCGATCCAGCGCCGGAGGCGTCATCGGAGCGACCGTCGAGATCGGCGCGGGCTCGTCCTTGAGGATCGCCGAGATGAGGGCGGCATGGCTCTTTCCCTCGAACGCCTTCCGGCCCGTGGCCATCTCGTAGAGCACGGTGCCGAACGAGAAGATGTCGCTCCGCGCGTCGGCTTCCCGGCCCTCGAGCTGCTCGGGAGCCATGTACTGAAACGTCCCGAGGATCGTCCCCTGCTCCGTGATCGTGATTGAGGCTCGCGAGCGTCCGCGCCTCCCTTTCGAAGCGAGTCCTTCTCTCCTCATCTTCGAAGAACTCTTCGGGCAGAACCTTGACCGCGACGTCTCTCCCGAGTCGCGTGTCTTTCGCCCGGTAGACCTCGCCCATCCCTCCCGCGCCGAGGGGAGCGAGGATCTCGTAAGGTCCGAGCTTCGTTCCAGCGGCGAGCGTCACGTTTCGTTCTCGATCACGATCGCGTCACCGCCCGTGCCGCCCCTCGTAGTTCGCGCAGAGGTAGTGGATTCCGACCATCATGACTTCCTCCCAGGCGGCCTCCACCTCCGGGAAGCACTCCGGATCGCAGGCGCGCACGGTCTCGAGCAGGCTGTCCAGCCACAGATCGTACAGGTGCGCGCCGATCGCGAGGTGGCCGGCGCCGTGGCGGACGGCGACGTCCTCGAGGTACGGGTCCGGTCCCTGCTTGGGGTCCCGCGCCACGAGGAGGAGGTGGTGGAACGACGCGCGGAGCGCCTCCTTCTGTCGGGCGAAGTCGGTGCCCGCGAACTTCTCGGCCACCTCCGGGGAAGAGGCGAGGAAGCTCTCGTAGAACACGTCGAGAAAGTCCGGGCGCGCCTCGCAGCGTTTCAGGCTGGCCTCGAAGACGGCGAGCGCAATGGGATTCATGGGGAATTGCCCGGATTCTATCCGCGAACGAGTCGCATGTGCGTGGAAGGCGCCGAATGCGAGATGATCGGGAAAATCTTTGCGAGGAGGCCGTCATGCCGCTCCCCATGTCCCGCCGCACGTTCGCCGGAACCCTCGGTGTCGCCGCCGGCATTGCGATTCTCGACACCCCTCTCATGAGCCGGGCGGCCGAAGCCGCGACGAGGCACGTGCGCCCCTCGGACGCCGTCATCCTGAGCTCGAACGAGAACCCGTACGGGCCGTCCGCCGGGGCGCTCGAAGCCGCCGCGAAGGCCGCCACGAACCGCTACCCGGACGCCCTCGAGGAGCAGGCCCGCGAGGCGATCGCGAAACACCACGGCGTCGCTGTCGACCAGGTCCTTCTCGGCTGCGGCTCCTCGGAAATCCTGCGCATGGCGGACATGGCCTTCAGCGGCCCCGGCCGGCGGGTCGTCGCCGCCGAGCCGACGTTCGAGGCGGTCCTCATGTTCGCGAAGGTACTCCACGCGGATGGCGTGAAAGTGCCCCTGACTGCCGACTTCCGCCACGACCTTCCGAAGATGGCGGACGCGTGTGACGCGTCGACCGGCCTCCTCTACGTCTGCAACCCGAACAATCCGACCGCGACGATCGTGACCGGCGACGAGATGGCCGCCTTCGCCGCGAAGGTCCCGGCCTCGGCGATGATCCTCGTGGACGAGGCGTACCACCACTTCGTCGAGGACCCGCGTTACCGCTCGAGCCTCGAGCTGATCGCGAAGCACCCGAACGTCGTCGTCGCGCGCACGTTCTCCAAGATCTACGGGATGGCGGGCCTGAGGCTCGGCTACGCCGTCGGCTCGAAGGAGACGATCGCGGCGATGGCGCCGTACGCCTCGTGGAGCAACACGAACGCGGCGGTCCTCGCGGCGGCGGCCGCGAGCCTCGCGGATCCCAACCTCGTGCCGCGGCAGAAGAAACTTCTCAACGACACGCGAAAGTGGCTCGTCTCGGAGCTGACGAAGCAGGGCCGCCGGACGATGCCGTCGGAAGCGAACTTCGTGATGGTGGACGTGGGCGGCGACGTCGCGCCCGTCATCCAGGGGTTCCGCGCGAGGAAGATCCTCGTCGGGCGGAAGTTCCCGTCGCTCCCGACCTGGCTGCGCGTTACGGTTGGGAAGCGCGACGAGATGGCCGCGTTCCTCGCGGCGCTCCCGGAGATCGTGCCGGTGCCCGCCGCGGCGGCCTAGGCCGATCAGCCGGCAGGGAGAATCGCCCGCAGAAAGCTCGTGCCCGCGAGCGACGGAATTCCGAGAAGCTCGGCCACCGTCGCGCCGACATCGGCAAACGTCTTCCGCGAGCCGATGTCGGCTCCGGCCCTCACGCCCGGGCCCGCCGCCACCATCGGGACGTATTCCCGGGTGTGGTCGGTGGACTCGTCGGACGGGTCGCCGCCGTGGTCGGCCGTGAACACGAGGAGGTCGCCCGGCTTCAAGGCGGAAACCATCTCGGGGACGAAGGCGTCGAGCTCCTCGAGGCACTTCGCGTATCCCATCACATCGTTCCGGTGCCCGTACTTCGTGTCGAAGTCCACGAGGTTCGTGAAGACGAAGTCGTCCTGGCGGTCGCGGATCGCGAGGATCGTCTTCTCGATGCCGTCGCGGTTCGAGACGGTGTGAACGGCCGTCGCGATCCCGCGGCCCGAGAAGATGTCTTCGATCTTGCCCAGCGCGTGCACCTTCAGCCCGTGCCGGGTCATGCAATCGAGAAGCGTCTCGCCCGAAGGCGGGACCGAGAAGTCCCTGCGGCGGTGTGTGCGCTGGTACTTTCCGTTCGCGCCCACGAAGGGCCGCGCGATCACACGTCCCACCTCGTGCGGAGGCCGCAGGATTTCGCGCGCGGCGCGGCACCAGGCATAGAGGGTGTCGATGGGGACGACGTCCTCGTGCGCCGCGACCTGAAACACCGAGTCGCCCGACGTGTAGAGGATCGGCCGGCCCGTCTTCACGTGCTCGTCGCCCAGTTCCTCGAGGATCGTCGTCCCGGAGGCGGGCTTGTTCCAGAGGACCTTTCGCTCGATCGCCTTCTCGAAGGGCTCGACGACCTCGGGGGGGAAGCCGTCTGGATAGAGGGGAAAGGGCACGTCGAGCGTCAGCCCCATCAGCTCCCAGTGGCCCGTCGTCGTGTCCTTCCCCACGGCAGCCTCGGCCAGGCGCCCGAAGGCGCCATCGGGAGCCGGGAGTCCGGCGGGCGCCTCGCCGTACATCGTGTGCAGGAGGCCGAGGCGCGTCAGGTTCGGGAGCTTCGGCTTCCCGTCGCGCAAGACGTGCTGAAGCGTTTTCTTGCCCTCGTCTCCGAAGAGCGCCGCGTCCGGCGCCGTTCCCACGCCGAGGCCGTCGCAGACGACGACGATGGCGCGACGCTTCACGGCTCGCTACAGGGAAGCCAGACGCTGCTGCGCGTCGGTCCGGAGAGGCGAGTCCGGAAAGTCCGTCACGAGACGCTGATAGAAAGTCTTCGCCTCGACGTTCTGTCCCGTCTGCTCGTAGAGGCGTGCCATCGTGAAAACGAGGACGTCCTTCGAGACCGGCGAGTCGCTGGCCTCGAGGTACTTCTTCGCCGTCTCGAGGGCCTCTTTGGGACGGCCCGCGCCCGCCTCCGCGTCGATCGCCGCCACGGCGGCGATTCCCGCCGCCACCGTGCCGCTCTCGGATCGCGCGAAGGCCCTGGCGGCGTCGAGGTTCGCGCCCGTCGCCGCCCTGGCGCCGTCGAGCGAGAGCAGGAGGACGGCCGCCGCGCGTCCGGCGGAGGTGGAAGAGGAATCCCTGGCGAGGGACGCGAGCTCCGCTTTCGCGGCCGCGGTCCGTTCCGCGACGTCCTTGAAGACGCGGGCGCCGGGCGCGGGCGCGGCGTCGGACGCGAGAGGCGCGTCGAAGAGAGCGAGCACCGTGGAGAATCGTGCGGCGAGACGGTTGTTCCGGAGAACGATCCCGCCCCAGACAGCGCCAATCGCGAGAATGGCGCCGCCGGCGATCAGCATCCAGCGCGTGGTCTCGGACTTGTGCGACACAACGAAGTCGCGCGCATCCGTCAGCGCATGCTGGAGCTGGTCCGTCTTCATCTGCTTTTTCGTGAGTCGGTTGGACATGTGCTCTTTCGAGGCCCCTCAGCAGGACGCGGCGAACGCCGCGTCCCGCCCTCGCCGCGGCTTCAGCGCTTCTTGCGCTTCGCCGACTTCTTCGCCGGCTTCTTCGCCGGCTTGCGAGACTTCTTCGCGGCCTTTTTCCTCTTCGGGGCGGACTTCTTCGCCGGCCTCCTCTTCGGAGCCGATTTCCTGGCGGCTTTTCGCTTCGGAGAGGACTTCTTCGCGGTTTTCTTCTTCGCGGCGGCCTTTTTCTTCTTCGGAGCTGTCTTCTTTTTCGGGGCCGCCTTCTTCTTCGGAGCCGCGACCTTCGGAGCCGCGACCTTCGGAGCGGACGCGGCGGCCGGCTTCGGGGCAGCGGGCGCGGCCGGCTTCGGGGTGGGCGTGGCCAGCTTCGGAGCGGGCGCGGCGACCGCGGGAGCAGCCGCCGGAGCCGCGGGCTTCGGAGCGGGCGGTGCGACCGGCTTCGGGGCGGCCGGGGCAGAAGCCACGCCGGCGGCGCGCAGCACCTGCTCGGCATGGTGCTCGGTGTCCACCTTGTCGAACACGTGGCGGATGCGTCCGTCCTTCCCGACGAGGAACGACTTGCGGAGGGGACCGACTCCCCACGCGGGATTCGGGTTCTGGCCCCACGAGCCGTATGCCTCGTGCACGGCGTGGTCGGCATCCGTCAGGAGCTCGAAGGGAAGGTTGTACTTGGAGGCGAAGGCGTTGTGCGACGCGGCGTCGTCCCGCGAGATTCCGAGGACCTCGATGCCGGCCTTCTGCAGCTCGGCCCACCCGTCTCGCAGGCTGCACGATTCGCGCGTGCACCCGGGGGTGTCGTCCTTGGGATAGAAGTAGACGAGGACGTCCTTGCTGCCATGGAAGTCGCGCAGCGAGATCGTCTTGCCCGAGCGAGCCGGAAGCGAGAAATCGGGAGCGGTCGAACCGGCACTCAGGGGCGTGGAAGCCTTCATTTCATCGGCCATCTGGCGGTCCTCCGGCGGCGAAGGATATCAGAGTAAAGCGGCCGGAACGAGGCGGTAGCGATCGCGCGTGGAGGCGACGAGCTTCTCGACGCGCCCCCCGTCCTCGAGGTACATCAGGAATCCGAAGATCTCGCTGTACGCGAGAAAGACGTTGAGCGTCTTCACGCGTGGAAAGATCGCCGCGACGAGGTCGCGCACGGTCGCCGGGCCCTTCGCGAGCTCACGCTCGATCTGCCCGACGCGAAGACCATATCGCCGGTTGAGCGTCCTCCGGTGCGCGGCCCAGTCCGTCACGGGAGCGCCGTGCCCGGTGAGCAGGGTCGACGTGCCGGTCGTCCTGTCGAGCGCGTCGAGCGTCTCGAAGTAGCGCGTCACACTCCGAAACGGGCGGCCGGGCTCCTCGGGGTCCTCGTCCACGACCGCATTGGGGGTGATCTCCTTGAGCACGGTATCGCCCGTGAAGAGGACGCCGGCCTCCGGGATCTCGAACGTGAGGCTGCCGGGCGTGTGCCCTGGCGTCGACCGCACCACGACGGACCAGCCGTCGCCCGCGAGCGTTTCGCCGCCGGAAAGCTCGTCCCAGGCCTCGAGCGGCTTCGCGAAATGGTCGACGCCCGCAACGGAGGCGACGACCGCGAGGCGCGACAGCAGGCCGAAGCCGGCGCGCGACATTTCGTCGAGGAGGAGGCGGGGGTTGCGGTCCTGACGGAAGTTTCGGCGGTCGAGCCGCCCCCCGTACAGCGTCGCGCCCGACGCGTCGGCCACCTTCTCCGCGAGGCCGAAATGATCCTGATGGCCGTGGGTGAGCAGGACGCGCTTCACGTCCGAGATCTCGAGGCCGAAGCCCTTGAGGCCCGCGCCGAGGACGTCCCACGCCTCGCGCGTAAGGGGGCCGCTGTCGACGAGCGTGACGGGATCGCGCAGGATCACGTGGACGTTGACCGGTCCGACCGGAAACGGGGTCGGAACGGTCAGCGTCCGGATGAACTCGCGATCAGGCCCAGAGGTCGTAGGGATAGCCGCCTGCCTCGTAAACGCGGTCGCTGATCGACGTGCAGTCCGCGTCGCGGTTCTTGTCGAGCGCCTTCAGGTTCGCGACCATGCGGTGGCGCGCGCGCGCGCAGAACCAACGTGCGATCTCGAGCTCCCCGGCCGCCTTCTCCTCGCCCTTCTTCGCGATCGCCGCCGTCACGCGTGAGAGCGTCGCGATCTGGGCGTAGAGATCGATGAGGACGTCGGCGATGCGCTCCTGCTGGTATTCCTTGTCGACGACCTTCTTGCCGTGCTTGCGCAGAATCGTCTCGCAGGCGTTCGCGAAGATGCCGGCGTACCGCCCGACCTGATCCGCCTCGGGCGCGAGCGACGGGTGAACCTTCGTGAGCTTGTCGTGCGTGATGACGCCCTTGAGGCGCTTGTGGGCGTACTCCGTGAGGATGCCGTGCTGCGCGAGCGGGCTCTTGAGAGCGCTCTGGACTTCCTTCAGCGAGTCTCCCAGCTCCTTCATGCCCGAGAGGGCGATGAGGAGGCGCAGGATCTCGTTCGTGCCCTCGAAGATCATGTTGATACGGCTGTCGCGGAGCGCGCGCCCGTACGGGTACTCGTCCATGAAACCGTTGCCGCCGGCGACCTGGAGGCCGTCGTTGATGTTCTGCCAGAGGACTTCCGTGCCGAACACCTTGCAGCACGCGCCTTCGAGGGAATAGTCGCCGACGTGCCGGTCCACGAGGCCGGCGGTCAGGTAGACCATCGACTCGAGGACGTACGTGGTCGCCGTCATCCGCGTGATCTTGTGGCGGATCATCTCGAAGTCGGCGATGCGGGTCTTGAACTGCTTTCGCTGTGTCGCATGGTCCACGGCGAGCTTGATCATCATCTTCGAGCCGCCGACCGAGCCCGCGCCGAGCGACGTGCGTCCCGTATTCAGCGTCTCGAGGGCGATCTTGAAGCCGTGACCCTTCTCGCCGATGAGGTTCGCGGCGGGGACGCGGCAGTTCTCGAAGATGATCTGGCAGGTCGAGGACGCGCAGAGGCCGAGCTTCTTCTCCTCGGGCCCGCGCGAGAGGCCGGGCAGCGTGCAGTCCTCCTTCGCGATGACCGCGAAGCAGGCGATTTCCTTGTGGCCGTCCTTCTCGGCGGGGTTCCCGGGGATCCTGGCGAACACCGAGAAGAACCGGGCGAAGGCGCCATTCGAGATCCACTGTTTCGTGCCGTTCAAAACGTACTCGTTCGTCGTGGGGTCGTAGACGGCGGTCGTCTTCAGGGAGCCCGCGTCCGAGCCGGCTTCCGGTTCGGTGAGGCAGAACGCCGCAATCAACTTTCCGCTCGCGAGGTCGGGCAACCATTTCTTCTTCTGTTCGTCGTTTCCGAACAGGAGGAGCGGCTTGAGGCCGATCGACTCGTGGGCCCCGACGACGATCGAGGCGGAGGCGTCGAGGGGCGCGATCACCTCCGTCATGCGGCAATACGCCGCCGACGAAAAGCCGCTCCCGCCGTACTCCTCGGGGATCGTCATCCCCATCACGCCCAACTCGCCCATCGCCTTGACGGCTTCGCGCGGGAAGAAGTGTTCCTTGTCCATCTTGTCGGAGTCGAGGTGCGCCGCGTCGAATTCCGTGTAGGCGCCCGCGAAAGCCTCCACGGTCTCCTTCACGTCCTCGGGGATCTCCGGGAAGGGGAAGACGAGATCCTCCGCAATGTGGCCCTGAAACAGGTTTTTGAGGAACGACTCGACTTCGACGGTGGTCTCAGGCTTCGTCTGTTCTTTGACTGTGGACATCTCGGCTCCCCTCATTCGAAAAATTTCTTGCCGGTTCTAGCCATCTCGATCAGCAGCGGAGCCGGCGCGAACCGGCCGCCTTTTTCCTTCGCGAGCTTCTCGAGCGCCTCGACGATCGCCTTCGCACCGAGCGTGTCGGCATACGCGCACAGGCCCCCGCGGAACGGCGGGAAGCCCGTGCCGAAGATCATCGCGAGGTCGAGCTTTGCCGGGCTCGCGACGATGCCGTCCGCGAGACAGAACGCCGCCTCGTTGATCATCGGAAGCAGAAGTCGTTCTTCGATCTCCGAAGAGAGAATCTTCTTGGAAGATGAAGAGAGACCCAGCGCGGCATAGACGGCGCTGTCCGGCTCTCCGCGTTTTTCCCCTTCGTAGAAATAGAATCCTCTCTTCGCCTTTCTTCCCAACCGCCCGTCTGCGACGAGCTTCTCGAGGGCGGGATCCCCGGGCATGCGCGCGGGAAACGCGCTCGCCATCGTCCCGGCCGCTTTCACGGCGACGTCGATCCCGACGTCGTCCAGAAGCTCGAAGGGCCCGACCGGCATCCCGAAGGCCCGCATCGCCTTGTCGACGGCGGCAAAGTCAGCGCCCTCGAGGAGGAGGCGCGCCGCCTCGCCGATGTATGGGCTGAGGATGCGGTTCACGAGGAAGCCCGGCGCGTCCTTCACGACGACGGGCGTCTTCCCCATCTTCTTCGCGAGATCGAAGACCGTCGCCGTCACCTCGGGATCCGTCTTCTGTCCGTAGATGACCTCGACGAGAGGCATCTTGTGGACGGGATTGAAGAAGTGCATGCCCACGACGCGCTCGGGGTGCGCCGCCTTCGAGGCGATCTCCGTGATCGGGAGCGTCGACGTGTTCGACGCGAAGATCGCGGTCTCAGAGACCACGTGCTCCCAATCGGCGAGGACCGCCTGCTTGACGGACAACTTCTCGAGCACGGCCTCGATCGTGATGTCGCAGCCCTGAAAGCCCGAGTATTCCAGCGAGCCGCCGAGGAGCGACATCTTCGCCGCGAACTCCGCGCGGGTCATCCGGCGCTTCTTGACGTTCTCTTTCCAGATGCGCGCCGCCTGCGCGAATCCCAGCGCCAGCGCCTCGGGTTTGATGTCCTTCATGCGCGTCGGGAAGCCCTTGTCGGCCGCGAGCTGCGCGATACCGCCGCCCATCGCGCCCGCGCCGAGGACGCCGACCCGCCCGATCTTCCGGGGCTTGACCCGGGCGCCGGACCCGCCGAGAGCCTCGACGCCGGTTTCCTTCTTGACCTCTTCCATCCGGAAGAAGAGGCCCACGAGGCTCCGCATGACGGGCGTGCCGATGAGCGATCGGACCCCCTCGACCTCGAGCTCGAGCGCTTCGGCGAATGGCCGTGAGAAGCCCTTTTCGACGACGGACAAGGCCGCGAGCGGCGCCGGGTAGTGCCCCTTCGTCTCCTTCAGGACCGACTGGCGCGCCTTCGAGAAGACGATTCCCTTGCCCGGACCTTCCAGGAGCTTCTCGGCGAGCTTCGGCTCGCGGACGCGCGAAGGGCCGCCGCCCGGCCCCGCGTTCGCGCGTTTTTTCGAGCCGAACTTCGCGCGGGCGAAGTTCTTCGCCCATCCCTCGAGGATCGCCTGGGGAACGACCTCGTCCACGAGACCGATCCTCTTCGCGCGCTTTCCGTCGAGCACTTTGCCCGCGAGAATGACGTCGAGGGCGTTCGCGAGGCCGACCATCCGGGGGAGCCGCGTCGTGCCGCCCCAGGCCGGCAGGATGCCGAGCTTGATCTCGGGGAGCCCGATCTGGGCCTTCTTCGAGTCCGAGATGAGCCGCCAGTCCATCGAGAGCGCGGTCTCGCAGCCGCCGCCCACGCACGCGCCGTCGATCGCGGCGACCGTGGGGAAAGGGAGGTTCGCGAGCTTGTTGAAGGTCCGGTGGGGTCCCCGGATCATCTCGGGATCCGCGTTCCGGTCGGCCTTCGCAATCTCGTTCACGTCCGCGCCGGCGATGAAGACGCCCGGTTTCGCGGAGAGAAGGAGCAGCGCCTTGACGTCGGACCGGCCGGCAAGCGCGTCCAGGACGCGGTCGAACTCCTTCATGACGGGCGTCGAGAACTTGTTCACCTTTTCGCTCGGCGTGTCGAAGACGAGGACGGCGAGCCCGTCTCCCTCGACCGTCAACCGGAAGGGAGAAACCACGTCCATGGGCGCCATGAGAGGGACTGTTTCGTCGACGATGGTGGACATCACACGGCCTCCAGGAGGATCGACGCGCCCTGCCCGCCTCCGACGCAGAGCGTCGCGAGGCCGTGCACCACCTTGCGGCGGCGCATCTCGAGGAGGAGCGTCAGGATGAGGCGCGTGCCCGAGCATCCGACCGGATGCCCGAGGGCGATCGCGCCGCCGTTCACGTTCAGGGCGTCGTCCGGGATCGCACCGAGCTCGGGCGACTTTTCGAAGGCGTCGAGGTTCGCGAGGACCTGCACCGCGAACGCCTCGTTGATCTCGACGAGGCCGACGTCCTTCATCGAGAGGCCGGCCTTCTTCAGGGCGATCGGCGTCGAGCGCGACGGCCCGAGGCCCATGCGCTCGGGCTCGAGGCCCGCGAAACCCCAGCCCGAGATCCGTCCGAGAGGCTTCAACCCGTGCTTTTGGACGTAGTCCTCGGACGCCACCACGACGGCCGCGCCGCCGTCCGTGATCTGGGAGGAGTTGCCCGCCGTGACGGTGCCGAATTTCCGGTCGAAGAACGGGCGGAGCTTGGCAAGGGCCTCCATCGTCTGGTTCTCGCGGACCCCGTTGTCGAACATGAGGACGCGGTCGTAGTCCGGTGGAACCGGCACGGGAACGATCTCCTCGGCCAGCTTCGCACGGGCCGCGGTCGCCCGGTGGTGCGAGCGCAGCGCGAACGCGTCCTGCATCTCCCGCGTGAAGTGGCCTTCCTTGGCGAGGATCTCGGCGGTGTCGCCCATGCCGAGGTCGCACACGGGGTCCGTCAGGCCCTCCTTGAGTCCTATGACCGGATTGAGGAGGTCTTTCCACGGCATCTTCGAAAAGGCCTTCAGCCGCTGCCCCGCGGACTTCGACATCCCGACCTTCGTGAAGACCTCCTTGACCCCGTTGCGATAGAGAAACGGAATTTGCGTCATGTTCTCGACGCCGCCCGCGAGGACGACATCCGCCTCTCCCGTCGCGATGAGGCGCGCGGCCTCCACGACGGACTCGATGCCCGAGGCGCAGTTGCGCGACACGGAGTGCGCGGGCTTCTCCTTCGGGACGCCGGCCCGGAGCGCGATGATGCGCGCGACGTTCGAGGCGTCGACGGGGGTCGCGATGTTGCCGAAGATGGCCTGGTCGATGGCGGCGGGCTCGACGCCCGCGCGGGCCATCGCCTCGACGGCGGCCGTACGGCCGAGGTCGACGGCGGAGACGCCGGTGAAGTCAGTGCCGGCGCGCGCGAATGGCGTGCGGGCGCCGTGGACGACGTATGCGGCTCGTGTCATTTGCTTCTCCTGGACTTCTTCCCCTTCGAAGGCACCTGTGAAAACCCGGCGAGGAGGGTCCCCACCAATTGACGCGCGTTCGCAGACGGCTTCTTCTCGCCCGAGAGGAGCCATTCCGAAAGCACCTCGTCCGCGGTCCCGAAGAGGATGCGGACGGCGAGGCGCGGATCGAGGTCGCGGCGGAACTCGCCGTTTGCGATCCCGTCGCGGAGGACCTCGCCGAGGAGCCGGAAATACTCCACGAGCTTGCTGCGCGAGAAGCGCTCGACAAGGCGCGCACTCCGGCGAAGCTCGATCTGGAAGACGGACGCGAGGTTGCGGTCGGACCCGATGAACTCGAGGTGGAGATCGACGAGCCCCGTCAGCCGCTCGTCCGCCGACCCCTTCGAGTGGACGATGGCGCGCCCCTTCGCGAGGACGTCGTCCATCGACTCGTCGAAGACGACGCCGAGAAGGTCTTCCTTGCTGCGGAAATAGAGGTAGACCGTCCCTTCGGCCACTCTCGCCGCGGACGCGATCTCGGCGACGCGGGCCTCGTGGAAGCCCCGCTGCCCGAACGTCCGGATCGCGGCTTCGAGAATGCGGCGCCGCTTTTCGGGATCGGCCCCTGTAAGCGCGCGCTCTTCCCCGGCGGCCGCGGAGACCGCATGCGGGAGCGCGACGCGACCCGCTGAATGAGCCATCACTCAGTAGCGTAGGCCGCGCCCGCACCCGTGTCAAGGGAGCCCATAATCCGCGGGTGAGCGCCTCCGTGCTCGTCCTGAACGCCGGCTCCTCGACGCTGAAGTACGCCGCCTACCGGGCCGATGGCGACGGTACGTTGACCGCTCTCGTGAGAGGCAAGGTCGATGGCATTGACATCGACCCCGTCGCGGAGCTCCTCGAGCGCCATCTGGAGGGCGGAAGCCCGTCCGCCGTCGGCCACCGGATCGTCCACGGCGGCGCGGATTTCCTCGGGCCGACACCCGTCGACGATCGCGTCCTCGCGGCGCTTGAAGGACTCGTCCCCCTCGACCCGCTTCACCAGCCCCGAAGCCTCGGCGCCCTCCGCGCCGCCCGCGCCCGCTATCCATCGGCGCTTCACGTGGCCTGCTTCGACACGTCGTTCCACCGCGGCCACCCGGACGTCGCCGACGTCGTGGCCCTGCCCCGCTCGCTCCGCGAGGCCGGCATCCGCCGCTACGGATTCCACGGCCTGTCGTACGAGTACGTCTGGCACCGCCTTTCGGAGCTCGATCCCGGGGTCGCGAAGGGACGCGTCGTCGCCGCCCACCTCGGCAACGGCGCGAGTCTCTGCGCCCTCCGGGACGGGAAAAGCATGGACTCCACGATGACGTTCACGGCGCTCGACGGTCTCGTCATGTCGACGCGCCCCGGCTCCCTCGACGGCGGCGTCGTCCTCTGGCTCCTCGACCGCGGCTGGGACCGGGAGCGGATCGCGCGCCTCCTCTGGAAGGAGTCGGGACTGCTCGCGCTCTCGGAGATGAGCGCCGACCTGCGCGAGATTCTCGCCGCCACGACGCCGTCCGCCCGGCTCGCCGTCGATGTCTTCGTCTACACGGCCGTCAAACAGGCCGCTGCGATGGCAGCCGCTCTCGGAGGTCTGGACGGCCTCGTCTTCACGGCGGGGATCGGGGAGAATCAGCCGGAGACGCGGCGGCGCATCGCGGACGGGCTTTCCTTCCTCGGCGTGGCCCTCGACGAGGAGGCGAACCGCCGGAACGACATTCGAATCGGCGCGTCGGGGGCGCGCGTCTCGACGTTCGTCATTCCCACGGACGAGGAGCATGTCATCGGCCGCCACACGCTCGCCACGCTTCACAAGGAGAATCCCGTCTTATGAGCCCGCCTGAAGACCTCCTCTCGAAGATGGACGCGTACTGGCGCGCCGCGAACTACCTCTCGGTCGGCCAGATTTACCTGCTGGACAACCCTCTTCTCACGGAGCCGCTGACGCTCGCCGACGTCAAGCCGAGGCTCCTCGGACACTGGGGGACGACGCCGGGCCTCAACTTCGTCTACGTCCACCTCAATCGCGCGATCGTCGAGCGCGATCTCTCGGTGCTCTACGTGACGGGCCCCGGCCACGGCGGGCCGGGCATCGTCGCGAACACGTACCTCGAAGGCACCTACAGCGAGCTGTACCCGATGGTTTCGGAGGACACCGTCGGGCTGAAGCGCCTCTTCAAGCAGTTCTCGTTTCCCGGCGGCATCCCGAGCCACGTCGCGCCCGAGACGCCGGGCTCCATCCACGAAGGCGGCGAACTGGGCTACTCGCTCTCGCATGCGTTCGGCGCCGCATTCGACAATCCGAATCTCGTCGTCGCGTGCGTCATCGGAGACGGCGAGGCCGAGACGGGCGCGCTCGCGACGAGCTGGCACTCGAACAAGTTCCTGAATCCCGTCACGGACGGCGCGGTGCTGCCCATCCTTCACCTCAACGGCTACAAGATCGCAGGCCCGACCGTCCTCGCGCGCATTCCCCGCAGCGAGCTGAGAGAGCTCCTGCGCGGATACGGATGGGAACCGCTCTTCGTGGAAGGCCACGAGCCGGCCGCGATGCACCAATTGATGGCCGGGACGCTCGATCGCGCGCTGGATTCCATCCGTGAGATCCAGTCCCGCGCACGCGAAAGCGGCAGCGCCGCGCGCCCGCGCTGGCCCATGCTCGTCCTCGTGACGCCGAAGGGCTGGACCGGCCCGAAGGTCGTGGACGGAAAGCCGGTCGAGGGGACGTGGCGGGCGCACCAGGTCCCTGTCGCGGAGCTCGGAATTCCCGAGCATCTCCGCGCCCTCGAGACGTGGATGAAGAGCTACCGGCCTCACGAGCTCTTCGACGGGGACGGAAGACTCGTGGCCGACCTGCGTGCGCTCCCTCCGAAAGGCGCACGCCGCATGAGCGCGAACCCGCACGCGAACGGGGGCGCTCTCCTCGTCGACCTCGCGCTCCCCGATTTTCGGGCGTTCGCGGTGGAGGTCCCGAAGCCGGGCGCGACCGACGCGGAGGCGACGCGCGTGCAGGGCCGATTCCTCAAGGAGGTCTTCGCGCGAAATGCGGACTCGCGCAACTTCCGGATCTTCTCGCCCGACGAGACCACCTCGAACCGCTGGGACTCCGTCTTCGACGTGACTGATCGCATGTCGGTCGCGGAGCTCCTGCCGACCGACGACCACGTCGGGCCCGACGGACGCGTCCTCGAGATGCTTTCCGAACATCAGTGCGAAGGCTGGCTCGAGGGCTACCTCCTCACGGGCCGCCATGGCTTTTTCTCGTGCTACGAGGCGTTCATCCACATCGTCGACTCGATGTTCAACCAGCATGCGAAATGGCTGAAAACGTCGCGGCAGGTGGCGTGGCGTAAACCCATCGCGTCGCTCAACATCCTGCTCTCGTCGCACGTCTGGCGGCAGGACCACAACGGCTTCTCGCACCAGGATCCCGGCTTCCTCGACCACGTCGTGAACAAGAAGGCCGAGATCATCCGGATCTACCTTCCGCCGGACGCGAACACGCTTCTCTCGGTGACCGACCACTGCCTGAGAAGCCGCCACTACGTGAACGTCATCGTCGCGGGCAAGCAGCCCGAACCCCAGTGGCTCGACGCCGACGCCGCGTGCCGCCATGCCGCCCAAGGCATCGGTGTCTGGGAGTGGGCGAGCCACGACGGCGGCCGGGACCCCGACGTCGTCATGGCCTGCGCGGGCGACGTCCCGACGCTCGAGACCCTCGCGGCCGTGTCCCTCCTCAGGAAGGAGATTCCGGATCTTCGGATTCGAGTCGTCAACGTCGTCGACCTCATGCGCCTCCAGCCCGCGAGCGAACACCCGCACGGGCTGTCGGACGAAGAATTCGACGCGCTCTTCACGACGGACAAGCAGGTCCTTTTCGCGTTCCATGGCTACCCGACGCTCATTCACCGGCTCACCTATCGGCGCACCAACCACGACAACATCCACGTGCGCGGCTACAAGGAAGAGGGCACCACGACGACGCCCTTCGACATGTGCGTCCTCAACGACCTCGACCGCTTCCGCCTCGCGATCGACGTCATCGACCGCGTCCCGGGCCTTCGCGCGCGGGCGCCCTCCGTGCGCGAGCGCCTCGTCGCGAAGCGCGAGGAGCATCGCGCGTATGTCAGGCGCGTGGGCGATGACTTGCCCGAGGTGAGGGAGTGGCGCTGGGAGGCGTGAACGAGAGGCCCGTTGACCCCCACCAGGGGCGGTCATTCCTGAAAGAGCATCTCCTGCGACGGGGCCCACTCGATCGTGGCGACTTCGTTGGAGACGAGCGTGCCCGCCTCGCCGCGGAGCATGCACGGGATGTCCTCGAGGGCCCCGATCGCGGCCGTCCTCCCGGTCCGCTCGGCAAAATCCCTCGCCGCCTCGACCTTCGGCCCCATCGAGCCGGCGGTGAAGTCGAAGCGTGAGAGCGCGGCGGGCGAGGCCCGGCGTACGGCGCGTGCGTCGCGCGTACCCCAGCCGACGAGGACGGCCGGGACGTCGGTCGCCATGATGAAGAAATCGGCCTCGAGCTGCTGCGCGAGGAGCGACGCCACGCGGTCCTTGTCGATCACGGCCTCGACGCCTCGAAGCTTCCCGTCCTCGCCGTAGACGGTCGGAATCCCGCCCCCTCCCCCGCAGATCACGATCGTCCCCTTCTCGAGGAGCCAGCGCACGGGGCGAAGCTCGAAGATGCGCTTCGGCAGAGGCGAGGCCACGACGCGCCGCCACGCCGGACCGTCCCGCGCCACGGTCCAGCCACGCTCTTTCGCGAGGCGGTGCGCTTCTTCTTCACCGTAGGCCGGGCCGATCGGCTTGTCGGGCTTCGAGAAGGCCCGGTCGGCCGGATCAACCTCGACCATCGTCAGGAGGGTCGCGAACGGGACCTCGAACGGCAGGAGATTCCCGAGCTCCTGCTCGATCATGTAGCCGATCATTCCTTCGGTCTGGGCGCCGAGGACGTCGAGCGGGAAATGCGCGGCGTCGAGCCCGCTTTCGGCCTGAAGGGCGAGGAGCCCCACCTGAGGGCCGTTCCCGTGCGAGATGACGAGCTCGTGCTCCCTCGCGACGGGCGCGAGCGCCACCGCCGCCCGGCGCACGTTCGCGCGCTGCCGCTCGGCCGTCATCGGTTCGCCGCGGCGAAGCAGGGCATTTCCCCCGAGGGCGACGACGACGCGCATGCGATTCGCGCTTCCCGGCCCGAACGCCCAGGTCAGCCCGCCGTCCCCTCGTACATCCCGTCGATCAGGTGCTTGAAGTGCTCGTCCACGATGCGCCGCTTCACCTTGAGGGTCGGCGTGAGCTCGCCGCTCTCGATCGAGAGGTCGCGCGGCAGGATCGCGAACCGGTTGATGAGCATCTCGTGCGGCTTGCCCGTGTTCCAGTCGTCGACGGCGCTCTGGAAGATCGCGACGACCCGCGGTTCCTTGACGAGATCGTCCATGGGAAGGCTGCCGAGGCCGTTCTCCTTCGCCCAGGCCGCGAGCTTTTCGAAGTTCGGCACGAAGAGGCAGGACAGGAATTTCCGCCGGTCACCGATGACGACGGGGAGCGAGACGAACGGATGACCCTTGAAATGTCCCTCGATCGGAGCCGGAGCGACGTTCTTGCCGTTCGAGTTGACCAGGATTTCCTTCTTCCGATCCGTGATCATGAGGAAGCCATCCTCGTCGATCCGGCCGATGTCTCCCGTGTGGAACCAGCCGTTGGCGTCGATCGCCTCGGCCGTCTCCTTTGGCTTGCCAAAGTAGCCCTTCATGACGTGCGGCCCGCGCGTCAGGATCTCCCCGTCAGGCGCGATGCGGCACTCGACGCCGGGCAGAATCTTCCCCACCGTGCCCAGCCGCCACGCCGCAGGGCAGGCGACCGCGATGACGGGGCTCGTCTCCGTGAGTCCGTAGCCCTCGTAGATCTCGACGCCGACCGCCCAGAAGAACTCCGCGAGCTCCTTCGCGAGAGGCGCGCCGCCGGAGATCGCGAAGCGAAAGCGGGAACCCAAGGCCGCGCGCACCTTGCGGTACACGAGCCTCTCGTAGACGAAGTGCTCGAGGGCAAGGCCGAAACTCGGCGTCTGCTTCTTCGCGCGGAGCGCCGTGACTTTCTTCCCGGCCTCGATTGCCTTCGCGAAGAGCTTCTGCTTGCCCGGCGACGACTTCGAGAGGGTCTCCTGCACGCGCCCGTAAACTTTCTCGTAGACACGGGGGACCGCGCCGAAGAGGTGCGGGTTCACCTCGGAGAGGTTGTCGCGCAGCTTGTCGATCGATTCGGCGTATGCGATCGTGGCCGACCGGTGGTAGTAGCAGTACTCGATGCAACGCTCGAAAACGTGCGAGAGCGGCAGGAACGACAGCGCGACGGCCGAGGAGTCGAAGGGGAGAACCGAGCAGCCCGCCACCGCGTTCGAGACGAAGTTGCTTTGCATGAGCATCGCGCCCTTCGGCTCCCCCGTCGTGCCGGACGTGTAGATGAGGGTCGCGAGGTCGGAGGGCTGCCGCGCGTCGGCGCGCTTCTCGAAGGCCGAGGGATCGGCCGCGTGCGCGGCGCGGCCCGTCTCCAGAATGCCCGCGTAGGGCGTCGTGCCCGCGAGCGACGATGCGTCGAACACGATGACGTGCTTCAGCGCCTGCTTGACCTCGGGGGACGTCTCCGTCGCCGCGAGAATCTTCGCCGCCTGCTCGGACGTCGACGCGAAGGCGATGGTCGTGCCGGAGTCTTTCATGAGGTAGGCCACCTGCTCGGCGACCATCGTCGGGAAGATCGGCACGAGGACCGCGCCGTAGCACTGGCAGGCGAAGTCCACGATCGCCCACTCGGGCCGGTTCTCCGAGAGCAGCGCCACGCGCCCACCCTGTTTCACGCCGAGGCCCTCGAGGGCGCACGAGACGCTCTTGACGCGGTCCATGAACTCGGCCGTCGAGATCGGGATCCACTTCCCGCCCTGCTTGTGGAGCAGCAGATCCGGCTTCGGCGTGTCCGCGAGGCTCCGGAATATGTCGACGAGTGTCCGTGGCGTCATGGAAGGCCTCCGCTGTTTGTGCCTGAACCGCACGGATTATAGTGGTCTCGTGGCGCTCGCACTCACTCTTTTGTCTGTTTTCACTCTCGCGGGGCTCGTCTTGTCGAGCCTCTCGGGGTGGGCGCTGTCTCCCGCGCCGGACGCCGCGGCCGGACCCGCATGAAGGTCGCCCTCGTCACCGGCGGGGCGAAGCGCCTCGGGTTCGAATTCGCGAAAGCACTGGCTCGGAATGGCTATTCGGTCGCCCTCTCTTTCAGAAGCGATCCGGAAGCGGCGGGCCGCGCTGTCGATTTTCTTAGAAAGGAAGGGGGGGCCGACACAGAGGCGTTTCAGGCCGATCTTGCGGTCGACGGGGCGCCCGCCGCGCTCGTGACGGCCGTCCTCGCCCGGTTCGGGCGCCTCGACGCGCTCGTCCACGCCGCCTCGCCGTGGATCCCGAAGCCGTTTTCGTCCGTCACCGTCGACGACTGGGAGGCCGTGTTTCGCGCCGGCCCCCGCGCCGCGTTCTTCCTCGCGCAAGCGGCGGCGCCCGCGCTCGCCCGCTCGTCCGGATCCATCCTCTTCGTCTCGGATGTCGCCGCCACGCAGGCATGGCCGACGCACATCCCGCATACGGCCGCGAAGGCGGCGATCAACGCCCTCGTGCGCAACCTCGCCGTCGCCATGGGCCCGAACGTCCGCGTGAACGCGGTCGCGCCGGGCGTCGTCCTGCCACCCGCCGAGATGAGCGCGGAAGCGATCGCGGCCCTCGTCGCGAAGACGCCGCTGGCGCGCCAGGTCGCCATTGCCGATCTGATGGCGATGGCGATCGCGATTCTCGAGAACCGCTCCATGACGGGACAGGTCGTCCCCGTGGACGCGGGTCGCTCGATCGTCTAGTTCGTGACGCCGTCGAGGCCGACGGAAAGCGGCCTCACGAAGTCGAGAATGCGCGTGCGGGTCGCGGTGTCGAGCGCAAGCGTCACGCCGCGATGAGTGGTCTCGACGGCATAATCGGCGCATGAAGTCTCGCCCGCTGATCCTCTTCGCCGTCCTCGCCGCCGGCGCCTTCGCGGCCGCCGTCATCTCCTGCGGCAGGGCCGAGCCGCCGGCGAAGCCCGCCGGATTCAGCGTCGCGCTGCTGACCCCCGGCCCGATCTCCGACGCCGGCTGGAACGCGGGCGCGTACGAAGGCCTCAAGGCGATCGAGAAGGATCTGGGCGCGTCCGTCTCGCACGTCCAGGTGAAGTCGCCGTCGGAATTCGAAGAGCAATTCCGCGCCTACGCGGCCAAGGGCACGAACCTCGTGTTCGGCCACGGTTTCGAGTTTCAGGACGCCGCCGAGCGCGTCGCCAAGGAGTATCCCAAGACGGTCTTCGTGACCACGTCCGGCTTGAAGACGGCCCCGAATCTCGCGCCCATCGTCTTCGAGCTCGAGCAGGCGGCCTATCTGTGCGGCCTCGTCTCGGGCCGCATGACGAAGACGGGCAAGGCCGGCATGGTGGGCGGCGTGGAGCTGCCCTCGATCAAGTCCACCTTCCTCGCCTACGAGGCGGGCTTCGTCGCGGGGCATCCGGGCGGAACCGCGCGGCCCGTCTTCACGGGCTCGTTCGAGGACGTGGCGGGCGCGAAGGCCGCGGCGCTCGCGCTCGCGGATCAGGGCTGCGATTTCCTCTTCCAGAATGCCGACGCGGCGGCGCTCGGCGTCTTCAAGGGCGCCGAGGACCGGAAGATCCGCGCCTTTGGCACGAACAAGGACCAGAACGCGCTGTCCCCGGCCGTCCTCGCCTCGGCCGTCATCGACATGCCGCGCGCCTTCGTCGAGACCGCGCGCCGCGTGAAGGACGGGAAGTTCGACGGCCAGCCGCTGCGCTACGGCCTCGCGAGCGGCGTGATCTCGTTCGTCTGGAACCCCACGGCGAAGGCCGACGTCCCGGTTGCCGTCGTCGAAGAGGCGAAGGCGACCGAAGAGAAGATCAAGGCAGGGACGTTCGTCGTCCCGCGGGGAAATTTCTGATTCCCTCTTACCCTTCCAAGAAATCTTCATCTTCGTTTTCCTCGCCAGCGCTCGAGCTCCGGCGGATTTCGAAGCGCTTCGCTGAAACACAAGCCCTTTCCGAAGCAAATCTCGTCATTCTTCCTGGCGAGATCCATGCCCTTCTCGGCGAGAACGGTGCGGGCAAGTCCACGCTCGTCGCGATCGCCGCGGGACGCCTGCCGGCGGACTCCGGCGAGATTCTGAGAAACGGATCGCCGGTGGCGTTCCACCGGGCGCGCGACGCCCGGGACGCGGGTCTTGCTCTCGTGCCGCAGCACGATCTCCTGATCGGCGCGGCGAGCGTCGGCGACAACCTCGCGTTCCTGGATCTCGCGGCGCCGTTTTTCGAATCCGCGGCTGCGCGCCGCGCCCGCGTCGCGCGGATCGCGAAGGCCTTCGCCTTCGACCTGGGTGACGCAGACGCCCGCGTCGACACGCTGCCCGTCGGTACCCGGCAGCGCATCGAGATCGCGGGCGCGCTCGCCAGCGACCCCGAAGTTCTCATCCTCGACGAGCCGACGGCCGTCCTCTCGCCGGACGAAACGGCGACGCTCTTCGCATCGCTCAGGACGTGCGCGGAGGCGGGCGGGGCCGTCCTCCTCATCACCCATCGCCTCGCGGAGGTCTTCGCGGGCGCCGACCGGCTCACGCTGCTCGGGCGGGGAAAGACGGTCAAGACGTGCCGCGTGAGCGACACGACGCCGGCAGAGATCGGTGGACTCCTGATCGCGGGCGCCGGCGACACTCACCCTTCTAAGCACGCGGCGCGCAGCGCCGCGAATTACCCTACCGCAAGCCTCGAGCTGACGGGATTCGCGCCAGACGAGTCGCGAGCGGTCCGAACAGAAGGCATTTCTCTTTCCCTCTCCTCCGGCGAGCTGCTGGTCCTCCTCGCGATCGACGGGAACGGAGCCGACACGATCGCGCGCGCGATCGCGGGACTGGAACCGTTCGAAGGCGACGTCGCACTCGGTGGCGTCCGGCTGCCGGGCCGCGGCGACCCGCTCGCGTTTCGCGCGGCGGGCGGCGCCTTCGTGCCCGCGGATCGGCGCGAAGAAGGGCTCGTCGCGGCGCTGTCCATTTTGGAGAATCTCGCGCTCCCCGATCCCCCGGGCCGGCTGTTCCTCGACCGGCGCGCGATGCTCTCTCACGCCGAGGCGCGGCTCGCCGCCCTCGACGTTCGGGCGTCCTCCGCCGCCGCTCCCGCGGGCTCCCTCTCCGGCGGGAACCAGCAGAAGCTCGTCCTCGCCCGCGAGCTGGCGCACGCTCCCCGCGTCCTCGTGGCCGTTCATCCGACGCGAGGCCTCGACCTTGCCTCGGCGGCCGCGGTCCGGCACCGGATACTCGAAGCGTGCCGCATGGGAGCGGCGGCTCTCGTCGTCACCGCCGATCCCGACGAGGCGCAACTCTTCGGCGCGCCGATCCGCGTCGTCACCCGCGGGCGGCTCTCGGCCCCGCACGCGCCCGCGACCCCCGTCGCGACTCTCGGGCGCTTGATGGCCGGGGTCACCGGATGAAGCGGGAGCCTTTCGCGCGTCGGCTCGCCATCGTGGCCGTCGCGTTCTCGGTCGCCGCGGGCGCCCTCGTGGTTCTCGCTCTTCTCGCGGGTGCGTCGCCCGTCGACGCGCTCGGCGCCCTCGCCGAAGGCGCCGCCGGCTCGCGTGCCGCGCTCGGTGAAACGCTGGCGCGCGCGACGACCCTCGTCCTCACCGCACTCGGCGCCAGCCTCGCTTTTCGCGCCGGCGTCCTGAACATCGGCCTGGAAGGCCAGTTCCTCGCCGGCGCCGTCGCGGCGGCGGCCGTGGGGCCGCTCCTCTCCGGCGCGCCCCTCGTCGCGCGCGCCGCGCTCCTGGCGGCGGCCGCCGCCGCGGGAGCGCTCTGGGTTCTGCCGGCCGCCTGGCTCGAGGCGCGACGCGGCGTGCCGGAGGTCCTCTCCACTATCCTCCTGAATCTCGTCGCGGCAGCCGCGGTGAGCGGCCTCGTCCGTGGGGCCCTCCAGGATCCGGCGGGCGACTATCCCCAGAGTCGCGCTCTCGCGGAAGCCGTGCGCTTCGCGCCGCTCGTCGCCGGAAGCCGCGCGACCGCCGCCATCCTCATCGCGGTCGCGCTCGCGCTCCTCGTTGCGCTCGTCCTCGAAAGGACGCCGCTCGGCCTGAAACTGCGCGCGACCGGGCTCGCTCCGGCCGCCGCGCGCGCGATCGGCCTGCCCGGCGCCCGCCTGCGGCTCCTCGCGTTCGCGGCGTCGGGCGCGCTCGCGGGCCTCGCGGGCGGACTCGAGGTGCTGGCCGTGACGGGCCGCCTCTACGACCCCTTCTCGGCGGGAGCGGGTTACACGGGGATCGCGGCGGCGCTCCTCGGCGGCTCGAATCCCCTCGCGGCGGCCGCGTCGGCCGTGCTCTTCGCGGGCCTCGGCGCCGGGTCGTCCGCGATGCAGCGCGACACCGGGGTTCCGGGCGCCCTCGCCACGATCGTGCCTGGCGTCCTCGTCCTCGCGGTCCTCGCGGCGCGCGCGCGCCAGACGGGGAACGAGCCGTGAGCGGGTTCGTGGCCGTGACGCTCCTCCTCGCCGCGCCGCTCCTGCTCGCGGCGGCGGGCGAGCTGCTCCTCGAGCGCGCGGGCTCGATCCAGATCGGGCTCGAGGGCACGATGCTCATCGGCGCGTTCGCGGCCTTCGCGGCGGCGCGGTCCGGAGCGAATCCCCACGCCGCTCTCCTCGCCGCCGCCGGCGCGGGCCTCGTGGCGGGGGCGGCGTTCGCGGCCTTCGCGGTTGCGGGCCGCGCGGACCCGATTCTCGTCGGCACCGCCTGGAACCTCGTGGCGGCCGGCGGGACCGCGTTCTCGTACCGGCTGCTCGCCGGGGCGACCGGCTCGGTCCTCGAGATCAGGACGCTGCCGCCCTTCGTCTTCGGCCTTCCGGCAGCGGTCGTCGGGGCCTTTCTCGTTCCCGCCGTCCTGCAGGTGTTTCTCCAACGCACGCGGCCGGGCCTCCGCCTCGTGGCCGCGGGCGAGAACCCGCTCGCGCTCGAGGCGATGGGCGGCTCGGTCGTCTTCGTCCGAACGGCCGCCTCCGTCCTCGCGGGCGCGCTGGGCGCGCTGGGCGGCGCGCTCCTCGTCCTGACCGTGTCGCCGACGTTCGTCGAGGGCGTCACGGCGGGGCGCGGCTTTCTCGCGCTCGCGCTCGTCGTCTTCGCGCGCTGGAAGCCGCTGCGCCTCGTGCCGGGCGCGCTTCTCGTGGGCGGCGCCACGGCTCTTCAGTACCGCCTGCAGGCGGGCGGCGGCACCCGCATCCCCTACGCGGTCTTTCTCGCCTTGCCGGGGCTCCTCGCGCTCTTCGCGCTCGCGGCCGCCCGGGGACGCGGCGGGGCGCCGAAGGCTCTCGGCACCCCCGCCCCCCGAAGACGCGCTATTTCGCCGCGGCCCCCGTGACGTTGAAGGCGGCCTTCACCTTCGCCCATTCCATCTCGACCGACGCGGAGGTCGGCGCCTTCGGGGCGATCGAGAACGTCATCGTCTCGACCGCGTTCCCGGGCTGCGGGACGACGTCGAAGCGTAGCAGGTCGTCTGTCTGCTGGTACTTGAAGGCACCCCACTGCTTCGCGTTCTTGTTCACGATGAACGTCCATTTGTCCTTGCCCGGAATCGCGAAGAGCGCGTAGGTGCCGGCGGGCACATCCGTGCCTTCGACCTTCACCGGCGTGGAAAAGGCGATCGTCGTAGCCTCGTTCGCTCCGAGCCGCCAGACCTGGCCATACGGCACGAGGCCGCCCCAGATCTCGCGGCCCCTCACGGAAGGCCGGTGGTACTCGAGCGTGATCCTGGTCGCGCCGGCGGCGCCGCTCGCGGACCCGGCCGGGCTCTGCAGGGCCGCGGGAGCCTGGGCGAGAGCGGCAGGAGAGGCGAGAAGGGAGACGGACAGAATGGCGGGCGCGAACATTCTCTTCATGCGGATTTCCTCCATGCCCGATTCTAGGCGAGTCTCAGCGATCCGGAGGCGGCTCCACGGGCCTCTGCTCGGCGGGAGGCCGCGGGGCGAGGCGTTGGCGGCGTTCCCTGCGCCATTCGTCGCGCCCGGCGAGGAACTGCTGCCACTGCGCCGCCGACAGGACGTCCTTCTGCTCGAGGAACATCATCGTCACGGCCTTGCGCAGCCTGAGGCGAGACTGTTCCATGACATCCACGGATGCCGCGACCTTTTTCGGGTCTGAATCCTTCTTCGCGATGAGCTCCTCGACGTCGATCTGACGGCGTTCCACGTCGGCCTTGAGGTCGACGAACTCGCGGCGGCGCCGGGAGAAGATGTCCTCGAGCTTGCCCTGCTGTTCGGGCGACAGGTTCAGCATCCGGGCGATGACGGGACGCTTCCACCATTTTCCGGGAGGCCCTTCTGGCATCTGCGCGGCGGCCGGCCACGCGAGGGCGGCCGCGGCGAGCACGAACAGGGTAGCGGCGAGCTTTCTCACAGGGTCTCCTCCATGGGGAATCCGGCGAGCGAGGAGTCCTCGAGCACGCGGTCGATCGAGACGAGGAGCTCGTCGTCGGAGGCGTCATTCACGAGGGCCGGTGTCTTTTCCATGGACTTGACCGCCGCCGTCCGCACGGCGGGCACCGCCCTGCCGGAGCGCATGAGCGAAAGCCCGCCGACGAGGAGCAGCGCGGCCGCCAGGCTCGAGAGGGCGAGAACGGGGTGGCGGAGGATTCCGCGCGCGCGCGCCGGAAACACACGGACCTCGGCCCCCGGGGTTTCCTCCGGGGCGCCGGCGCCGGAACGCACCGTGGCCATCGTGGCAGCCGCCTGCGCCTCCCAGAACTCGGACGGAAGATCGTCCACGGCCCCGCTCACGGCACCCCGGTCGAGGAGCCACGCCTCGCGCAGGTTGGCGACCCGCTCCTGGCACTCCGCGCAGGTGGCGAGATGACCGGGCACGGCGATCGGGCGGTCGTCGGCGGGAAAGACGCGTTCGACGATCTCGTCGGAGCCGAGGTGGCGCGTGGCGTTCATCGGAGGTCCTCCAGACGCTCGCGCAGCTTGCGCGCCGCGCGAAAGAGATGCGACTTGATCGTCCCCTCGTCGAGCCCGGTGGCTTCCCCGATCTCGGCGATGGACTTTTCCTCGTAGTGTTTCATGACGAAGACCGCGCGCTGGCGCGGGGACAGCGCCACGAGCGCTTCGGCGATCCGGCGGCGGATGCCCTTCGACAGGAGATCCCGCTCGGGCGATGTGCCATCGGCGGGATCGAAGGCCGCCGGAAGATCGGGGCCGTCGTCGTCCTCGTCGGCGTGCAACTCGGAAAAGGACACGACGGGCCGGCGGCGGCGGATGTGATCGCGCACGGCGTTGATCGCGATGCGCGTGAGCCACGTCTCGAAGGCCGACTGCCCCTTGAATTCCGGCAGGGCGCGAAAGGCCTTCACGAAGACGTCCTGCGCGACGCCGTCGGCGTCGGTGGGATCGCGCAGGAGGGTGTAGATGAAGCGCGTGATCCGCTTCTGATAGGTCACGACGAAATACTCGAAGGCCTCCACGTCGCCCGCGACGACGCGCGCGAGAATCTCGGACTCTCGCTCCCGCTTCATGACGCGCTCGTCGTCGTTCACGAGGCCCGCGTGTCTCTCATGAGGATGAGCTCCATTCCTTCCGGGGAACGCCAGGACGGGGGCGAGTGCGGATCCGCTCACGGCTCTTGGACGCGCCTCGCCGGCCTTCGGTTTACGCGCATCCGCCTGTGGGCAGTGAGGATAGCCCTCCCCCGTCCTCACCGCCTCCAAGGCCGCGCGAAGACCTTGAAATCGTCCCAGACGACGATCCTCCCGCGCAGCAACCGCACGGTACTCAGGGCGCGCTTCGGCACCGGACCAGGACTGAAATAGCTGGAAAGGAACAGGTTGGTGTCTTCGGAACGGTTCAGTCCGGGACGCGCGAGGTCCCGATAGCGGGAGGTGGGAGGGACGGGGCCGTCGCCCACCCGGGCTCGGTTCAGGTCCACCAGCCACAGCATGGCCTCGCCGGCCTTCTCGGTCACGAGGACGTTCCCATCCGTGAAATCGCGAAAGAACACGCCCGCGTCGTGCATGCGTCGCGCGAGTTTGCCGAGGGCCTCGACGACATCTTCGAAGGAAAACGGCAGCGGAGGGCGCGGGTGGCTGGAATCGTCGCGGTGGAGGAACCAGACGCGGATCTGCGACGCGTTCTCGAGCCTTCTGGCGACGTACCAGCTCTCGTTTCCAACGACCTCGGCCGCGAGCGGTTCGGGAGTTGCGAGTCCGCGGGCGATGAGCGCCCGCGCCGTCGCGAGGGAGCGCATCGCCTTGGGGGTCGTCAGGCGCTGCCTGAGATCGAGCGGCACCTTCTTGACGACCACGGCAATCCGCTCGCCGCCCCGCGCGAGGACCGCGTCCACGACCTCGTGCCGTCCGGAATGGCGCGCCGGAGCTTCCGAAAACTCGAGGGAATCGCGGAGAGAATCGCCGCGAGAATCACCAAGCCACGTCATGGCCGGCCCAGCAGCAGCGCCTCGTCGCCCCCCACGCGCTGCCGGTCGAGCACGAGGAGGTCTGAGAGACGCGCATCGGTCCAGTGCCGCCGTTCGCTCCCGTCGGCGAGAACGAGGGCGCCGGGGGTCCTCTCGACCCACTCGGCGAGCGCGGCGTCCGTCCGGAAGTGCTCGGTCTTCCGCCTCAGCACCAGGATCGGGTAGCACCGGTACGTGCCGCCGAAATACGCGAGCGGCTCGCCGTGCGATACGCGCGGCCGGAGGCGCTCGTAGAAGGGCCGCCCCGTCTTCAGGACGTCGATCGCCGGGAAGACCACCGCGCCCGCGGCGGCCTCCCCGGCCGCGAGAGCGGCCGCGAGAGCGAGGAGCGCCGGAACCGCCTCTCGCCGCCGCCGCACAAGGACGGCGAGCGTCACGGCGGCTCCGAGGGCGAGCGGGATCGCGACGAACGGCGCGAGACCGGCCTGCTCGGGCGCATACCGGCGCGATACCGGGAGAAGCGCTCCCGCCGCCGCCAGGAGAAGGATCGCGACGATCGCGACCCAGCCCCTCACCGCCCGGAGAGCCGCGCTCCCGCCTTCCGCCGCCCGCCGCTCCGCCTCCACGGCGAACGCCGCCACGAGGACCGCCGCAAAGGGATATGCGACGAGCAAGTATTTCCCCTGCTTGGCCTGTGAGTTCGACAGGAAGACGAAGCATACGGCGCATATCGTCGCCGAGAACGCGAGCTCGGGGCGCGCCCGGAACAACCCGGCGCGTCCCAGCACGACGGCGCCCGCGAGCGCGAGCGCCGTCCACGGGAAGAAGTCGCTCCACATGCTCTCGAAATAGAACCACCACGGCTGAATGTGATCGAACGCCTCGAAGAAGCGGTTCCAGTTCTGGTTGACGACGAGGTCGTAGGCGTAGACGGGTCCGCCCGCGCGCGCCGCGAAGACGTACCACGGCACGACGAGCAGGGCCACGAAGATCGCGCTTCGAAAGGGGTGCAGGTCGCGCAGGAGTTTCGTCGACCGGGCCATCGCACAACGGGTAAGCACGACGAGCCCCACGAGGACGATCGCGAGGGGACCCTTCGTCAACACGGCGAGCGCGAGCGTCACCCGGAGCGCCCAGAGCCACCGGGCCGCACCGCCCGATTCACCTTCCAAGAAATACAACGAAAGAAAACCGAGCATCAGGAGGCAGGAAAAGAGAGCGTCCACCTGCAGGTACTGCGCCTGCCAGAACACGATCGGCGTCACCGCCGTGGCCGCCCCCGCCACGAGGGCCTCGCGTTCGCCGCCCCGCCTCCCTGCGAACCACGCGGCCGCGAAGACGAGCACGGCCCCCGCGAAAACCGACGGCAGGCGCGTCGCGAGGGGATGCACGTCCCCTCGCGAAAGCGGCGTCGTCGCCGCCATCGCCCAGTAGAAAAGAATCGGTTTCTCCGAATAGGGCTTTCCGTTCTCGTAGGGGAGAAGGAGGCTCTTCCTCTCGAGCATCTCCCGGACGTGCTCGGCGAAGTCCGGCTCGTCCGGCGACCAGAAATCGCGCCCCGCGGCCGCGACGAGGTACAGCACGGCCGCCGCGGCGGCGAGGAGAAGGGGGATGCGGCGGGAGGCCTGGGACGGGTTCAAGCGGCCGTAACGATACGACGTCGGCGCCCGATTCGGGCCTGCGCGACAATCCCCGCCGGAGGACCCTTCATGGAACACAACTACCTGCACACGTTCCGGCTCACGGTAGAGGGCCTGCCGGAGCCGGTCGAATTCGAGATGTTCCACGAGCTCGCCGACGTCACGGAGGTGACCGACGGCTTCGCGAAGTACGTCGCCCGCCAGGAGGACGACTTCCTGCCCCTCGGCACGAACGCGGCCGTGCGGGCGAGCAAGGTCATCCACGTCCTCCACATGAAGGCCGAAAAAGCGGGAGCCGGGCAGATTCCCGGGTGAGATCTCCCCGCTCGAGAGGCTAGCGGCGCTTTTTCTTGTTCCGCTCGGCCGCCGCGAGAGCGTCGGCCGTCTCGCGGTCCGGGTTCAGGATCTCGACACCGAGGCCGAAGCGCCCGGACTCGTGGAATCCCGCGCGCCGCACGACCCGGCATGTGAAGAACTCGTCCGAGCGGAGGTTCGTCACCTGCATCTCGGTGCCGATCGGCAGGTCCTCCGAGCAAATGAGAAGCGCTCCGCCCTCGCCGACGTTGAGCGTGCAACCCGCCGTCAAGGGCCTCCCGCCGACGCGCATGCCGATCGGAATCACGAATTTCTCGCGATTCCCCCGGCGGTTCTCCTTCACGTCAGGGGCGGGGCCGTTCTCGTGCTTCTTCTTCACGAGAGGCATTGTGTCGAATCCGGCATGCGAGAATCAACTCCTGCCCCCCGGGGGCCCGTAGCTCAGTTGGATAGAGCACTGGTTTCCTAAACCGGTTGTCGC